>JAZQAF010000001.1:0-75230 GCA_045545015.1 Ruminococcus sp.
ATTATTTTCTTCATAAATCTCATCCTTTCTTTCGGAATTCTATCAGAGAGTTCTCTGATATATATACTGATGAGATACCCAAAATGTCTCAGATAAATTATTAATAATATTTTTGATATAAATTTTACTGTATCGGGATCACCTTTAATTGGCTTGCCTGCAATTATATTATTGCATACCATAATTTATACTGTCAACAATATTTTGTTCGACAAAGTATAGATTTGGTTATATAGACAAATTGTTGAAAGCAGAGTTGTGATATCCTACAGTTTAAGTATATCATTTCTCTAACATAATTCCACACTTTGGCGTACTTGGTAGATTTTTGGCTGTACTTGGTATTGTTTTCGTTTCTTTCATCGGCTCTGTTCCTCGTTATCGGTGCGTTTTCTCCGATCTGTAATGCAGAGCATCAGGGTGCTGAGTGTGGCTCCGCTTAAAGTTACCGCCACAAGGGTGAGGGGTTTTTCCATAAGCTCATAGGCAAAAAAACCTCCTTCATAGGCTCTAACCCTGCAGGAGAAAAGATAAGAGAGCAAAGAGGAGAAAAGGCTTCCCGTGGTAAAGCACAGTACACTCCTCACGGGATGAAGCATATACATCAGAAGCGGGGTGGTATGCACTCCTGAAAATCCAAAGGGAATACCCGAAAGTCCTGCAATGGAAACGGGGTTATGATTCTCTTTGAGAAATAAAATGCAGTACAGTCCCATAGAGAGAACAGGCACAACCGTTGATACGAAAACGGATGCAAAGGCACCTCCGCTGTCACTTCTCATCATTGTCGAGGCAAAGGCGAAGGATGTAATGTAGGATGCTCCGCCGGGGTTGAGATTTACAAAATAGGGAAGCAGGAGAAAGGGGAGTATTTCTCCCTTGCTCTCGAGAAAAAGCAGGAGCATGGAGCAGGAATCTGCCGACACCCCTGATAAGGTGTTGAGGGAAAGGGTGAAGAGAGCCACAAAGCTTACACTTAAGACGGAAATCAAAAGATCCGGGATGTGGCTTTTCTCTCTTTTTTTAAACATCTTTCTAGCCGCTATGATGAAGTAACCCGATATAAGACCGATAACAACCGAGCCGAAAACTCCTGCTACAGAGGTAACGCTCCCCTCAGGACTTAAAAAGGAGTATCCCGATACTGACATAACTCCCCCGAAAAATGCAGGAATCACAGCCTCCATACCCGAGAGAGTATAGGCAGTGGTGACGGATATCATAGGGAATATAAGCTCCTTTGAAAGCTTTCCCAGGGAGGATATCACCCGAGCATAGGAGGATGACACAATACCGTGGTTTATCTGGTCGCCGAGGCTCATATCCAAGATGTAAGAAAGCATAATAAATACTCCCGATATAACAATAAAGGGAGAGAGAATTTCTGCTGATTTTTCTATATTTATGTTTTTCTGATGCTTTGAAAGCTTCTTTATCAAAAAGAGTTTTATCATTTCGCTTCACCCCGACTAACATATTTTATCCTGCGAGCCTTTCATTATAAGAAGGTTTTTATAGGCAAAAGTTGACGAAGTTTTTAAAATGAAATATAATGATGAAAAAGCTTTCAGAGGTGCAATATGAGTAAAATCGTAGTTTGCGGACTTGTGAATATAGAGACCTCTGTCTCTGTGGATGAATTCCCCATTGAGTATAGACCCATAGATTACAGATTCTTCGGAATAAACTCCACTGCCTCAGGAGTTGGGCTAAATCTCTCAGCGGCTTTTTTCTCTCTTTCAGACGAGGTGTGCCTTCTTTCCTTCTGCGGAGATGACCCTGCAGGAAGGCTCATAAAGGCTGAGGTGGAAGCCTTGGGCGTATCTTCAAAGAATATTCTCACAAAGAATAAAAACACGGCACAGTCTGTGGTTCTTTATGATAAATCGGGCAGAAGGTCCGTTATCTGTGACCTGTCTGATAATCAGGAGCTTTCCTTTGATGAGGACAAGTTCCTTGAGGCTTCAGAGGATGCGGACGTTATATGCCTTACTAATATAAACTACAACGCCTCTCTCTTTGAAGCGGCTAAAAGCACAGGGGCTTTAATTGCAACCGATGTGCATTGTCTCTCCGATATTCATGATGAATACAACAGCCGTTTTATGAGGGTAGCTGATATACTCTTTCTCAGCAACGAGAATATCATTGGCAGAGAAGAGGAGTTTTCTTTTGAGCTTATGAAGGAATATCCTGCAAATATAATCGTTGTGGGTATGGGTCACAGGGGCGCTCTCATGAGAGTAAGAGGCAAGGATAAGCCTTGTTTTCAGGAGGCTGTGTTTACCAGAGATGTGGTAAATACCGTAGGGGCAGGAGACAGTCTTTTCTCTGCCTTTATCCACTTCTATGCAAAGGATAAAGACCCTGAGAAAGCACTTTTGCTTGCTACTGTTTTTGCTTCCTACAAAATAGGTGAAAGCGGCGGTGCTAAGGGATTTCTCTCTGAGGAGGAGCTTCTCACACTTGCTGAAAGTAAAGGATTGATCTGATGGAAAGATTTTTAAGAACCGAAGCAATACTTGGAAAAGAGGCAATGAAAAAGCTTTTTTCTGCTAAGGTGATAGTATTCGGAATCGGCGGTGTGGGTGGTCATACAGCCGATGCTCTGGCACGCTCAGGTGTGGGAGAGATACATATTGTTGACCCCGATCTGGTGAGTGTAACCAACATAAACCGCCAGCTTATTGCAAATGAAAATACTGTGGGAATGAAGAAAACTGAGGTGATGAAAAAGCACCTGGAGAGTATAAATCCTGAGATAAAGGTTAAGTGCTTTGATATTTTCTACACTCCCGAAAACGCAGAGGAAATAGACCTTTCCGGGTATGACTATATCGTGGATGCCATTGACACCGTACCCTCAAAGGTGAATATTGCAGAGAGGGCAAACAAACTCTCCATCCCCCTTATCAGCAGTATGGGCTTTGGCAACAAGCTCGACCCCACAAAGGTAGAGGTCAAAGACCTTTCAAAGACCGAGGTCTGTCCCTTGGCTCGCACCATGAGGAGACTTCTGAGGCTCAAGGGCATTAACCATCTCAAGACTGTGTATTCAAAGGAAATACCCATAGCTCCCGATACTCCCATTGAAGACGGCGGCAAGAGAACCGTGGGAAGTGTGGCGTTTGTGCCCTCTGTGGCAGGACTTGTCATTGCCTCCGAGGTTGTGAAGGATATTGCTATAAAAGAATAAAACGCAAAAGATAACACCGCAGGTTTTCTGCGGTGTTTTTTATTTGCTTATTCAGATGATAAAGAAGAATAATACTCCGAAAAGTGAGGAGATAAAGGCTCCGAAGAGTACATCGGAGATGAAGTGAATTCCTGAGAACACTCGGCAAGCGGAAATATCCAGAGCAATAAGACAGAGGACTATTCCAAGAGGAATGCTTATATAGAAGGCACTCAGCGCTACTATGAAAGCGGATGCTGTGTGACGGCTGGGGAATGAAAGCCCCTTTCTCTCGTTTGGTATCACAGGGTCAGTGCCGAATTTCTCGTAGGGTCTGGGTCTGTTTATGAGCTTTCTCATTACAGTTACCCCGAGGAAAACTGCAAGGGGGACAATGAGCATTCTGATAAACTCTCTGTCTATTCCCCCGGTTGCTTTTATTATAAGCATCAGGGGATAGGCTATATAGAAAACAAGGGGGAGAATTTTATTTGCAAACCACAGAAGGCTTGTTGCCACTTTGCTTTCCTTAAAGGTAGATACCATTCTCTTGTAGGTCTTTTCAGTCATAAAACCACCTCAGGAGTATTGTAACATTTTAAGGCTTTTTTTACAATAGCGGACTTCTGAGGTGTGGTGAATTTCACACTATGGTAACAGAAAATTCCTCAAAGAAGGTGTCAAGCTGAATGATGTATGCGAGTATCTGAGGAGCACGCATAAGCTGTCCGTACCATGGCTCTGTGATGCTTTCGGGATTTTCCCCGATCTCCATAATACCCTCTTTTGAGAGAAGCTCTGTAAGAGGTGTTTTCTTTTTCAGTATTTCCCTCACTTTTTCGAAGGCAAGAGTATGATAAACAGGATTGTGAGTTTTGGGGTATGGGCTCTTCTTTCTGTAGATTATCTCGTCGGGGAGAATACCCTCAAACGCCTTTCTCACAATGCCTTTTTCTCTGTCTCTTAAAGCTTTCAGGTGCCACGGCATATTGTAGGCATACTCCACAATTCTGTAGTCGCAGAAGGGAACTCTCACCTCAAGTCCGTGTGCCATGGTCATTCTGTCCTTTCGGTCTAAAAGGCACTGCATAAACCAGTAGAAGTTAAGAAAGAACATCTCTCTCATCCTCTTTTCAAGAGGGCTGTCAGATGAAAGCTTATCGCTGAGCTTCACTGTCTCCTTGTATCTCTCTCTTACATATTCCTCACCTTTTTTAAGAACACCTTTTCTGAGTATTCTTCGCCTTACATCCTGACTTCTCGACCAAGGAAAGCACTCCTCAAAGAGGATATCCTTGTTGTGATACCAAGGGTATCCCCCGAAAAGCTCATCGGCACATTCTCCCGAGAGAGCAACGGTGAAATCCTTTTTTATCTCCTTTGAAAAGAGCAGGAGTGAGGAGTCAACATCCGCCATACCGGGAAGGTCTCTGTGCAGAGTGGCATCTCTCAAAGCCTCACAGAGCTCTCTGTTATCAAGTATTACCTGGTGGTGTATGGTATCGGCGTCCTTTTGCATCATATTTATATATTCAAAATCCCGATTGGGCTGAAAGAGACTCTTCTGAAAATACTTTTCATTGTCCTCGTATTCTACGCTGTAGGTGTGAAGTTTACCTTTTCCCTGAAGTCTAAAACTCTCCGAAGCAATCTTGGTTATAATACTTGAATCAAGTCCTCCCGAAAGAAAGGTGCAGAGGGGAACGTCGCTTACAAGCTGTCTTTCTATGGCGTCGCTGATGAGAAAACGGGTATGCTCGATGGTTTCTTGCTCGTTTTCCTCGTGAGGCTGAGCTTTGAGGGTGAAGTACCTTCTCTTTGTGAGCCTGCCTTTTTCAAAGTATGCGTATTCCCCGGGGAGAAGCTCCTCAATACCCTTAAGCACTCCCTTTCCCGAGGTCCTCGCAGGGGAGAGAAAGAAAAGCTCCATAAGGCCCTCCTCATCCACCTCTGCTCTTAAAAGCGCAGAGGCGAGGATAGTCTTTATCTGTGAGGCAAAAACGAGGGTGTCTTCTTTATGAGCATAGAAAAGAGGCTTCACACCGATTCTGTCACGACAGAGAAATAGCCTTCCCGAGTGTATCTCATAAACTCCGAAAGCGAAGATGCCGTTGAGCTTTTCGCAGCATTTTTCCTTGTAGCAGACATAAGCCTTGAGAAGCACTTCGGTGTCGCTTCTGCTCTCGAAGGAATAGCCCTCAAGGAGCAGGTCCTTCCTCAGTTCATCGCAGTTATAAAGCTCTCCGTTATAGACTATGACATAGGTTTCATCTCCCCTTGAGAATATCATAGGCTGTTTTCCGTTTTCCGTATCCACCACGGAAAGCCGTCTGTGGATAAGAGCGGCGTTTTTAAGGATATACATCCCACCCTCGTCAGGACCTCGCCTCTTAAGGCTGTCAGACATTTTTCCCAAGGCTCTGCTCATCTCTGACAGATCTATATTTTTACTGATGATACCTGCAATTCCGCACATAAAAAATACCTCCAAAATATCTTAGTTTGCTTTTTTATGAGTTTTAAGGCTTATAAGAAAAAGTGTTGAAAACAGTATAAGCATAAGTGAGCCGAAAATACTTCCCGAGATGGTGGGTGTGGTGCTTTCTAAAGTTGAAAAGACCTCTGTATCCCTCGGGAAAATCTTCAGTATCAGCGATGTTATTCCCATACTCACAAAGGCTGAGAGGAGCCTGAATAAAAGAAATTTTACTTTTGAAACCCTCAGAGGCGTGAGCAGAGAATGTATCTGCAAATGGACACAGATTCCGCCGAAAGCCGTAAAGAAACTGATTAAGGGCAGAGGATAGCCCTCGGAGAGGATCTTGCTTCCCGTAGTGATCTCAAGAAAAGCACAGAGAGGTCTTAAAAGCACATTGCCCCCTGCAAGGCTCAGATAGACCTCGCAAATGGCGGAGAACATCACCACAAGTCCTGAGAGCTGAGCTATGGCTTTTACGGTACTGTTTACGGATTCAACAAGACATCCTGCATATATGTTTTCTCTCCCTCTATTCTTTTCTGTTGAGGCTCTCATAGAAGAATCTTTTGAGAATCTTGTGAGAATTCCCGTAAGGATAATTGTAATTGTTTGGGAGATCAGGAGGATATAGCCTGCCTTTATGTCCCTGAGCATAACGGCGCCTATAAAGGTGAGTAAGAATCCGGGCCCCGCACCTACGAGAAATAATGCCATTCTTTTTGCTTCGGATTCGTTTATATGACCCTTCTCAAAAAGTGCTTTAATACCCCTTGCACCTACAGGATAGCCCCCTATAAGGGAGAGCAAAAAAACTGCAAAGGTCTCCTTTGGAAGCTTAAAGAGAAGCTCGCTTATTCTTCCGAATAATTTTGGGATACGAAGTGTCAGCCCCGAGCGTACAAGGAAATCCGAGAGTATCATAAAAGGAAAGAGAGAGGGGATAAGCACCTGAATGCAGAGAAAAGCACCGTTGCTGCCGCCGTTTCTGATGTCCTTTGGAAAGGCAAGGAGCAGAAAAAGAGAGAGCAGCGTTATCGTCCATAGCAGCAGAAGCTTTGATTTTTTAAGGATTATATATCTTGTCACAACATTCACCGATAATATATATGAGGACTTTTGCATAAAAATTAGTATTCTCAGAAAAGCAGGTGTGAGCATTGGAAAAGTCAGGAGAAAAGCAAAAGGCAAAGGTTATGAATTCCCTAAGAAGGGGTTTTGTGTCCTCTGTGACACCTCCGCCCATTATAGAGATCGAGGGCAACAGAAGGGTAAATCTGGAGGGGAGCAGGGGAGTGCTTCATTATAGTGACACATTGATACGCATAAGCCTCGGCACCTTTGTGGCAGTATTCGAAGGGAGGAACTTAAGGCTTCAGTGCATATCTCCCACATCCCTCATACTGGAGGGCTTTTTTACAGATATACATTTTGAAATGTAGGTGACTGAATGATCGACCGATTCATCAGGTGGCTTCGGGGCTATGTGGTGTTTACACTCAGGGGAAGATTTCCCGAGAGGTTTCTCAATCTCTCCATTAAGAGAGGAAATCCCTTTATCTATGTGAATCCCACAGAGGACGGACTTGAGGGAGCAATGCTTCTTTGCGACTACAAAGAGATAAGACCTCTGGCACGGAAATGCTCTGTGGTACTCAGGCATAAAAAGAGGGTGGGGCTTCCTTTTCTTCTATCCCGATACAGACACAGAAAGGGGCTTTTTGCAGGTCTTGTGGTTTTTCTTATACTGTCGCTTCTTATGAAGAATATGATTTGGAGCGTGGAGATAAGCGGCATCGAGACCTTAAGCGAAAGTGCCATTATAGAGGAGCTTGAGGAATCAGGCGTTAAAAGAGGAAGCTTTGTGTCCTCTGTTGATACGGGGAATGTAAGCCGTAAAGTGATGCAGGAAAGTACAGATATAGGCTGGATGAGCGTGAATATCATCGGCAGTAAGGCTCAGGTAGAGATAAAGGAAAAGGTGAGAAAGCCTGAGATAGTAGATTATCGTTCACCCTGCAATATTGTTGCAAGCTATGACGGACTTATAAAGGATATGAACACAAAGCAGGGCAGCGCAATGATAAAGTCAGGCTCTGCAGTTTTAAAGGGTCAGCTCCTTGTCAGCGGTGCCATGGTGAATGCCTTAAATGAAATCGACTATGTGCACTCAGCGGCTCGGGTGCTGGCGGAAACAAAGCGGACACAGAGCTTTACAGTTTCGAAGATTCAGAACTACAAAAGTCCCCAAAAAGAGATAATTCGTCACAGAGGGATTTTTCTTATCTTTGAGTTTCCGCTTGATCTGAAGGCAGCAGAAAGAGAAAGCACTGTAAGGTTTGATACAGAGAAAATGTGTCTTAATAGTACCGTTTTGGAGCTAGGCATGAAGCGGGAATACATAACCGAATACAAAGAGGTCTCAGCGGAAATCAATGAGGAAAGAGCTGAGGAGATACTCAGGACCGAGGATGCTCTCTACAGACTTTTTGCCCTCTCCCAATGTGAGGAAATAAAGGGAAGCAGGGAATATAAAAATACTCCTGAGGGCTTCAGCCTTGAGGTTTCCTACACTTGTCTTGAAGATATCGCTAAAGAACAAAACATTATTGTAAACTGAACTTTCTTGTGGTATAATAACCTCGTATTTATTGTTATCTCAAGGGGTGATATGTTGAAACTTCTTTGTATCGGTGATGTAGTGGCAGGAGTAGGATGCTCCTTTCTAAGAGAAAAGCTCCCTGCCCTCAAAAAACAGCTTGGCATTGATATTGTAATTTGTAACGGAGAAAATTCAGCTGACGGCAATGGTATTCTTCCCACCTCTGCAGACCATCTCTTCAAAAGCGGTGTTGATGTAATAACTCTGGGTAACCATGCTTTCCGTCGCAGAGAGATATATCCTTATCTGGATGAAAATCCCTTTGTTGTCCGACCTGCAAATTACCCCAGCGCATCCACTCCCGGCAAGGGTTACTGCATTCTTGACTGTACCCGTTACAGCGTGGCAGTAATAAATGTTATCGGAAATGTCTTTAATTCAAATCCTCTTGACTGTCCCTTCCGCACTCTGGATAAGCTCCTTTCGGAGATAGATGCCCGTATTATCGTGGTGGATATCCATGCCGAGGCTACCAGCGAGAAGCGTTCTCTGGGATTTTATCTTGACGGCAGGGTGTCTGCAATTTTCGGCACCCACACC
Source organism: Ruminococcus sp. (assembly GCA_045545015.1). Classification (GTDB taxonomy): domain Bacteria; phylum Bacillota; class Clostridia; order Oscillospirales; family Acutalibacteraceae; genus Ruminococcoides. The sequence goes on from JAZQAF010000001.1 coordinate 8,854, forward strand.
CATGTTCGTACCGCTGATGCTCAGGTACTTCCAAAGGGTACGGGGTATATTACCGATGCAGGTATGACAGGCCCCAGAAACTCCGTTTTAGGTGTGAATCCTCAGATTACCGTGGAGAGCTTCCGTGACAAGCTTCCTATAAGATTTGAGCCTCTTAAGGGGGAATGCTCCATGGACTGTGTGCTCTTTGAGATAGACGAAAAAACAGGCAGAGCCATCTCTGCAGAAAGTATGACCATACTGTGAATAACTATGCTCAAAATGTCAAATGTTACTATTTGAGTTGTAATATTTTATGCAAGTAACCAATTTTGACAGCTTTGACTTGAAAGAAACATCATTCTCAACTATAATGGATATGATTGGTAAAATCACAAATTATAAAAATTTTTAAGGAAGTGTTCTAATGCTGACCGGTTCTATGTTAAAGCAAGCCGTTATTTCCGGTGCGAATAACATCTGTTCTCAGAAAGAAAAGATCAACGACCTGAATATTTTCCCTGTTCCCGATGGTGACACAGGAACAAATATGTCAATGACAATCAGCGAGGCCGTAAAGGCTCTCGGTAATACAGATTCCGATAACGCAGGAGAGATCGCCAAGATTGTTGCTTCCTCTATGCTCAGAGGCGCAAGAGGTAACTCCGGTGTTATCCTTTCCCTTCTCTTCAGAGGCTTTGCAAAGGGTCTCGAGGGCAAGGAGACTGCTACAGGCAAGGATCTGGTAAAGGCTCTCGGACTTGGTGTTGACGCTGCTTACAAGGCAGTTATGAAGCCCACAGAGGGTACCATCCTCACAGTAGCAAGAGAGGCTTTCGAGGCAGGTGCCAAGGAAGTCAAGAATGTAAAGGATGCTGCAGGTATATGGCAGATCATCTGCGATGCAGCAGAGGCTTCTCTCCAGAGAACTCCTGAGCTTCTTCCCGTTCTTAAGAAGGCAGGCGTTGTTGACGCAGGCGGCAAGGGTCTCCTTGTGATCTTCGAGGGTATGCTCAGCTTCATCAAGGACGGCAACATGGTAGAGTACCAGGCCGAGGCTTCCACGGAGGCTGAGGAGGATGTATTCCGCAGTGCCGCTGCAGAATTTGACGAGGTTATCAACTTCACATACTGCACAGAGTTTATCGTAGGCAGAGACAAGGAAGTTGCTACTGATCCCCTTGAGCTCAGAGCTTATCTTGAGACCATTGGTGACTGCGTAGTTGTAGTTGACGACGAAGAGATCATCAAGGTTCATGTTCATACAGAGAATCCCGGTAATGCTATGCAGAAGGGTCTCGAGTTTGGTCAGCTCCTCACCGTAAAGGTTGAGAATATGCGTCAGCAGCATGAGCAGGCTAAGGTTGAGAACAACAAGCGCAAGGCTAAGAAGGTTAAGCTTGAGCCCCAGGAGCCTACTGAGGAGATCGGCTTTGTAGCAGTTGCTTCAGGTGACGGTCTTGTGAGCCTCTTTACCGACCTTGGATGTAATCACGTTGTATCCGGCGGTCAGAGCATGAATCCCAGCACAGACGACATTTATGAGGCAGTTATGGCTACTCCTGCCAAGACTGTTTTCATTCTTCCCAACAATAAGAACATCATCATGGCTGCAGAGCAGACCCAGAAGATCGTTGAGGACAGAGAGGTTATTATTCTCCGTACCAAGACTATCCCTCAGGGTATATGCGCTCTCCTGGCTTTTGATCCCACAGAGAGTGCCATCATCAATAAGAGCAATATGAAGGAAGCCTTCAAGCATGTTGATACAGCTCAGGTAACCTTCGCAGCACGTGATTCTGAGTTCGGCTCCAAGAAGATCAAAGAGGGTGACATCATCGGTCTTGAAAACGGCAAGCTCACAGTTTCCGAAAAGACCCCTGAAAAGACTCTCTTAAAGCTTGCTAAGAGTATGATAAACAAGGACACAACCTTCCTCACACTTATCTATGGTGAGGGTGTCACCGCTGAGCAGGCAGACGAACTCTTCAATGAGCTTATCGTCAAGTACGGCAACGACATTGAAATCAATATGGTAGAGGGCGGACAGCCTATCTACTACTATATTCTCGGTGTAGAGTCCGCAGAATAATAGAGAAACGAAGAGGCGGACATTCAGTCCGCCTTTTTTTGTATGAATTTTTGTTTAGGATAAGGTGTCAGTATGGCTTCACTCTTTGAACAACCTATAAGCAGTCTCAAGGGCATCGGCGCTGCACGTGAAAAGCTTTTTCATAAGCTTGGAATACACAGCGTCGGGGCTTTGCTGTGCCATTATCCCAGAGATTACAAGGATTGGAGCAATGTGAAAAGTATCAGGGATACTCTCCCGGGTGAGGTCTGCTGTGTAAAAGGAAAGCTTTCAGCGAGAATCCGTGAATCGAGACTTCCCGGGGGCAGATTCATTACTCAGGCTGAAATATCTGATGATGTGAGTGTTATGAGGATAGTGTTTTTCAACAATAAGTACATTTCCTCTATGCTCAAATACGATACAGAATATCTCTTCTATGGCAAGGTAACCCGTGACTTTTCGGGAGTGCAGATGGTGTCTCCCGAGTTTTCTCCCTCAGATAATGCCGAAACACAGCTTCATCCCGTTTATGCCCTTACTGCAGGACTTAACAATAAAACCGTTGAGAGGGCTGTAAATGAGGCACTAAAGCTTCTGCCTGAGAGGATCTCCGATCCTATCCCTGAGTTTATCAGGAGAAAATATAACCTTATAGGACTTCGGGAAGCTATTGTGAATATACATAAACCCAGAGACAGAAAGGTCTACGAAACAGCTCTCAGACGCCATACTGTTGAGGAGCTTCTCGTGCTGAATCTGGGTATCAGAGCCCTTAAATCAGGTAACTCAAAGGAAAAGGGTATATGTATCAAAAATGACCTTACAGAGGAGTTTATTGAACTTCTGCCCTTTGAACCCACAAATGCTCAGACAAGGGTTATGAGAGATATTTCCCTTGATATGAAAAAGGGCATAAACCCTATGAACAGACTTGTTCAGGGAGATGTAGGCTCAGGTAAGACGGTGGTTGCTGCCGCTGCTTGTTATAATGTGGCAAAAAGCGGATATCAGGCGGCTTTTATGGCTCCCACGGAGATACTTGCAGAACAGCATTTCAAGACTTTATCAAAACTTTTTGAAGGTACAGATATAGAAGTGGGACTTCTCACAGGCTCACTGACTGCTTCAAAGAAAAAGGAGCTGAGACAGAGGCTTTCATCAGGAGAGATAGGGGTAGTTGTGGGTACACATGCACTGCTGACAGAGGATACTGTGTTTAGTAATCTTGCCCTTGTTATTGCTGATGAACAGCATCGCTTCGGCGTTTCACAGCGCTCAAAGCTCCTTTCAAAGGGCAATTCTCCTCATCTTCTCGTAATGAGCGCCACACCCATTCCCAGAACTCTTGCCCTCATTATTTACGGTGACCTTGACATTTCTGTTATTGATGAGCTTCCTCCGGGAAGAACTCCCGTCAAGACTATGTTTATAACTTCTCAGAAACGGAAGAAAGCCCTTCAGTTTATCAGAGAGGAAATGGACCGAGGTAATCAGGCCTACATCGTCTGTCCTCTGGTGAACGAGGATGAAGATGGAGCCCTTGCCTCTGCAGAGGAATATGCCGCTGAGCTGATGCTTCATGAATTTGCGGATTATCCTGTGGGTATTATCCACGGCAAGATGAAATATTCTGAAAAAGAAAAAACAATGCGTGAATTCGCAAGCGGTGAGAAAAAACTCCTTGTTGCGACTACGGTTATCGAGGTTGGTGTTGATGTGCCCTCCTCGACGGTAATGATGATAGAAAATGCAGAGAGATTCGGACTTTCACAGCTTCATCAGCTCAGAGGAAGAGTGGGCAGAGGAGATAAAAATTCCTACTGTATCCTTGTTTCCGACAACGAGGGAGAGAAAACTCTCAAGAGGCTTTCTGTGATGTGCGAGACTAACGACGGCTTTAAAATTGCTGACGAGGATCTCAAACAGCGAGGTCCCGGTGACTTCTTCGGTGAGCGACAGCATGGTCTGCCTGCCCTGAATATTGCTGACTTCTCTGATATGAACACAGTGCTTCTTTCTCAGGACATCGCTGAGGAGCTTCTTGCACTTTACCCGAATCTTGAGGGAGACGAGATGAGACTTCTTAGAGGGTCTATCCGCAGACTTTTCAGCAAAACCGACAACAGAATGAACTGATTTTTTCAGATAAAAATAAACCGAGCGTCAAAAAACGCTCGGTTTTCTTTATGACTATATTAGATTAAAGGTCACAGCCACAGCCGTGGTCGTGGTCGCATTCCTTGATCTCACCTACAATGGGAGTGGGGTCAACGCCCAGTCTCACATAGTAATCGGAAAGAGCTGCCTTGATAGCCTGCTCAGCAAGGACGGAGCAGTGAACCTTAACGGGGGGAAGTCCATCCAGAGCCTCCATTACTGCTTTGTTTGTCAGCTTTAATGCCTCGTCAATGGTCTTGCCCTTGATAAGCTCAGTAGCCATGGAGCTTGTTGCAATGGCCGCACCGCAGCCGAAGGTCTTGAACTTACAGTCTGTGATGACGTTGCCCTCAACCTTAATGTACATTCTCATAATATCTCCGCATTTGGAGTTGCCAACCTCGCCAACGCCATCAGCATCGGGAATTTCGCCAACATTTCTTGGATTTGCGAAGTGGTCCATAACTTTCTCGGAATATGCCATATATTAAACCTCCTGTTAATTTTCAGATTTGATTTTGTCCCAGAGGGGAGAGAAGCTTCTCAGGTACTCAACGATCTGAGGAATCTTCTCGAGGAGATAGTCGATCTCTTCCTCTGTGTTGTCGTCTGAGAAGGAAAGTCTCAGACTTCCGTGTGCGATCTCGTGGGGAAGACCGAGGGAAAGAAGAACGTGGCTGGGATCAAGGCTTCCTGATGTGCAGGCAGAGCCTGAGGAAGCACTTACTCCTGCAAGGTCAAGACGAAGCAGGAGACTTTCGCCCTCGATGCCCTCAAAGCACATATTCACGTTGCCGGGAAGTCTTTGCTCACGGCTTCCGTTAAGTCTTGAACGCTCGATTTTAAGAAGTCCGTCAATAAGGCGGTCTCTCATTTTTGTGAGCTTCTCTGCTCGCTTCTCCATTGTGGAAATTGCAAGCTCCAGAGCCTTTGCGAGTCCTACGATTCCTGCTACGTTCTCAGTGCCTGCTCGGCGTGAACGCTCCTGAGCGCCACCTTCGATGAGGCTTTTAAGTCTCACGCCTCTGCGTACATAGAGTGCGCCGCAGCCCTTGGGACCGTGGAACTTGTGAGCGGTCAGAGAGAGGAGATCAACATTGTCTTCCACAACGTTTACGGGAACATTTCCCATAGCCTGAACAGCATCTGTGTGGAAAATTACTCCTGCCTCTCTGCATATTTTGCCGATCTCGGCAATAGGCTGAACTGTGCCGATCTCGTTGTTTGCGTACATAATAGTCACCAGTGCGGTGGTGTCTTTAATGGCGTTCTTTACGTCCTCGGGTCTGATAAGACCATCCTCATAAACATCAAGGTAGGTGACCTCGAAGCCCTCTTTTTCAAGAGACTCACAAACATGAAGAACTGCGTGATGCTCGAACTTTGAGGTGATGATGTGATTCTTGCCCTTTTCTTTCATAAGGGCACACACACCCTTGATGGCCCAGTTGTCGCTTTCTGAGCCGCCTGAGGTAAAGTAAATCTCAGCACTTGACTTTGCACCGATGAGATTTGCAATTTTCTCTCTTGCTTCTTCTACGGCATCCTTTGCATCAGAGCCTATGCGATAAAGGCTTGAGGGGTTTCCGTAAACCTCTGTGAGGTAGGGAAGCATAGCCTCAAGAACCTTAGGGCTCAGAGCAGTGGTTGCCGCATTGTCTGCGTAAATCTGCATATATATTCTCCTTAAGATAATGTATAAACTTTTAGCCGAGATACTTCTGATACTCAGCTACTGCCAGCTTGTCACATCTCTCGTTCTCAGGGTGTCCGTTGTGACCCTTTACCCAGACGATGGTGACCTTGTGCTTATCGTAAAGCGTAAGCAGCTCCTGCCATAGATCAGGATTAAGTGCAGGTTCTTTTTTATTTCTCATCCAACCGTTTTTCTGCCAGTTCTTTGCCCAGCCTCTCTCAAGGGCATTTGCCACATACTGAGAGTCAGTGCAGAGGGTTACCTCGCAGGGCTCTTTCAAAAGCTTTAAGGCACTTATAACCCCCATAAGCTCCATACGGTTGTTTGTAGTTTCAGGTGCGCCGCCTGAGATCTCTTTCTCAGTTCCCTTGTAGCGCAGAATTGCGCCCCAGCCGCCGGGACCGGGATTACCTGAGCAGGCACCGTCCGTAAAAATTTCCACGTGCTTCAAAGAATCGGCACTCCTTAGTATAGCTGTATCGCAGAGGCAAAGCCCCTAAACGACCACTCTATATTATAACACCAAAAATCACAAATGCAACTGTATAAGTGTGATTTTTTCGCTATTTTGGATACTTTTGTTAGTCTTGGCTATATTTTTAATTTTTCCTGACAATAATATGAATATACCCTGCATAAATTCCTGTATTAATATATTGTTATATTTCTATTAATAATTCCCTTTGAGCCTTGACAGTAGCGGGATAAAAAGGTAGAATAAAGTGATAAATTATATTAGGGTAGTGTCACCCTTTTGTAAATGGAAATAATTTTCTCAATTAGAAATATAAACCGCTGTTTCCTTGCGGCGATATTCTTACTCAAAACTTTATTCAGGCTGTGGTCATGCCTGAACTTATTTACATATCACTGCCTGCTCCCAAAAGCTTTCTCAGAGAAACGCACAAGAGAGAGGTAAATTTACAGTAATGGAGGATAAATAGTGAGTCAGAAGACAAATACAAAGAAGACTTACAAGAAGAGTACAAGTGCTTCGCAGAATAAATCTGACAAGAAGCCTTACAAAAAGAACACAAAGAGCTATAAGCAGAAGCCTTTTGATATGGAACTTGAGAGCGTGGAAACTTCGGTATCATCTGAGCGTAAAGTGAGCAAGAGACCTCAGAATAAAAGCTACTCAAAAAGTAATAATTCCGCACAAAACAGAAAGATGAATGCTCCAAAGAGAGCTAAAAGCGGATATCCCAAGGGCAAGCCCCGTGAGGTAGCGGCGGCACCCAAGCCCCCTGTGAGAATTGCATTTCTTGGCGGACTTAATGAGATAGGCAAGAACATGACCATCTTCGAGTGTATGGGGGATATGGTGATTCTTGACTGCGGTATGGCATTCCCTGACGGTGATATGCTGGGTGTTGACCTGGTAATTCCCGACTTCTCATACGTTATCGAGAATAAGGATAAGCTCAGAGGTATCGTTATTACCCACGCCCACGAGGATCACATCGGCGGTCTGCCTTATCTTCTGAGTAATGTGGATATTCCCATTTATTCCACAGCACTTACAAACGGAATCATCGGTAATAAGCTCCGTGAGCATAGTCTCCTCAGACCTGCACAGCTCAATGAGGTGAAGGCAGGTCAGAGAATAAAGCTGGGCTGTATGGAGATCGAGTTCATCAGAGTGAACCACTCCATTCCCGACTCCATCGGTGTGGCTATCCATACTCCCGGTGGTACCATTGTCCATACGGGTGACTTCAAGGTTGACTACACTCCCACGTGGGGTGAGCCTATAGATCTCTCTACCTTTGCAAGACTGGGTGATGAGGGTGTTCTCTGCCTTATGGCTGACAGCACAAATGCCTCTCGTGCAGGCAATACTCCCACAGAGAGAACTGTCTCCGAGAGCTTTGACAATCTCTTCAAAAAAGCGGCAGACAAGAGGATCATTATTGCAACCTTCGCTTCCAATGTAGGCAGAGTACAGCAGATCATCAACTGCGCTCATAAGTACGGAAGAAAAGTTGCTTTCTCAGGCAGAAGTATGCTCAACTATATGAGCGTTGCCTCAGAGCTTGGATATCTTGAGATTCCTTCGGGTCTTCTCATAGATATCGATATGCTCTCAAAATATACACCTGCCGAGACAGTGCTTATCACAACGGGAAGTCAGGGAGAGCCTATGTCGGCACTTTCCAGAATGGCATATTCCGACCACAGAAAGGTAACTGTAGGCGAGGGTGACTGCATTATCATTTCCGCTAACCCCATTCCCGGCAACGAGCGCACCGTTGGAAATGTTGTGGATGAACTCTTAAAGCGTGGCTGTGAGGTCATCTACGAGTCAATGTACGAGGTTCACGTTTCGGGACATGCTTGTCAGGAGGAGCTTAAAATTATACAGTGCCTGACAAAACCCAAGTATTTCATTCCTGTTCACGGTGAGCAGAAGCATCTCAGAAGCCACAAGGCAATTGCGGTTTCTATGGGAATGCCCAAGGAGAATGTTTATATCGGCGACGTAGGCAAGTGCGTGGAGCTTACTGAGGATGCTATAAAGGAAGTTCAGAGTGTTCCTGCAGGCAAGGTCTTTGTTGACGGTCTCGGTGTAGGCGATGTAGGAAGTATAGTGCTTCGTGACAGAAAGCATCTGGGTCAGGACGGCCTCATTATTGTGGTTGCTTCCCTTGATGTATATGACGGACACGTAATAAGCGGTCCCGACGTAGTGTCCCGAGGCTTTGTATATGTCAAGGAGAGCGAATCCCTCCTTGATGAAATAAGAAAGATAAGTCTGGAGGTCCTTGAGGACTGTGCAGAAAGAAACATCCACGAGTGGGGTGTTATGAAAAACAGGATCAAGGATGCTGTCTCAGCTCTCATCAGCGAAAAGACAGGAAGATATCCCATGATCCTGCCCATACTGATGGAGGTCTGAGTTACCTCCTTACATAGGTCCCCCAAAAAGGGGCGAAAGCTGTTTTTACAGCGGAGGAATGAGTATGAACAAAAAAATGTTACAGGTAGCACCGTATCTGTGTCTGGCATCTGTTGTTATGCTGGTGTTTGCGGTCATATCACTGTTTTTCAGTAAGATAATCTTCTTTGTGGAGATGCTTATTGCCATTGTGGGAATAGTGGTCTCCGGTGTTATCTATTTAAGGGCAGACAGCTTCCTTAAAATAATAGTGAAGAATGTTGTCCAGAGAACAAAGGGTGTTGACAGAAGGTATCTGGAACGCTTTAAGTTTCCTGTAGCAGCCGTTGACAGTGATGATAATATCATCTGGTACAATACTGCTTTCTATGAGAATATCTGCTCAGGCAATGACGCATTCGGAATGTCTATCCTGCCTCTCCTGGGGGGAAGAACTGCTGAGGTCTTCTGCACCGCAAAGGGCGGCAATGTGGAGCTTGAGAATAAAAAGTTTACTCTTTATTCAAACAGCACGGACACGGGTTATATTCTCTATTTCTTTGACGATACATACTACAAGGATATTGAGAAGGAATATAATGACAGTCGTCTTTCCGTGGCTATGATAGTTCTCGACAACGGTGGAGCCTTTGAAAGTGACGACGAGGATGAGGCAGTAAGGATCACTATTCAGGTTGAATCCCTGCTTCAACGCTATGCAACCGACTACAACGCACTCTACAGAAAAATGGCTCAGGGCAGATATATGCTTATCGTTGAGGAGAGAGAGCTTCAGAAGATCATAGAGACCAAGTTTGACATCCTCTCCAAAGTCAGAGAATTCGGTACAGAGGACACAAGTGTCAGCCTTTCCGTCGGTATCGGCAGAGGTGAAAATGACCTTAGAAAGAGTCAGGCAGCAGCCAAGAAGGCGCTTGATATGGCACTGGGCAGAGGTGGCGACCAGGTTGCCATCCTTACAGACGGAGAATTTGAATTCTTCGGCGGCAAGACTGCAGGCGTTGAGCGCCAGAGTAAGGTCCGTATCAGAGTTATCACCCGCTCAATTATCAATGCAATTCAGGAGAGCGACAGAGTTATTATTACAGGTCATAAGTTCTCCGACCTTGACTGTGTAGGTGCGGCTGTGGGTCTTTACGGCGCTATTACCACCGCTTTCAAAAAAGAGACTTATATTGCAGTAAATTATCAGACGTCAATGGCAAAGGAGCTCATAGATACCTACGCCTCCCAAAGAGGCGGCGAGGTCTTTATCTCTCCTGAGAAAGCTCTTGACCTTGTGACCGAAAATACCCTCCTCATTGTTGTTGATACTCAGTCCATCAACCGTATGGAGAATTCAAAGCTCTATGAGATGTGCGAAAATATCATTGTTATTGACCATCACAGAATGAGTGTTGACCATATCGAGAATGCTCTGGTATTCTTCCATGAACCTTCAGCTTCATCTGCTTCCGAAATGTGCGTGGAGCTTATTGATAACTTCCCTGACGGAAGCATCAAGAAGGCAGAGGCAGAGGCTCTGCTTTCAGGTATCATTCTCGACACAAAGAATTTTGTTATAAACTCCGGCGCCAGAACCTTTGAGGCGGCTTCATTCCTCAAAAAGCACGGTGCCGATACGGTATCTGTCAGAGGTCTTTTCTCAGACTCCATTGACATTTACCGCAATAAATACAAGCTTGTTTCTACAGCAAGGATCTACAAGAAGTGTGCTATCGTTATTGCTGACGAGGATATGGCGGATATCCGCCTTATCGCATCCAAGGCTGCTGACGAGCTTCTGGGACTTACAGGGGTCAATGCCTCCTTCGTTGTGTTCAGAACGGACAGCAACACCCTGAATATCTCCGCCAGAAGCTACGGCAAGCGTAACGTTCAGCTTATTATGGAGAGGCTGGGCGGCGGCGGTCACCACTCTATGGCGGCGGCACAGCTCAAGGACACCTCCTTTGAGTCTGCGGTGCGTCTCCTTGTAGAGTCCATTGATAAAGAATAAACGAAGAACCTTAAGAAAAGAGGATATATTATGAAAGTTGTATTATTACAGGACGTTAAGGCGTTGGGCAAGAAGGGCGATATGGTAAACGCCTCTGACGGCTATGCAAGAAACTTCCTTTTACCCCGTGGTCTTGCAAAAGAGGTAAACGCTCAGGTGCTCAATGAGTTCAAGAATGCAGAGAACTCCAAGAAGTACAAGCAGGAGCAGGAGATTGCTGCCGCTGAGAAGGCAAAGTCTCAGCTGGACGGCAAGACCTTTGTTATCAAGTCCAAGGCAGGCCAGGGCGGCAAGCTTTTCGGAAGCATCACCACCAAGGAGGTAGCCGCCGAGATCAAGAAGGCATACTCCATTGATATTGATAAGAGAAAGATAGTTATGAACGATATCAAGACCTGCGGCAGCTACTCTGCAGAGATCAAGCTTTACTCAGGCATTAGTGCAACTGTTACCGTTGTAGCCGCTGAGCTCTGATAACGATTTAGATTCATAAGTAAACCAAGGAGAAATTACTATGGCTGATTTTACTCCTAAATTTGAATATGACGGGCTGAATCTCCCTTACAGCTCCGAAGCTGAGCAGGCGGTCTTGGGTGCCATCATCTTTGAGCCTGATTGCTTCGGCAGAGTTGCAGAGATTCTTCCCAATCCCGAGTATTTCCATATCTCTCTTCACAGACTTATCTACTCCACAATGCTCTCCATGTTCACCCACGGCAGAAGCATCGACTTTGTAACTGTCTATGAAGAGTTAAGGAGAGAAAAGGAATTTGACCCCACAGAGGGCAAGATCTACCTTGTCCGTCTTACGGAGAACTGTCCCTCAACCTCCAATGTGGAGATATACGCCAAGATGGTAAGGGAAAAGTACGATGTACGATGCCTTATCACATCTGCAAGAAAGATGATCGATGATGCTACCTCAGGCGAGCATGGTGCAGAGGTACTTATCGACAGCGCAGAGCAGATGATCTACGATATCCGCAAAGGAAAGAGTATTCAGGGCCTTCAGCGTATTGACGAGGTAGTTCTTCAGACCTTTGACAGACTTGATGCTCTCAACAGAAATGACCCCGACCTGATTCCCATTTCAACGGGAATTGGGGATCTTGACAGAGTTATTACAGGCCTTAACCGAAGCGACCTTATCCTTCTTGCGGCTCGTCCCGGTATGGGTAAGACAAGCTTTGCGCTGAATATTGCAAAGAGTGTTGCTTCAAGCAATAACCGAACAGTTGCCTTTTTCTCTCTGGAAATGTCAAGCGAACAGCTGGCTTCACGACTTCTTTCCACAGAAGCCCTCGTTGAAGGTACGAAACTCAGAACGGGTAAGCTCAGCGACGAGGAGTGGCAGAGGATCATCGGTGCAGGTGATGTGCTTTCCAAGATGAATTTCTATCTTGATGCCACACCCAACATCACCGTTCCTGCCATCAAGGCAAAGCTTCGACGTCTTCGCAGCCTTGACCTTATTGTTATCGACTATCTCCAGCTTATGACCACAGGCAGAAGAACCGATAACCGAGTTCAGGAAATCTCTGAAATTACCCGAAGCCTCAAGATACTTGCAAAGGAGCTGAATGTTCCCATTATCTGCCTTTCACAGCTCTCGAGAGACAGTGAGAAGCGTGCAGACCATGTGCCTCAGCTCTCTGACCTGAGAGACTCAGGTTCTATCGAGCAGGATGCGGATATCGTTCTCTTCCTCTACAGAGAGAATTACTACGATAAAGAGGGCTCAGGAGAGGCATCTCCTACCTCTGACAGGAATTCTGCAGAGTGCGTAGTTGCAAAGAACCGTCACGGCGAGTCCAGAAACGTTAAGCTCCATTGGCAGGGTGAGTTTATGAGATTCACCGCTGTGGAGAATAACCGTGATTAATATTGTAAGGGAAACAGTAGAGAGGCAAGATCTCCTTGAAAAAGGGGACAGGGTCATTGTGGCACTCTCAGGAGGTGCGGATTCCTGCGCTCTTCTGAGAATTCTTCTTAATATCCGTGAGGAATATGACCTCACCCTTTACTGTGCCCATGTAAACCACCAGCTCAGAGGAGAAGAGGCAGAACGTGATGAAGCCTTCGTCAGAAAGCTCACAGAGGAGCTGAAAGTGGAGCTTTTCCTGCGTCGAGTCGATGTTAAGGCACTATCTGAGGAGCAGAAGATCAGCGAGGAGCTGTGCGGCAGGAATATCCGCTATGAGTTCTTTGAGGAGCTTTCAAAAAAACTCTCTGCAAAGGTTGCCACAGCTCATACTCTCAGCGACTGTGAGGAGACCATGCTCTTTAATATAGCAAGAGGTACCTCTCTTCACGGACTGTGCTCCATTCCATATAAGAGGGACTACATCATAAGACCTCTCCTTGATGTTACGAGACAACAGGTGGAAGAGTATATGAGGAAGGGAAATTACCCTTTCGTAAATGACAGCACAAACTTTGTGCCAGAAGCCTGCACAAGAAATAAGATCAGGCTTTCAGCACTGCCTGCTCTCAAAGAAGTAAGCGACGGCTTTGATAAGAATTTTATGAAGCTTCGCCGAAAGCTTCAGAGTGCAGACGATTTTATTACCATCTCGGCAAAGGAGCTTTTAAAAGAGGCAGAGACCTCCTTCGGCTTTGATTCAGAGAAGCTTCTCCTTGCCCACGATGCTGTGCGTCACAAAGCTTTGGCACTGTGCCTTACAGAAAGAGGTCTTGCACCTTCGGACAAAATAATAAGTCTTATTGATGAGATTCTCAAAACCTCGGGTGCGGTACCTCTTCAAAGAGACACATACGCAGTTTCGACTCAGGGAATTTTCAGAATAACAGAAGAAGGCAGGGAGGAGTTTTCTCCCATACCTGTTTCAGATAATATGGAATTTTTCTATAGAGAAAAAATATACACAATAAAAAAAGTGTCGGCAGAGGATGCAAAAGCACTTTATCCTCAGCACACAAGGCTTTCAGCAGACAGTATCGGTGCCTCTGCTCTTATTCGCAGAAGAGAGGCGGAGGATACCTTTTCTCCCTTAAAAAGAGGAGTGAAGAAGCGTCTGAGAAAGCTTCAGAATGAGCTTAAAATTCCCCGTGAGCTTCGTGAGAATGCCCTGCTTATGGCAGAGGGAAGCGTGGTTCTGTGGGAAGAAAATATAGGAGTTTCTCAGGAGGGCAGACCATCCGATGAGACTTCATATTATTACATAATAGACGTAAAAGTCGGAGGGAATTATGCATAAGGATTGCGATCATATTCTTATTGGAGAAGATAAAATAAAAGAGCTTGTAAGCGAAATTGCTTCAAGGATCAATGAGGATTACAAGGATAAGAATCTTTTACTTTTGGGTCTTTTAAAGGGAAGCGTTTCCTTTATGGCAGACCTTATGAAGGAGATAAAGCTTGATATTGCCATTGATTTTATGGATGTTTCAAGCTACGGTGCAGGCACTGAATCCTCAGGCAGAGTCAACATCCTCAAGGACGTTTCTCAGCCTCTTGAGGGTCGTGATGTGCTTATCGTTGAGGATATTATCGACAGCGGTAAGACCCTGAGCTTTATTACCAAGTATCTCAGCACTAAAGGTGCCAGAAGTGTAAAGATATGCACACTGCTCTCCAAGCCCTCAAGACGTGTGGTAGAGATCCCCGTCGATTATCTGGGCGTTGAGATTCCAGACGAATTCGTAATAGGATACGGTCTTGATTATAATGAAAATTACAGAAACCTTCCTTATATTGGTGTGTTGAAGCGTTCTGTTTATTCATAATTTTAAAGTCTTTTCTCATACTAACCCAAGGAGTGAACAAATTTGAAGGATAATAAAACGAGTGTTAAAAAGCTGCTCTTGTATCTTGGAATTCCTGCCCTTATCATTTTGGGCATCGTGCTTATTGTGAATCTTACTTCCAAGCACGTGGAATATACCTACTCAGATATTATCGGCTTTTTCGAGAAACAGCAGGTAAGAGAGTTTTCTCTCAATGTGGGTACAGGTGCTCTGGAGCTTAAGGTTACAGAGGATGCTGTCAACGACAAGATAAAGGAGAACTCCGACGAGACTGCCGATGAGGCAGGCACTACAGAAGACGGAGAGCTTCAGACCATCAAGTACAAGCTGGCAAGCGTTGAGTTCTTCTATATGGATATAGAGGAATATGTAGATGAGTACAATGAAACTCACGACACAAACCTGAAGTATGAGTACATTCCTGCTTCAAACAACAGCTTCCTTCTTGATCTGCTACCCATGGTCATCGTTGTTATCGTCTTTGTTGTGTTCTGGTTCTTCATTATGAAGAAGATGGGCGGCGGCGGACTTGGCGGCAAGGAATTCCAGTTCGGCAAGGCAAAGTTCAAGGACACCAACGACGAGAAGAGAAAGACCACCTTCGAGGATGTGGCTGGTGCTGACGAAGAGAAAGAGGAGCTTGAGGAGATAGTTGAATTCCTGAAAAGCCCGGAGAAATACAACGAATTAGGTGCAAAGATTCCTAAGGGCGTTCTCCTTGTAGGCCCTCCCGGAACAGGAAAGACCCTCCTTGCCCGTGCAGTTGCAGGTGAGGCAGGAGTACCCTTCTTCTCAATTTCAGGTTCTGATTTCGTTGAGATGTTCGTAGGTGTAGGTGCATCGAGAGTTCGTGACCTTTTCGAGCATGCAAAGAAGCATTCTCCCTGTATCATCTTCATTGATGAAATTGATGCAGTGGGCAGACAGCGTGGCACAGGTCTCGGCGGCGGTCACGATGAGCGTGAGCAGACCCTTAACCAGATGCTGGTTGAGATGGATGGCTTCGGTGCAAATGAGGGCGTTATCGTTATTGCGGCTACTAACCGTCCCGATATCCTTGACCCCGCACTTCTCCGTCCCGGCAGATTTGACCGTCAGATTACTGTAGGCTATCCCGATATCGCAGGCAGAGAAGCTATCCTCAAGGTCCACGCAAGAAAGAAGCCTTTGGCTCCCGATGTGAATCTCAGGACTATAGCAAAGACCACAGCAGGCTTTACAGGTGCAGACCTTGCAAACCTTCTCAATGAAGCAGCACTTCTTGCAGCAAGAAAGAATAAGAAGGCCATCACTATGCGGGAGGTTGAGGAAGCAACCATCAAGGTTGTAGTAGGTGCAGAGAAGAAGTCAAAGGTAATGTCTCAGAGTGAGAAGAAGCTCACAGCTTACCATGAGGCAGGCCATGCTATCGCAACCTTTGACTGCGAAACTCAGGATCCCGTTCATCAGATCTCTATTATTCCCACAGGTATGGCAGGCGGTTACACAATGCACTTGCCTACTGAGGATAAGTCATACAAGTCCAAGAAGGGCATGGAGGAGGATATCGTTGTTCTCCTTGGCGGTCGTGTTGCTGAGGCACTTGTCCTCGGTGATATCTCCACAGGTGCTTCCAACGATATCGAGCGAGCTACCTCTACGGCTCGTTCCATGGTTACCAAGTACGGTATGTCCGAGCTTCTCGGCTGCATCAATTATGCCTCCGGCGGCACAGAGGTATTCATCGGCAGAGATATGGGTCAGGTCAAGGATTACTCCGATGAGACCGCCTCTAAGATCGATGCTGAGATCCACCGCATAATCACTGAGGGTTATGAAAAGTGTGAGAGAATTCTCAGTGCCAATATGAGCAAGCTCCACGAGGTTTCAGCTTACCTTATGAAGCACGAGAAAATGTCAGGCGAGGACTTTGCCGCAATGATGAAGGGCACCTTCGCTGACGTTGATACACAGGAGAGCGAGGAGTGATCCTCTCTCTGAAAGGTTACTTTCGGGCGGATAGCTTCGGTTATCCGCCCGTCTCTGAATGATTTTCACGGAGGTGAAATTATGTCCGATAAATATATAAAGGTGAGAGGTGCCAGAGAGCATAACCTGAAGAACATAGATGTGGATATCCCCAGAGACAAGCTGGTGGTAATTACCGGTCTCTCAGGTTCGGGTAAATCCTCTCTTGCCTTTGATACCATATACGCAGAGGGTCAGCGCAGATACGTTGAATCCCTTTCCTCTTATGCAAGAATGTTCCTCGGTCAGATGGACAAGCCCGACGTGGATAATATCGACGGTCTTTCTCCTGCGATTTCCATTGACCAGAAGACCACCTCGAAGAATCCCCGTTCAACTGTGGGTACAGTAACGGAGATATATGACTACCTGCGACTTCTCTATGCACGAATCGGAATACCCCATTGTCCTGTCTGCGGAAAAGAGATCAAGCAGCAGTCTGTGGATCAGATAGTGGATCAGGTTATGACACTCCCTGAAGGCACAAAATTTCAGGTGATGGCACCTGTGGTGAGAGGCCGTAAGGGCGAGCATCAGAAGGTCATTGAAAGTGCCGCAAAGAGCGGTTTTGTCAGAGTTCGTGCTGACGGAATTATCTATGATCTGTCTGAGAAAATAGTTCTTGAAAAGAATAAAAAGCACGATATTGAGGTGGTTGTTGACCGCCTTGTAATGAAAGAAAGTATTCGTTCCAGACTTTCCGACAGCATTGAGACAGCCTCAAAGCTTGCAGGAGGCCTGGTGCTTATTGCAGTAAACGATGGGGAGGAGCAGATCTATTCCCAGAGCTTTGCCTGCCCTGACCACGGTGTGAGCATCGATGAGCTTACTCCCAGAATGTTTTCCTTTAATGCGCCCTTCGGAGCTTGCCCCAAATGTACGGGTCTTGGTGTGTTTATGAGAATTGACCCCGATAAGGTTATCCCCGACAGAAAGAAATCCATAGCTCAGGGGGGCATCAAAGCCGGCGGCTGGGCAATGGAGGGAAACACCATTGCCTATATGTACTATAAGGGCCTTTCCGAACACTACGGCTTTTCTCTTGAGACGCCTATAGAAGACCTCCCTGATGAGATCGTGGATATCCTTCTCTACGGCACCAAGGGAGAAAAGATAAAGCTTGTCCGCACAGGACTTTATGCAGGCGGGGAATACTATGCCCCCTTTGAGGGCGTTATCAATAACCTTGACAGAAGATTCCATCAGACCTCAAGCAACTGGATAAAAGAGGAGATAGAGTCATATATGTCTGCAATTCCCTGCGATGAATGTGGTGGAAAAAGACTTTCAAAGGTTTCTCTTGCAGTAACCGTCGGCGGACTTAACATTTCCGAGTTCTGCGAAATGTCTGTTAAAAACGCTCTTGAGTTTATTGATACACATACACTTTCAGAGCGAGAGATGCTCATTGGCGAGAGTATCGTAAAAGAGATAAAGGAGAGACTTGGATTCTTAAATAGTGTGGGTCTCGGATACCTGACACTTTCCCGAAGTGCAGGCACTCTCTCAGGCGGTGAAAGTCAGAGAATCCGCCTTGCAACACAGATAGGCAGCTCTCTCATGGGCGTTCTTTATATCCTTGACGAGCCCAGCATCGGACTTCATCAGAGGGATAACGAAAAGCTCCTTAAAACTCTTTGTCATCTTCGTGACCTTGGTAACACGGTAATCGTTGTTGAGCATGATACGGATACAATGCTCAGGGCCGACCATATCATAGATATAGGTCCCGGTGCAGGTGTTCACGGAGGAAGAGTTGTGGCAGAGGGTACAGCCTCTGAGATTATGAAGAATAAGGATTCCATAACGGGTAAATACTTAAGCGGAGAGATTTCCGTTGAGGTGCCTGAAAGCCGCCGCAAGGGTAACGGCAAATTCCTTGAGATAAAGGGTGCTTCCCAGAATAACCTTAAGAATATTGATGTGAAAATTCCTCTGGGTAAGTTTGTCTGCATCACAGGTGTTTCAGGTTCAGGTAAATCATCACTTGTAAATGAGATACTCTATAAGCGTCTTGCAAGAGACTTAAACGGTGCCAAGACCACACCGGGTAAGCACAAGGATATAAAGGGTATTGAACACCTCGATAAGGTAATCGATATCGATCAAAGTCCCATAGGCAGAACACCACGCTCCAACCCTGCCACCTATACGGGAATGTTCACAGATGTGAGAGAGCTTTTTGCAAGCACTCAGGAGGCAAAGCTCCGAGGCTTTTCCTCAGGAAGATTCTCCTTTAATGTTAAGGGCGGCAGATGTGAATCCTGTGAGGGCGGAGGAATTGTGAAGATTGAGATGCACTTCCTGCCTGATGTTTACGTTCCCTGCGATGTCTGCAAAGGCAGACGTTATAACAGGGAAACTCTGGAGGTTAAGTATAAGGGTAAATCCATTTATGACGTCCTTGAGATGACTGTTGAGGAGGGGCTTGAGTTCTTTAGGAACGTTCCCAAGATCAGCCGTAAATTACAGACACTTTATGATGTAGGTCTTTCATATATCAAGATAGGACAGCCTGCAACCACCCTCTCAGGTGGTGAAGCACAGCGTGTAAAGCTTGCCACAGAGCTTTCAAAACGCTCTACAGGTAAGACCATTTACATCCTCGATGAGCCTACAACGGGTCTCCATTCAGCGGATGTTCACCGACTTATTGAGGTGCTTCAGAAACTGGTAGATACAGGAAATACCGTGGTGGTTATTGAGCATAATCTTGATCTTATCAAGACAGCCGACCACATCATCGATTTGGGTCCTGAGGGAGGCGACGGGGGCGGAGAGGTTCTCTTCTCAGGCACTCCCGAGAAGCTTAAAAGCTGTGAAAATTCCTATACCGCACAGTTTATCCGAGACCTTCTTTAAGGGTGAATAAAAATTAATTTCAACTTTTTTTGGAGAAATTGCATTGTTTCATGCAATTTCTCCTCTTTTTTTACCTATTAGTGGGAGGTGTAATTATATGATTACAATTCTGGACGGAAAACTTACCGTCCCTGAAAGTCAGCGTTTTATCGGTTTTGCAGGCGATAACCTGAACAGAAAAATTGAATTTATGGTGAAGAACCATACAAATCCAAAGAACATCTACCGTCTTTACCTTACCTTTTCTGACGGTACTGTAAACTATTTTACTCTTCCCGCAGAAGTCACATCCGAGGGTACTCTTCTTTTATGGAATGTGAAGAAAGAGCATATCTTCAGTAGTGGCGTAGTTTATGCTCAGATAAAGGCTTTTACCGAGAGCGGTGTGATTTTTCATACCAACAAGGAGACTTTTGTTGTAGGTTCCTCTACGGAATTTACAGAGTTTTTCGAGGACAACAACACCGAGTTTCTTGAGTATGAAAAGAAGCTCAACGCCCTTCGTGACTACATTGACGAGATAAACGCATACACACCCTACATCGGAGAAAACGGCAACTGGTTTATCTATGATAAAGGCAAAGGTGAGTATGTGGATACTGGCAAACCCTCTGTGGGAAAGGCTCTGACTGCTGAAATTGCCGATGGTGCAGTTACCGCAGAGAAAATTGCCTCGGGAGCCGTAACTGCACCGAAGATGGGTCAGTATTCTGTAAGAACTGATGCACTTGTTCCGGGAGCTGTTACTGAAGATAAGCTTTCAAATGGTGCAGTTACTGAAGATAAACTTAGCTCAGGTGCTGTTACGGGTGAAAAAATTGCAGATAACGCAATAGATCATAACCACATCAAAGGTCAGGCAATTACACCCGAAGCTCTTGACAGAGAGTATTTAAGGCTTAATCTGTTCGCAAATGTTGTAAGTGATTCCTCTTTCCTGACTCTTTTAAACTCTAATATAAGCGAAAGTGAGAGTGAAGATCATTTCAAGAAGGCTGTACTGTTTGTTATCCGACAGACCTCGGAAGGTCAGCTTACAAGCGTTATAGGCGCAGGGCGTTGTTTTGGTTTCTATGTATCAGGCTCAGAATTCTGGTTTACAAACCTTAAGACCAATAAAAATTATAGTGCTGTATTCAACGAGGATGAGCTTGTATCGGTTTCATATTTAGCAGTAAAAGGCCGTCTTACCTATGATTCAAACAGCTCAGATGCTCAGAGCGGTATTGCTGTAGCTGAGGCTCTGGATGCAATGGGTAAAACAAAAATGCCAGGTGTTGCAAGTTTCGGTAAAATTTCTGCTATAGGCGAGAATGCAGATCCTGAGCTTTTGGCATATCAGACGGAGGATCCGACTGCGTCTAAATATTTGAGAGTTCCCGTCAGCGTGCTGATCAAACCGATGATAGATGATGCAGTTGCAGGTGCTCTCGGTGATGTGGAAACTCTGCTTGGTAAGATCTAAGGAGGTTTTATATGAGTATTGCAAATGAAATCGAGAGAATATCTCAGTCAAAGGAGAATCTTAAATCCTCCCTTGAGGCAAGAGGTGCCGTAGTTGATGAGGGTGTAGCTATAGATTCTTATAAGGAAATATTTGATAGTTGCCCTTATGCAGTAAGAGGTTTCTTTACTCCCGAAGAGGACACTACTGCTTTTTCCATAACAGGTCTTAAGTTTACGCCTCACAGCCTTACCCTCGATAGCCTTGAGCTGTATTCAAATGCAGTATCCAATGCCATTCTTATGGCCATGTGTGTAAAAGACAATGCAGGAGTAGTTGTGTGTTACAAAGAAAATGGTACAGAAAGGTATTTGAGAGGAATTGGTCCTACCTCTTCAGCTGTTTCTTGGGGTGAAAAAGAAGTAACCTTTGTTTTGCCTGAATCTCTCGGTCAGACATTTAAAGCGGGATATACCTATGAATACATCATAAGCGGAGGTTTTTCAGAGTGAAGAGATACTATATAAACAACGGTAATCTGTATTCATCCGATATTCCGATTCATAGCGAAGGCTTCAAGGAGATTGCAGAAGAGGAATATAACGAAAGAATTGCAGAGCTTTCAAAAAACAGAGAGGTCGGTGTGCCAGCCCCGTCATATGATGAAAATGAGAACACTGCAACAGACAGTGATTTCATTGCGTCCTTGGAGAGCCTGGGGGTGGATTTCGGTGAATAAGAACACACTTAACAAAGCTGTTGAGGCTTGCAGGAATAACACCCGAGATGCTCTTCAAAACGTTTATGATTCTCTTAATCAGGGTCAGCAGTATAAACTGATAAGGGACGAGAGAATAAAGAATTTGTTAGACTTATATGAGGTGAACTACAATGGCTGATTTTAAAATCGCACTTACAGCAGGACACTATCTGGGAACACCCGGCAAGAGATGCCTAAAATCTCTTGATCCCAATGAGACAAGGGAGTGGGTGCTTAATAACCGTATTGCAGACAAAATCGAGACCCTGCTTAAAAACTACACAGGCTACAAACTTCTCCGTACAGATGATACAACCGGAAAAACAGATGTGTCATTGGTTGCAAGAACAGATGCCGCCAATAAATTCGGCGCAGATTTTTACCTTTCCATTCATCATAATGCAGGTATTGGTGGAGGAGAGGGCGGCGGTATTGTTTCCATCGTATATACAGGAGTTACCGATTCCGTTACTCTCTCGTGGCAGAAGGAACTTTACAATGCCCTTGTCTCAGCTACAGGGCTTAAAGGTAACCGTTCCACTCCTCTTGCGAAAATGGATCTCCACGAGGTGAGAGAGACAGTAATGCCCGCAGTTCTACTTGAGCTTGGCTTTATGGACAGCAAGACGGATGTGCCCGTTATCCTCACGGAGGCTTATGCCGATAAATGTGCAAAGGCTATAGTGGAGGTTATCGCTAAGCGTGGAGGACTTAAGAAGAATGAGAAAGCAAAGCCTGATGTGAATTTTGAGACAGCAGGAGTCCAGGCACTTCTTCGACAGGCTTATGCTCAGGGAATAGTAAAAACATTTGTAAAGCCCATCGATAATAAGTCCGGCAAGCTTACAAAGGCAGCTGTTCTTGAGGCGAAGAATTCATTAGGCTATGAAAATTCCGACTATGAAATAAGCCTTGAATTTATCAGAAAGCTTGATGAGCTTGTAAACGCAAAGAGAGAAGAGAACTTAAAAAAGGCAAGAGGTGACTTTAACTCTGACGGAAAACTGGATATCAGGGATGCTACTGATATTCAGAAAAATCTCGCAGGACTGGGGGATGATTGATGCTTGATGAACTGATTAGTGCAAGTGTTTTGAACACTTCGTCTTTTAAGCTTGCAGCAAGCAGCATTGTCGCAATGCTCGGGGGCTTTCTGGTTAGATTCTTTGGCGGCTTCGATACCCTTATGATTACACTTGTGACCATGATAGTTATTGACTATATCACAGGAGTAATCAGAGCTATTTATCAGAAGAAGCTCTCCAGCTCCATAGGCTACAGGGGTATTCTCAAGAAAACCTTGTGCCTTATGGTGGTGGGTCTTTCCGTAACCCTTCAGAACATTATGCCCGAGGCTGTGCCTCTGAGAGAAATAACAATAATCTTCTTTGTGGCGAACGAGGGCTTTTCCGTGCTTGAAAATGCTGCGGGACTGATTCCTCTGCCGAGTAAGCTTCGTGAAGTACTTCTTCAGCTTCGTGAGGAAAGCGAAGATAATAAAGCTTCAACCTCAGAAAATGCCGAGGAAGAAACTCCTGATAAGTAACTTTAATTAAAACTGAATATTTCTGAGAGAAACGGCACTTCCAATGAGGTGCCGTTTCTTGATTTTTTATATACGTTATGGTATAATAACCTAAATAGTGGGAAAGACTGTCTATTTGTCTGATTTTAATAAAAGAAAGCGGGAAAAGCAATGGCAATTAAGGTAACACTTTTAGCACATACACCCTGTCCGGAGGAGCTTGTAGCCTCAGCGGCAAAACTCTGCTACTCACCCTCATCTATTGAGAATATCAGAGAGGGTCTCACCCCTGAGAAAACAGCATCCTTTATTGATATGCTCTCAGAGATAGGTCACGCAAGCCCTATGGAGCATGCTTCATTCACATTCGGAATCGAGGGTATCTCCAGAGCCTGCTCACACCAGCTCGTAAGACACCGCATTGCTTCCTACAGCCAGCAGTCCCAGAGATATGTTGACGGCAACAGCTTCGAGTTTGTCACTCCTCCCGAAATTGAGGACGATGCACATTGCAGCGAGGTCTATAGCCGTGTAATAGAGCTTCAGAAAAAGGCATATACAGAGATACGTGATGCCCTTGCTGTAAAGTATATAAAAGAGGTGTGGGATGAAGCTCCCGATGCCTCTGATGAAGAGATAATCAAAGCATATAAAGAGATCGACAAAAGCCGTCTCAGCGCATTTATTAAGAAGGCAAACGAGGATGCAAGATACATTCTCCCCAATGCCTGCACCACAAAGATAGTCTGCACCTTCAATGTGAGAAGCCTTGAGAATTTCTTCTGCCATCGTTGCTGTAACCGTGCTCAGTGGGAGATAAGAGAGGTCGCACATCAGATGCTCATGCTCTGCAAAGAGGTAGCACCTCATATCTTTGCACACAGCGGTCCTTCCTGTATGAGAGGTCCCTGTCCCGAAGGAAATATGACATGCGGAAAAATTAAGGAAGTAAGAGAGAAATATGGAAAACTCTAATAATAAAAAGGGTAAGATAATAGTAATCGAGGGCCTTGACGGCTCAGGTAAGGCGACACAGTCAAAACGTCTGGCTGAAACCTTATCAAAGGACTACAGCATCAGAAAACTCACTTTTCCCGACTATGAAAGTGACGGCTCCGCTCTTGTCAGGATGTATCTTGGCGGTGAATTCGGTGACGACCCCTCTTGTGTAAATGCCTATGCAGCGGCATCCTTTTATGCTGTTGACAGAGTGGCAAGCTATCTCAAGGACTGGAAAAAGTCCTACGACGAGGGGACACTTTTTGTTTTGGACAGATATTCCACATCAAATATGATCTATATGACATCGAAACTGCCAAAAGAGGAGTGGGACTCATTCCTTACCTGGCTTGATGAATATGAATTTGAAAAGCTCAGGCTCCCCAGACCTGACGGAGTTATCTATCTTGATATGCCTCCTGAGGTTTCCCAGAGCCTTATGAGCGGTAGGTATAATCAGGACGAGTCAAAGAAGGATCTTCACGAGAAGAACGTAGAGTTTCTGAAAAGCTGCCGTGAGAGTGCTCTCTATGCGGCTGAGAAGATGAACTGGAAGGTTATATCCTGCAGCGACGGAAAAAAACCCTATACCATAGAAGAAATCGCAGAGAAAGTCCTCAAAGCTTCAGAGGAGTTCCTTTCCTGAAGAAACTAAAAGGAGTGTGCAGTATGATATATTGTTTACTTGCCAAAGGTTTTGAAGAAATAGAGGCAGTCACAACTGTTGATATCCTCAGAAGAGCGGGGATTGATGTTGAGACTGTTGCCATCAGTAAGCTTGGCGGCGAGGTCGTAGTAGGTGCTCATGGAATGAATTTCATTGCCGATATCAAGCAGAAGGATATTGACTATGACAAAATAGACGGTGTGTTCCTTCCGGGCGGTATGCCGGGTACTCTGAACCTTGAGAAATCAAAGGCTGTTCAGAATGTTATTGAGCATTGCTACAAGAATGACAAATACATTTTCGCTATCTGTGCCGCACCCCAGATCCTTGGTCATAAGGGTTACTTGAACGGCAAGGATGCTACCTGCTATCCCGGCTTTGAGGGGGAGCTTACAGGTGCCAATATTATCAATGCTCCTGCTGTGCTTGACGGAAAGATCCTCACAGGCAAAGGTCCCGGTGTCACAGCTGAATTTGCACTGGCCATTGTTGAGATACTTAAAGGTGCAGACACAGCCCAGAAGCTGAGGGAGTCAATGCAATGTCAGTAATTACTTTGGAAAAGAATATGCTTCGTGAGCATTATCGCTCCATGCGCAGAAAGATGACTACTCCCTATAAGAGAAATCTTGATATTGAGATAGCATCCAGAGTTCTCACAAGCGATGAATATATAAACTCAGAGCTTCTGCTCATATACTGTGCCACAGAGGAAGAAATAGAAACAAGACATATCATCCGTGCGGCACTACTTAATAAAAAGCGTGTTGCTCTCCCCAGATGTGAGGGCGATGGGATAATGAAATTTTACGAGATAAAGAGCCTTTCAGAACTTGAGCGTGGCAGATTCAAGGGGATCCTTGAACCCCCTGCCCATGAGAGCCGTCTTGTGAAAAACTTTGATAAAGCTCTCTGCATAGTGCCTGCCCTCTCCTATGACCCCAAGGGTCAGAGACTTGGAATGGGTGGCGGCTACTATGACAGATTCCTCAGAAACTTTGACGGTGTTTCTGCAGGTTTATGCTACTCAAGCTTTATTAAGTGGGATATCCCCAGAGAAAACCACGATATGGCGGTAGATGTCCTCATTACCGAGGGCTATGTCCGCAAAATCGGAAACTGAAAATTATGCACTTGATACCTTTTTAAAAAGACGAAAGGAGTGCTTTCTATTATGGAAAACAATCAGAGACCCGCAGACTCCATAGAGCAGCAGAATGTTGAAAAATACAGACAGCAAAGGGTAAATGAATTCAGACTGAACATTGACAGCAAAGATGAGATTTCCTCAAATTCTGCATCAGCGGAAGATGAAGCCAAGCAGGACTTTTCTGACGAGATCACATCCTTCAGCGATGAAAACACAAAGGCTCAGATCGAGCGTGCATCAAAGAAGGAACTGAGACGCCAGAAAAGGGAAGAGAAGAAGCTTCTGAAGGTCAAGTCAGGCAGAAACAAAAAGGTTTACCGTTTTATGTGGCTGGTACTTCTCATCATCGTTTCCGTTATTGCAGGTGAGTTTCTCATTGACGGAAGCCGTGATTTCCTTGCAATGAACCGCAAAGACGACAGCGTTGCGATTATCAGGATCACAATGGATAACAATTCCATTGAGGATGTCGCAAAGCAGCTTGAGGCTCAGGGCGTAGTTGATTCCAGCTATTACTTCCAGATGTTCACTGCAGTTACGGGCAGAGATGATGATATTGAGCCGGGAATATATCAGATCCCTAAGAACAAGGACTACCTCGGTGTTGTAAATTATCTGCAGAACTCCACAAACAGAGATAACACAATTACCCTGAGAATTCCTGAGGGCAGCAATGTTCTGGAGATTTCAGAGCTTCTCTACACCTCAGGTGTTACTTATCAGAAGGATACGTTCTTAGAGCTTTGCAACAGCGACACCTTCGATGCTGACTACTCCTTCCTGAAGAATATAGAGGCTCCTGATGAAAGGCTTTATAAGCTTGAGGGGTATCTTTTCCCCGATACCTACGAGTTCTATATTGATGAAGCTCCCGATGTTACCATCAGAAGATTCCTTGATAACTTCCGCTCCAAGATTTACGAGAGCGAATATGATATTGAAGGCTACTCCGACCCCGTAACCCTTATTGATGCTATAAAGAACGAGGGCTACACTCTGGATGAGTTTATTACCCTTGCATCCCTAATTCAGGCTGAGGCAGCTGATGCAGAGGATATGTATATGGTTTCCTCTGTAATTCACAACCGTCTCAGATACGGCGCTCAGAATGATATCCATTCTCTCGGACTTGACAGTACAGAGTTCTATCCCTATAAGAGCAAGGCTGACGCCCCTGAGGACTTCCACAGCGTCTATGAGACCTACGATACAAAGGGTCTGCCCCCCGGAGCTATCTGCTCCAGCGGCTATGAGGCTATCCTTGCCGCGGTAGCTCCTGCTGATACGGATTATCTCTATTTCTGCCATGGTCAGAACAGCGACGGCACAGTCACAGCCTATTATGCAGAGACCTTTGAGGAGCATCAGGAGAATATCTCAAAGGCAGGACTTGACTGATGAATAAGTTTATTGAAAAACCTGAGATACTCGCTCCTGCAGGAGATAAAGAGGCACTGCTTGCAGCGCTGAGATTCGGTGCTGATGCGGTATATGTGGGAGCGCAGGAATTTTCCATGCGTACATCTCCCAAGAACTTCACCTATGATGATCTGGAAGAAGCCGTGAAGCTTTGCCACAGTATGGGCAAAAAGCTCTACCTTACCTGCAACATCCTGCCCCGTGAGTATCAGCTAAAAAACCTTGAGACCTTCCTTTTGAATGCTCAGAAGGCAAAGGTGGATGCCCTTATCGTTGCGGATATGGGCGTTATTGAAATGGCAAAGAGGTTCGCTCCCGATATCCCCATCCATATGTCAACTCAGGTGGGAATAGTTAACAGTGCCTCTGCCAAAGCTCTTCAAAGCCTTGGTGCTACAAGAGTAGTTTTAGCCCGTGAGCTTTCCTTTGACGAGATTATAAGTCTTCGCAGAAATATTCCTTCTGACCTTGAGATAGAGTGCTTTGTCCATGGTGCAATGTGCGTGTCATTCTCAGGCAGATGTCTTATCTCCGAGTACCTCACAGGCAGAGACCCCAATAGAGGAGACTGCTCACAGCCCTGCAGATGGAAGTACCATCTTATGGAGGAGAGCAGAGAGGGCAACTTCTATCCTGTTTTCGAAGAAGATGGGGGTACATACCTCTACAACTCCCGTGATATGTGCATGATAGACCATATCCCCGAGCTTGTAAAAGCAGGCATCAGCAGCTTTAAAATCGAAGGCAGAGCCAAGACCTCCTACTACACAGCGGTGGTCACAAACGCCTACAGAAAAGCCCTTGATGCCTACTTTGATGCAGACTGTCCCGATGATTTCAAGACCCCTGAGGATATCCGTGAGGAGCTGGAGAAAATTTCTCACAGAGAATATAACACAGGCTTCTATATGGGTCATGCCCCTGGTCAGAATGTTCATTCAGGAGGCTATATCCGTAATTACGACCTCGTTGCCCTTTGTGAAGAGGAAACTGATTTCGGCGGAATTATAACCCAGAGAAATAAATTCTATTTAGGCGACGAGGTGGATATACTTCCTCCCTCGGGAATTCCTTTTACAGTAAAGGCTGAGAAGCTCATAAACGAGTATGGGGAAGAGGTTGAGAGCACACCCCACCCCATGCAGAGACTTGAGCTCCATTGCGATAGAAGGATCCCCGCAGGCTCCTACCTCAGAGTGAAGAAGAAAGATTAATCTTAAATAATAAGGGAGGGCACAAAGCCCTCCCGTTTTTTATTTGTTTATTCAAGTCCTGCAAGTCTCTTTTGTATAACAGTTGCATCACGTACCGTAATATTGCTGTCTTTGTCAGTGTCCATAATAACCTGTCGCACATCTTCTCTGATGAGCACAGTTTCTATGCCTGCAAGATTCTTTTGAATGGCGGTAGCATCTCTGATGTTTAGAACACGGTCGCCGTTAGCATCGCCATTAGGATAAACCTTTAAGCCGCTACGATTAAGGACTTTAAGAGTGGGGTTTAGGTCTGTTATAATGCCTGTGTTGTATGCTGTTTCAAGGTCATATATTTTACCGTCGCTTTGAACAAAAAGACCTATTCCTCCCGGACCAATTGTATATTTGCTATTATAATACCAGCTCCCAATTATTTTATGACATTCATCATCAAAATTTGCGTGACCGCAGAGGGCGAAGAAATAGAGGACTCCGTTTTCTTCATAAGCTTCTCCTATGATTATAATCCCATGGTGTTGTGTATCCATTGTTTCATCAAGATACGTAACATAATCTTCTTTTATTTTATCAATGTCAACTTTCGCAGATGTGCTAACACAGGAAAATACCAACAAAAGAAGAGACATGAATAAAGCAGTTATTTTTTTCATAAAGCAAACACCTCTGTTAATTACCTATTCTGTACGACAAAGCACCGACTTCTCCGTTATCGTTACTTCAGACAACAAGTCCTGCAATTCGCTTCTGTATAACAGTTGCATCTCGGACTGTAATACTGCCGTCTCGGTCTGTATCCAATATTTCCTCCCTCTTGTTTTTATCAACAAGATTCACATCAAGTCCCGCCAGGTGTTTCTGAATGGCGGTTGAATCTTTTATATCTACTGCATAGTCTCCGTTAGCATCGCCGTTTTCAATGATAGTAAAGTAAACTTCATCTGTAAGGCTCAGTGTAGGAGAAAGGTCGGTGATAATTCCTTGTTCATAAGCTTCTTTAAGATCCCAAATGCCTTCATCCGTGCGAACGAAAAGTCCCAAACCACTGGGCGGTCTTATAATTGAGCTTTCGAAATACCAACCATCGATGAATTCTGAGTATCCCATATTCATAATGAGAGACTGACAATCACCAATAAAGTAAGTAACTCCTTCTACATCATTTCTAACGTGGATTCTTACGCTATAGTTCTCAAACGAAGATGGATTATTTAAGTTTATATTATCTTTGCAGTATGCGGTAAACTCTTCAAGCAGTTTATCGTCAGTCACCTGAGCTTGAGTACTGATTGAAGTTATTGACAGAATGACTAAAGATAAAATCAGACAAATTATTTTTTTCATAGAAACACCTCCTTTAATCATAAGATCAAGATTTTGTTATTGTTTCTAATATGTATTATTTTGGGGCTAATAATATAAGTGAGTAAAAAACAAGAATCTTACATTTATATTTTATTCTCCTCATGGATGAGTGTCAACATTTTCTACGCTATGCAGGAAAACTTTGTTTAGATGCACAAAAAGACTGCGAATATTTTGTTCACCGTAATATTATATCATGTTCAAAAGATAGAAAGGCTTGACAATTTACTTTCCAAAATATATAATAAACTTCAGATATTTAATACGGCGTTGACGGGAAGAGATGCAAGAGCTTCTTCAAAAGAGAGAACACCCTCGGCTGAAAGGTGTTTGTTGTAAAGTGTGCATCAGCCACCCCTGAGCTCTGTGCGACGAACACAGCGTAGGTCTGCGTTAAAGATATTGAGTGGGCGTGTATTTTTATATGCGTCAATCAGGGTGGTACCGCAGGATTTTACTCTTGTCCCTACTATGGGGCAGGAGTTTTTTATTTGCATAATATATATTTTATATTGAAAGGATGATAAAAATGAAGTGGACAGGTCTCAATGAACTGAGAGAAAAGTTCCTCTCATTTATGGAGAGCAAGGGATGCCTCCGCCTTCAGAGCTTCCCCCTTATCCCCAAGGACGACAACAGCCTCCTGCTTATCAACAGCGGCATGGCTCCCATGAAAAAGTATTTTACAGGTGAGGTTACTCCTCCGAGAACAAGGGTCACAACCTGCCAGAAGTGTATCCGTACACCTGATATCGAGCGTGTTGGAATCACCGCTCGTCACGGCACATATTTTGAGATGCTTGGTAACTTCTCCTTCGGTGACTATTTCAAGAACGAGGCAACAGCCTGGGCTTGGGAGTTCTTCACCGAGGTGCTTGAGATGCCCAAGGACCTCCTCTACGTTTCCGTTTATCAGGACGATGACGAGGCTTACGACATCTGGACAAAGAAGATAGGCGTTGACCCCTCCCATATGGTTCGTATGGGTAAGGAGGACAACTTCTGGGAGCACGGCTCAGGCCCCTGCGGTCCCTGCTCCGAGATTTACTTTGACAGAGGCCCTGAGAAGGGTTGCGGCTCTCCTGACTGTAAGGTAGGCTGTGAGTGCGACCGCTTTGTTGAGGTATGGAACCTTGTATTCACTCAGTTTGAGAGCGACGGCAAGGGTACCTACACACCCCTTGACCATCCCAATATCGACACAGGTATGGGTCTCGAGCGTCTTGCTTGCGTAATGCAGGGCGTTGATAACCTTTTCCTCGTTGATACCGTTCAGAATATTATGAAGCACATCTCCTCTTTGGTAGGTGTTGAGTACGGCAGAGATGACAAGAGCGATATCTCTCTTCGTGTTATCACAGACCATATCCGCTCCACTACTTTTATGATCGGCGACGGCGTTATGCCCTCCAATGAAGGCAGAGGCTATGTTCTCAGAAGACTTCTCAGACGTGCTGCACGTCACGGCAGACTTCTCGGCTACAACAAGCCCTTCCTCTATGAGATCTGCTCCACTGTAATCAAGGAGAACGAGAGCGCATATCCCGAGCTTAAAGAAAAGGAAGAGTTTATCACAAAGCTCATCCGTGTTGAGGAAGAGAACTTTGCAAAGACCATCGAGCAGGGCTTCCAGATGCTTGATTCCATCATTACTAAAGGCGATGTAAAGGTGCTTTCAGGTGAAGATACCTTCAAGCTCAACGATACCTTCGGCTTCCCTGTTGACCTGACAAGAGAAATTCTTGCAGAAAAGGGCATCGAGGTAGATACAGAGCGTTTCTACGAGCTTCTCGCAGAGCAGAAGAAGCGCTCCCGTGATGCCAGAAAGAACGCAGGTGCAGATGCCTGGGTTTCCGACAGCGTTGACCTTTCCGACATTGAGCCCACAGAGTTTGTAGGCTACACCGACTATTCCTGCGATGCCAAAATAAAGGCTCTCATCGTAAACGGTGAGCGTGAGGTTGCCGCATCTGAGGGTGACAAGGTAATCGTAGTGCTTAATAAGACCCCCTTCTATGCAGAAAGCGGTGGTCAGGTAGGCGACACAGGTGCAATTATCATCGGTGAAACCGAGGTTGAGATCACAAATACAACAAAGGATCCTGCAGGCATCTATATGCACGCAGGTATCGTAAAGAAGGGTAGCTTTGCTACCGATGACTGCGCTGTTGCTTCCATTGATGCAGACCGCCGTCAGGCTATTATGCGTAACCACACAGCCGCACATCTTCTTCAGGCGGCTCTCCGTGAGGTTCTCGGTAATCACGTTGAGCAGGCAGGTCAGCTTGTAAATGACGTAGCAGTTCGTTTTGACTTCACTCACTTCTCAGCTCTCACAGCAGAGGAGCTTGTAAAAGTCGAGGCTATTGTTAATAAGAATATCTTTGATGCTGTAGATGTTATCACCCGTGAGATGCCCATAGCTGAGGCAAAGGAAATGGGTGCTATGGCACTCTTCGGTGAGAAGTACGGCGACGTAGTTCGTGTTGTAAATGCTCAGGGTGTATCCATTGAGCTTTGCGGCGGTACTCATGTTGACAATACCTCAAAGCTGGGTCTCTTCAAGATTCGCTCCGAGGGCTCCGTTGCCGCAGGTGTAAGACGTATTGAGGCAAGAACAGGTGACGGTGTGCTTGAGATGATAAACTCTCTTACAGAGCTTATCGCAAAGTCCTGTCAGGCTCTCAAAATTGGCAATATGAAGGATCTTTCCGCAGGTGCAGAGAAGCTCGCAGAGGAGCTAAAGATGCGTGAGAAGAGAATCGCTGAGCTTGAGCAGGAGATAGCAGCATCTAAGGTTTCCTCCCTCCTTGATAAAGCAGTAGATGTAAAGGATGTAAAGATTCTTACAGAGGCTCTCAAGGATGCAGATGCAGATATGCTCCGCAATATGGCAACCCTCCTTACAGATAAGGACAAGAGTGCAGTTGTTCTCCTCGCAGGTGTAAGCGGCGAGAAGATCACCTTCTGTGCAGCTTGCGGTAAGGATGCTGTAAGTAAGGGCATCAAGGCAGGTAACATTGTAAAGGGTGCTGCAGTTATCGCAGGCGGTAACGGCGGCGGTAAGCCCGACCTTGCAATGGCAGGCGGTAAGGACGCTTCCAAGGTTCAGGAAGCTCTTGCATCCGTTCTCCCTGCAGTAGAGGAGATCCTTGGCTGATAAGTTAATATATAAATCTAAGCGGTTTTGGTTTTCCAAAGCCGCTTTTTATTTTAGTTTGTAGTGGCGATTTAAGAATTAATAGAAAGCAAACGATAAATATAAATATTTTTGAGACATTTTGCACCTTTCATCGGTATTACATTTAGAAGCATTGATTTCTCTTTTTTCTGTCGCTATAATGAAGATAGGAAAAGCAAACTTTAAAAAAGGAGTTGTTTTTATGAAAAAGATGTTATCCGTTCTGCTAGTGATGGTTATGTTTGTGTTGTCTCTTTCGCTGTCCTTCACCGTAGAAGCTACCTCACCTACCTATTCACAGAATTTCACATCACAGGAAGAGATGCTCTCCTCGCTTAAAGCCTATGCTGAGGCTTTTCCAAATGTTGAGGATTTTATGACTGGAGACCTCTCTGATGCTCCCGAAGGTTGCCGCCTTGCTGAGAAGAGAGTAATTCTCCCTTCTATAAGTGACGATGCCTATGAGGCAGAGACTTTTTCCTTTGGCGAATCTAATTACGGCACGGGTATTGATTATACTTTTGCATCATATAAAAGAGGTTCTGTTTCAAATGCAGTTCGTTTTATAGTGTATTATCAATATAACGAGGTTCAGATTTTCGAGAATCTTAACGAAGATTATTCAGCCATTTATGAAGACGTGGAAAGGGGATATATGGATCAGGACTACCCCTATGTTTCTCACCATGACTATGCGTACATGGACGAAGACCGCACAGTTTATAGAGTAATGGTTGATGATAAGCTGGTTGTGATCTATTCAGATGAGCCTTATTCCTCTGAGCTTGTAGGAAACATTAAGTTTGAAGAGACAGATATACTCCTGCCTGTGTATGAAACTGAACCTGTCCTGCCCGAAGTAAAAGAAGGCTGCAACCGATACTTCTTCCTTATGCCCGAGGATTGGTACAATGAATATACCGATACCGCAGGTATCTACTGGTGGGAGGGTACAGATCACTGCATTGACAGCTGGCCCGGATACAAGGCTCACAAGGCAGATGCAGAGAATGTGTATTACTATGATGTTCCTAAGGATGTAACATCAATTATCTGGAACAATTATATCAACGGCACCCCCGACAGCGAGCTGTACTTCAAAGCCTTTAAGACAAAGAATGTAAGCTCTGAGTTTTACGCTTATGATGAGAACGAGCTTTATCCAAATGGAACCTATGATTTTAACGGAATGATTTTTGTAATTGATCCTGAAGATAACGGCTTCAATGAGTTTCTTTACAATACCTATGGCGGTAACTGGTTTTATTACTATGGTAATGGTGAGTACGGCACAGAGACATCTGCAACAGACTTTGAGGATCTCCCCGAGGTTCCGATTGGTTGCTACCGCTACTTCTTCCTTATGCCTGATGAATGGCGCAATGATTACAGCAATTTTGCGGGTATCTACTGGTGGGATGGAAGTGAAACTCCCGATGAATGGCCCGGATACAAGGCTCACAAGGCAGATGTAGAGAATGTCTATTACTATGATGTACCCAGAAATGTTTCAGCTATCATCTGGAATAATTTTATAGATGGCGGAACTGATAAAAACGATTTTATGTATGAATACGCAAAAGAGACCAGAGCTGTTTCTTCAGAGTATTATGAAGCCGGGGAGAACGAAAACTTCCCCGAGGGCACAGGCAACTTTAACGGAATGATCTGTGTTCTCGATTATGATTCAGGGGTTTGGGACAATGATAAGCTCTCCTGCAACTGGTTCTACTATTTCGGAAATGGTGAATACGGTACAGATGTCCATAAGGAAGCAAGAGCATTAAAGGCAATGTATCCCAATAGTAACTATGAGTACATGACCGATATAGTACCTTCCTTCTATCCCGAGAAATTTGAGGGTAAAGCAGGACTTCCCTGGAGTGCATATGATACCCTCTATGTTAATAGTGAATCCTCGGATGAAGCCCCTGCTTATGTGGTGTTTGAAGCCTGCATAGGCGGTGCCGATCAGGCATTCATCACAAGACAGTTCGGAGATTTCCTGGTAACTCATAACGAGATTCACAGCCTTTATGAGCTGAGCCACTTCGTATATGTACCCTCTGAGCAGAAGGTATATACTCTGGGAGAGGCTTGGGAAAAGGATGACCTCGATATTACCGATGCTTTTACCTCAGGCGCCGTAGGCAGGCACAGAGGTGACGCAAACCTTGACAAAAGCTTCAATGTCAAGGATGCAACATATATTCAGAAGCACATTGCAGGCTTTGACGGCTTTGTGAATACAGGTTATCTTAACTTTGATGGAGACAATAAAGTAACAGTAAAGGATGCTACAGCAATTCAGAAGGCGATAGCAGGAATAACAGGATAATACTTTGAGTAAAGAAAAGAACCGCTTTCCATTTCGGAAGGCGGTTTCATTTTTATCATATCTTTATTCTCTTGAGAATTTTAACGAAGAAGTAAATAAGCACCGTTTCAACGGGAATGGCTATGAGACACTTTACTGCCCTCACGCCTGCCATAAGGAGAAAAGCCTTTTCAAACTGAATTAGCATCCAGAGAGAACCCAAGAGCACTTCTACACCGAAGTTTGTGATTATCTCGCAGATAATAAGTCTTATCGTGAGATTCTTTTCGGATTTGTAGAGGAAAAGTCCGTAGAGAATTCCAACCAGTATTCCGTTTATGGTCCAGCCGGGGAAGTAGCTTCCCATAGGCATCAGAAAGAAGCTGAGTATATCTCCAAGTCCTCCCACAAGACCGCCTGCCACAGGCCCGAAGAGCATGGCTGCAATAGCTACAGGAAGAAAGTTGAAGCCGATTTTTATGTCGGGAAATGCACCGAGCAGTATATTTGAAAAATACCCAACGACAACTCTGAGTGCCAGAAGCATTGCACATATTGAAAGCTTTTTCACGTCCTGAAGCTCTCTCGAGGAGAGTAAAAACTTTCTGAAAATTCCATTCTTTTGCTGACCGTTTAATTTGTTCATAATAATACCTCCGAAGCCCTGTAGGCCTAAAGGCTGTTAAGAGAATAAAAAAGGACGAATACAGATGTATCCGTCCCTTTTAGTCTGTTATTAACAGCGGGATGCAAAGTCTGTACCGCAGACAAATTATAAAAATTTGTCCTTCGTCCTGAGAGCAACTCCCCGTCTCTCGGGCACTTCACGCACAGCTTCTACTCTGTAGATGAATATATTATAGCACTAAAATTCGGTTTGTCAATTAAGACCTTTTATAAGTACACTCAGAGGCTTGTAGATAAATATTGTTATCACCGATACCACAAAAGCCTTGATGAGGTTAAAGGGAAGAACGCAGATAAGGCAGAACTCCCACATTGTGTTCACGAATCTGAGACCGCTGGGAACCATTCCGAGAATTGCCTCAAAGGGAATGCCCATAAGGGAAGAGTAGAGAGGAATCATAACAAAAGCGTTGATGGCGGTTGCAGCCAGAGACATAAGCACACCGCTTAAGACAAGTGCCCAGATAGCGCTCTTTTTAGTTTTCTTATACTTGTAGATGAAAGCGGCAGGAAGAACAAAGATACAACCAAGTACAAAGTTTGAAAGCTCGCCTACACCTGCGGTTGTTGTACTGAGAACCTTAACGAGATTTTTCACAAGCTCGATGATGACACCTGCCACGGGACCCATAGAGAATGCACCGATAAGTGCGGGCATTTCTGACAAGTCAAATTCGTAGAAGGTTGGTGCAATAAAGGGAAGAGGGAACTCAAGCTGCATAAGGGTTACTGCACAGGCTGAGAGCATAGCACAGCTAACTATATTGGCAGTTGTAAAGAACTTTTTCTTTTTTGGTGTAACTTTAGCAGTAGTATTTTCTTTCATACCTTACCTCCTGAAAATAAAAAACTCTCCTCAAAAGCTTTGGGGAGAGTGATAAATTACGGATACAATTATCCCGTATATCTTTTATCATCCGGACTATACCGTCGGCACAGGAATCTCACCTGTTCGGCATCAAAGGATGCTTGCGGGCTATACCGCCGGTGGGGACTTTCACCCCGCCTCAAAGATTTCTTTATATTATATTATTACCATGTGCGTAATTTGTCAATATTCCGAAGAAGAAAATTTATCTGCAGGGCTTATTAAGCTCCAGTTTCACTATATCGTGGTGAGGAAGTCTGTCCTCTTCAGGGGGCAGCTCCATATAGTCGCCGAAGGGAATTCTCAGGTATTCATCATAGCCCTTCATTATAAGGAACTTCTCGCCCTCAAACTCAGCCTCAAGAGTGCCGTCGTATATTCTTCTGGGGTACTTCTTCTTCATAAAGTAGAAGCCTGCACAGAATTCGGCAACATATTCAGCCTCATCAAAGCTGTATCTTGTCATTCTCTTTTCGGCGAACTTCCATATCTTATAACGAAGCTTTTTGCCTCTGAAGATCCCAAGGAGGATCTTGCTGCCGAGACTTAAGAGACCGCCGTGGTTTTCAGGTACCATCTGCGCTCTGAAAAGGGAATAGAGCATTACCCAGAAGTACTGGATATACCTTGCAAACTTTCCGTCGGCAAGTCCGTCAATGGGGAAGATATCAAGAGGGATACCGTGAGGGGTATCCATATTCTCCTGATAGGTCTTTACCATAGTATGGTCTGTATCATTGATTGTTGCAAAGATATTTCCCGAAAAGTGAGTGTCATCGTCATTTACAAGGACAAAACGCTCGCTTTTGTTTTCTTTTTTATAGAGCTCGATGAATCTCTCGTAGTCAGGACGGGGCATAAGCACATCGGTATCGTCATCCCAAGGTATAAAGCCCTTATGCCTTACAGCACCTATAAGAGTACCTCCGCAGAGATAGTAGGTAAGGTCGTGGCTTCGGCAAAATTCATCGAAGTATCTGAGTGCCTCCAGTTCGCAGAGCTGAAGCTCACGAAGCTTTTCCGGAGTAAGTTTCAGTAGATCTGTCATAAATTCACCGCTTAAACCTTAGCATCCTCATTCTTGGGATGGTTTTTGAGCATTGCCTCTCTTACCTCGTCAATTCGTTTCTGAGGTGCATCACCAAGGCTCTTTTTCCAGGAAGGCATCTTGATAAGTCCCCAGAGTGTACCCACACCGTAAGCAATGTGAAGTACAGGGAAGAGGAAGGGTAAGAATATGAAATGAGGCTGTATCTTCTTTGTAGCAAAACAGCCGACTGTATTAACAACATCAAACATACTGTATGCAAGGGTCAGGAACATCAGAGGATAGAGATAACCAAAGCATGCAATTACAGTAAAGAGGGTCAGTGCAATAAGAAAAAGGAAAGGAACAAAGTGGAAGTAGGAGAGACATCCGGGACAGACACCAAAGGTAAGCCCTATCCAGAAGCCGTTTCCGAACTTCTGCTTTACCATGTTCTTGAAGGTGCTTCTTGTGTGCTGAAATGAGATAATGTCAGGACAGCTGCACATTTTATAGCCTGCTTCACGGATTCGATAGTGAAGCTCGTTATCTTCGGTTCTGCCAAGAGCTTCATTAAATCCTCCGACCTTCTCAAACACCTCACGTCTGTATGCGGCATGGAAGAGGGAATCGTGGTATTCCTTCTTTTCTGTGGGACGTCTGTATTCGGCAATAGAGCTGCCGAAAAGAGACTCTTCAGCGGCAAGAAGCGTAAGCTTCCAAGGGGTTTCATTATCAACAATGTTGGGCCTTCCGCCGCCTACGATATGTTCGCCCTCCTCGAGATTCTCAACGCTTCTCTTAATAAAGTCACGGGGAATCTGAGCATGGGCATCGATTCTGATGATAACATCACCCTTTGCCTCGCAAAGAGCGCAGTTCCATGCACTAGCCTGCTTCTTTTTAGAGTTAGTGACAACCTCAACTCTTTTGAAATTATACTCGGTATTCTTGAAGTCCTCCATCATAGCACGGGTGTTATCAGTAGATTGGCTGTCAACAAGAATTACCTCGATTTTATCATGAGGATAACTCTGAGTGGCAATGTTTCTGAAAAGACCGTTGAGAACTTTCTCCTCGTTATATGCAATTACACAAAGTGAAACTAACATATTTTACTCATCCTTATTTTTCTCGTTATCGTTATAGAAGTTTTTCTGAAGTACGAAGAAGCACATCAGAACATAGGGTAAAATAAAAATAACAGGGATAACAAAGTAGCAAAGCATTATCCAAAGTGAAAGGGAAAAGAAAAGCGCAAAGGGGAGTCTCTTCTTATCCTTGGGCATAAACTCCATAAGATTAACTGAATCTTTGACTTTTACATTTTCGTTTTCAAAAAAGGAAAACAGCGCAAACAGATACTTTAAGCATAGTTTTGCACTGAGAAGTGTGCACAGATATATAATTGCACAGAGAATAACATAGCATAAAGCCGTAGAAAAATCAAGAGTATTGTCGAATAAACCTGCGATAATAAGCAGATTTCGAGCAAGGCTTACGGGAATAAATGAGAGAAGAATTCTCCAGAGGCAGGAGTAGGTAACGGATGTGCCAACTCTCAGAGCCTTCAGGTAATCCTTTCTCATATAACAGAAGACCTCAGAAAAAGGGGTGAATCCGTTATATGCAATACTCCTTGCATATCTTACCGCTCCCATAAAGAGAGGCATCAGAAGAATCATAAGAGGTACCATAAAAGCAAGGTAGCCAAGTCCCGTAATAAGATACGGTATGAGCGTCTCAAGGGAATTTGTCTCTCTCTGGCTCATCTCTGTGGTGAGCAAGGGAAGCACGTTGTTTATTAATATTTCGGATAAAAAGTCAAGGAGGGGGGAGCATATAGTAAGTATCAGGGAGACAAGGTAGCTTGATGCTACAGCCCCCAGCAGAGATACGAAGAAAGCTCCCACCGCAGCAAACCAGTTGCCCTCCCGAAGTATGAGAGCTGCTTCCTTTTTAATGGCTTTTGTAGTTTTCATATCTGAACCTTCTATAAAACTGAGAGCGCAAGCTCAGTTATTATTCACCCTCATAGGTAAACATTCCGTACATTGCCTCAAGGCAGATCTGAGCGTGCTTCCAGAAGCTTTCCTCGCTGATGCCTTCGTTTGTGTTGTGAAGTCTTGCATCCTCGCCGGGGAACACAGGACCGAAGGCAACACCTCCGCCGCCGAGCTTTCTGGCGTATGTGCCGCCGCCTGTGGAGTACATAAGAGGCTCTTCACCCATAATTTCTGTGTAAGCATTTTTGAGGATGTTGATAACGGGCTTTGTTTCATCAAGGCAAAGGGGCATAGTATGACCCAGCACCTTGACATCAACATTTTCAAATTCGGCAGCCTTTTTAACTCTTCTGATAAGCTCCTTGCCGCCGAAGGTAACGGGATATCTGATGTCGATGGTAGCACGAGCTCTGTTTTCGTCAATATCAATGGTGGAAAGGCAGGCTGTAAGTGAACCTGACTGTGAATCACGCATTCTCATACCGAGGGAGGTGCCGTCGTACTCAAGATGGAAATTAGTGTTAATAAATGCACAGAGATTACCCAGAACATCAAAGTTGAAGTTTGAGCTTAAAAGGTCAACAAGCTCAAGGATGGCGTTGTGACCAAGGTGAGGCTCACAGGCGTGAGCTGCCTTGCCGTGGCTTATTATCATAAGTCCGTCGATGGTGTATTTGAACTCGAAATCGCCTGTCTTTGCATCTGCGAGGCGCATAAGCTGATGGTCATCATTTTCGGTGCAGTTGAGAAGAGCATAGGCTCTGTCGGGAACTGCATTGGTTGCGGTGCCGCCCTTAAGCTGTGAGAGGATCTCGCAGTTGTGGTTTTTCGTGGAGATCTCGAGCTGAAGAATTCCCTTTTCAGCGGAGCAGATGCCGTAGCCTGAATCGGGTGTAAAGGAAATCTCGGGCATCTCTTCGTTTGCAAAGTAGGCAACAACATCAGTCATACCTACCTCTTCATCTGTTCCGAAGATGGCTCTTAAGGTGTTTTTGCCCTCAACACCTGCATCCTTTAAAGCTCTAAGACAGTAAAGGGTAAGCAGTGCAGGACCTTTGTCGTCAGCTACGCCTCTGCCGATGTATTTGCCGTCAATAAGGTTAAGCATAAAGGGGTCGCACTGCCAGTCGTTTCCTGCAGGCACAACATCAAGGTGGGTAAGGGTAGCACAGAGCTTACCGCCCTGACCCAGCTCTGCGTGGCCTGCTTTGTTCTCAATGTTCTTTACGTTAAGTCCGAACTCTTCTGCTTTACTTAGCATCCAGTCAAGTGCCTCCTTGCACTTCTGAGGGCTCTCTGCATATACGCTCTTAATTCTAAGAAGCTCGTCAAAATCTCTGAGGAATTCTTCTTTATAATCAAGTATTTTTTTACCAAAA
Organism: Ruminococcus sp.; assembly: GCA_045545015.1. GTDB lineage: Bacteria > Bacillota > Clostridia > Oscillospirales > Acutalibacteraceae > Ruminococcoides. The sequence goes on from JAZQAF010000001.1 coordinate 50,303, forward strand.
CTCATAATTTACCTCCATTAAAATATAAAAAACTACTTTACCCCATAGTAATATTATTATATAATCATTATTATAGCATATTGGTTTTAAAAATGCACTATAAATTTTTAGGAGAGAGTAAAAAATGAGTTCACATTTTTTTGCAATGCTCAGCAGAATGAAATATATAAACCGTTGGGGTCTTATGAATAATCTGAAGGAGGAGAATATTGCGGAGCACAGCCTTGATGTTGCGGTGCTTTCCCATGCTCTCGTAACCCTTTCAAACAAGCGTCTGGGTACTGACTTTTCATCAGACAGAGCCGCTGTTCTTGGGCTTTTTCACGATGCAAGCGAGATAATCACAGGTGATCTTCCCACACCCGTAAAGTACTATAACGAGGATATAAAGAGCGCTTATAAGCATATTGAATCAGTAGCAGAAATGCGATTGCTCTCTATGCTCCCCGAGGATATCAGAGAGGAATACGAACCTCTTGTGGCAGAGGAAAATTTCGACAAAGACCTTCTTAAATTTGTCAAGGCTGCGGACAAGCTTTCTGCACTTATCAAGTGTATTGATGAGACCTCTCTCGGAAATAATGAATTTCTCAAAGCAAAGCACGCAACATTAGATTCTCTTCGTCAAATGAACATGCCGGTGCTTGACATTTTTATGGAGGAATTCCTTCCCTCATACAGCTTAAGCCTTGATGATATGAAATAATTTACGCATTTATTAACAAGTTTTTGTGCGGATGTGACAGCTTTATGAAATCTGTCTTTTAACTGTGTGACAAGATGCAAAAAACTCTCAGAAATATAGCCATAATTCGATAGTGGAAAAATAACAGAAAACAGCAGTTGTATAATAATAAGAGTTTTGTATATCCGTCTTTGCTTTTTCTTTGGGAAAAGGCCATAAAGGGGACTTATTATGAACTACGATTTTGACAGATTTGCAGATGATTCTCAGGATTTTGACGATGGATATGTAAACTCCTCAAAGAAGAGAACGGGAAGTTTTGAGTATGAGGATATTTACAGTCACTCAGGATCTAGGGAAATCTACAGTAACAGCCGTGGGAGAAAAGGTGCTTCTCACGGTGATAAAAAGCCGAAGCGTAAAAAGAGCAGATTTAAAAGAAAACTTCTTTCTTTTATCAGCATAGTCCTTGTTGTTATACTTGCTTTGTTCGGAATTGTTTCCCTTGTGTTCAAGAACTACATAAGTAAGTTGAATTTCAAAGATTATCCCGACGCTGCATTTTCAGCTTCGGGTGACGATGAGTTCGATACTTATTCTTCTGATGAGCTTGTCTCCGATAAAAAGGTTCAGAACATTATGCTTTTCGGAATTGACAGCGACACAGAGGGAGGCGCCAGAAGCGACTCCATGATTATGCTCTCTATTGATAAGAGGCACAAGGAGATAAAACTCACATCCTTTCAGCGTGATACCCTTGTTTATTGTCCCGATGAGGAGAATCCCGAGGGAACCTATCACACTAAACTCACAAACGCCTTTGCTTACGGCTCTATTCCTTTAGCGCTTAACACCATCGAGGCAAACTTCGGCGTTGAAGTTGAAAACTATGTGAGCGTGAATTTTGAAACCTTCCGCACCATTGTGGATACCCTTGGTGGGGTGGAGATAGAGCTTACCGACAGAGAGATTCTTTATATAAACTGCCAGATAGCTCAGAATAATCAGACAGAGTACCTTGATGCTCAGGCGGGACTTGTAAAACTCAACGGCACACAGGCTCTCTGGTATGCCAGAAACCGTGGCGGAGATATTATTAACGGTGTGGATTTCACAGAAGGCACCGACTGGGACAGAACAGAGAGACAGAGGAAATTCCTTGAGGCTGTATTTTCGTCCCTTTCAGAAGCCTCTCCTCTGAAGCTTCTGAAAATTGCAAAGGCGGTATCTCCTCACCTTACTACAAACCTTACAGAAAAAGAAATAATGTCCCTGTTTTACAGAGCACCTTTTTATTTGGGCTATGACCTCAAAAAGGCATCCATGCCCTCAGAGGACACCTGGCACTACGATGTAAACTATGCAGGCGACATAATATATGTTGATGACTGGCAGAAGACCCGTGAGGATTTTCACAGCTTCCTCTTCGGGGATTAAGCCTACAGTACATCTTTCTCGGAAGGAGAGATTTCTATGGATTATGAAAATGAAAAATACGTTGATATCTCAAAGGCTCAGCAGGATAAGGAGCCTGTAAACAGAGGCGAGCATTTCAGCGATTCTAAAAAGGCGGCAAGCACCTCAGCGGTGAAGACAAAGAAAAAAACCTCCAAGGGCATACTTGCTGTCAGAATAGTCAGCGGAGTGCTTTCTCTCATACTTCTTATTGCAGGTATAGGTCTGGTTTATGCTGAGAATAAGTATATCAACAGCTTCTCTAATTATCAGGCTCTTACAGAATTTAAGGGTAATCAGAACACTAACACAAAACCTAATAAAAATCCTGATCAGGACAATCCCGAAGGTAATGAGAACGTTTATATCGAAAGAACAGATACAGAGCTTCTCAGCCATCCCAACGTACTCAACATTATGCTCTTTGGTACCGACGATGCAGGCTCATTAAGCGATACAATGATCCTTCTGTCCATTGACAGTGCTCACGAGAAGATCAAGCTTACATCCTTCCTTCGTGACACCTATGTAAACATTCCTTATCTCTTTCCTCACAAGCTCAATTACGCATATTCTCAGGGCGGAGCTTCCCTGTCTATTCAGACTATTGAGCAGAACTACGGTATTAAGATCGACAGATACGCTTCCGTAAACTTCAGTACATTCAGAGATATCGTGGATATTCTCGGTGGTGTTGAGGTAGAGGTAACCTATAATGAGATCGGCTATATCAATGCCCAGCTTATGGAAAACGGTCAGAGTGAGTATCATCTCTATGCAGAGCCGGGCCTTGTTAAGCTCAACGGACATCAGGCTCTCTGGTATGCCAGAAACAGAGGCGGCACCTACGGCGGTGTTACCTACGGCGGCGACGACTGGGACAGAACAGATCGTCAGCGTAAGTTCATTTCTGCAGTTATTGAGCAGATGAGCGATGCATCCCTCTCTGATATTGTAGATATCGTTAATGCAGTAGGTCCCATGGTTACCACAGATATCAAGAAAGCTGAGATCACAGATCTTTTCCTCAAGCATGCAATTACACTTCTCGGTTATGATATCGAGCAGTGTCATATGCCTGCAGACGGCAACTGGTACTACGGCTGGAATGAAGCAGGCTCCGTTATCCTTGTGGATGACTGGAATACAGCAAGAAGAGAGCTGGCAAGCTTTGTTTTCGGTGATCTTCTCAGAGGATAAACCAAATAATAAACACAAAACCGAGTTGGATTTCCAACTCGGTTTTTTACTTATGATACTTAGAGAATTGTAAACTCAAGATGTGCAGGCATTGCATCTATTTTGAGGGTTTCTGAGGGGGAATGGTTGAGGCTTCCGTAGAGTGAGCCGAAGATAAAGTATCGGTCTCCCACACGCTCCGCCATAAGGTGTCCGCCCTTAAGAAGAGGCTTGAAAACTATGTCGAGTCCCGAGGTCTCCTCTGTGAACCTCCATGGCTTGTGAGCCTTTTCCTCGCTTCCGTATGCCTTTACATGGGAGAGTTTATTTAGCTCACCCTTGTAAAAGTAGCAGTTGTCTGAGACGTCTTTAAAATCACTGAACCCTCCTGCAAGACAAAGTGAAAATTTATCACCAAGAATTTCACTGTCTGCATAGAGCGCATGATAGTAGTTTTTCCCTTTTGTAAAGTATCTTTGCCAGTCTAAAAATGCAGTGGCAGTATCGGCTGAAAGGTTATATTCAGCACCTCCTAAGCGGATAACACCCGAAACCTTCATAGAGGGAGCAAATCGTCTGAGGAAGAAGTCCTTCCTTGATTCTTTCTTGGGAAGTATTACGTTGAAGCTTTGGGAGATGCTCTCTTCAAGCATAAGATTAATGTAAAGATTTTTATCCTTGTTGAAGTTTACAAATTCTGTTCGGATGTACCTTTTGAGGGCGGTATTGGAGAAGTTGATGCCTACTCTGGGGCTGGAGAAAGTAGTGTCTCCGTTTTTACTTGAGGAAGGCATATCCAGACTTCCGAAGGACATATACTTTTTCAGGCTCTTTTTATCAATGGTGCCTTTGTTTCTGTCAAAAATAAGGGCGTCGATCTGAGCGTTTATACCTCTCTCGGAAATAGAGAGGATAGCTGTGACATTTTCATCGTTTATAACGAAGCAGTCACGCTCAAAGAGTGATAGCCTGTTTTTACAGAGATATTTGTCGAATCTAAGAAGAGGCTCACGGCTCCAGCCTGCAGCTTTCACACAGCCGTCGCTTTGAAGTATGCCTGTTTCGGTTTTGATCTCTCTCTGCATCTGAGCCACCTCTTTTCTCAAAATATCTCTTTTTATTATACATCATTTGTTTGTGAATTCAATACCTTTTGAGAACAAAGACTTATGGAGTGATAATTTTGATAAGAAGATTATTCCTTACTCTTCTCCTGTTTCTGATACCCTTTTTTTCTGCCTGCCAAAAAGTGACCACGTCCTCTGCTGATGAACTCACCTCGAGATCATGGGTCTGTGAGAATGTTTCAGGAGTGTGCGGAAAGCTCTCCTTTGAGGGGTCTTATGCCGCTCTTTCTATTACAGTGCCAGAGGATAACGAAGGGTACAAGATAGAAGGCGTCTATGCTGTGGATGGGGATAAGCTCTACATAACAAGCGAAGCACTCTCTAAAACCTTTGAATTTTCCTATGATGTCTATAAAGACAGAGTGTATATTTCTTATGGAGAAAATACATTGGAATTCAAAGTGTATGAAAACTAAAATAATACTACTTTTTTCGTAGAGCTTTTATGGTGATTAACAGCCCTGACTTTGGCATATTTCCGTCAGGGCGTTTTTATATTAAAAATTATCAGAAATTTCACAAAAAAACCTCAAATCTTTTATATCTAAAAGTTGCTATCCCAAAGCATATATGTTATAATAAATACACTATGTGCTATTATGGGTAATTTTGGAGGTGTTTTTATGGTAGTGCTTGGAATTGACCCCGGCTATGCTATCGTCGGCTATGGAGCGCTGCAGTATAGTGGCTGCAACTATCAGGCACTTACCTCGGGTGCTGTCCTCACAGAAGCTCACACCCCCTTTGAGGAGAGGCTTAAGACTGTTTTTGAGGGTATGAATAATCTCATCTCAAAAATTAAGCCTGACGCTATAGCCATAGAATCCCTCTACTTTCAGAATAACCAGAAGACGGCCATCAGGGTGGCAGAGGCAAGAGGCGTTATCCTTCTCTGCGCAAAGCTTGCAGAGATTCCCGTCTATGAATACACCCCACTTCAGGTTAAAACAGGGGTTACGGGTTACGGTAAGGCAAAGAAGCCTCAGGTTATGGAGATGACAAAAAGGCTTTTGAAGCTTTCGAGAATGCCCCGCTTTGATGATACTTGCGATGCCCTTGCGGTGGCTATATGCCACGTTCACGCCATGGGAAGCTGTGCAAGACAGCTCCTTTCACGCAACATTGTTTCACCCGAAAAATAAAACTACGAGAAGGTTTTTGCCTTTTCTTCGATTTGAGGTTAAAATATGCTTTATTCACTCAGAGGAAATTTGATACATATGGAACAGGGCTTTGTGGTCATTGAGTGCGCAGGAGTGGGCTACAGATGCCAGACAACACTCAGCACTTTAAGACAGGTAAAGGTGGGCGCAGAGACTACCCTTTACACTCACCTCAATGTGAGAGAGGATGCCGTGGAGCTTTTCGGCTTCGGAAGTCTATCTGAGCTTTCCACCTTCAGAACCCTTATTTCTGTTTCGGGAGTAGGTCCCAAGATGGCTCTCTCAATTCTCTCTGAGCTTACTCCCGAGCAGGTTGCAATGTGCATCACTATGTCAGATGTGAAATCCCTGACAAGAGCTCAGGGTGTAGGCCCCAAGCTTGCACAGAGAATTATCCTCGAGCTCAAAGACAAGCTCAAGGGCTTTGCCACTTCAGAAGCTATTGTTGAGACAAAGGGCTCCGTTATTAGGGACACAGGCAATATTCCCAAAGCCGTGGCAGCTCTTGCGGTTCTGGGCTACAGTGCGGCAGATGTAACTCCCGTGCTTTCAAAGCTCCCTTCAGACCTGACGGTAGAACAGCTTATTTCAGAGACTCTTAAGAGAATGGGTAGATAAAAATGACAGCTAACGTATTTACGGACGATTTTGATTTTGAAAACAGAATAGTGGATACTGAGGAGATTCCTCACGACACCCTTGAGGGTGATAACCCCTTAAGACCCAAAACCTTTTCCGACTATGTGGGTCAGGAGAAGGTAAAGGAAAACCTCAAGGTCTATATTGAAGCCGCAAAGCTCAGAGGAGAACCTCTCGACCACGTGCTTCTCTACGGACCTCCCGGACTTGGTAAGACCACCCTCTCAGCTATCATTGCAAATGAGCTGGGTGTAAATATCAGGATCACCTCAGGCCCTGCCATTGAAAAGCCCGGCGACTTGGCGGCTCTGCTTACTAACCTCAACCCCGGCGATGTGCTTTTCATTGACGAGATCCATCGTATGAGCAGAAGCGTTGAGGAGATACTCTACCCCTCAATGGAGGACTTTGCCATTGATATCATCACAGGCAAGGGTCAGATGGCAGCTTCATACCACCTGCCTCTTCCGAAGTTCACATTGGTAGGTGCTACCACCAGAGCAGGTCAGCTCTCCGCACCCCTGAGAGACCGCTTCGGCGTGGTGCTGAGACTTGAGCTCTATAACATCGAGGAGCTTGCAGATATCATCACCCGCTCAGCAGGTATTCTGGGAATCGATATTGAGAGAGAGGGTGCCTTGGAGCTTGCCTCCCGTTCAAGAGGAACACCCCGAATCGCCAACAGATTTTTAAAGCGTGTCCGTGACTTTGCACAGGTAATGTCCAACGGTGTCATCACCTATGAGGTAGCTAAAACAGCCCTTGACCGCCTTGAGGTCGATTCTCTTGGCCTTGACCAGAACGACAGACGAATGCTTATGGCGATGATAAACAACTACGGCGGCGGTCCTGTGGGACTTGACACCATTGCGGCGGCAATAGGTGAGGAGGCTGTGACTATTGAGGATGTCTATGAGCCTTACCTGATGCAGATAGGATTTATCAGCCGTACTCCCCGTGGCAGATGTGTCACAAGGCTTGCCTATGAGCATCTGGGACTTAAAGCTCCAAAGGATGCAAACGACACTCAGCCTACTCTCTTTGAAACTGAAAACTAAGAATTCAACATTATTTAACATATAGGAGGAATCAGTATGGGAAGATTATTCGGAACAGACGGCGCCAGAGGCGTTGCAAACACAGAGCTCACCCCTGAACTTGCCATGAACATCGGCAGAGCAGCCGCAATGGTTCTTACAAGCGATCAGGTCGAGCATCCCACAATTCTAATCGGCAAGGACACAAGACGTTCAGGCGATATGCTGGAGGGCGCACTTGTTGCAGGTCTTTGCTCCGTGGGTGCCAATGTAAAGATCCTCGGTGTAGTACCCACACCTGCAGTTGCATATCTCATCAAAAAGTACAAGGCTGATGCAGGCATTATGATCTCTGCATCCCACAACCCCTTTGAATTTAACGGAATCAAGATATTCTCCGATGAGGGCTACAAGCTCCCTGATATCCTTGAGGAGCAGATCGAGGCTATCGTTCTCGATAACGAACAGCCCTACAAGGTAGCAGAGGCTGACGGCATCGGCTCTGTTGAGTATCTCACTGAAGCGGTTGATGACTACATTGCTCACGTTCAGAGTACTGTTGACTTTGATCTCAAGGGAATGAAAATTGCTCTTGACTGCTCCAACGGCTCCGCTTCACCTACTGCAAAGAAGCTTTTTGAGGGCCTCGGTGCTGAGTGCTATATGCTCTTTGATACCCCTGACGGAATCAACATCAATGAAAACTGCGGCTCCACTCATACAGAAATTCTTATGAAGTATGTCCGTGACCACGGTCTCGATGCAGGTCTTGCATTTGACGGCGATGCTGACAGATGCCTTGCAGTTGACGATAACGGCGAGCTGGTTGACGGAGACTACATCATCGCTATCATTGCTGCAGACTTCAAGAGCAGAAAGAAGCTTAAGAACGACACGGTTGTAGGTACAGTTATGACCAATATGGGCTTCCAGAAATTCTGCGAAGCAAATGGTATGAACTTTGTCTCCACAAAGGTTGGCGACAGATATGTTCTCGAAAAAATGCTCAGAGAGGGCTACAACATCGGCGGTGAGCAGTCAGGTCATGTTATCTGCCTTGATTATTCCACCACAGGTGACGGTCAGCTCACAGGCGCACAGCTTTTAAGCCTCATCAACAGACGTCAGGCTAAGCTTTCCTCCATCGCTACTTTGATGGAGCGTTTCCCCCAGATTCTAATCAACGTAAAGGTTCCCAACGAGAACAAGCCCCGTTTCTATACTGATAAGGAGATCAGAGAAGAAATTGCCAGAGTTACAAATATCCTCGAGGGCAGGGGAAGAATACTGGTAAGACTTTCAGGCACAGAGCCTATCATCCGTGTAATGCTTGAGGGCGAGGATTACGCAGAGATTTCACGTCTTGCCAATGAAACTGCAGCAGTAATCAAGGACAGACTCACCTGATGAGAGTTGCAGACAGATGGAAGGATTATGAGCTTCTTGATGCTTCAGGCGGCGAGAGGCTTGAACGCTGGGGAGATATTATTTTAATCAGACCCGACCCCCAGATAATATGGAACACAGAGAAAAAGGACAAGCGCTGGTTTTCTGCCCACGCAAGGTATATCCGTTCTCAGAGCGGCGGCGGACGTTGGGAGGTATATAAGAAGCTTCCCGACAGATGGAACATATCCTACGATGACATGAAGTTCAATGTGCGCACCATGGGCTTTAAGCACACAGGTGTTTTTCCTGAGCAGGCTGTGAACTGGGATTTTGCCGCCAAGAAGATAAAGGAAGCAGACAGAGAACTCAGTGTCCTCAACCTCTTTGGCTATACAGGCTGTGCAAGCCTTTCTGCTCTTTCTGCAGGAGCCAGAGTTTGCCATGTGGATGCCTCAAAGGGCATGGTGCAGTGGGCAAGAGACAACTCAAAGGAGAGTGGTCTGGAGGATAAGCCTGCCCGCTGGCTTGTTGATGACTGCATCAAGTTTGTTAAAAGAGAGATCCGCCGTGGCAATAAATATGACGGAATCATTATGGATCCCCCTTCCTATGGCAGAGGCCCCGGGGGAGAGGTATGGAAGCTTGAGACAGAGATATATTCTTTCATTGAACTCAGCGCACAGCTCCTCTCAGATGACGCTTCCTTTTTCATTCTCAATTCCTACACAGCAGGACTTTCCCCCTCGGTTATGCAGTATATCCTGAGTTCAGTAATTATCCCTAAACTCGGAGGAAAGGTCACCTGCGATGAGATCGGACTGCCGGTTTCAGACAGCTCACTTGTGCTTCCCTGCGGCAGTACAGCTATCTGGGAAGGCAGCAAATGATTTTTAGACTATAAACACTTGGAGAAATAAATGGATTTTATCAAAGCCGAAGACATCTTTTTCAGCTACGATGCTGATGATGAACAAGAAGAATTTAATATACCCGTTGATGTTCTGAAGGGCGTCTCTCTTACTGTAAAAAAAGGTGAGTTCCTCAGCGTAATCGGACACAACGGCTCGGGTAAATCCACCCTTTCAAAGCACTTCAATGCAATTCTGCTTCCCACAGGAGGCAGAATGCTTATTGAGGATATGGATACTCAGGACGAGGAGCGGGTTTATGACATCCGCCGCAAGGTAGGTCTTGTGCTTCAGAATCCCGATAATCAGCTGGTTGCAAGCGTTATTGAGGAGGATGTGGCATTCGGTCCCGAGAATCTTGGCATAGAGCCTAAAAAGATCCGTGAGCTTGTGGATTCATCCCTCAAGGCTGTGGATATGTACGAGTACAGACACCACTCACCTTATAAGCTATCAGGCGGACAGAAGCAGAGAATTGCCATTGCAGGTATTCTTGCTATGGAGCCCGACTGCATTGTTCTGGATGAACCCACCGCAATGCTTGACCCCAGAGGCAGGCAGGAGGTAATCTCCGCCATTACAAAGCTTAACAGGGAAAGAGGCATCACGGTTATCCTCATTACCCACAATATGGACGAGACTGTGGATTCCCATCGTGTTGTTGTAATGGACAAGGGCAACATCCTCACAGAGGGTACACCTCACGAGGTCTTTTCTCAGGTGGAGCTTTTAAAGCGTCACCGTCTTGATGTGCCTCAGGCAACAAAGCTTTCAAAGAGGCTCAGAGACTATGGTGTAAAGATGGAAAAGCTTCCCATTGATACCGATGAGTGTATTGAAATGCTTCTGGAGGTGCTGAAATGAGTGTAGCCCTTCGTACAGAAAATCTGACTTTTACCTACGGCAAAGGTACTCCCTTTGAGAAAACTGCCGTAGATAATGTAAATATTGAAATCAACAAAGGCGAGGTTATTGGAGTTATCGGTCACACCGGCTCGGGTAAATCCACCCTGATGCAGATGCTCAACGGACTGATTACCCCAACCTCAGGCAAGGTTTACCTCGAGGGCGAGGATATCTTTGCGGATAAGAAGAAGCTCAGAGAGCTGAGATTCAGGGTAGGACTTGTTTTCCAGTACCCCGAGAATCAGCTTTTTGAGGAGACGGTTGCAAAGGATATCGCCTTTGGTCCCAAAAATATGGGTCTTCCTGAGGAGGCAATTAAGGAGAGAGTAAAGAAGGCGGCAGAGTTCACAGGACTTAAACCCGAACTTCTCAATCGTTCTCCCTTTGATCTGTCAGGAGGGGAGAAGCGTCGTGCGGCTATTGCAGGAGTTATCGCAATGGACCCCGAGATCCTTATCCTTGATGAGCCCACCGCAGGACTTGATCCTATGGGTAAGGAAGTGCTTCTCTCTCAGATAAATGCTTATCATAAGGCACGCATGAACACAGTGCTTCTTGTATCTCACAATATGGAGGACATTGCAAAGATCGCAGACAGAGTTCTTGTAATGAACAAGTCCCGATGCGAGATGCTCCTTCCCACAAAGGAAGTATTTTCCGAAGGCGAGAGGCTGGAGAAGATGGGCCTTAAGCTTCCTCAGATCACAAAAATTACACAGGAGCTGAGAAAAGCAGGAATTGATCTTTCCCCTGATATTTTAACTGTGGGACAGGCTTTCGATGAAATAGTAGCTCTTCTTAAAAAGGAGGGTAAGCTATGATTCGTGACATCACAATAGGTCAGTTTTACCCCTCGAACGGAATACTTCATAAAATCGACCCCAGATTCAAGATAATGATGATGATAGCCTCCATCGTTCTGCTTTTCTGCACCTTTAACTTCTATGCTCTGGCAGCGGCAACTGTGATTACAGTTCTCTCTGTGGCACTCAGTAAGGTGCCTCTCAAGCTCTTTTTAAAGAGTATGAAGACCATCATCCTTATCATCGTTATCACATCTCTTCTCAATATCTTCTATGGTACGGGAGAGCCGATCTTTGAGTGGTGGATATTTAAAATTACAGCGGATGGCCTCAGCCGTGCCGCCTTCGTTACGGTGAGGATCGTGTCCCTTGTGATTATAAGCTCATCCCTTACCTTCACCACATCTCCCACAGACCTGACAGATGCTCTTGAAAGGCTTATGAAGCCCTTAAGCTTCATCGGTGTCAGAGTTCATGAAATCGCAATGATGATGACCATAGCTCTCCGCTTTGTTCCCACTCTTCTTGAAGAGACCGACAAAATAATGTCAGCTCAGAAGGCACGTGGAGCTGATATGGAAAGCGGAAATATCATAAAGCGTATCAAGGCTCTTATTCCCGTTCTGGTACCTCTGTTTGTATCAGCTTTTCGCAGAGCATTTGACCTTGCAATGGCAATGGAGTGCAGATGCTATCAGGGTGGTAGCGGCAGAACAAGGATGAAACAGCTTCGTGCATCATACAGAGACTATGTAGCCCTTGGAGTTATGGCTCTCATTACAGCAGGAGTGATCTTATGCAACATCTTTCTGTAAATGATACAGAGGAGAAAGAGAAAACCGAATCATCAGGAGAAGAGAGAAATCTTCTCTTTACACTTTCCTATGACGGCAGTGCCTTCCACGGATGGCAGATTCAGAATAATGCAGTAACCGTTCAGGAGGTTTTCCAGAATGCGGTGAGGGAAATTATAGGGGAGTGTCCGGATATCAAGGGCTGCAGCCGTACGGATTCGGGAGTTCATGCAAATATGTTCTGTGTCAGTATGAAAACCACCCACAGAATTCCTGCAGAGCGTTTCGCTGTTGCAATGAATTCCCATCTGCCCGATACCGTAGCCGTCAAGGAGGTCAGGGAAGTACCTCTTGACTTTCATGCTCGCTACAATGCTCTCGGCAAACGCTATGTATATAAAGTTCACAACAGTGCTGTAAGAGATCCTTTTCTTCGTGACAGAGCCCTTCGCTACCGCTGGAAGCTTGATGAAGAAAAACTTCACAGAGCTGCACAGAGCTTTGTGGGCAGTCACGATTTCACCTCCTTCTGTACCCTCGATAAAAGGGAAAAGGGGGACTTTGTGAGAACGATAAAGGAATTCTCTGTTACCCGTCAGGGGGATATGGTTTATTTTTCTGTCACCGGTGACGGATTTCTTTACAATATGGTTCGTATAATGGTAGGTACGCTTCTGGGTATAAATGACGGAACTTTTCCTGAGGATTCAATACCCTCTATGCTCAATGCTCTTGACAGAAACGCTTCAGGAGTGACAGCTCCTGCCTGCGGACTTTACCTTGACAAGGTTTTTTATGACATTTAACTTTATAATTATCCTCTATTGGGAGGGATAAATTTGAGTAAGAATAAAAAGAATCCTTTTCATTTCGAATTTAAGAAGAAAAAGAATGACCGAGAGGTTTTAAGCTTCGAGGAGCTTCCTCTTGATGATTATGAAAAGGAAGATAATAAAAAAGCTTTGAAGCTTGATAAAAAGAAGATACTCATAGCAATGGGAATCATCCTTTTCCTTGCTATTTTCATTGTTGTATCTGTCACCACAGAGTTTTTTACTCTTTGCTCAGGCAAGAAGTATCAGGAGTTCACAATGGACTTTTCTGGATCTCGGGTGACTCCCGGCAACTTCCGTGAATTCTCCGAAGGAATAGCCTATTCAAGCGATACCTCATTTGTTTATGTGGATTATCTCGGCAAAGAAGTTGTGAAGGAGCAGCTGGGCTTTGCCTCTCCTTATCTTGAGGTTTCAGACAAATCCGCCATGGTGTATGATCTAGGCTCAAAGGGCTTCAAACTTTTCTCCGATGAAGGAGTTACTCACAGCTCCTCTGCACAGAATAATATCTATCTTGGTGATATTACCGACGAGGGAGTGTATGCCCTGCTTACAGAGAGCAGCGGATATCTCGGCAAGCTCTCTGCCTATAATGAAGACAATACCCTGAGATATGAATATTATTTTGCAGATTACTACATAACCTCCATGGCTCTGAGCAAAGACGGCAAGAAAGCGGCACTCTGCGGAGTAAGTGCAGAGGGTGGCTCCGCTGTAAGCGTTATTTATGTAATAGATTTCAACAGCTCCTCTCCCGTATATATCCATGAGGTATATGGCGACACTCTCGTTGACTGTGAATTCCTCTCTGATAAGGAGATATGTGCAGTAGGCGGTAAGGGAACCTACCATGTGTTCGGCAAGGATTTTTCTGAGTATTCAAAAAACTCTTTCTATGAAAAGACCCTGACAGCCTATGACTTCAATACGGATAAGGGCTATGTGGCGTATTCTGTATCCCGAAGCGGTGACGGCAGAAACTGTACAGTTGTGGTTGCTGATACCAAGGGAGAAACTGAGACCACCCTTGATACATCCTACAAGATAAAATCCCTCAGCACCTTCGAGGGAAAATTTGCCGTGATGGACGACAACTGTGTTTACCTTTATGAGACTTCAGGTAAGTCCGTCGCTCAGAAAGAGATCAAAGCCAACTGCATAGGTCTGAGACTTTTCTCCGATAAGAATTTCTATCTGCTTGGCATTGACCAGATAATGCTCCGTAATATCGGATAACAGTTTTAAGGAGAGACTAAATGCTCTACGATATTGTTTTTCTTGTAATTGTTTGTCTGCTCACATTTTCAGGCTACAGAAGAGGTATGGTAAGTTCCCTTATGTCTCTTTTGTCCTTTGTGCTTGCAGCAGTTGTGGCAATAGGAGTTTCCCGATGGCTGTCACCTGTAGTTTACGACAGCTTTGTGGGTCCAATGGTTATTAATGCTGTTGAAGACAGCCTTGAGAGCCTTTCTCAGCAGGAGTGCTTTGAGGCGGCAAATAAGGCGGTTATGGCAATCCCTGCAGTGCTTCTCTCGGTGCTTGAGCAGTTTGACTACACAGCGCCCCGCCTTACAGAGTATCTTCTTGAGGTGCAGGAGGAGGGAAGCTTCGGTCTTCCTCAGGCAGTTTCTGCAATACTCAGAAGCCCTGCAACCGGTATAATCACCTGTATTCTCTTTGTGCTTTTCTTCATTGTGTTTCTTATAATCTTTCAGATCATTGCAAGAAAGCTGGGAGGAAAGATCAGAATTCCTCTTTTATCCCTTGCGGATTCCCTGATCGGAGCAGGCTTGGGCTTTGTTGAAGGTGTTATAGTTGTGTTCTTGCTCGCTACCCTTATATGGGTCGCTTTACCGTTTATCTCAAGCGACATTGAAATCTTCAGTATGGACTATGTGCTGAGCTCAAAGGTAATTTCTTTTGTGTGTTCCAAGGAACTGGGTTTTCTGCTCAGACAACTTACATATAAAATAAGTACAGTTAAAGAATTAGGCGTTTAGGAGTGATTAAAGTGGATATTAAGAAGGAATTTGAACTGAGCATCCGTAATGTGTTTACGATTCCAAACTTTCTTAGCTATATCAGAATACTACTCATAATCCCTTTTGTTTGCCTTTTTGCAAGTAAAAAATATGTGTATGCAGCGGTTTGTCTTGTAATATCAGGCTTATCGGACTGCATCGACGGCTTTCTGGCAAGAGCCCTCGGTCAGGTGACAAAGCTTGGCAAGGTTCTTGACCCAATAGCCGACAAGCTGACACTGCTCAGTGTAGGTATCTGCCTTTCTTTTGCAAAACCCATGGTTATCCCTGTTACAGCCCTGCTGATTCTCAAAGATATCACCATGGTGGCAGGTGCATCCTACCTTATAAATAAGGGCATAATGCCTTGTGCCGCAGAGTGGTACGGAAAAGTCGGCACCATCTGCTTTTATCTGAGCGTGTCCATTATAGTTGTGTTTGATCTCATTGTTAAAGTTGAAAGATTTGAAATCGTATCATTCATTCTTCTTTCAATTACAGCAGTGATTATGTTATATTCTCTCTTCAGATATTCGAGAATCTTCAAAGAGCTTGTAAAGAATACGGAAGAGAAAGCTGAGTCAAAGGAAAAGACTCAAATTGTTAATTAAGGAGTAAATCTATGTTATGTTCCCGTTGCGGTAAACGCACAGCAGTAGTATTTGTATCTACTAACAAGGATGACGAAAGCCCCGTGGGCTATTGTCTTACATGCGCCAAGGAGCTTGGCATCAAGCCTCTTGACAGCCTTATGGAGAAAATGGGTATATCTGACGAGGACCTTGAAAACATCGAGGAGCAGATGGGCTCTATGATGGAGAATCTTTCCGAATCAGGAGATCTTTCCGAGATGATGAACTCTCTCAAGGAGGAAATGACAGAGCAGATGCAGCTTGAGGAAAATGATACCCCCGAAGAGGAAGACAAGGACAAGGATTTCTCTCCCGGCGGCGCACCTGCATTTCCCACATTCTTCAATAATTTCTTTGGCGGCGCTCAGAAGGGCGCAAGTTCCTCTCAAGGCAAGACCAAAAAGCAGGAGAAGAAGGAGAAAAAGGAAAGAAAATTCCTTAATCTCTATTGCTACGACCTGACCAGAAAGGCAAAAGAGGGCAAGACCGACAGAATCATCGGCAGAGATAAGGAGATAGAGCGTGTTGTTCAGATCCTCTCGAGACGCAGTAAGAATAACCCTTGCCTTATCGGTGAACCGGGTGTAGGTAAGACCGCTATCGCCGAGGGTCTGGCACTGAGGATAGCTGAGGGTAATGTGCCTCAGAGACTTATGAATAAGGAAATACATCTTCTTGACCTTACCTCTCTTGTAGCAGGAACCCAGTTCAGAGGTCAGTTTGAAAGCCGTATCAAGGGTCTTACCGAAGAGGTAAAGGCACTCGGCAATATCATACTCTTCATTGATGAGGTTCATAATCTTGTGGGTACAGGCGATGCAGAAGGCTCTATGAATGCCGCAAATATCTTAAAGCCTGCTCTCTCCAGAGGTGAGATTCAGGTTATCGGTGCCACAACCTTCAATGAATACAGAAAGTACATCGAAAAGGACTCTGCTTTAGAGAGACGTTTTCAGCCTGTCAAGGTTGCAGAGCCCTCTGTTTCCGAGACTATTGAGGTACTTGAGGGCATCAAGGATTACTACGAAGCACATCATAATGTAATAGTAAATCCCGACACCATCCGCAAGGCTGTTATATTCTCAGAAAGATACATCACAGACCGCTTCCTCCCTGATAAGGCTATTGACCTTCTGGACGAAGCAGGTGCCTGTGCATCCCTCAGAAATAAAGAGAGAGAGCATTATGAGAAACTCTCCACACAGAAGAAGGAGCTTACTCTCCGTCAGGAGAAGCTTTCAACCAGCGAAGAGGTTGACTATGAGCAGCTTGCAACGGTCAAAAGCGAGCTTGCAAAGCTGGAGCAGGAGATCTCCGCAATTCCCGAGGAAGCACTCAGCACTGTAGTTACCGAGGAGGACCTTGCCAAGGTTATTGAGCTCTGGACAGGTATTCCCTCAACCCATGTTCGTGAAAATGAGCTTCTGAAGCTTGCAAATATCGAGGACGGCATCAAGAAAAAGATCATCGGTCAGGACGAGGCTGTAAAGGCTCTCTCCAGTGCCATCAAGCGCAGCCGTGTTCAGATCTCTCCCAGAAGAAGACCTGCATCCTTCATCTTCGTAGGTCCCACAGGTGTTGGTAAGACCGAGCTTGTAAAGGTGCTTTCCACAGAGCTTTTTGATACTCCCGAAACCCTCATTCGCCTTGATATGTCCGAGTTTATGGAGAAGCACTCAGTCTCCAAGATCATCGGATCTCCTCCCGGATACGTAGGCTATGACGAGGCAGGTCAGGTGACCGAGAAGGTGCGCCGCAGACCCTACAGCGTTCTTCTCTTTGATGAGATAGAAAAGGCTCATCCCGATGTTCTCAACATCCTTCTTCAGATTCTTGACGAGGGAAGACTTACAGATGCTCACGGCAGAGTTGTGAATTTCGAGAACACCGTAATCGTTATGACCTCAAACGCGGGCTCCGACAGACGAGAGAATGCTCTGGGCTTCGGAAAGAGCGAAGATGACGCCACCAGAGAAAAGGTTATGAAGGCTCTCTCCGAGTTCCTCAGACCTGAATTTATCGCCCGAGTTGATGAGGTTATCGTGTTCCGTCACCTTGAGAAGGAAGACCTCAAAAAGATCGCAAACCTTATGCTTTCAGAGTATGTTGATACTCTTAAGGAAAAGGGTATTCGCTTTACCTTTGACGATGAAGCAGGTGCTGTCATTGCCGGCAAAATAACCGAGGGCAAGAGCGGTGCAAGAGACCTGAGAAATATCATCCGCAAGGAAGTAGAGGAGAGAATAGCTCAGGAGATGATCCTCCGTGGTGAGGGTGCTATCATCGGAATTCATCTTAAAGCAAATGATAACGAACTGGAGCTTGAGATACTCTGATAATAAATAATAAGACCGTCTGCTAATTAATTGCAGACGGTCTTAATTTATATGTGTTACTTATTCACTCCAAAGACGCCGATAATAATAAGTCCACAGCAGATAAGCTGTAAGGGGGACATGCTTTCTTTGAGTATCAGCAGTCCTGCCAGCACCGATACAACAGTGATAAGATTAGAGAAAGATGCGGACTTTATGGGACTTATGACAGTGGTGGAGTAGTTATAAAGCATAAAGGCCACTATAGATGAAAGAATGGATAAATAGAAGATTGCTCCCCAGAATTCTATATGTGACACAGCACCTATAAACTCAGCGATGTAGCTTCCCCTCAATGAAAGGAGAGATATTAAGTTAAAGCCTACAGTGCCTATAAGGAACATTATGTAAGTACGCTCGAAAGGAGAGTAGTTTTTCGATTCGCTTCGGCTTAAGATGTTAAACACAGCGGCACAGAGCGTTGCCCCCAGCAGAAGCAGTATGCCGTATATCTTGTTCTCAGCACCGTCATTGGTAAGAATGCTTATAACCGCAACAGCACATAGAGAAAGTGCAGAGAAGATTATTTGTGACAGGGTGGGCTTTTCTTTTAGAACAAGAGTTGAAAGTACGATTACCACTACAGGCACCAAGGAGATAATAACGCCTGAAAGTGCGCTTGAGGTATTCTTGATTCCGTAAAGCTCAAAGATAAAGTAGAGAAGAGGCTGGGCAAGTGCCATAAGGAGGATTCTCTTCTTTGGCTTGCCTCGAAGTTCAAGCTTTACTACACCAAAGGCCCACAGCAGATTCAGAGCAATAAATGCTACAGTGAATCTCATGGAGAGAATAATCAGCGGATGGGAATAGCTCAGTGCAACCTTAGAGAAAAGAAAGCTCAAGCCGAATATTATATTGACAATAAGTGCGGCAACAGAGCCTTTAAGTTCATTTCTCCTGCTTTCCATAAAATTCTCCCCGTATATTTATCAGAATATTTTGGTGGTCCATTTTGTGCAGTCCCAAACCTCATCCACAACGTCCATATAGAATTCAGGCTCGTGACAGATAATGAGAATGCTTCCTTTGTACTCTTTTAAAGCACGCTTGAGCTCATCCTTGGCATCAACGTCAAGATGGTTTGTAGGCTCGTCAAGTAAAAGTACGTTGGTTTCCTTGTTGATAAGCTTACAAAGTCGAACCTTTGCCTGTTCACCACCGCTTAAAACTCTCACCTGGCTCTCAATATGCTTTGTAGTCAGACCGCATTTTGCAAGGGCGGCACGCACCTCGTGCTGACCTAAAGAGGGGAAGTCCTTCCATATTTCCTCGATGCAGGTAACCGTCTTATCTCCTGTGAATTCCTGCTCAAAGTAACCGATAAGCAGATTATCACCAAGCTCGACCTTGCCTGAAAGGGGAGGAATGATTCCCAGAATGCTCTTAAGAAGGGTAGTCTTGCCGATACCGTTGGCACCTGTGAGAGCGATCTTCTGACCTCTCTCCATGTGGATGGTTAGAGGCTTTGAGAGGGGCTCGTCATAGCCTATAACAAGGTCCTCTGCCTCAAAAATAAACTTTCCGGGAGCTCTGCCCGATCTGAAATTAAACTCAGGCTTGGGCTTTTCTGCGGCAAGTTCGATAACATCCATCTTATCAAGGAGCTTCTGTCTGGACATGGCCATATTTCTTGTGGAAACTCTTGCCTTGTTTCTTGCCACAAAGTCCTTAAGCTCGCTTATTTCCTGCTGCTGTCTCTTGTAAGCAGCCTCAAGCTGAGCCTTTTTCATTGCGTGAACTTCCTCAAAGTGGTGGTAGTCGCCCACATATCTGTCAAGCTTCTGATTTTCCATGTGGTAGATTATATTGATTACCTCGTTGAGGAAGGGAATGTCATGAGAGATAAGGATGAAGGCGTTCTCGTAGTCAATGAGGTAACGCTTAAGCCAGGTGATATGCTCCTCGTCGAGGTAGTTGGTAGGCTCGTCAAGGAGGAGAATGTCAGGCTTTTCAAGGAGAAGCTTTGCAAGGAGTACCTTTGTTCTCTGACCGCCGCTGAGGTCCGTAACATCTCTATCGAGGCCAAGGTCAGCAAGACCCAAAGCACGGGCTACCTCCTCAACCTTCGCATCGATTACATAGAAGTCGTGAAGTGTCAGGGTATCCTGAATTGTGCCCAGTTCCTCCAGCATCTCAGCCATTGTGTCCTCATCTGCATCACCCAGAGCATCGCAGATGCTGTTCATCTTTTCCTCAAGCTCAAAGAGATAGGAGAAAGCACTCTTCAGCACATCCTCAATGGTCATACCGGGGGTGAGTGCTGTGTGCTGGTCAAGATAGCCCACACGGACGTTCTTTGACCATTCAACTGTTCCTTCATCAGGCATAAGCTTGCCTGTAACGATATTCATAAAGGTGGATTTACCTTCGCCGTTAGCACCGATAAGTCCGATATGCTCACCTTTTAAGAGCCGGAATGAAACATCATCAAATATAGCTCTGTCACCGAATCCGTGTGTCAGATGCTCAACATTAAGAATACTCATAATAACTCCTTAGAAATTAAGTAGATATAACCTTAGAATTATATCATAAGCCTGAGGAAATTACAATATATCACAGTTTGAGATATAAGCTTAAAATAATACTTTGCTAATACGTGCTTTTGTAGTATAATCAACATATAAAATGAAGAGAAGACTATGAGGTGATAATTATGATTT
Organism: Ruminococcus sp.; assembly: GCA_045545015.1. GTDB lineage: Bacteria > Bacillota > Clostridia > Oscillospirales > Acutalibacteraceae > Ruminococcoides. The sequence goes on from JAZQAF010000001.1 coordinate 70,915, forward strand.
ATAAAAGCTTTAAAGAACATAAACTCTCATCTCTCGGTATGGGATGTATGAGACTTCCTCTTTGTAAAGATGATACTCAGAAAATAGATAGGGAAGCTGTATCCGAAATGGTTAAGTATGCCATGGAAAACGGTATTAATTACTACGATACCGCATGGGGATATCATAACGGCGAATCTGAGATCGTAATGGGAGAGACACTTAAAGCATATCCCAGAGATAGCTTCTGTCTTGCATCCAAATTCCCGGGATACGACCTTAATAATATGGATAAGGCAGAGGAGATTTTTGAGAAGCAGCTTCAGAAGTGTCAGGTGGAGTATTTTGATTTCTATCTCATACATAACGTATGTGAGATGAATATCGATGCTTATCTTGATCCGAAGTTTGGGATCCTTGACTATTTTGTGAAGCAGAAGAAGGCCGGTCGTATCCGCCATCTGGGTTTTTCTAACCATGGCTCTCTGGAGACAGTAAAGCGTTTTCTCGAGGTTTACTCAGAGGAAATGGAATTCTGTCAGATCCAGCTCAACTGGATAGACTGGAAGCTCCAGAATGCCAAGGCATTGGTGGAACTTCTTCATGAGAGAAATCTGCCTATATGGGTCATGGAGCCTGTCCGTGGCGGAAAACTCGCAAGTCTTGAAAAAGAATATGAAGATAAGCTCAAAGAGTATCGCCCCGATTCAAAAGCTGTTGAGTGGGCATTCAGATTTATCCAGACTGTTCCCGAAGTTGTGGTCACCCTTTCCGGTATGTCAGATTTTAATCAGCTCAAAGAGAATATTGATATCTTCAAAGAGGAGAAGCCTCTTGATGATAATGAGCTTACGGCACTCTTTGATGTAGCAGAGGCGATTACCTCCAAGACGACCCTTCCATGCACCGCCTGTCGTTACTGTACACCGTACTGCCCCATGGAGCTTGAGATACCTCAGATAATTGAGATTTACAACGAGCATGTCTATTCGGACGGAGACTATCATTCAACAATGGCGGCAAATGCTCTCCCTGAGGATAAAAAGCCTTCAGTCTGCATCGGCTGCAGAGCTTGTGAGGCAGTGTGTCCCCAGAGCATTAAGATCAGCGAAATGATGTCTGACTTTGTAAAGAGGCTCAAAAAATGAATGATCTGAATACTGCGAAGGATATTCTCAAAAGCGGTGGCTTTACCTGCGTTCTCTGTAAAGGGGAAACTGTGGTTACCTCGAAAGAGCGAGGGGTAAAGCCTCTCTATAACTTCCTTTTGAGCGGTAATGATTTCAGCTTCTTTTCTGCATCCGATAAGGTTGTGGGGAAGGCAACGGCGTTTCTGTATGTTCTTCTTAAGGTGAAAGCAGTTTATGCCGCAGTAATCAGCGCAGGAGCCTTGGAGGTCCTTAAAGCTAACGGCATAGATGCAGAGTATGATACCCTTGTTCCTAATATTATTAATAGAAAAGGGGACGGCATCTGTCCTTTTGAAAGAACAGTTATGGAGATAGATGACCCCGAGACAGCTCTCACACGTATCAAAATGAAGCTGAAGGAAATGAATATTATATAAAAGGAAAAGCACCTCATTTGAGGTGCTTTAAGTCCATACAGAGGCTTTTGATATTACCGAAAACCTTCCACTTTTTGGGGGTTGCTTGCGTTGGATGAACCGGAAAATATATCCTCTTATCACTGGCGATTTGTGAAACTGCACTCATAAAAAGTAGGGACCGGCGTCCTCGACGGTCCGCAATCGGATGATGGGAAGTTTCATAGAGAGGTAAGAAAAATCTCGCATGATGTGGCGTGCATAATAGAAAGCATCATCAGCGCAACGGGCTAAAAATGCTCCGCAGGAGCATTTTCTATACGCCCTTGTCACATCCCATCTTTTTATTAGATAAACAAAAAAGACACCTGATAAGGTGTCTTTTCGTTTATGGAGCGGATGATGGGAATCGAACCCACACGATCAGCTTGGAAGGCTGAAGTTCTACCACTAAACTACATCCGCATATTCACAACGGTAGATATTATATCACACCTACCGTTGATTTGTCAATTATATTTGTGGAAAAATTTACTGGGGCTTTCCGTCGAAACGGACAATGTTCTGACTGTCAATGTCGATATTGGGAATGATGATGGGTTTGATTCCTGCGTTGGCAGTAATGGTGGTGATGGTGCTTCTCATATAGGGGAAGAGGATCTTGAAGCTTTCAGTATGGATAACCTCACGCTTGGCATCGGGATTATAGGAGAAAATTCCAACAATAGTAACCTTGACGCTGAGCTTGCTGTCATCACTTGTATCTCCAACCTCAAACTCCATTTCGCCTCTGCAGACGGTCTGAGAATTATCAGAGGGATATCTTACATTATAAGAGAACTTGTTGCCGATCTTGATCTGAACATTCGGGTCCAGTCTGTTAGTAAATTTTATGTCAGAAACGGTATAAGCCTTAAGCTCACAGTTTGCCATAATATCATCTCCTGATGTTTTTTCTACATTATAACACAAACAAAGCAAAAATCAACCGAAAGATTTCAATAAAAAATACACATTTTTATAAAAATTACTTGATTTTTATATATGCTTAGGTTTATAATATGAAAATGCAGAGTTAACTGTAAATTTTTTTAGGAGATGATTACATTGAAGAACACACTCAGCAAAATCCTTGCTATGGTTATCGCCGTTCTTATGGTAATGTCCATGTTCAGCTTTGCAGCATTTGCAGCTGAAGAGACAACAGGCGATGTTGTAGCAACACCTGACGAGCCTGTAGTAGAGTTAAATTACTACCTCGTAGGTTACATCAACGGTGCAGATTACGGCATCGAGGGCGACTGGGCAAACAACGGTGACTACCTCTTTGTTGACGGTAAAGTTACAGTTGAGCTTACTCAGGACAGCTACGTTATCGTTAAGGACGAGAACGGCGTAGGTTACTGGACAGACGGCTGGCAGGATATGAATCCCGGCACAGTAACACTCGGCGAGTTCGGCGCAAACAACAACAAGATGCACGTTGCAGCAGGCAATGTAGAGTTCACATTCGACGCTGCTACTCTTACACTCACAGCTACTCCTGTAGTAGATGAGCCCGAAATTCCTGAAGTAGAGACTCCTGACGAGCCCGTAGTAGAGACTCCCGATGAGCCCGTAGTAGAGACTCCCGACGAGCCTGTAGTAGAGACTCCCGACGAGCCCGTAGTAGAGACTCCCGATGAGCCTGTAGTAGAGACTCCCGACGAGCCCGCTGCTAACATCTACGGTGATGTTGACCTCAACGGCAAGGTAAACGTTAAGGACGCAACTCTCATTCAGAAGGCTATCGCAGACCTCGCAACTCTTGACGAGCTCCAGGCTATTCTTGCTGACGTTAACGGCGACGGTAAGGTAAACGTTAAGGATGCTACAGAGATCCAGAAGTGGATCGCAGAGCTTTCTGACAACGCTCTTATCGGCACAGCTTATGATGCAGAGAATGCTCCCGAGATTCCCGAAGTTGAGACTCCTGATGAGCCCGTAGTTGAGACTCCCGACGAGCCCGTTGTAGAGACTCCTGATGAGCCCGTAGTTGAGACTCCTGACGAGCCTGTTGTAGAGACAAAGTACTACCTCGTAGGCTACATCAACGGTGCAGATTACGGTATCGAGGCAGACTGGGCAAACAACGGCGAGTACCTCTTCGTTGATGGCACTGTAACTGTTGAGATCAACCAGGACAGCTACGTTATCGTTAAGGATGAAAACGGTGTTGGTTATTGGACAGATGGTTGGCTCGATTTCGGCCCCACATCCGCTACTCTTGGTGAGTTTGGCGCAAACAACAACAAGATGCACGTTGCAGCTGGCACAGTAACATTCACTTGGGATGCAGAGACTCTTACTCTCTCCATCGGCTAATTCTTTCTAAATGAACATAATTAAGAGCTGACTTTGGTCAGCTCTTTTTTTGTTGAATAAAATAAAGCACGAAAAAAAGACCCCACCATAGGTGAGGTCTTTTCTGGCTATGGGCTACGAAAAAGATATTTTTACCGTTTTTGCGTATGAATTCGAACTCTTGCATAAATAATGATATATCGCTTGCGCGATATGATATACGGCGTTGCCGTGTGATATACTTGCTTCGCAAGTATGATATAATATCCGTTCCTTCATATGCCGCAGGCATATATCGCCCACCGAAGGTGGATATCATATCGAAGATATATCATCCGTTCTCGGAAGAACGGATATCATTGAAAAACGACAAGTTTCTGTCGAAACTTGTCGTTTTTCATGGCTGGGCTGGCGGGGTGATCCCCTGCGATTTGTCGCAGGGGATCTA
>JAZQAF010000002.1:0-120999 GCA_045545015.1 Ruminococcus sp.
ATGAACTCTGCATCACTTGATGCTTTTGCTGTTACTGTTACTGCTGCACCGATGGGAGCTTCTGCATTGAAGTATGTTGCGCCCTCTTAAAGCGATTTTAACGAGGTTCTTCTTTGCATCCTCAATACCCTTGCGGATTGCATCGGGAACTTCGCCTGCTTTACCGATACCGAAGCCGATTGTGCCTTCGCCGTCGCCTACAACTACGAGAGCTGCGAACTTGTAGATACGTCCGCCCTTAACGGTCTTGGATACACGGTTGATAGCGACTACGCGCTCTTTAAGATCCATAACGGATGCGTCAATAATATTAGCCAAAGTATTTCCTCCCCTTCCTTAGAAATTGAGGCCGCTCTCACGAGCGCCTTCGGCCAATTCTTTAACACGGCCGTGGTAGATGTTACCGCCTCTGTCGAATACAACAGAAGTGATATTCTTCTCTTTTGCACGCTCTGCAACGAGCTTGCCTACTGCCTTAGCAGCTTCTTTGTTACCGCCATTGCCTTCGATGCTCTTGTCGAGTGAAGAAGCAGAAACCAGAGTAACACCGTTTACGTCGTCAATAATCTGAGCGTAGATGTTATTGGTGGAGCGATATACACAAAGACGGGGACAATCTGCTGTGCCGCTAACTTTGCCACGAACTCTCTTGTGACGCTGAATGCGGGCTTTTTTTGTATCAGGTCTTCTAACCATTTTAATTCACTCCTTAAATTACTTCTTACCGGCTTTGCCTTCCTTGCGGCGGATATGCTCATCAACGTACTTGATGCCCTTGCCCTTGTAAGGCTCGGGGGGACGCTTAGAGCGAACCTCGGCAGCAAACTGACCTACCTTTTGCTTGTCTATGCCGTTAATAATTACCTTGTTGGGACCGGGAACTTCAATAGTGATATCCTCTGTGTCGGAGAATACAACTGTGTGGGAGTAGCCAAGGTTCATAACCATGTCTTTGCCCTGCTTCTGAACACGGTAACCAACACCGTTTACCTCGAGCTCCTTCTTGAAGCCTTCGGAAACACCCTGAATCATATTAGCGATCAGAGTTCTGGTCATACCGTGCAAAGATCTGTTGAGTTTCTCGTCGTTGGGACGAGTTACGTTAATCTCTGCACCGCTTACCTCAACCATCATGTTGGGGTGGATATTCTGAGTAAGGGTACCCTTGGGGCCCTTAACAGTCATTACGCCTGCTTCGAACTTAGCTTCTACACCGGCGGGAATATTTATGGGTTTTCTTCCAATTCGAGACATCTTCGCACCTCCTTACCATACAAAAGCGAGAACCTCGCCACCGATGTTTTCCTTGCGAGCCTGACGGTCAGTCATAACACCCTTGGAAGTGGAAACGATGGCAACACCCAGGCCCTTCATAACCTTGGGCATATTCTCAACATCTGAATAAATACGCAGACCGGGCTTGGAAACTCGGCGAAGTCCTGTGATAGCGGGAGTCTTTGCCTCGCCATACTTGAGAACTACGGTGATAACACCCTGCTTGTTGTCTTCTGCTACTGTGTAGCTCTTGATATAGCCTTCATCAAGGAGAATCTGGCAAATTGCCTTCTTCATGTTTGATGCAGGGATATCAACTGTGTCGTGCTTTGCTGAGCTTGCGTTACGAATTCTGGTAAGAAGATCAGCAATAGGATCAGTAATCTGCATTCTTAATTTCCTCCTTTGATGAATTACCAGCTTGCTTTCTTTACTCCGGGAATCTCGCCCTTGTAAGCGAGCTCACGGAAGCAAATACGGCAAATACCGAATTTACGGAGGTAAGCGTGGGGTCTGCCGCAGATCTTACATCTGTTGTACTCTCTTGTGGAGAACTTCTGATCTCTCTGCTGCTTAATTTTCATCGCTGTCTTTGCCACAATAATACCTCCTTATTTAGCGAAGGGAGCGCCCATAAGTGTGAGTAACTCACGAGCCTCTTCGTCGGTTGTAGCGGTTGTAACAAAACAAATGTCCATACCGCGGATCTTGTCGATCTTATCGTAGTCGATCTCAGGGAAGATCAGCTGCTCTTTAACGCCACAGCTGTAGTTGCCGCGGCCGTCGAAAGAGTTGGGGTTGATTCCTCTGAAGTCACGAACTCTGGGGAGAGCAACGTTGAAGAATCTGTCAAGGAACTCATACATTCTCTCGCCTCTGAGTGTTACCTTAGCGCCGATGGGCATGCCCTCACGGAGCTTAAAGTTTGCAACTGACTTTCTTGCATGGCAGATCATGGGCTTCTGACCGGTGATTGTACCGAGGTCAGTGCAGATAGCATCCATCATCTTGGAGTTATCCTTAGCCTCGCCTGAAGAGATGTTGATAACGATCTTGTCAAGCTTGGGAATCTGCATTACGCTCTTGTAGGAGAACTTCTTCTGAAGAGCAGGTGCAACTTCGTTTTTGTAAAAATCCTTAAGTCTTGCCATTTTCTTTCAGTCCTCCTTATTAAAGTGCTTTCTTGCACTTAGCGCAGATTCTGGTCTTTGTGCCGTCCTCTGCAACGTTGTGTGCAACTCTGGAAGGTGCCTTGCAGTGTGAGCAGTAAATCTGTGCCTTAGAAGCATAGAAAGCGCCCTCTGCCTTTACGATACCGCCCTGCTCGCCCATCTTTCTGGGCTTAACATGCTTGGTAACCATATTAACCTTCTCAACAATGATTTTGCCTTCTGTGGGGCTGACAGCCAGGACCTTGCCCTTCTTGCCCTTGTCCTTACCGCTGATTACAACTACGGTATCGCCGGTTTTAACATGAACCTTACTCATCTGTCAACACCTCCATTAAAGTACTTCGGGAGCGAGGGACAGGATCTTGAGATAGTCCTTGTCACGAAGCTCACGAGCAACGGGTCCGAAGATACGAGTACCCTTGGGGTTCTTATCTTCCTTGATAATAACTGCTGCGTTCTCATCGAAACGGATATATGTGCCGTCGTCTCTGCGAACACCCTTAGCGGAACGTACTACTACAGCGCGAACAACGTCGCCCTTCTTTACTACGCCGCCGGGAGCAGCCTTCTTAACTGAAGCAACGATAACGTCGCCGATATTAGCGTACTTTCTGCGAGTACCGCCGAGAACACGGATACACATAAGCTCTTTAGCACCAGTGTTGTCGGCAACCTTTAAATAGGTCTGCTGCTGTATCATCCTGTGTTCCCTCCTTACTTAGCTTTTTCTACGATCTCCACTACTCTCCATCTCTTGTCCTTGGAGAGGGGGCGGGTCTCCATAACCTTTACTCTGTCACCAACACCGCAAGCGTTCTGCTCGTCGTGAGCCTTGAGCTTGTAGGTTCTCTTGATAACCTTGCTGTAAAGCTTATGCTTAACGCTATCCTCAACTGCGATGACAACTGTCTTGTCCATCTTGTCGCTGATAACCTTACCGATAAGTGTTTTTCTCATATTTCTATCGCTCATTTTTTCGTCCTCCCTTAGCCTTCAGCATTCTCAAGCTCGATCTGGCGAAGAACTGTGGAAATTCTTGCGATGTCCTTCTTAACTGCGTTTATACGCATAGGGTTTTCGAGTTGATTGATAGCAAGCTGGAATCTGAGGTTAAAAAGCTCCTCTTTCTTAGCCTGAAGCTCTTTTGCGAGCTCCTGAGCACTCTTCTTCTTGAGTTCAGATGCTTTCATTAGTTCTCAACCTCCTGATCTGCTTTTTTTACGAATTTGCACTTGATAGGAAGCTTGTTAGCTGCGAGACGCATAGCCTCACGAGCTGTCTTCTCATCAACGCCTGCAAGCTCGAACATAATTCTGCCGGGCTTAACAACAGCTACCCAGTACTCAGGTGAACCTTTACCGGAACCCATTCGTGTTTCAGCGGGCTTAGCTGTAACAGGCTTGTCGGGGAAAATCTTGATCCAAACCTTACCGAATCTCTTGCAGTAACGGTTGATGGCAATACGAGCTGCCTCGATCTGGTTTGATGTGATCCAGGTGGGCTCTAATGCCTGAAGACCATACTCACCGTAAGTAACCTTGTTGCCACGGTAAGCCTTACCGGTCATACGACCTCTGTGTACTCTTCTGTACTTAACTCTTTTGGGCATCAGCATTATTTATTGCCTCCTTCCCTGCGGTTTCTTCTGGGACGATCATTGTTTCTCTCTCTATTGTTTGTATAGTTGAGAACCTCGCCCTTGTAGAGCCATACCTTTACGCCGATCTTGCCGTAAGTGGTGTTAGCCTCTGCAAAACCGTAGTCGATATCTGCACGAAGTGTCTGGAGGGGAATTGTACCCTCGTGATACTGCTCTGAACGTGCGATCTCAGCACCGCCGAGACGACCGCTGCACTGAGTCTTGATACCCTTTGCACCAATTCTCATAGCTCTGCCGATAGCCTGCTTCATTGCACGACGATAGGAGATTCTCTTCTCGAGCTGCTGAGCAATGCTCTCTGCAACCAGCTGAGCATTAACATCGGGGATCTTAACCTCTACAATGTTAATTGCTACGGGCTTGCCGCCGAGCATCTTCTCGCACTGGAGACGGAGCTTCTCGATCTCTGCGCCACCCTTACCGATAATCATACCGGGCTTTGCGCAGTGAATGTTGATTCTTACTTTCTTTCCGTCGCGTTCGATCTCAATCTTGGGAACGCCTGCGCCGTAAAGCTGCTTTTTCAGTGTCTTGCGGAGGTTATAGTCCTCTACAAGAGTGTCACCGAAGTCCTTCTTATTAGCGAACCAGCGTGAATCCCAGTCCTTAATAACGCCAACACGTAAACCGTGAGGATTAACTTTCTGACCCATGACTACTTACCTCCTTCTTAGTTTTCTCTCTCTTTGAGAATCAGTGTGATGTGGGAAGTCTTCTTGTTGATTCTGAAGGCTCTGCCCTGTGCACGGGGACGGATTCTCTTGAGAGTGGGACCCTGGCTTACGCTGCAAGCTGCAACGTAGAGCTTTGTGGTATCCATATCGTGATTATTCTCTGCATTTGCCACTGCGGACTTGAGAAGCTTTAAGAGAGGCTCACAAGCTGCCTTGGGTGTGTGCTCGAGAATTGCCTTAGCAAGTTTTACATCCTTACCGCGGATAAGATCCAGAACGATGCAAACCTTACGAGGTGAAATTCTGACATAATTTAAATATGCCTTTGCTTCCATGTTCTTCGTCTCCTTCCGCTTATCTTGATGTCTTGGAACCGGCGTGACCCTTGAAGGTTCTGGTGGGAGCAAACTCGCCGAGCTTGTGACCAACCATATCCTCAGTTACATAAACCGGAACATGCTTGCGTCCGTCATGGACTGCAAATGTGTGACCTACGAAATCAGGGAAAATTGTTGAACTTCTGGACCAGGTCTTGAGAATTCTCTTCTCACCTGCAGCGTTCATTTCCTGAACCCTTTTGAGCAGTACGGGCTGAACAAAAGGACCCTTTTTCATGCTTCTACTCATAATTTAAGCTCCTTTCTGCTGCCTTACTTGCTGTTTCTACGCTTTACGATGTACTTATCGGAAGCGTTGTGTGTCTTTCTGGTCTTGTAACCCAGAGCAGGTTTACCCCAGGGAGTAACAGGACCGGGACGGCCAACGGGGGACTTACCCTCACCACCGCCGTGGGGGTGATCGCAGGGGTTCATTACAGAACCACGAACTGTGGGTCTCCAACCCATGTTTCTCTTTCTACCGGCAGAACCGATCTTAACGTTCTCGTGATCGGTGTTACCTACCTGACCGATAGTAGCCATGCAAGCTGCGGGTACCTTTCTGAGCTCGCCGGAAGGAAGTCTCAGAAGAGCCATGCCGTCTTCTTTAGCCATAAGCTGAGCCATGTTACCAGCAGCACGAGCGAACTGAGCGCCTCTGCCGGGATAAAGCTCAACGTTGTGGATGAATGTACCTGTAGGAATTGCAGAAAGGGGAAGTGCGTTACCAACCTTGATATCTGCATCCTTACCGGAAACTACTGTATCGCCTACCTTGAGACCTTCGGGAGCGATGATGTATGCCTTCTCTCCGTCTGTGTATTCAACAAGAGCGATAAATGCTGAGCGGTTAGGATCATACTCGAGAGTCATTACCTTACCGGGTACGTCAAACTTCTGACGCTTGAAATCGATGATACGATACTTTCTGCGGTTGCCGCCGCCTCTGTGACGAACGGTGATTCTGCCGTAGCTGTTGCGACCTGAGTTCTTCTTCAGGGGAGCAAGCAGGCTCTTTTCGGGCTCAACCTTGGAAAGAATAGAATAATCTGTAACCGACATGTTACGACGTGCGTTTGTAGTCGGCTTAAATACTTTAATTGCCATTTCTTTCACACTCCTCATGATGGCTTTGCGGGAAGATGGCCCTTCCCATACATTCTGCCTGTATTATATATAGTATAGAGTATATTTTTTACAGGCTTACATCATGCCTTCAAAAAATTCAATGTTTTTGCTGTCCTCTGTAAGAGTAACAATTGCTTTTTTCCAGCTTCTGGTGTAGCCTTCGGATCTACCCTGTCTGCGGAACTTGCCGCGAACGTTAACAGTGTTTACCTTCTTAACCTTTACCTTGAAGATTTCCTCAACTGCACGAGCGATTTCAATCTTACCTGCTGTCTTAGCAACTTCAAAAGTGTACTTCTTTTCTGCTGTACCGATCATGGACTTTTCAGTGATGATAGGTCTGATTACGATGTCATGAGAAATCATGCGTACACCTCCTCGATCTTAGCTACAGCGTCCTTAACGATAACAAGCTTATCAGCGCCGAGGATATCATACACGTTAATTGTGTTTACCTGAGCTGTCTTAACACCCTTGATATTGGATGCGGACTTGATAGCGAAGTTGTTAACCTCGGGAAGAACGATGAGAGCCTTCTTGTCTGCGCCGACTGCCTTGAGCATGTCAGCAACTGTCTTTGTCTTGTACTCAGTCATGTTGAGTGCGTCGAGGATGATGATCTCCTCTGCTGCACACTTAGCGGAAAGAGCAGACTTCATAGCAAGTCTTCTTACCTTCTTGTTGACTGTGAAGCGATAGCTTCTGGGCTTGGGTGCAAAAGCAACACCGCCGTGAGTCCACTGGGGAGCTCTTGTTGAACCCTGACGAGCACGACCTGTGCCCTTCTGTCTCCAGGGCTTCTTGCCGCCGCCGGAAACTTCGGATCTTGTGAGAGCGGACTGTGTGCCCTGTCTCTGGTTTGCAAGGTAGTTAACTACCATGTCGTGCATAACTGCTGCGTTGGGCTCGATACCGAATATTGCATCAGAAAGGTCGATAGTGCCAACCTTCTTACCTGCCATATCTAATACTGCTACATTAGGCATTGTAATTCCTCCTCCCTTTAAGCTTTGATGTCTTTGATAACAACGTAACCGCCGTTAGCACCGGGAACAGCGCCCTTGATAGCGATGAGGTTGTTCTCTGCATCAACCTTAACTACTGTGAGGTTCTTAACAGTAACCTTCTCTGCACCCAGGTGACCTGCCATCTTCTTGCCCTTCCAAACTCTGGAGGGAGAGGAGCAAGCGCCCATGGAGCCGCCGTGGCGAGCTACAGGACCTGAACCGTGGGTTTCCTTAAGGCGACCGAAGTTCCATCTCTTGATAACGCCGGCGTAACCCTTACCCTTGCTGGTACCTGTTACGTCAACCTTCTCGCCTGCCTCAAACTTGTCAGCCTTAACGATGTCGCCTACATTGTAAGCCTCACAGTCGTCAAAACGGAACTCTTTGAGTACCTTCTTGGGAGCAACATTTGCCTTAGCAAAGTGACCCTGCATGGGCTTGGTAACCTTGTGAGCCTTCATGTCACCGAAACCAAGCTGGATGGCATTGTAACCATCAGATTCTACTGTCTTCTTCATTGAAACAACGCAGGGGCCTGCTTCAACAACAGTAACGGGAACTACATTTCCCTTCTCGTCGAAGATCTGTGTCATACCGATCTTCTTGCCGATTAATGCTTTCTGCATTTTCTATTTCCTCCTTATTTAGGTTATTGGTCGGCGGCGATGTAGTCATCCACCGACATGACCCTGTCTGCTTGTAGGTTGATAACCGAACCTCAAATTCTTATCAGAACTTGATCTCGATCTCAACGCCGGCAGGGAGCTCCAGATTTGTAAGAGCGTCAACAGTTTTGTTTGAGGGTCTGAGGATGTCGATAAGACGCTTGTGAGTTCTCATCTCAAACTGCTCACGGCTATCCTTGTACTTGTGGACCGCACGGAGAATTGTAACAACCTGCTTCTCTGTAGGAAGGGGAACAGGACCGGAAACTCTGGCACCTGTACGCTTAGCTGTCTGCACGATTCTCTCTGCTGACTGATCAACCAGCTGGTGATCGTAACCCTTAAGTCTGATTCTGATTTTTTCCTTGACTGCCATAAAAAACGCCTCCTTAAATATTTTTGAGTTGGCGGGCTAACTTGCCTGCCAGGGCTTCGGTCCTCTTTACACACAGCCGGGTGTTCCCACCCCCTGCATTAAAAAAGCCGATTAACTTTGTTAACCGGGAAGTCCTGAAAAGCAAAATTGCACAGCTCGGGCATAGCAACCCCTTTGTCCGTTGTGTGCATCGAAAATATTCTTTCGCCCGGTTTGAAATCGGACATACTCCACGGAAAAACCGGCTTAAAGCCGCAACCTCCCGCTTCATCGCATATCATTTATTGCAGTCACGCAGGGCTAATTATAATATATATATAAGGCAAAATCAAGGGTTTTCGGCGATTTTCCTGCTCTTTTCTCTTGTAGAAATTAGGAGAATTTTCTCCGTAAATTTTGTTAAAGTTGCACAATACAAAATTTTGTGTTTTCGCCACTTCTACCACTATATATTGTGGTTTTTGAGAATATGCTTACAAAAAGCATCAGAGAACACCCGGATGAGTGTCCTCTGATTTTAGTGTGCTAAAGTGTAATTTTAAAGGTAATTTATAAAATCTTACGAATTTCTTAGCTTTTCGGCTTATTTTTCTATAGTTAGGCTCTCGCCGATATCAAAGCCTGTATAGATGCCTGCAACATACTTCTGGATAGCTGTTGCATCCCTTACATTTAAATCACCGTTGCCGTCAGCATCGCCAAAGAGGATTTCTTCCTCACTCATGCTGATAAGACCTGCGGAATATTTCTGTACAGCTGTAGCATCTCTGATATTTACTACGTTGTCGCCATTTGCATCGCCCAGCAAGCCCATATAAGTCTCAACGTATTTATCCTCTTGAGCATAGCGGTAATCGCCTAAGAACCAAAGAATGTAACCGCTTACTTCATCAGGCTCAACTGAATAGTATGCGATACCGTTCTGTGTGTCAACGTAGCCCCAGGAGTATCCGAAGTTACCATCGACATCGATAAACTCGTCAGAAACAAGGATATCCTCAAACTTAAAGGTCTCTGCCTCAAGGTTATACTCAACATCGATAACTATCTGATCACCGTCATAGTTAATTCTACTGATTTCGTAGTCTGTTATGTCTCTTCCCTCGATAAACTCAAAGCCGTAATAATCGTGGGTGTTGTTCAGGCACTCGAGAGTATAATACTCGCCATGCTCTTCGTCGTAGTTATAACAAATCTCCACTTCATAGGCACCGGCATGTACAATGTAAACGAAGCTCTCAGCGTTTTTATTTCTGTATTCCAGATTGTCATCAGTTACAACAGTCTTCTTAACGGAGCCGTCTTTCATAAAAAGAGAGATCTCCGCACCCTGCCACTTGGGATAGTAGTATCCTTCATAAATGGTTACATCAGGATCCTTTGTAACGCTGATGTGGTCAATGGGGTTCTCAATAATGGTTACAGGAACCTCAACTGTATGACCGAGAAACTCTACGTAGTAGCAGTTGTTGCCTCCAACAGTCCATGGCTTACTATACTGATAATGATAGGCATCTGCATAGTAGCCGTCCTCTGTATAGTCCCACGCAGGCTGGGTAACGCTGCTACCGTCCTTGTAGCTTATAGTGATCATGTCATCATCACTATAGTCGAGATTGTAAATGAAGTTACCGTTTTCATCATAATCTCCGTCGCAGCCCTCGATATATTCACTTCTTGCAGGAGTAAACTCAATGCTCTCAACAGGATTCTCAAGTGTGGTGAAGGGTATCTCAATGTAGGCTTCATCGCAAGCAAAATACACATAGAATTCATCGTCGTCCGTCCAGTTGTAATCCCAGTAAACCATTGATCCTTCTACGTAATCGTAATCTTTCCAGTTCCACTCTATAACTCTTCCGTCGGAAAGAGTAAACTCCATCTCCAAACCTTCAAGGTTTAAGCTCTCAGACTCAGCGCCATAGAACACCTCTGTATTATAAGGCATCTGAGTAATTTCAGCAGAAACTGCATATTCTGCTGTATCCACGCAGGTTTCAAGCCATACAGTCTCGTCATCTTCGAGATTATATACTCCTATCTCAAGGTAGTAGGTATCGCCCTCAAAGAGATAATTTTTGAGATAAAAATTATAGTCAAAAACGTCATCCGAATAGTCCAGTACATTCCAATCCGAGTCGTATAAGGTTGCGTATGTATCCAGTTCCTCATCAGAGGTATAGAACTCATACCAACCGGATGATTCGGGAGTAAATTCCAGATACACGCCCTCCATATCGACATAACCCTCGAAGTGCTCGAGGCACTCGCCGTCTTCATGGACAGCCGCCGAGACGCTGAGCGAAGACAGCATCATAAAAACGGCAAGCAGCACTGCCATAAACCTTAGTTTCTTTTTCATAAAAATTCCTCCTCTAAAAATATACATAAACTTTTCCTGCACCGGAAAAGTCAACCGCCTGGGATTTTTCAGGGCTTAAGTCTGCAAACACTTCTCTACTACCTCGCCCTGACGCTTATAGATGGAGTTGGCTTCGACGTAGCCTCTGACAAATGAGAGAGGATAAACGTTGGTGCCTCTGCCGATAACAGAGCCGGGATTCATAACGGTATTGCAGCCGATATCTCCGAAGTCGCCTATCATGGCACCGAATTTCTTGACACCTGTGGGTACCTTCTCCCCACGGAAGTTGACCGTTACAAGGGACTTGTCCGCCTTGAGGTTGGAGGCAATAACACCTGCACCTGTGTGAGCCTTGTAGCCGTAAATGCTGTCGCCCACATAGTTATAGTGAGGGGTCTGCACCAAGTCAAAGAGAATGCAGTTCTTGAGCTCTGTGGAGTTACCTACCACAGCGCCCTTGCCAACAATGGCGTTACCTCTGATAAATGCACAGTGTCTGACCTCTGCCTCCTCGTCAATAATGAGAGGGCCGTGAAGTGATGCGGTGGGAGCGATCTTTGCGCTCTTTGCCACCCAGATATTCTCCCCTCTTTTCTCAAAAATCTCAGGAGAGAGGGTCTCCCCCAGTTTAATTATGTACTCTGAAATGAGAGGCAGAAGCTCCCAGGGGTACTCCTTTGTCTCAAAAAGCTCTTTTGCAATAGTCTTTGAAAAATCAAAGAGATTTACGGATTTAAGCTCGTTCATAAAACTCTCTCCTTAAAATAAAACTTATTGTGAAGTTATATAGCTTGCAGGCAGGTGCCTGCCATTTGATTCAATGTTTTGTAAAAAGGCTCTGAAGCCTTGTCTCCACGCAGTAGTATCTGAATATCCGATAGACCATGTACGCAAGTAAAGTTCCAAGCAGTGCCCCTGCCAGTACATCCGTGGGGAAATGCACAAAAAGATAGAGCCTTGAAAGTCCCACAAGAGCTGCCACCACTACAGCGGGGATGCCTATCTTCTTATTGAAGAAAAAGATTCCAAAAGCCGCCGCAAAGGAGGAGCCTGTGTGTCCCGATGGGAAACTGAAGCTTTTGGGAAGCTCTATAGCCAAGGGAACGGATGGGTCAACCACGCAGGGACGGTCTCTCATAATCAGGTTTTTCATCAAAAGTTCTCCGATAAAATAAGTAAGTATCACCGAAGAAACAAGGGCTAATGAGGCAGTTCTTGTGCGAGGGAAGAACGCCATCACAAGGGCTGTGATAAACCAAAGGATTCCACCCTCAAAGGCGATACTTAAAAAGGCGCAGACAAAGTCGAGAAACTCACATCTGATGCTATCCTGCAAAGCATACAGTATATTAAAATCAAAACCTGTTATCCACTCTGTCAATGCACCTCGCCTCCTTCTCTCACAGAATGCTTTTTTACGTATAAATTATACCACACAGCCCCTCTATTTGCAATGAATTATTTATGAAATAATAATATTGACAAAGGGCGCATATATTGTTATAATAACTCTTGTTTCAATTACTGAGGGCCATTAGCTCAGTTGGTTAGAGCAACCGGCTCATAACCGGTTGGTCCGGGGTTCGAGTCCCTGATGGCCCACCATATCAGAAGGCAGTAATACCGCTTGGTATTGCTGCCTTTTGACTTTACCCGTAGTGGCGGCATCAGGGACTCGAAGGCGACTGTGCCGAGGATGAAGCGCGAAGTCGCTGAAATCCGAAGGTAAAAATGATTCGGGGAATCATTTTTAAGGAGAGCGTTGATGAACTTCTGTCAGGAAACACGCCCCATCATGCGAGGCAGGTGACACCCTCCAAGTGAAACATACTGATGGCCCACCAAGAAAAAACCTCGTTCTTCGGAACGGGGTTTTTTCAGCGAAATACGCCTTATGGCGTGTTAAATAGCTTCGCTGTGAAATACGCTTTGCGTGTGAAATATTTGCTGTGCAAATGTTTATGGCGTATTTCATTTCACTTTCTGCGTTAGCAGAAAATTTCATAATGACCTTAGGGCATTATTTCACATTTTTCAAAAGAAAAATATTTCGCCAAACATTCTGACATCTTCCAAAAGGAAGGTGTCTTTTGTTTTGTACTGAAAACTTTAATTCTCAGAAATATCGATTTGCACTTTCTTAGTTTCAAAAAGCCGCTCTTTCATTAATGCCAAACGAATAATAGAAAATCAGATCAGACGGCACCTCTTTTTTTTGGGTGTCGTTTTTTCTATATACAACCCTCATTCTTTGTGGTACAATGTATTTATAAACTTTTCATATCAGGGGGATCGGGATGGAAAGAGGAAGTAAAATTTACAGTCAGTATATTGATATCCTGAAGGAGGAGCTTATTCCTGCTATGGGCTGCACAGAGCCTATCGCCATAGCCTATGCAGCCGCAAAAGCCAGAGAAGTGTTGGGCTGCAGGGTTGAGAGTGTCCTCATTGAGGTAAGCGGCAACATTCTGAAAAACGTAAAAAGCGTAGTCGTTCCCAACACAGGCGGGCTTCGGGGAATTCCTGCCGCCGCCGCTGTGGGAATCGTGGCAGGAAGCGAAGACAGAGAGCTTGAGGTCCTCTCCTTCATCAAGGACGAGGATATTAAGAAAACCAAGGCTTTCCTTGAGACCACTCCCATTTCCGTAAAATTTGCGGATACTCCCCATATCTTTGATATTATGATAACCCTCAGAGGAGGGGGTAACACCTCCTTTGTGAGAATAGTGGAGCATCACACAAACATTGTCACCATTAAAAGAAACGAGGATATTCTCTTTGAAAAGGAAGTCATCCCCCAGAAAAACGGCCTCACAGAGAGAGACATTCTCTCCATTGAGGATATCATCGACTTTGCAGACAGTGTTGCTTTGGAGGATGTGAGGGAAACCCTCTGCCGACAGACAGAATACAATATGGCAATAGCCGAGGAGGGCATCAGAGGCGACTACGGCGCCAACATCGGCTCTACCCTTCTTATGCTCTCACCAAACGACCTTTTCCAGAAGATGAGAGCTTTTGCCGCCGCAGGCAGCGATGCCAGAATGAACGGCTGTGAGATGCCCGTTATCATAAACTCAGGCAGCGGAAATCAGGGTATCACCGCAAGTGTACCTGTTATCGTCTATGCAAGGGAAAAGGGGGGTTCAGAAGAGGAGCTTCTTCGTGCCCTCTGTGTCTCAAACCTTGTAACCATTCATCTCAAGTCAGGTATCGGCAGACTTTCCGCCTACTGCGGTGTGGTGAGTGCCGCCACAGGTGCGGCTTCGGGAATCGCCTTTATCGAGGGCGGAAGATACGACACCATCGCCCACACGGTGGTAAATGCCCTTGCCATGGATTCAGGCATCATCTGCGATGGCGCCAAGGCAAGCTGTGCAGCAAAGATCGCTTCCGCTGTGGATGCAGGAATTCTGGGGCTTATAATGTACAAAAACGGAAACGAATTCCTCTCAGGTGAGGGGCTGGTTGCAAAGGGCGTTGAGAACACCATCAGAAACATCGGCTCCCTGGCAAGAAACGGAATGTCGGGTACTGACAAGGAGATAATCCGACTTATGCTTGAAACAGACTGATTCACTCTTTTCCTTGCAAAAGAGCGTGTCCGCTGATATAATATAATAGTTCACTTAATTTTTACTTTGGAGGTATAGAAAAATGGCTGAGATCAAGGCATTCAGAGGAATGCGATTCAACACAGAAAAAGCAGGAGAGATAAAATCCCTCTGCTGTCCCCCCTACGATATCATCAGCGAGGAGCAGAGACTTTCCTTTATTGAGGAAAACGAGTACAACATCATCCGCCTCGAGCTTCCCAAGGGTGAGACACCTTACGCTACTGCCGCTGAGGTTCTGAAAGTCTGGGAGGAAAGCGGAATCCTCACCTTAGAGGACAAACCTGCTCTCTACATCTACGAGGAGGAATTCACCGCCTACGGCAAGAGAAATTCCATCAAGGGTCTCATCTGCAGACTTAAGGTTGAGGAATTCTCAAAGGGCGTTGTTCTTCCCCATGAGTTCACCCTCTCCAAGGCAAAGGAAGACAGACTGAACCTTATGAAGGCTACAAACTGCAACTTCTCTCAGATCTACGGTCTCTATATGGACGAGGAGCATACCTCTCTTGAGACTATAGAAGAGAATTCAAAGGGCGAAGCAGACCTTCAGTTTACAGATGACGACAACATCACCCATCGTATGTGGATCATTACCGACGAAGCTGTAATTGAGAAGCTCTGCGCTGACTTCTCCGAGAGAAAGATCTACATTGCCGAC
The DNA here is from genome assembly GCA_045545015.1 of Ruminococcus sp. Classification (GTDB taxonomy): domain Bacteria; phylum Bacillota; class Clostridia; order Oscillospirales; family Acutalibacteraceae; genus Ruminococcoides. The sequence goes on from JAZQAF010000002.1 coordinate 14,975, forward strand.
GGTCACCACAGATACGAGACCGCTCTCAACTACAGAAACTACTGTCGTGAGCAGGGCATCAGCAAGGAGGGCGACGCTCAGGACTATCAGATGATCTTCCTCTGCGATATGCTCCACCCCGGTCTTGTGGTATTCCCCACTCACAGACTGGTTCGTGACCTTGAGAGCTTTGATAAGGAAGATGTTCTCACAAAATGCGAGAAGTACTTTGATATCGAGAAAATGTGCGGCACAGAGAATATGGAAGCTATCCTCTCAGAAAAGGATAAGGAAGGCAAAAAAGCATTCGGCTTCTATGTAGGAAATTCCGAGTGGTATCTCCTCACTCTCAAGGATATCGCAGTTATGGACACAGTTCTCCCCGATATGTGCAAGGCTTCCAGACAACTCGATGTTTCCGTTCTCCACTCCCTGATCTTAGAGGAGATCTTCGGCATCGACAAGGAGAATATGGCGGCTCAGATCAACCTCACCTACACCAAGTTCTTCGAGGAAGCTATTGAGCTTGTTGATAGTGGCAAGATGCAGTGCTCCTTCGTGCTCAACTCCACCAAGGTTACAGAGATCCGTGACGTAGCAACTGCAGGCGAGAAAATGCCCCAGAAATCCACCTACTTCTACCCCAAGATGATCACAGGCCTTGTTATGAACAAGCTGGTGTGATCGGTATATTTTATAAGCATCAATAAACATCAAAAGCCTGCCTCGTTTCTGAGGCAGGCTTTACTTTTTGCAAACAGAGAGCTACAATATATTCGGTGGTGAGAGTATGAATTTACCAAAGCGAAAATCCCCGAGATTAAAAGATTATGATTACAGCACTCCCGGATATTATTTTGTGACTGTGTGCACACATAATAAAGAAAAGATTTTATGCGATTTTGTATCAGAATACGAAGGCTTCGTAGGGGAGGGTCTCTGTGCCCTCCCGTCACCAAAGCTTTCAAACATTGGTAAAGCCGTTCAGGATGCCATTGAGCATATAGATTCCTTAAATAATATCAGCGTTAATAAATATGTTATTATGCCCAACCATATCCACCTGATAATCATTGTGCATCCCGACACACCTTCTACACAAACGGGAGGGCGCGGAGACCCTCCCCTACAAGACAAAATCGGCGCCGATGATGCTATAGCAAGACTAAAATCTTTTACCACACACCTATATGGTAAAAGACTCTGGCAACGCTCTTTTCACGACCATATTATCCGCTCGGATGAGGACTACAAGAAAATCTGGGAGTATATTGATACGAATCCTCACAAATGGAAAGATGACTGTTTCTATGTGGAATAAACATAAATTCACAGAACCAAAAGTTAAGCCTGCCTCGATTTATGAGGCAGGCTTTTTTCTATTATGGAATATTGATCTATCCTGATAATTCTATTTTCGGATCACTTCTCCGCTTTTCTCAAAGTCCTGAGCTTCTCGCTTCTGAAATCCACGAGGCTCATGATGAGGAAGCCCACGAAGGCTGTAATCAGGGTCTCGGGGAGCATATAGGAGCCGTTGTAGATAAAGGAGTAGCTTACCACACTCCACGCACCTGAGGAGTAGTCTGCCCAGACGGTGATGCCTGTGAGGAAGTGACAGAGAAAACGAAGTGTGCAGGCTACCAGAGTGCCTATTACAAAGCCCACGGGCTGATTCTTCATCTTTCTCATAAGTCCGCCGAAGCCTAAAACTCCGAAAGCTACTAAGTAATCAAAGAGGATAATGCAAATTGCCGCAAGGGCGTTGGTTGCATAGGAAAGGTTATTCATTCCCAGAAGCATCTGGATAAGTCCGTAGGTAACACCTACTGTAAGTCCCCACTTAAGGCCGTAGCGATAGGCGATGATGAGGATGGGAAGCATTGAGAATACGGTGATACTGCCTCCTGCAGGGAGCTGGAAGAAAACCACCATACTCAGTGCTGTGGCGAGAGCCAGCATTACTGCACTTTCGCAGAGCATTAAAAGTCTTTTCTTGCTTGTTTTGTTCAAATAAAACACCTCTTAAATAAAATATTAAAACAAAACAGATGATAAAAAAACAGCACTGCGACCGGTACGCAGTGCTGATAAAATCAGTGGATCTACTCCCTACGCCGGCATTACCCGTATCAGGTTATAGGGTCAGAGAAGCACAAATATCCTCTATCTCAGCCGACTTGCCGTCAGCACCCCTGTTTTGTTTTCTCAATTATATATCCCTCTTCGACATTTGTCAAGAGATGTCAGAGAGAAAGCTTCATGTCTCCCTCTTTGATAATGCCCCACTTTCTCATAAGCTCGCTTATAAGGAGTGTAAGTGCGGCAGGAAGGACAACGTGCATAAGCAGGATCTCACCTATAGACACCATGGGAGTAAAGCCTGCCTCAGTCATCGCGGTGTATCCCATGATCTGGCCCACAAGTCCTGAGGTACCCATACCTGAGCCGGTGGGGTTATTCACCATCTTAAGAAGGCAGGTGGAAACAGGACCTAAAATAGCACTTGCAATAATGGGAGGCAGCCAGATAACGGGCTTTCTCACAATATTGGGCATCTGGATCATAGAGGTGCCCACGCCCTGAGAGATAAGTCCCGACCATTTATTCTCTCTGAAGCTCTGCACGGCAAAGCCTACCATCTGACAGGAGCAACCTACTGCGGCGGCACCTGCGGAAATTCCGGAAAGTCCCAGAATTACACCCAGAGCCGCTGAGCTTATGGGAAGTGTAAGCACGATACCCATAACTACGGAAACAACAATACCCATAAGGAAGGGCTGCTGATATGTAGCCCAGTTGATAAGCTCTCCCAGCATATTTGTAAATGATGTAATGGGAGGTCCCACAAGAAGTCCTACGGCACTTCCCGAGAGGATAGTCACCATAGGTGTGAGGAGGATGTCAATACCCGTCTTACCTGAAACAAGTCTGCCAACCTCGATGCCCACCATTGCGGCAATGAAAGCACCAAGAGGGTCGCCTGCACCTGCAAGTGTCAGAGCACCTCCTGCAAGAACCTTTCCAGCAATAATTTTGGAGGAGAAAGCACCCACCATACCTGCAACAGAGGCAGATACTGCTACCAGAGGAGGCTGTTTGAATTTGCAGGCAATGCCGATACCGATGCCTGCACCTGTGATAGCCTTGGCTACACCTGCCACAGCGATAACAAGAGTGCCTATCTCGGGAGAGAGTGCAGAGATGCCCTTGCCTATCTGCTCAAGGATAGTGCCTACGATAAGAGTAGCAAAAAGTCCCAGAGCCATTCCTGAAAGACCGTCAATAAAGACGTGATGTAGGATTTTCTTAAATGTCTTCATTTTCATATACTCTTTTCATAAAAATTGTGCCGAATATTTATGCACTATGTAGAATTTTATCACACTAAAGTGAAGAATGCAACAAAAAACGGACCCGCAAAAACAAGTCCGTTAAAAGTGTTCATAATTTTTATACATTGTACCGAATAATATGTTTTTTTTGACAACAATTTCCTGAGCTTACTTGCTGTAAATGCTGACGCTGTCCTCTTTGTCCTCTTCCCTGAGCCTTACCACAATGCTCTCCTCTCTGGATGTGGGAATATTCTTTCCAACAAAATTGGGACGGATGGGAAGCTCTGCGTGACCTCTGTCAATCAAAACGGAGAGCTGTATCCTTGAGGGTCTGCCCAAAGCCATAACAGCATCGAGTGCTGCACGTGCCGTTCTGCAGGTGTAGATAACATCATCCACAAGGACAACGGCTTTTCCTTCTACAGAGAAGGGCACGTCCGTTGAGGACACAACAGGAGTGAGGTGGGTCTTGTCTCTGTCATCACGATGCTGGGAAATATCAAGAGCGCCTACCTCGGGAGCCTTGCCCTCGATCTTCTCGATATTTTTTGCCAGTCTCTTTGCAAGAGGTACTCCTCGGGTGCGGATTCCGATAAGGCAGAGGTTCTCTATTCCGTTGTTTTTCTCGCAGATCTGATGTGCTATTCGAAGGAGAACTCTGTCGATGTCAGATTCCTCCATAATACGAGCCTTGAATACCATAAAACGCCTCCATGGTAAAAAAACTGCCTGCAGATGACCGCAGACAGAACAGGCTTGAAGCTATGAATTCTTGCGGGCATCACAGTACCACGATTAAAGAATTATTACACTTTGATTTTATCACAGCAGAGAGGTCAAGTCAATGGTTTTGTAAGGGAGTTTCAGGTGTTTTTGAAGCGGATGATTAGCTTTCTGGTAGATATTCCATAAAGGGCAGAAGGCTTCGAAAGCTTCGTGAGGCTCCCCTACGATTTGTATAAAACATTTCTGAATCTCCGTAGGGGCGATTCACGAATCGCCCGTGGAGCAGAGAGGACGCCGGTCCCTACAGATTTTATTAAAAATTTTTCCTCCCGACGCAAAGCTTTTGCAAGAGGAAAATCGTCTGACACACTGCCTCTTGCAATACAAAATCCCCTCATTTTTCCTTGTTATATGTTGACATTACGGCGCTTTTGTATTACTATAACTACTGTATATGATTTTTATGATGTGGAGGCAACACAAATGAAAAATACAGAAAAAACCATGGAAAAGATCGTTGCCCTTTGCAAAGGCAGAGGCTTCGTTTATCCCGGCTCTGAAATCTACGGCGGACTTGCAAACACATGGGACTACGGCCCCTTGGGCGCTGTACTCAAGGCAAACATCAAGGCTGCCTGGATGAAGAAATTTGTTCAGGAGAATAAATATAACGTTGCTCTGGACTCCGCTATCCTTATGAATCCTCAGACTTGGGTAGCATCAGGTCACCTGGGCGGTTTCTCCGACCCCCTTATGGACTGTAAGGAGTGCAAGACCCGTCACAGAGCAGATAACCTCATCGAGGATTTTGACGGCACAAACGTTGCAGGCTGGTCAAACGAGGACATGATGAACTACATCAAGGAGCATTCCATCCCCTGCCCTGACTGCGGCAAGCACAATTTCACAGACATCCGTCAGTTTAACCTTATGTTCAAGACCTTCCAGGGCGTTACCGAGGACTCAAAGAGTGAGATCTATCTTCGTCCCGAGACTGCTCAGGGTATTTTCGTAAACTTCCAGAACATCCAGAGAACAAGCCGCAAGAAGGTTCCCTTCGGCGTTGCTCAGATCGGTAAGTCCTTCAGAAACGAGATCACACCCGGAAACTTCATCTTCCGTGTTCGTGAGTTCGAGCAGATGGAGCTTGAGTTCTTCTGCAAGCCCGGCACAGACCTTGAGTGGTTTGAGTACTGGCGCAGCTTCTGCCGTGACTTCCTCTACTCTCTCGGCATCAAGGAAGAGAACCTGAGACTTCGTGACCACTCCGCTGAGGAGCTTTGCTTCTACTCCAAGGCAACTACCGACTTCGAGTACCTCTTCCCCTTCGGCTGGGGCGAGCTCTGGGGTATTGCTGACAGAACAGACTACGACCTGACACAGCATCAGACAGTCTCAGGTAAGTCCATGGAATACTTCGATCCCACAGACAATTCAAGATACATCCCCTACGTTATCGAGCCTTCTCTGGGCGTTGAGAGACTTTTCCTCACAATTATGACTGAGGCTTACGACGAGGAGGAGGTTTCCGAGGGCGACACAAGAGTAGTGCTTCGTCTCCATCCTGCACTTGCTCCCTTCAAGGCAGCAGTTCTTCCCCTTTCCAAGAAGCTCTCCGAGAAGGCAGAGGAAGTAGCAGATATGCTCTCCAAGTACTATCCCGTTGAGTTTGACGATGCAGGCTCTATCGGCAAGCGTTACCGCCGTCAGGATGAGATCGGTACTCCCTTCTCAATCTGCTACGACTTCGATTCTCTCGAGGACAACTGTGTTACAGTCCGTGACCGTGACACCATGGAGCAGGTAAGACTTCCCATTTCCGAGCTCAAGGCTTACATCGACGAGAAGCTCAGCTTCTGATTCTGAAAACCCTTTATTATTAATACTATTCAAAAAGCAAGGTTTCCGAATGGTTGCCTTGCTTTTTTTGTCACCTTTAATAACTTGCATTTGACACTATAATATGTTATTATATTATGAACGATTATTTCTATCAGTATGCGACAAATTATTTTGTCACAAAAAGTAAACACTGAGAGGTTAATTATGCAGAAAATCAAAAAGTTTTTTACAGAGCACAGCTTTGCTCTTACCATAGCGTATGCAGGAGCTCTTTTCCTGCTCAATGCCCTGCGTCTCTTTGACAGAAACTTCTGGTACGACGAGACCTTCTCCATTGAGCTGGTGACACACCCTCTCTCCGAGGTGCTTCACGGTACAGCGGTGGATGTTCATCCCCCTCTCTACTACATTATCCTCTGGGTATTCTGTCAGATTTTCGGACATACAGCCGCTGTGTATCACGCTGTATCCCTTATCCCCTATCTGGGAGTTTTAATACTCTCCCTTAGCTGGGTCAGAAAGAGATTTTCCATAAACACATCTCTTATCCTTGTGACATTGGCATCTGTGCTGGAGACCTCCATTATGTTCAATGTTCAGGCGAGAATGTACGCATGGGGCGAGTTCTTCATGCTGCTTTCCTTCCTCTCACTCTATGAGATACTTAAAGAGAACAAGACCGCATACTATGTACTGTTCACACTAGGCTCTCTCTGTGCGGCTTACACTCACTACTACCTGCTTATTGCAGTAGCCTTCTTCTATGTTGTTCTTATCATCACAGCATTCATGAGGAAGAAGACCTACTTCAAAAAGGTGCTTCTCACCTGCATTGCAACGGTTTTAGTATATCTCCCCTGGCTCTTTGTTCTTCTTGATACCTTCGGCAGAACCTCTGACAGCTACTGGATAGAGAGAGTTCCCTTTATGGTTGAGAGCCTTGCCTTCATCTATGCGGACGGCAAGCCCTTCGGCTATATTATGGCAGCTATTCTCTTCGGTCTCACCGTATGGTTTACCCTCGTAAAGTTCAATATCCTCTCCGAAAAAGAGGAGAACGGCAAGACCAAGATCACTTTTTCATTCAAGAATATTAAGTTCAATACCAAAGGTGTGTGGCTCTTTGCAGGTCTTTTCTGCATCTTCGGTACAATTCTCACAGGTACCCTTGTTTCCCATCTCTTCAGACCCATGTACATCACCAGATACATCTTCCCCGTAGGTGTTGTTGCATGGCTTATGGCAGGTGTTGTCATCTCAAAGCTTAAGTACAAGAATCAGCTTACAGCTCTGCTCATGGCAGTTGTACTTACAGTCTGCCTCATTGCTCACACCAACTCCCTCATTAACATCTACAATAACCACAAGCTTCTCGATAAGACCTTAGCCGCTACCTCAGAAAAAATCAGCGAAGGCGATATGATCTTTGCCGAGAATTCCCATTATGAGCTGGGTGTGGCTAAGTACTACTACCCCGGCGTAAACTGCTCCACCATCTCCCCTGAATCCTTCTCCGATATACTCGAGGAAAAAGGTAGGCCCGAGGGCAGCACAGAGTATTTCCTCTTCCTCTATGAAGAGATTTCCGAGGAATTCACCACTGCTCTCGCCGCTCAGGGTTACTCCTACGAGGCAGTTTTTGAAAACGGAAACGTAGGCACCTACGGCGTAAGTATTTATCAGATTACCCCCGCAGTTTAACTTTTAATCTCCATATCCAACTCTGCAGAAAGAAGTGATAGAAGTGAAAAAGATCTCTATAGTTGTTCCCTGCTACAATGAGGAATCTGTTATTGAACTGTTCTATAAAGAGATCACAAAGGTCTCCAAGGAAATGAACTGCTGTGATTTCGAATACATCTTCGTTGATGACGGCTCCAAGGACAGAACTCTTGAAATCGCTAAGGAGCTGAGCCTTGCCGATAACCGTGTGAAATACATCTCCTTCTCCCGTAATTTCGGAAAGGAAGCCGCTATGTATGCAGGTCTCAAGGCTGCTGAGGGTGACTATGTAGCCATTATGGATGCAGACCTTCAGGATCCCCCCTCACTTCTCCCCGAGATGTATCAGCACATCACAGAGGAGGACTATGACTGTGTCGGTACCAGACGAGTTACCCGCAAGGGCGAGCCTCCCATCCGTTCCTTCTTTGCAAGGATGTTCTACACACTTATCAATAAGATCTCTGAGATCGAGCTTGTAGATGGTGCAAGAGACTACAGACTTATGACAAGAAAGTATGTCGATTCAATTCTCAGACTTTCCGAGAGAAACCGTTTCTCCAAGGGTCTCTTTGCCTGGGTTGGCTTTAAGACAAAATGGCTTGAATTCGAAAACATCGAGAGAGCCGCAGGCGAGACAAAGTGGTCCTTCTGGAAGCTTTTCAAGTACTCTATCGAGGGCATTGTGAGCTTCTCCACAGCGCCTCTTTTTATCAGCTCCATCCTTGGCATAGTTATGTGCCTCGTGGCATTTGTGGCAATGATATTCATCTTCTTCCGTCAGCTTATTTTCGAGGATTCCGTAGCAGGCTGGGCATCTCAGGCTTGTATCACAATTATGCTGGGCGGTCTGGTGCTTCTGTTTATCGGAATTCTGGGACTTTATCTCTCAAAGATATATGTGGAGATCAAAAATCGTCCTATCTTCATAAGCCGTGAGGATAATATCGAAAAAGATATGAACAAAGACTGATATAAACAAAACCCGATGCAAAATGTGTCGGGTTTTTATATTGCAGACAATTGCAAAGCCGCTTTTCATGTGGTATAATAGCCTAAATATTTATCTGAGGTGTCAAAATGAAAAAGCACAACTTCAGTTTATCTACGACCCACATAATTCTGCTGAGTTTTCTCGGCGTTATACTCATAGGAAGTCTGCTTCTTTATTTGCCCATAAGCACCCAAAGCGGCGAAAGTGTTTCCTATATCGATGCACTCTTTACTTCAACGACCTCCACCTGCGTTACGGGACTTGTAACTCTTCCCACGGTGAGCACCTGGAGCACCTTCGGTCACATAGTGATCCTTGTTCTGATTCAGATAGGCGGTCTGGGCACTATTACTTTTATGTCGGCAATTATGCTCCTTATGAGGAGAAAGTTTTCTGTCCACAACAGACTGCTTATTCAGGATGCGTTTAATCTCAATACCATGGCAGGACTGGTACGATTTGTTAAAAAGGTGCTCTTTGGCACGTTTATTGTGGAGCTTACGGGTGCACTCCTTTATATGATCGTATTTATTCCTGACTTTGGTGTAAAAGGTATATGGATCTCTATCTTCAATTCAATATCCGCCTTCTGTAATGCGGGTATTGACATTATAGGCGAGGTCAGTCTGTGCGACTACGCTACCAACCCTTTGATAAATTTGGTTACATCCGCACTTATCGTTATGGGCGGCATCGGCTACATCGTGTGGTGGGATATACCCTATGTAATGAAAAAAGCCAAAACTCAGGGTATCAGATGCCTGAAACATCTGACTCTCCACAGCAAGCTTGCATTGTTCTCAACTGCTGTACTTATTTTCTCAGGCACAGCTTTATTCCTGATTTTAGAGTACAATAATCCGCTGACCATTAAGGATCATTCCCTTTTTGATAAGATCCAGATATCCTTTTTCCAGTCCGTTACCACGAGAACAGCAGGCTTTGCCTCTATCCCTCAGGAGAATCTCACCAACCCTTCTGCAATAGTCTCCTTGCTCCTTATGTTTATCGGCGGATCACCCACAGGCACGGCAGGCGGCATCAAAACCGTAACCGCATTAATACTTCTGGCTTCAGCGATCTCTACCATCAAGGGCAAGGAAGATACCACACTCTTTCAGCGAACTATTTCTAAGGAAGCGCTGTCAAAAGCAGTAGCTGTCTTTACAATGTCTTTCATAATCATGTTCACCTCTGCTTTTTTACTTTCCGCAGTATGTGACGCCTCTGTCATTGATATATTTTACGAGACGGTGAGTGCAACCGCAACGGTAGGTCTTTCACGAAATCTTACTGCATCGCTGAACGATATAGGAAAGCTCATCATTATTTTTACTATGTACCTCGGCAGAATAGGTCCCATCTCCCTGGCCATTGCCTTCAAAATAGGGAAAAAGAATGAAAATTTAATTAAAAATCCTACAGAACAGATCAGCGTAGGTTAAAGGAATGATAATATGAGTATTAATAAAAATTATGCTGTTTTCGGTCTCGGAAGATACGGCACTTCAGTAGCAAAGGAGCTTATCCACAGCGGAGCAGAGGTGCTTGCAGTGGATATTGATATGGACATTGTTAATTCGCTTTCAGAGGATATTCCCCTGTGCAAATGCGCCGACATAACCGACCCCGAAGTCATCAAGCACCTGGGCATTTCTAATTTCGACGTGGTAATTGTTTCTATGGCGGAGAACTTAGAGGCGAGTGTCATGGCGATAACATTATGCAAAGAAGCAGGCGTTGGTACCATAATCGCAAAGTGCAAAAACGAGCTTCACGGAAAGATACTCACCAACGTGGGCGCTGATAAGGTAGTTTTTCCCGAGCAGGAGTCGGGCGTTCGACTGGCGAAAAATCTGCTGAGCTCAGATTTTGTTGATCTCATAGAGCTTTCCGAAGACTTTATTATGATAGAGCTCAGTGTAAAGAAAGAATGGATCGGAAAAAATCTTATCGAGCTTAATCTCCGTAAAAAATATGATATCAACATTGTTGCTATCAAAGAAAACGACAAGATCAGCATAAACGTTGATCCTCAAAAAGCTCTTGGCAGCAATATGACTTTAATCGTCATTGCAAACAACACTAGCCTTAAAAAGCTCCTGTAAAGGCATAACAGAAGGCGGCATCGGAATCCGATGCCGCCTTTTTTTGCTTTATGCTTAGTTTTCCTATAAAGTTATCTTCTGTATCTTCTGCGTCTTTTCTTTGTTCTGAATCTCTGGTCTGAGCCTGAATACACAAGAGCAAAGATCATTACCCCCACAAAAAGCACGGGAGCGCAAATAACGAGGAACGCCGCACCCTTTATGGTGTAACCAAGAACTCCTAAAAAAGCAGAAAGAGACAGGAGCAGGGTCACTATTCCAAGGAACTTGGAGATAGCTTTTTCGTCATAGACAGGGTCACCCTCCGCATCCACTTTTCCGCTGGATAAGAGAGAGTTAAACTTGCCTGTGAAGGAAAAGAGTCCAAGGATGAGAAACATTATGAAAAAAATGAGAAATGCAAATAACACTTTTCTGCCTCCTGTCTTTTGAATTAACTCAGAATTTTTAATAATTACTTCTTGAGAAGCTCCTTGATCCTTCTTACAGCCTCAAGGGTGTTCTCTCTGCCACCGAAGGAGGTAAGTCTGAAGTAGCCTGCGCCGTTCTTACCAAAGCCCTCACCGGGGGTACCTACAACGTTTGCATTGTGGAGAAGGTAGTCAAAGAACTCCCAGCTGCCCATACCATCAGGGCACTTGAGCCAGATGTAGGGGGAATTCTTGCCGCCTGTGTAGTAGATACCAAGCTCGTCCATAGCCTCGGAGATAATTTTTGCATTCTCCTGATAGTAGCTGATGTTCTCCTTGATCTGACGCTGACCTTCCTCGGAAAGCACAGCTGCAGCAGCGCACTGAACAGGCCATGAAACGCCGTTGAACTTTGTAGCCTGACGTCTGTACCAGAGCTTCTTGATGTTGTGGCCGTCTCGCTCGAGCTCGTTGGGAATTACTGTGTAGCCGCAACGGGTACCTGTGAAGCCTGCAGTTTTTGAAAGTGAGCAGAACTCAACTGCGCACTCTCTTGCGCCCTCAATAGCGAAAATGCTTCTGGGAAGGGTTTCGTCGGTAATGAAAGCCTCATAAGCACAGTCGTAGAGAATAACTGCATCGTTCTTCTTTGCGTAGTCAACCCAAGCCTTGAGCTCTTCCTTTGTGTAGCAGGAGCCTGTGGGGTTGTTGGGAGAGCAAAGGTAGATGATGTCTGCCTTTACATTTTCATCAGGCATTGCGGCAAAGCCGTTTGCCTCGTTGCAGTCAGCATATATAATCTTTCTGCCTGACATGGTGTTGGAGTCAACATAAACGGGATAAACGGGGTCTGTAACCAGAACCACGTTGTCCTCGGAGAAGATATCGCAGAAGTTACCTGTGTCGGACTTTGCGCCATCGCTGATGAATACTTCATCTGCAGAAATTTCTACGCCGAAGGTCTTGTAGTAGTCTGCCACCGCCTGTCTTACGAACTCATAGCCCTCATAGTCGGGATAGCCCTTGAAGGTCTCCTTTGCGGCAAGGTCATCTGCACCCTTCTTCATAGCCTCTACTGCGATCCGGGGAAGAGGCAGGGTAACGTCGCCGATACCAAGCTTTATAATATCCTTGTCAGGGTTTGCTTCCTGATACTCTCTTACTCTCTTTGCGATCTCTGCGAAGAGATAGTTCTGTACTAAATTGTCATAATTTCTGTTGATCTTCATATTCTTATACCTCTACTTCTCCTGTAAATACTTTTGTAGCTGAGCCTTTCATCATTACCTTTTCATCAGTGTAGGTAATGAAGAGGTCGCCGCCGTTGAGGATAACTCTTACTTCCTCGCCCTTTTTGCAGTGGCCGTTCTCGCAGGCTGCAACCACAGCCGCACAAGCACCTGTACCGCAGGCATTGGTCTCGCCTGAGCCACGCTCCCAAACTCTCATTCTGAGAGTTTTCTCGTCTATGACCCTGATAAACTCTGTGTTTACTCTGTCAGGGAAAATCGCATTATTCTCAAACTTGGGACCGATTACGAAGAGAGGAAGCTCCTCTACATCGCTTAAAAAGGTCACACAGTGGGGGTTGCCCATGGAAACACAGGTGATGTTCCACTCTTTATCCTCTATAAGTAGGGGCTTGTCGATTACCTTCTCTGTGTCTGCAACTACAGGGATATTCTCAGCCTTGAGCTCAGCCTGACCCATATTAACGAGAAGCTCCACGACCTCGCCTTTCTCGTCTTTGAAAACTTTAAGGATCTTGATACCGCTCTTTGTCTCAACGGTGATCTCGTCCCTTGATGTATCTATCATATTGTTATCATAGAGGAACTTGCCTACGCATCTGACGCCGTTGCCGCACATTGCGCCCTCGGAGCCGTCAAGATTATACATTGCCATTCTTGCATCTGCAACAGATGAAGGGCAGACATAGATCACGCCGTCACCGCCGATGCCAGTATGTCTGTCGGAAAGGGTAATTGCAAGCGCACTCATGTCCTCTACCACCTGATCGAAGGTGGAAATATACACGTAGTCGTTGCCGATGCCGTGCATCTTTGTAAATTTCAGTTTCATATACTTTCGTCTCCCTTGTAAAGACCGAAGAGATCTCTCAAAAAAAGAAAAACACTCCTCATAATACCTATATATTAGCACAAAAAATCACTTATGACAATACGGTAAAATAACAAATATTTATAAAGTTTATAATCCTCTGAACTCTATTATTGACAAATGTTCTTTAAGTGATATAGTTATCTTATAATGAGTTGATATTTCATTTTTTAAGGAGTCTTTATGAAAACTATTCCTGAATTTTTCGGATGTATGGTATTCAATGACGAGGCAATGAAGAAATTCCTCAGCACTGAAGTTTACATCGCACTTAAAAGCACTATAGATAACGGTGAGCATCTGGATATTTCCGTTGCTAACGAGGTTGCCTCGGGTATGAAGGACTGGGCTATGAGTCTGGGATGCACTCACTTCACCCACTGGTTCCAGCCTATGACAGGCATCACCGCCGAGAAGCACGACAGCTTTATCGCACCTTCAGAGGGCGGAAAGATCATGATGGAGTTCTCGGGTAAAGAGCTTATCAAGGGCGAATCCGACGCCTCCTCCTTCCCCTCAGGCGGTATCAGAGCTACCTTCGAAGCAAGAGGCTACACCGCATGGGACCCCACCTCCTACGCCTTTGTAATGGGTAACACTCTGTATATCCCCACAATATTCTGCTCCTACACAGGAGATGTTCTTGATAAAAAGACCCCTCTTCTGCGTTCAATGGAGAGGATCTCAGCAGAGGCACTCTCACTTCTTAGAGCTATCGGAAGGGATGATATCTCCCATGTTTTCGCCACAGTGGGCGCAGAGCAGGAGTACTTCCTCATCGATAAAGAGATGTATATTCAGCGCCGTGACCTGATGTACACCGGCAGAACCCTCTTCGGCGCACGTCCTCCCAAGGGTCAGGAGATGGATGACCACTACTTCGGCGCCATCAAGCCCAGAGTAGCCGCCTTTATGGAGGATCTGGACCATGAGCTCTGGAAACTGGGCGTGCTTGCAAAGACAGAGCACAACGAGGCTGCACCCTGCCAGCACGAGCTCGCTCCCGTATTCACCACCTGCAACCTTGCAACAGACCATAACCAGCTCACAATGGAGGTTATGAAGAGACTTGCACCCAAGCACGGCTTTGTGTGTCTCCTTCACGAAAAGCCCTTTGAGGGTGTAAACGGCTCAGGTAAGCACAACAACTGGTCTCTTACCACAAACACAGGAGAGAATCTTTTCCGCCCCGGTAAGAAGCCCTTTGAAAATAAGCAGTTCCTCCTCTTCCTCTCTGCAGTTATCAAGGCTGTTGACGAGTATCAGGATCTTCTCAGAATCTCCGTTGCCTCTGCAGGCAATGACCACCGTCTGGGCGCTCACGAGGCTCCCCCTGCCATCATGTCCATATTCCTCGGCGAAGAGCTTGAGGGTGTGCTTGAGGCTGTGGCAAACGGAGAAGAGTATGTAAGCGGCAAGAGAGTAAAGATGGGTATGGGCGTAGATGTTCTTCCCGAATTCAAGAAGGACACCACAGACAGAAACCGTACCTCCCCCATTGCCTTCACAGGTAACAAGTTCGAGTTCAGAAGCCTTGGATCATCCCTCAACATTGCCTGCCCCAACATTATGATAAACACCATTGTGGCAAATGCCCTCTCAGACTTTGCTGAGATAATAAGTGCCGCAGAGGACAAAGAAAAGGCTGTAGAGACCATTATCGGCGACACTTACAGAAATCATCACCGCATTATCTTCAACGGCAACAACTACGCCGAGGAGTGGATCGCCGAGGCTGAGGCAAGAGGTCTTATGAATCTTCGCACCATGCCTGAGGCTATGGCTCACTACGGCGATGAGAAGAATATCCGTCTCTTTGAGAAAAACAAGATTTATAACGAGAACGAGGTTCACGCAAGAACCGAAATTCTCCTTGAGAGCTACTCAAAGACCATCAATATTGAGGCTCTCACAATGCTGGATATGGCAAGAAAGGATATCTTCCCCTCCGTGTCCCGCTTTGTAGGCGATATGTCCGCCTCTGTACTTTCAAAGAAGAACCTCTGTGCATCCATCCCCTTTGACGCAGAGCTTAATCTCATCAGAACACTCAGCACTCTCCTTGAGGAGTTCGACACTCTTTCCTCAGACCTTGAGAAGGCTGTGGAGAAGGCACATGCCCTGAAGGCTGATGCACTCACCCTCTCAAAGGTTTACTGCAACGAAGTTCTCACCTGTATGAACAAGCTGAGAAAGGTTTCCGATAAGATGGAGCAGCTCACCTCTTCAGAATATTGGCCCTATCCCTCTTACGGCAGACTGATGTTCACAATGTAATATGTATATTAAGAGAGACACCTTTTTGGGTGTCTCTTTTTTTATGGAGTATGCTTTAAAAACCTTATAAAGCTTTATTCCGAAGAAAAGAGACGGACGGGCAATAACCGCCCCTACAATTAATATCTGAACTTTCATTTCCTCTGTAGGAGCGAATTTTGTTCGCCTGTGGACCGTCGGGGACGTCGGTCCCTACAAATATATTTAGACCTCTCTTCTCGATGCAAGGTCGGTTCACTCCCAACAAATCAGCTACTTCCCGCAACATTTGAAATCTTGCAAAAGAAAAAGCGTCACCCGAAAAGGTAACGCTTTAAAAGCTTTTTTATTGATCCTGATCCATATCATCAATGGATATCTGCTCCTCGTGCTTGATGGGCTTCCACTCAACCTTTGTGAAGAGTGCCACAGCTGCAATGGGCAGGAATGTGAACATAAAGAGAGGGAATGTGAAGCAGTAAAGCACCTTGCCCCATTTTGAGCAACGGATCTCTTTCCATTCCGTAATACAGGCAAGGGTTCCGATAAGGAACATAATTCCGTAAATTCCCAGACTTCCTGCGAGGACAGACCAAAGTACGCCTGAAATATCAGCACCTGTTACTGCTGCCCAGATCATGGTACCAACATTGATGATAACACTGAGCATTGAAAGAATGCAGGCGGGCATAATATTCATAGTCATATCGTAGCAGGACCAGCCGTTATTTCCGAAGATTCCCTTGAAGAGTTTTCCACCGTAATTTGCAAAAACCTGGAAATAGCCCTTAGCCCAACGGAGTCTCTGATCCCATGATGCCTTGAATGTAACAGGCTGCTCGTCGTAGTATCTTGCAGCGTCGCAATAGCCGATTCTCTCGCCCTGAATAACGCTGTTGATGGTAAACTCGATATCCTCTGTAAGGAGGAAAAACTTCCAGCCGTTGTTTCTTCTCATAATCTCGGAGCTGACTAAAAAGCCTGTGCCTGAAACTGCACAGCTTGTACCGAGATTGGTTCTTACATTGTTGAGGTAACGTGCCTCACGGAGGAACCAGAGAGCATAGCCTGAAGTGATCCAGTTTCTGCTGAAGTTCTTGGAGTTACGGTAGCTTGTGAGGATCTTGTATCCTGAGCACATCGCCTTGTTCATCTCAAAGACATAGTTCTTATCAAGGAGATTGTCAGCGTCAAAAACAAAGTAGCCGTCGTAGTAGCTGTCGCCTACTGTCTCGTTGATCCTGTCAAGGAGGAAATCAAGAGCGTAGCCTTTACCCACCTTGTTCATATCATGTCTCTCATAGACATGACAACCAAGATCTCTTGCTATCTGTGCGGTCTTATCATCAGAGTTGTCAGCACAGACATAGATATCTATAAGATCTGCGGGATAATCCTGCTTGAGGATGCTGTCAATAAGATTACCGATAACAGTCTCTTCATTTCGTGCAGCAAGAAGAAAGGCAAAGCGTTTTCTCTCACCTGTATCCTCATAGACCTTGGGCTTTGTGAAGAAAGAAATAACTATATATACAAACTGATAGGAATAGCACAGAAAAAATATAATTGCAATTGCATAGTTTATGTATTGAACTATATCTGCCATAAAATCTCTCCTTTGCAGAGGGGTTAAACATTACAGAAATCCGAACTCACACATACATCTATATTATACTACATCTTCTCACTCATAGCAAGTTACAAATAATTAATCAGCATATTGGACAATTTTCGATCAAATATTATCATAACTTAGAATAACATTATACTACAAATTCCATTAGAATTCAAGCCCATTTATTTATACGACTTGTTACAAGTAAATATAACATAGGTCTTACAGAATTTTACAGATTTTTTACAAAAACGACCTCACAGATTTAATCTTCACAGAATAAATTATATGTCGGAAAATTTAAAGATACGGAAGTGATTTAATTGGATCTTTTTGACGTGCTCGCCCTTATAGGAGGACTTTGTCTCTTTCTTTTCGGTATGAACATTATGGGCGATTCTCTGGAAAAAGCCGCAGGCGGAAGCCTTAAAAAGCTGCTCTCAAAGCTTACCACAGGCAAGATGGCAGGTTTTCTTACAGGTCTTGGTGTAACGGCTGTTATACAGTCCTCATCCGCTACAACAGTTATGGTTGTAGGCTTTGTAAACTCGGGTATTATGACCCTGAGACAGGCAATCAACGTAATTATGGGTGCTAACGTAGGTACCACGGTTACATCCTGGCTCATAAGCCTTACGGGCATTGAGGGTGACAGCTTGTTCCTAAAGCTTCTAAAGCCCACCTCATTCACCCCTGTGCTTGCCCTTATAGGCATTGCCCTTCTGATGTTCTCAAAGAAGAGCAGAAATCACGACATTGGTCATATCCTCTTGGGCTTTGCAACTCTTATGTTCGGTATGGATGCAATGTCAGACTCGGTTGCAGGTCTCAGAGAGGTGCCACAGTTCCAGAACATTCTTCTGATGTTCTCTAACCCCATTCTCGGTGTTCTTGCAGGTGCTGTACTTACGGGTATTATCCAGTCCTCTTCAGCATCGGTTGGTATTCTGCAGGCACTGAGCTCCACAGGTCAGGTGACCATCGGCACCTCGATCCCCATTATCATGGGCCAGAACATAGGCACCACTGTTACAGCTCTCATATCCTCTATCGGTACAAACCGCAACGCTCGCCGAGCATCAATAGTACACCTTCTCTTCAATATAATCGGCACAGTTACTATACTTATCCTGTACTGCTCCCTTGATGCTGTGTTCGGCTTTGCCTTTGCGGATATGCCTGCAAATGAGGTTACAATTGCTATAGCTCACACTGTGTTCAACATTGCATGCACAGCTCTTCTCCTTCCTGCATCGGGACTTCTTGAGAAGTTCTCTTACAGGATCATCAAGGAGCCTGAGAACAAAGAGGATGATGTAAAGGTACAGCTTGATGAGAGACTTATGACAACTCCCCCCATTGCACTCTCCAGAGCAAGAACTGTCACAAATCAGATGGCAGCAGTTTCCATAAATGCCGCCGCAACGGCACTGCGGATGCCTTTTGGCTACAATAAGGAAGATGCCGAAAGCATCAGAGAAAACGAGACAAAAGCAGACCACCTTGAGGATATTCTGGGAAGCTACCTCGTAAAGCTCAACACCTATCCCCTTTCTCAGAACGACTCTAAGGAATCCTCCAAGCTTCTCTTTGTTATCGGTGACTTTGAGAGGATCTCCGACTACGCAGTAAGCGTTCTCAAGTGTGCCGAGGAAATAAAAGAGAAGAATATGAAGTTCAGCCCTGAGGCAGAAAAAGAGCTTCAGGTAACCCTTGAAGCACTCAGAGAGATCCTCACTCTCACCCTTGAGGCATTCACAAAGGATGATGTAAACAAGGCGGTAAAGGTAGAGCCGCTGGAGCAGGTTATAGATAACCTGACAGCTCAGCTTCGAGCCGGACATATTAAAAGGCTCAAGGATGGTGAATGCACCATTGAGGCAGGCTTTGTCTGGGCTGACCTTATCCAGAGCCTGAGAAGGATCTCCGACCACTGCTCCAACATTGCAGGCTGTGTAATCGAAATGCAGCACAGCTGTATGGATATTCACAGCTACCTGAGAAGTGTAAAACAGGGCTCACCTGAATTCATGAACCTTTTCTCGGACTATTCAGAGAAATACGCTCTCGGAAAGTGATAAATCACCTGATACAAAAAAAGAAAAGTCACAGCCTCTGAGCTGTGACTTTTTAATTTATCCCTGAAGGTACGGATATTCAATTTTTATTTTATCAACGATTTTCCAGTTGGAGAAATCCTTTGCATCACCCTTGACCTCGTAGGTGATAAGGTCTGACTCTCGCTTGGTCAATTCTTTGTCAGAAGCACTCATATAGAAGTATCTTGTGATGTCTGCATCCTCTTTCACATCCTCTACGGGTGTGCCGTACTTTGAGTAATCAAGTCCCATTGACTTGAGGACTGTAGCCATTACATTGATAAGCTGCTGAGGGCTTTCACTTGTCTTAATCTCACCCTTTGAACCTGCAGGCTTCACAAAAAGGGATACCACCCTTTCACGGTCAAGCTCTGTCATCGTGCCTGACTTGGCATGGTCACCCATTATAATGATGGTTGAAGAATCATAAATCCCCTGCTCTTTAAGCTGAGAAAGATACTCATTTACATTTGTAAGAGCGCCTCTTGTGGCGTCCTCAACAGTAAGAGCTTCGCTGGACTTCACACAGTTCTCATCGAAAACATAGGGTGCGTGACAGCCCTTCAGGTGATAATAGGTGAAGGTACCGTTCTCACCCTCAAGCTCCTCTGCAAGATTGAGCTTCTCTGATAAGAGACGCTTGTAGAAATTCATATCGGTCAGGGAGTTTCCTTTGTTACCTTTGAGAGCATAGGCACTGTTGAGCTGTGTTGTATCTGTTTCAAAGAAGGGCTTCAGTGCTACGGGAGCTGTGCGGTACATAGAGAGTGTCATCATTTCTTTTATGAGAGTTCTCTCATATATCTCAGGCTCTACGACTCTGTAGTTATCCACATACTGAGCCATATACTCAAGGTCGGTATTCACATGATGCTCATTGATATATACTCTGGGCACATATCCTGCGCTGCGCATATCCTCAAAGATGGTTGTATCTTCCCATGCCTTCTTCATATAGTCCTCGTAGGGGATCTCATACTTATACTCAACACCTGTGAAGAGGTATGCAACCGAAGGGAAGGTTCTTGAGTAGTGGGACATAGTATTTCTGTACCATGTGAAGCCGTCAAACTCATCGAAATACTCAGGGGAGTTTTCCATTACCTCATCAGCAAAGCGGATATCAAAGGTATCAAGCACCAGAACTATTACATCGTGCTTGCCTGAAAGCTCAAACTCGCCCTCTCTTGTAACCTTATAGGGGCTTTTCTCATCTATCTCTGAGGTAAGGGCTATTGTTGTGATGTTTATAACCTGCATTACACAGAGGAACAGACACAGAAACATAACCACATTCTTCCATATCTTCTGGCTGTACTGGGCAATGAAGAACATAAGAAAGAGAATGAAGCCCCAGACTGCAAGTCCCACGAGTGCGCTTATGGACTGCTCCTTCCAGAGAATCTCCGTTCCATCCAGCACACCGACTGTGCCGTTCATAAAAAGTCCCTGAATCTGAGCCGCAAAGGAAAGTCCTGCAAGCAAAGAAACATACCAGTTAAAAAGTCTGCCTCTGAGTGCAAAGGAAAATCCGAAGAGTGCCGCACAGGAAAGGAGTGCAAATACGGACACGGGAATCATAAGCTGCGGCACGGTGTAATTAAAGAATCTGGTATTTGCAAGGAAGGTTTCCACAATAGGTGTAAACATAAAGGTAAGCACAAAGGGAACGCATCCGCACAATGCTATAATGATTCTTGTCTTGAGAGTTCTTTTATCTCCGTAAAGATAGTTCCAGAAGCTCTTCATTTTTTCTTTCATAGCAAACCTCCTAATTGCTTTCAGAAATCATCAGCCTTCCAGCAGAATATTTCTGATAGCCTCTATCTCTTTTTCTGTAACTCCGATCTCATTTATAAGGAAGTCGGTGATTCTTTCGCTGAGGGTATCTCCCTCATAGGCTTCAAGTCCGTCAATTACTGCGGTAATTCTCACGGGCTCTGCAAAGCTGCTGTCAATAAATGTAGTGAGCTGATACTCACTCATTATATCCTCATCGCTCATACCTAAAAGTCCCTGAAGCAGGAAGATTATTGTTCCTGTGCGGTCAGAGCCCTTGGAGCAATGCATATACATGGGATAGTTACCAACATCAGAGAGATCCCTGAAGATACTTCTGAGAGATTCCTTATTGCTCTCTGCGAAGATGCCTGCGTACATAGGTGCATTATAGAACTTATGCTCTACCTCCAAACCAAGCTTTGAGATATATTTGTCATTGGAAACAGCAGGGGATCTCAGATCCATATCATAGACAAAGGATAACTCATTAAGAACCTTTTCTGCATCTGTCTTTGTAAGATAATAGTCCGGTTCTGCAAGGCCGTCAAGCTCCGAGCCTCTTATTATCATTCCCTGTCTGAGGGTTTTTCCCTCTCTGTTTACATATCCGCCTATGTCACGGGTGTTCACAGCACCGGGAATATTTATATAGCGTCGGCCCTCTTCGGTAGAGAAGCTGCCCATATAGCTCTCCTCACCTACTGTTACCTCGTAATAGTAGGTACAGCCTGTCTTCAGATTATCAACAGTAAGCTTTTCATCAGTCTGGGAAAGGGTGTACTTCTTGCTGTTTCTCAGGTCGGGATACTCGCTCAAGGTAAGCTCGCCGTCTGCACCGCTGAGAATATAGTCAAATTCCAGAGCTTTGTAGGGCTTGTCTCCTTTTACCTGCTCAAAGGTACATTCACCTCTGTAAAGCATCCCTGCCGCTTTGGAGCAAAGGGAAACAGGCTCTTTAAAGTCAGGCAAAGTAGCTGTCACCTTAATTTCATCCTCATCTCTGTAAGCTTCCCGCTTTTCCATATCTGAAATTACAGCCACCACAATAAGGACAATAAAAAGAGCTATAAGCCCTGCACATAGACCAAAGGTCTTTTTATTAATACGCTTCCAGAAACTCTTTTTGTTCTTATTCTTACTACCGGAGTGTCTTCTTCTCTTGGTTTTGGGAGGAATGAAGGTACCCTTTATGAGCTTACCTTCCTCTGAAAAGGTGTAGGTTCCTCTTTTGAGGATTCCGTTGGACATTTCTCCGTGGACAATATGCTGTCCCGTTGCAACCTTTCCATGGCGACCGATGTAGTAGATATCCCCCTCAATCTTCACTACACCTGCATGGTAAGGATGTCCGTCTTTATAATAAATTTTCTGACCGTTTTCAGTAAAAATTCCGTTTTTCATAGTTTGCCCCTCTGTTTTATTGACACAAATATGTAGAATTATACATTACCTTATATAATATCACATATTACATACTAAATCAACAAAAAGGTCGCTCTGCTTTAAAGATTCCTCAAAGCAGAACGACTTTTAATTCTTTAAATTATGAACAAATCGAAAACATCAGTACTTACGCCATACCATACGGTCAACAATGCCTGTATAGCTCTGAATTATCTTTACAACCTTTGTAGAGACCAGTTCCTCCACATAATCGGGAACGGGAACACCGAAATCTCCGCTATCATTCATAGAAATTGCAGTCTCTACCGACTGTGTGAGGGACTTCTCATCAATGCCTGCAAGGACGAAGCATGCCTTGTCAAGGGCTTCGGGTCTCTCTGTAGAGGTGCGGATGCATACCGCAGGGAAGGGCTTGCCTATAGAGGTAAAGAAACTGCTCTCCTCGGGGAGAGTGCCGCTGTCGGAGATAACGCAGTAGGCATTCATCTGAAGATTGTTATAGTCATGGAAGCCCAGAGGCTCGTGACGGATAACACGGCTGTCAAGCTCAAAGCCGCTTTCCTCGAGACGCTTTCTGCTTCTGGGATGGCAGGAATAGAGAATGGGCATATCGTAGGTCTCGGCGATTTTATTGATGGCGTTAAAGAGAGAGAGGAAGTTCTTCTCTGTGTCGATATTCTCCTCACGATGAGCAGAGAGCAGAATGTACTTCTTGCTCTCAAGTCCGAGCTTCTCAAGGATATCACTCTTCTCAATGTCTGCAAGGTTGTTGTGAAGCACCTCTGCCATGGGAGAGCCTGTCACATAGGTTCTCTCCTTAGGCAGTCCGCAGTCTGCCAGATAGCGGCGGGCATGCTCGGAATATGCAAGATTCACATCGGAGATGATATCAACGATACGGCGGTTGGTCTCCTCAGGGAGACACTCATCCTTGCAGCGGTTGCCTGCCTCCATATGGAAGATGGGAATATGCAGACGCTTTGCGGCAATAGCGGAGAGGCAGGAGTTGGTATCTCCCAGAATCAGCAGAGCATCGGGCTTTATCTGATTCATAAGCTTATATGAGCAGTTGATGATGTTGCCAACTGTAGCACCAAGATCATCACCCACAGCATCCATATAAACCTCGGGATCGGAAAGCTTCAGATCCTTGAAGAAGACACCGTTGAGGTTATAGTCATAGTTCTGACCTGTGTGGGCAAGAACTGTATCGAAATACTGCCTGCACTTACTTATAACTGCAGCTAATCTGATTATCTCAGGGCGTGTGCCAACGATAATCAGCAGCTTGAGTTTGCCGTTATTCTGAAAAGCTACATCGCTATAATCGGTTTTTATAGTCATGCTTTTGCTTCCTTTCTTTTTGAATGAAAATACACAGACAGGAGGGTTAAACCTTCTCAAAGAATGTATCGGGATGCTGAGGGTCAAAGCTTTCGTTTGCCCACATCACGGTAACAAGGTCCTGTGTATCGGAAAGGTTAATGATGTTGTGTGTATATCCGGGGAGCATGTGTATTGCCTCTATTTTCTCCCCTGATACCTCGAATTCCCAGACCTCATCTGAGCCGATACGGCGTTCCTGAATGAGAGCGTGTCCGCTGACAACAATGAAGAACTCCCACTTTGTATGGTGCCAGTGCTGACCCTTTGTGATACCGGGCTTTGAAATATTTACGCTGAACTGACCGAAGTCCGGGGTTTTCAGAAGCTCTGTGAAGCTTCCACGGTCATCAACGTTCATTTTAAGAGGAAAGCTTACCTTTTCCTTGGGAAGGTAAGAAAGATAGGTTGAGTAGAGCTTCTTTGCAAATGAGCCCTTAGGAATAGAGGGCATCATAAGAGTAAGAGGCTGAGCCTTGAAGCTTTCAATAAGGCTTACTATCTCGCCCAAGGTTACCTTATGAGTGGTGGGCACATAGCAGAAGCGACCGTTCATATCCTCAACAGGAATCAGCTCCTCATAGCTGCAATGCTTCTCCTCACCTTTGAGAGCCTCGAACATCTCATCAACAAGATCATCGATGTAAAGAAGCTCAAGCTCAGTATTAGGATCGCTCACCTGAATAGGCAGGTCGTTGGCTATATTGTTGCAGAAGGTGGCAACTGCGCTGTTGTAGTTGGGACGGCACCATTTGCCGAAGAGATTGGGAAAACGATACACAAGCACCTTTGCTCCTGTCTCTTCGGAATAGTCAAAGAGAAGGTTCTCGCCTGCCTGCTTTGATTTGCCGTAGGCACTCTCTCCGAAACGGCCCTTAAGGGTAGCCTGCAAGGAGCTTGAAAGCATTACGGGAGCAGTATTCTTATACTTTTTAAGAGCTGTCAGCAGAAGCTCTGCGGAATCTCTGTTTCCCTTTATGAAATCCGCAGGGTCCTCAGGTCTGTTGATGCCTGCAAGGTGGAACACAAAATCCGCCTCACGGCAGGCTTCATCCAGCACCTCTGAGGGTGTATCTATATCTGTAGCGAATATCTTATGGATCTCAACTCCACGGGTGCGGTCTTTGCCGTCACGTACAGCCTCAAGTGCTGCACAGAGGTTTTTGCCCACAAAGCCCTTGGCGCCTGTTACTAGAACATTCATTTAGATGCCTCCCAAGCCGCCAGCTCCTCACGGATGTATGAAAGGGAGAGAAGCTTCTCCTTTACTTCTTCTACACTGAGAAGCTCTGTGTTATTTGAATTAAACTCGGTAAGAGGATTACGCTCGGGGTCACCGTTCTTAAAGTATTTATCGTAGTTAAGTCCTCGGCTGTCGCAGGGTACACGATAGAAGTCACCCATATCTGTGGCATTTGCACATTCCTCGTTTGTAAGGAGAGTCTCATAGAGCTTCTCGCCGTGACGGATGCCGATAACCTTGATCTCATGTGAGGGTGCAAAAAGGGATGTAACTGCTTTTGCAAGAGTTTCAATGGTGCAGGCAGGAGCCTTCTGAACAAGAATATCGCCAGAAACACCATTCTCAAAGGCAAAGAGTACAAGGTCAACTGCCTCATCGAGAGACATAATAAAACGTGTCATAGAAGGTTCTGTGATGGTAATGGGCTTTGAGTTTCTGATCTGATCTATCCACAGAGGGATAACAGAGCCACGGGAACACATAACGTTTCCGTATCTGGTACAGCAGATCTTTGTTTTGTCGCTGCTTACGGTACGGGACTTGGCAACAACTACCTTTTCCATCATTGCCTTTGATGTTCCCATTGCGTTAACGGGGTATGCTGCCTTATCGGTAGAAAGGCAGATAACACTCTTTACCCCTGCTTCGATAGCCGCAGTCAGCACGTTGTCTGTGCCGATAACATTGGTCTTTACAGCTTCAAGGGGGAAGAATTCGCAGGAAGGCACCTGCTTGAGTGCCGCAGCGTGGAAGATATAATCAACACCGTGCATGGCGTTCTTAACCGACTGAAGGTCACGGACGTCGCCGATGTAGAATTTGATCTTATCAGCCACCTCAGGCATCTTTGCCTGAAATTCGTGGCGCATATCATCCTGCTTCTTCTCATCACGGGAAAAGATGCGGATCTCTCCTATATCTGTTTTGAGAAAGCGGTTAAGCACCGCATTGCCGAAGCTTCCTGTTCCGCCTGTGATAAGCAGTGTTCTTCCTGTAAACTGTGACATTCTGATTCACCTTATTCTCTATATAATATTTGCGTATATAACTTACGCTATCTGAAAATCGTAATCATTTACAAGCTCTGCAATGATAACGTTAATATCCTCGCTCATAGCGACCCAGCTCTCATAGTCCTCGTTGGTCATTCCAACATTCTCCATTTCGTAGTGGTTAACATAGAGAGAGACGGTCTCCTGATCCGTTGTGAGTGTTCCCAGCTTGTAATCGCCGCTCTCACCGAATACCAGATCAAATAAAGGGAGCTCTATTGCTCCTGAAGTCATATAAAAGGTAACCGTATAGGGTTCCTGTTCGTTTATTTCGTAGCGCACTGAATCTTTCCATTTTTCAGGATAAGTCAGCTTAACATATTTTGTGTCGATAGTATAGGTCTTTTCCTCTGTGCTGCTGAAGGTGGGATCTACCACGGGAGCCTGCACATAGTTTGTCCAGTCTTCATTACTGTTCTCAGTAGTGACTACTGTTTCAGTTGTTTCTGTTTTATCGGTTGCTTCACCGTTATTCTGTGTCTCTTTGGGTGTGCAACCGAAAGCAAACAAAAGAGTCATAATAAGACAAATTGCAAATAATAACTTTTTCAAAGCTTCATATCCTTTCTCTTGGCAGAAAGTTTAGGGAAAAGGAGTCCCTTTGCAAGGGACCGAGCGCTTAAAGCACTCGGTCCCCGCATATCGGGTTACTTGAGAAATCTGCTCAAGTATCAATTTCAGAATGTGAGCTTACCGTCTGTACCGAAGTTGTAGTAAGCCTTGGGAAGCAGATCGTTTGTAGCATTTACATAGTATCTGCCGGTTGCAAGAGTACCGTTTGACTTAACATATACATAGAAGTCGCCCTGAGCGTTGTAGTACATGCCTCTGCCCTGCTTGATACCATGCTCGTAGTAGTAGAGGTTGCCGTTCTCAACAACAACATCAGATACAGTCTTACCGTTCTCATCAAAGAGATAGTAGCCTGCGTCGATAAGGTCGTTCTCCTTAACATCATACTTACCTGTTGCAAGGGTGCCGGTTGATCTTACATATACGTAGAAGTCGCCCTCTTCATTGTAGTAAACGCCACGATCCTGCTGGATGCCGTTTACATAGTAGTAGAGGTTGCCGTTTTCGCTTACTACGTCAGTAACGGAGTAACCGTTCTCATCAAAGAGGAGGTATCCGGGATCAACTAAGCCGTTGGTAGCATTTACATAGTATCTGCCTGTTGCAACGGTCTCGTTGGACTTAACATATACGTAGTAGTTCTCCTCTGCGTTGTAGTAGAGGCCACGACCCTGCTTTGCGCCGTCGATGAAGTAATACTTGTTGCCGGCTACAGACTTAACGCCTGTCTCTCTGAGGAGCTTACCGTCATCGCCGAACATATAGAACTGAGGATTAAGCAGGCCGTTTGCGGCACTTTCCTTAACCTCATAGTAACCAACTGCACATGTGCCTGTGGAACGAACATATACGTAGTAGTCGCCGTCCTCAACATAGTGAACACCACGACCCTGCTTTACGCCGTGACGGTAGAAGTACAGCTCGCCGTTCTCTTCAACAACGCCTGTCATCATCTTACCGTTCTCATCGAAGAGATAGTAACCTGCATCGAGGAGACCGTTTGTACCGGTAGCCTTAACCTCATAATTACCTGTTGCAAGTGTACCTGTAGATTTAACATATACATAGTAGTCGCCCTGCTCGTTGTAATAGAGACCACGACCCTGTCTTGTACCCATTACATAATAGTAAAGGTTGCCGTTCTCCTTGTAGATTCCGTTGTAGAGTCTGCCGTTTGCCTCGAAGGGAAGTCTGACACCTTCTGCAACATAACCGTTGGGACGGGAGATCAGTGTAGCTGTAATTGCAAGCTTACCGTTGCTGTGAGCATAGTAGTAATCCTCACCGAGCTTGAACATACCCTCGGTTCTTGCAATGTTGTCTTCTACATAGAAGAGGTCGCCGTTTGTCTCAACGAAGCCTGTGTATGTACCGTCTGTATATACACCGTTCTCGTCAAATACAAAGCACTTGAATACCTTTGCATTGGACTCCATAATCATATGGGGACCCTCTGCACGATAGATACCGTCGAAGAAGTATCTGTTACCGTCGATGGTCTGCCAGCCACTCTTGTAGCAAGCGGGACCGTAGAAGTACATTGTACCAACATGCTCGCCGTTGATATAGCGCTCATGCCATACGCCCTCTGTGAGCTTACCGTTCTCCTCGAACTCATAGGTTACGCCGTAGGAGAAGAAGTAGTTCTCATAGAGACCTGTTGCAGCCTTACCGTTGCTGAAGAAGTAGTACCACTCGTCGTCAATATTTACCCAACCTGTGGTGAGCTTACCGAGCTTGGAGTAGCTGTATGCGTTAAGCTTCTCGTTGAAGAACAGACCTGTGAACTTAGTCTGATTCAGGCAGATGCCGTCCTCGCCGAAGTCGTAATATGTGCCGTCGATGTTCTGGATGCCCTTGAGAGCAACACCGTCAACGAAGTAGGAATCACCGTTCCAGCCGTCTGCAACCACAAGACCGTCAACGTAGGTCTTGCCGTCTGTATATACACCGCTGAATACCTCGCCGCATACGCAGGAGAGAACACCCTCGATGAAGTCATAGCTGTGACCTGTAGCGGGAACATCTGTACCCCAATCTACAACAGACTGACAAACTTCACAGTATGTTCTGCCCTCAAAGCCTTCCTCTGTGCAGGTAGCTGCCTTGTCGTCCATAGCCTCAGCTGTGTGTACGTGACCGCCGTCCCATGCATTGTAGTATGCCAGGCCGTCAGTTGTTGACTTCATAGTTGCGTAATTGCCCCACATTTCTGTGTCGCAGAATACACGCTCGCCTGTGAATGTATCAACTGTCTGGTCAACACGGGTGAGAATACCCTTCTCAACATTTGCAATAACAGACATTCTCCAGAACTCCTGCATTGTCTTGAACTGAGCAAGAGTAAATGCCTGCAGGCCTGCCTTAGTGCCGTTGGGATAGACATATCCTGTCTTGAGTGTCCATACTCTTACGGGAAGAGTAGCAAGAACTGCTTCGCCTGTAGCCTCTGTGTCAGAGACCTTCTTAAGAGTGATTGTTGCAATATTGTCAGTCTCATCAATAGTGTAGGTCGCCTCAAAGCCATCAGCAGGAACCATGTGGTCAAGCTCCCATGTGCTGTTGTTGTCAAGGTTTACTACAACCTCAACCTCAGAAACCTCTTCAATTGCAGTTGCAACGAGGTTCATATTGTAGATAGAACTGAGCTTGATGTACTTAGCATCGGGATCTGCAGCAACGAGCTTAACTGTGCTCTTACTCTCTGCTGCATTAACTGTGATGTTACCAATAATGCTTCCATAGTTGCCCATCTTGTCGCAAGCGGAGAACTTAACTGTGTGCTTACCGTTTGCAAGCTCCGCATCAACGATGGAAACCATACCGTTTGCATAAGTTGCCTCTACCTCAACACCGTCAACATATGCCTTAACGGTAGAAGCATCAACGCCTGTATAGTTTGTCTTGCCTGTGTAGTCCTTAACGTTAACGCCGAATGTAACCTTACCGTCTGTTACTGTCTGGCCATTAAGAGCTGCAGCATCAGCCATACCCTCAACAGCATAAGTGAGGTTAGTGAATACAGGAGCCTCTCTGTCGTCAACAGCTGTGGAATAGTCAACTGTAACGTCATCGAAATAGAACTGGTAAGTGGAGGGAATGTTGCTGTTCTCAGCTGCCTTGTAATTGTAAGCAGAACCGTCACGGTCAGAGATGTAGAACTGAATCATAGCTGAATTTGCCTTCCAACCTACTGCGCTGTATGCGGAGGTATCAGCATAGAGATAATGCCAGCCTGACTCCTGGAAGGAGTAAACAACACCTGTGCCGCCTGCACCTGTATCCATTACGTTGGAGTTAATACTACCGCCAAAGGTATATGTGCCGTCTGCATTAACTGTAACGGCTCTGAGAGTCCAACGAGCCCAGAGACCTACAGCTTCCTTGGGAATGTAGATCCACACACCTACGCCAACAGCATTTTCAAATACCATATCCTCTGTAGCGTACATACAGGTCCTCATATAACCGGACTCAAGATTGTTTGAGTAGTTAAATTTGCCTGCAAGTGCATAATTACCTGAGTGAACCTTACCTGTTTCAGCAGTAACTACCTGCTGAGTTGTCTCAGTCCACACATAGTTGTACACAGTACCGGGTGACTCGTTGAAGATTAAGTTCTGACTTGTGCCGTCCTCGAAATCATAAACAACTTCAGAACCCTTACCGAGGTTAATTGTGGCAGTAGCCTTTACTTCGGTATTCAGAGAAAGTGTTGCTGTAAGTGTTGATGTAGTAGCTGCAACGCCCTCCTGACCGGAGATGAAGTTGAAGCCTTCGATAGTACCTACTGCGTCATCGGAAAGATCAAAGATGATATCGTTTGTGTTGATAACAACTTCCTTAACACCATAGAAGGCGGTGATACCAAGGTCAACAGTCTTGCCGAAGGGAACTGTCAGAACCTCGTTGCCGAACTTGATGCTGTCGGGAACAACTACGTTGATCTCTACAGTACCAACTTTCTTGCCATTGCTTACGGCAGTGATGGTAGCTGTCTTAACGTCTTTACCTGCTGTAAATACACCGTCTGCAAATGTACCGTTATCTACTGTGAATGTGATGTCAGCAGGAATCTCCGCTGCATGACCTGTGGAGCTAACGCCGCTGAAGTCAACCTTTACGGAAGAACCGGGAGTTACATACTCATTCTCCACATCATAAACAACGTGGTCAAAATCAAAAGAAGGAGCCTCTGTGGAAACGATGATGAAACCGTTGGAAACAGAACGCTCAGAACCGTCAGAGGGGCTGTTTGTAACTGCAAACTTATCTGAACCCTCAGGCTTACAGCCGTAGGTAGCAGATCCGCCACCGTCAAGGTGACCTGCCCATACGCAACCGAGGTCAGCCATTACCTGAGCCTGCTCACGAAGTGTGAGACCGATGGAGTTGGGAGCCTGGTTGCCGTCAGCTGTCATAAGAACGATCTTGTTGTCAGCTGTGAGACCGATGGTCTGACGGGGGTACTTCTTAGCATCATCAAGGTTGGAAACCATTGTGCCATCGATGATAAGCATTGTGTGGATACCAAGAGCCTCCTGGATGTTACCCTTATCCTTGGAGTAATCGCCCTTGTTACCGATCTTGTAGGTACCGTCCTTCATAACTGCGAAGTAGCCGTAGTTGTTACCCTCAGATTCGTTGGTAACATCGATGCCGTTCATTGCGAATGCACCTGTGGGCTTACCTGTAATCATGTTGTAGTAGGAGGTGTTGATACCTGCAACTACAGTACCCTGATAGTACTCATCGCCTGCTGCTGCCTTCTCATTGAAGCAAGCAACCTGCTCTGTGAGCTTTGACATACCGTAGTTTGTGGGGTCCATATCCTTGTAGGATGAGAACACCTTAACAGAATCTACGTTCATGTCAGCGGTGGTTACGAACATCTTTACCTGATCGCCGTTCTTGTCATACACTGTGTATGTATCCAGTGTAACACCGGGAGCCAGGGTAGATGCCTTTTCGTTCACAACTGTCAGCTGGGACTGCTTGAAGCCGTTGTTTGCCTGTGCTGCGCCTGAAACATAGGCAGCAGGCAGAACAGACATCAGCATCAGAACTGCCAGAATGGCTGCTGTGATCTTTGAAAACTTAGTTTTCATGTTTACCTCTCCTTTTTTTATTTTTATTTCTCTCCGATAATTGACGATTAATGGATATGAGACGGTCTCATCAATAAGCGGAAAATAATAACTGATTAGTTTTCCTTTCTGCGAAGATACTTAAGTCCGTACCTTACGGCAATAAGCATTTCAATCACACAAAGAATTATTCTTATCCAGAAATAAGGATAAAGCAGTATTACTATCACCATTGCCGCAATAACCGCAGCACTGATAATAAGAATACACTTTATGTCAAACACCTGACCTGAAAGCTTTTCCTTTTTCAAAAGGTATCTTGCAAAGAGATAATGGGTAAAGGCATATACAATATAGCAGAAGAGTGTTGTATAGCCTGCGGCATAGTAGCCGAATATGGGAATCAGCCAGTAGTTCAGAGATATATTGAGAACTGCACCAAGGCAGGATGCCATCATAATGTACTTTGTCTTATCAAAGTAGAACTCCACATTGCTGAATATGGGATAAAGAAACATCATAAACACAGACGCCGCCACGGGTGGGATGACCCACTTTGCATCGGCATACTCCTCGCTTGCAACAATATAAATGAACTCAGGTCCCAGTGTCATTGCCACAATGCTTATCATTGCCACAAAGATCACAAGGAGGTTTGCTGTCTTGCGAAAAGGTGCGTACTTCTGTTCCTTGAGACTTCGATACATAAAGGGTGTAAAGGAATTATTGATGGCGCTTATGACAATGTTCATCATCAGAGCCACGTTGTATGCCACCGCATAAAGTGCCGCCTCGGATTTTCCCACCATATCCGCTATCATAATGCGGTCAGCATGACCGAGGATCATACTGGAAAGGTAATGGGGAATCAGGGGAATGTTGAACATCAGTGCATATTTCCAGTACTTTTTACTGAAGAACGCCTTGCCCCTTGACATATTGATTATATAGAAGATAAGTCCCACTATGACCTGCACAAGTGCAAGGGAGAGAACTCGTGCCTCAGCCTTGTAGGTGGTGTTTACAACTGCGACAACGCCCAAGAGGGGGCTTGCTCCGGCTATAAAGAGGGTAACTCCGATCAAGGCTTTGTAGCGGTAGTTATATCTCTGCCCTGCTGACCAGAAGCTGAATGCAGGAATGGTGAGAAGCTCTGCAAACATGGTGAGCATATAAAGGGTTGACAGTCCGAAAAGATTATTGAAGAACCGGGAAAAACAGAGATACAGTACGAAAAGACCAATGGTAATGGTGGTACAAAGTCCCTGAAGGCTTGAGGTAAACTTTGCCCTGTCCTCGGGGAATTTAGTCATACCATTGTTATAAACTCCGTAAAAAAGGTTCAGCGTGGCAAATATCACAATGACCTGATACCATGAGCTGTAAAGCGTGTATTCGCCATACTGCTCAGGGGTAAGAAGCCTTGTAAAGATTGGTGTGGTCAGGAAGGAAATACCCTTCTGGATAACATTGCAAAGGGTAAACCAGAACACAGCCTTTGCCGCCTGAGGTATGCTGTTGTATTTATTCTTTAGTTTCTGCAACATAGGTATTGCCTCTTATTCTTCCGATGTAAAGCTTTGCATTCAGATCATCTATGGGCTTTACATCCACTAAATCAAAGAATGAACAGAAGCATTTCTGAAAATTCTCAAAGCTCTGAGTAACAGCTTCGTCCTTACATTTATTGCTTGCATTTCCCCTGTGGAAGGTAACCGCCACATATTTCCTTGATATCTTTCTCAAGGAATTAAAGAGGGACTCAACCTTCCAGTTCTGATATGCAAGGGCGGTGCCTGTGATGTCTGCCGCTACCACAACATCAGCACTTACAGAGGCTCTGGTGCGTGCATCCATTCCGTATAAATAATTTATCTCAAAGCAGTTTATTTCTGAGAAGTCCTCTTTGCATCTGCGGTATATGTCTCTGGAAGCACTTCTCAGGGATTCAAGGGAAGTCACATTCTTGTCTTTATAAGCTTTCTCAAGAGCCCTTGGCATTTCGCCATGAGTGCCGCCGATGTCAGTTACAGAACTAAAGTCCTCAGGCAACTTGCCCAGAGCCTTTATAACTGCATCAATATCCTTTTGATAGTCTCTGTGGGGGGCTTCATTTACCTTACCGAAATCAAAGAGAAGTGAAAAATACTCGGGTCTTACCTCGTGGAGCATAAACATATCGGAAATGATCTTTCGTATGCAGTATGAGCTGTGCCATCTGTGGTAGCTTCTGAACTTTCTGAGGAAATATCTGTACTCAAATGTGGCTTCATCATACTGCAGAGGAGCGACCCAGTAGGAGTTATTGTCCTCGTCAAACCGAAGTGATCTGTCCAGGATGCTGTTGCCTAAAGCCGCAAACATAAGCTTATATGCTCCTGCGAAAATTATACTGCTCTCGAAGCTTGTATATTGACCACGGTCCTCAATTATGGAGCCTATATCCGTGAAAACGGGACGGCCCTTGTGGAATGTGATGTTGTTGAGGTGACCGTCTATGAGCTTATACCCCAGACGCTTGCACACCTCATTGATAATGCAGGTGCATACACAGGCATCCCTTACCATATCGGGATTCCACATTTTGCCTGTGGAGATGGAGACCACCTGATGCTCTAAAATAATGGGGTATTCATCGGTAAAATAGGGACTCAACACGGTTTTGGGAATATAGCCCTCCTCGGACAGCACCTGAAGAAGACCGCTCCTCCAGAGCTTTTCAAAGAAGGGGACGCTGCTTTTATATATTCCACGGAATATCCTTTTGTCCTTCTCAAAGACCTTTCCCAGCTCGTCCCCGTTGTAGCTGAGAATCCTGAAATCCCTGAGCGTCTCTTTTTTATTCTCAGGAAGCTCTTCTGCGGTGTATGACTTTATCTTTAAAACAAGGTCATCCACTATACTTATGAAACGCTCTCTTTCGGCTTTGAGAGCTTTCTTTCCTATATGAAGGGGCTTTATAAGCCTTTCTTTTTTTCTTTCTCTACATATCAGCAAAGGGCGAAGATATGCTTTAACTTTATTTATTAACTTCAAAACATCTTCCCCTTACTGCGTTATTATTCTGAAACTTTCTCACGAAGCTTCTGAGGGTCGCTGAAGTAGGGCGCATATTTTCTCAGCCACTCTTCATCCTTGTCCCACCATTTAAGCTCCATAAGCCAATTAATTGTTTCATCATCAAATCTGTTTCTGACGACTTTTGCAGGAACTCCTCCCACTACTGCGTAGGGAGGCACATCCTTGGTAACAACTGCACCCGGCAGGATAACCGCACCGTCTCCGATGGTGACACCCTCGATAACGGTACATTCACGGGTGAGCCACACGTCGTTTCCGATGATTACAGACCAGCGTTTATCCTCGTCTGCGAATTTATACTCTTCAAAGTACTGCTTATCAACATAGGTAAAGCCTGCTTGCTTCAAAAGGGAATAGAAGGCTGTGTGGGTGGAAGCAAAGTGGATGGGATGCTGTCCACGAATAATCTTGACATTTCCTATCTGAGAGTACTTTCCGATTTTTGTATTGCAGAGATCCGCATCGGGCGCTATGAGGGTGCCGAAGCCTACCTCACAGTTTACAACCCTTGAATTCTTTGCCACACGGTTGTGACCTTCAAAGGTTGTCAGGGTACTGATAACCGTGCCTTTTTCAAAGATGACCTTGTCTCTCAGCTTTCTTTTATAGAGAGACATTCTAATTTTGCCGTAAAGGCTTCTCATAGACTTAATCATATTGATCCGCTCTCCTGTCTGAGCATATTGGAGACCATCATATCAGCCACATAGGTGACGGTATTTTCAAGGTAAAGCTTTTCTATGAGGGGATACTCCACTCTCTGTCCCAGCTTCTGTGAGAGGAAGCCGCTGATCGAAGCAGCAGCACGCTCCTTGCTCTCTTTGCTTGATACCGTTAAGGCTGTGGGGTATTTTTCAAGCACCTCTACAGTAGGACAGTTATCATTCTGAATGAAGTTCACAATGGGAAGTCCCGTAGAAATATAATCATAAACCTTACTGGGCACCTGATTTGTCATAACATTTCCGATATTGATAAGCACATCATGGTCACTCATAATGCCGTGTATCTTATCAGGAGACACAGGTGGATGAAGATGAATCCGAGGATTCTTCTCTGAGTAGGACTTTACCCCGGAGGTATCGCCCACAATATAGAAATCGAATACAAAACGAGGGTCGAGGCGTGTCATCTCGTCCATAACTCCAAGGCAGAAATCCGCATTTCTTGCTGAGTACATAGCTCCGCAGTAGAGAAAGCTTATCTCCTCGCCTGAGGGCTTTTTCTCCTTATTGGTGCGGTCAACAATGGTGGGGAAATTACACACCCTCACATTATCTCCGAGAGCAAAACGCTCTGACATCTCATTCTTTATGATATCCGTTGTGAATATCAGGTCAAAGCTCTCATGTATCTTCTTTTCAAGCTCACATCTCTTATCCTGAGAGGAAAGAGGCAGAGTGGTGTTGGTGGTGTATGGGTCAAGCTGATAAAAGCAGATATTACGAAGGAGCTTTTTTGAGGAAAGCACAGCCTTTGCAGGGACTATGTCTCCCGAGACGGCTACCACCCAGTCGAAACGCTCACTCTCCTGAAACTTCTTAAGTCTCTTTGCAAACTGCTTTTCAAGGGCTTTATCCTCAAGGTGGAGAATTCGGTGCATCGCCTTTTTAAGCACCGCCACGAAACGCCTGAAAGCAGATACATTCTCAGCCTTCAGAAAGTCTCCGAGGGCGATATGCTTATATGACCTTACCTTATGAACTCGGATGCCGTCACACAGCACCTCCGAGGGGTCGGTCATCTTGTCCCATGTGGTGAGGATCTGAACATCGTGATCCTTCTTTATGGTTTTTGCTATATTACGAACACAGCCCTGGGTGCCGCCTATCTTCGGATAATACTTGGATATCACAAACAGTATCTTCACAAGGCACCTCCTGTG
The DNA here is from genome assembly GCA_045545015.1 of Ruminococcus sp. Lineage (GTDB taxonomy): Bacteria > Bacillota > Clostridia > Oscillospirales > Acutalibacteraceae > Ruminococcoides. Next base: position 51,675 of record JAZQAF010000002.1, read on the forward strand.
GGATTTATCGGGTAGATTCGCTCCAGATAAGCTTGATTCTCTGAGAACGGAGCGGCTCTGAATTGTCAAAGGGTGAAACATAAATATTTCTGACACAAATTGCAAGGAACAGCCACAGAGCCTTACGCTGCTCGTTACAGGAAGAAATGGAGGAGGTAATTGCGAAGAGGCAGACCGATGCAAAAAGGAATGCCCAGAATGTTTTTTCCTCCTGAGTCTTTATCTGACGGAAGGTAAATACCGCCATACGGACCAGAATACACGCAAGGAGTATTGCGGCAAGCCAGCCGAAATCACAGAGAACATAGAGGAACAGGTTGTGAGGAACCGTCTCTGATACGCTGTAGGCTGAACCGAAGGCTCCCAAAGGATGTGTAAGTCCGAAGGAGAGAAGATCCTCGTAGAGATCATTTCTGCCTACAAAGTAGTCGGCCTCTGTATCAACCACAAGGAAACCTCTGAAGATCTGTCCCACAACGCCTGTCCACAGCTCCAGTATCCAGAGTGCCACCAGTACAATGCCGCCCACAAGAAGAAGTCTTGCCACTTTATTTCCCTTTTTCTGAAGCAGCATATTGACCACATAGGTCATAAGCAGAAGCAGACAGAATGCTATCATACCAAGCTTTGAGCTTGCCTGAAAGATAACGAAGAAGATTGCGGTGGTAACTATAACGTAAAACACCTTTGAGGATTTCAACAGATAATATCCTGCGCAGGGGAATAAAAGCACCAGATACTGCACAAGGTCATTTGTGTTTGCAAAGGCAACACCGGGATAATGCAGTCCTACCCAGTTCTCGACGAAAAGCGACTGGTTGCTGAATAACAAATAGTGTCCGGTGAAGACCTCATATATACCCCAGACGGTAAAGAGCATGCAGGAGAAGAGCACACCCCTCATAAATGCCAGGTATTCCTCGCTGTCCATAGTACATATAAAGAGCATCATGGACATACCCGTTATAAGACTGAAATAAAGGCTGAACTGAAATGCATCAGCAATACCTATGAAACAGTTGCAGAAGGGCACCACCACCACAGCGGCAGCAATAAGCAGAATGCCAACATGGTTTATGATCCTGTGCAGACGATTCGCAAGCAGCATAAACACAGCTATATAAAGCAGCCAGCTTATATTAATGCCCAGTATGGAAAACCACTGTGTCAGAATGGTTGCCGAGGGCAGTAAAAAAGCAAATATTTCTTTGAATGAAAAAGCACCTTTTCTGATTCTCATATTAAAACCTTAATCATTTTGTTATTTATCTGACAGCACCTGCAAATAAATCTCTTCAGTACGCTGTGCCAGAACATCCTCTGAATACTCACCGAGACAAGCCTCTGAGAGCTTCTTCGGATCATATATGGAATAGTCAGAACACATTTTAAGCATTGCCTTAGTGAGAGCCTTCACATCGTTCTTCTCTGTGAGAATGCCTCTGTCCTCTGTGACTATCTCCTCTGCTCCGCCGTTTCTGGTTGCAATAACGGGGCAACCGCAGGCAAGAGCCTCCACATACACAACACCGAAGGTCTCGGCATCGCTGGGAAGGACGAATACATGGGATCTATTGAGAAGAGTACATACATCTTCCCTGGGTATCCGACCCGTAAAGCTTACTGAGGATGAAATTCCAAGCTTCTCTGCAAGCTCTCGAAGCTCTGATTTAAGAGGGCCGTCACCCACCACCGAAAGCTTTGCTCCGGGGATAGCTTCAAGCACCTTTGAGAAAGCCTGCAGGGTCAGGTCAAATCGTTTTCCCGCAACAAGGTTACCGATAGATACAAAGGTAAAGGGGGAATCAGGCTTCTCATCCTTAAAGGAAAACCGCCCATCCACGCTGTTGGGGATAACTTCTATATCTTTTTCTGTTTTTGTCAGTCTCAGGACAGATTCCTTAAGTGCATTGCTGACACAAATAAAGCGGTCAGCCTCCTCTGTGAGACTGCAAAGCCAAGGGATCCTCTTCGGGTGAAGCTTCTCTTTAAGCACCAGACTGTTATGCTCTGTCATAACAAGAGGGAGAGAATATTCCCTACAAAGACGCAAAGCGCCAACGCCTGCAGGATAGAAGGAATGTGCCTGAACTATATCTATCTTCACACCTGCTTTGAGGATTTCCTTATATATTCTTCTCAGACGGCGGTAAAACCAGTTGACCCCTCCCGAGGGAGTGCGGGCAATTCCGATTGCGGGAGCAATAAAGGAGTAGGTTTCAAGCCCCTCGTCGGAAAATTTACAAAGCCTTAAAAGTCTCTTTGATGTAATGTTATCAAAGGACTGATAGGTAGCATCCGCCACCCAGACACGGTGACCTCTTCTGAGAAGTGCCAGAGCCTGCTCACGGAAAAATGAGCCTGAAATACTGTTTTTTTCATTTTGGTACCAGGAGGGAACCATTAAAATATTCATATTTCCTCATTCCCGATGTCCGCAGACATCCTCAAGATACCAACGAGCCACCTGACTGTCGGTAAATTCCTTGGCAGTTTCATAGCCCTTTCGGGATAATTCCTTAAGCTCCTCCAAAGGAGCATCAAACATTCTCTCGAGCACCTTCTGAAGCTCATCTGCATCAGCCGCCGCAGAGAGAAGTCCGTTCTCACCGTGGCGGATAACTCCGTCGATACCCTCATCCCTTGAGCCGATGGTAACGCAGGATGCCGCCATAGCCTCCAGATATACAAGTCCGAAGACCTCGCCCTTGCTGACCATTACAAAGGAGTGAGCCTTACGCATAAACGAGAGCACTTCCTCTCGGGGAAGTCTTCCGTGGAAAACCACTCTGTCCTTTATGCCCAGCTCCTCTGCCAACGCTTTGAGGGGAGCTTCCTCAGGTCCCGTTCCGATGATATCGAGAACAAAGTCTCTGCCTTGAAGCTTTGAAAGTGCCTTGATAAGCTTATCAAGATGCTTGCACTCAAGGAGCCTTCCTGCAAAGATAAGACGCCAGCACCGGGGTCTCTCTGAAAACTTTTCACTGTCGTAGCTGAATTCTTCAATAAAGCGGTCAGGCACTCCCGAATAGCACACAAAGGGCTCAATATCAAGTCCGAGAGTATCCTTAAGATACTTTGCCTCTGCATCTGACCGACATCCCAGACGGTCAATGTAGGGCATATATTTTTCTCTGGTTTTGGGATTTTCAATGTATCCCTTACCGTGAAGCACCAATGCGGTGCGGAAATTGTAGCGTTTCTTAAGCTCTGCCATAATCGCCATCTGAGGGCTTGCCCAGTGGCCTAAGCAGACATCGGGCAAAAAGCCTTCCCTCTCAAGGATGGAGCTGATCTTCTCAACCTGCTTCTTTATGGCGGATTCCCCGGGCTCTCCGTGGGGAATTATCTTCTTTATGGGCAGACGCCATACCTTTACATCCCCGTCATCAAACTGACGCTCTTTTACGTCGCTGAGATCAGGTATATAGAAATTTATCTTTGTTGCAAGCTTCTTCTTTATGCCTGAGGGCATTCCGTGCAGGAAGAAGGGGTACCTGTGAACATTGTGAATCACCCGTACCGTATGCCCCTGCTCGCTCCAGGACTTTACAAAATAGCGGACCACCTTGGTCACATTCTCGTTATGGTCCTCGGGAGAAGGATACACAGAGCTAAGCACTAATATATTCATAAACTCTCACCCTCTGTGCTTATCTATCAAAGCCTTGGGGTCTGTGAACAAGTGGGCGTTTTCCTTTATTTTTTCATCGCTCCACTTCCACCACTCAAGTCGGGAAAGACCCTCTGCTATATCTTCATCAAATCGGTTGCGGATCTTCTTTGCGGGATTTCCTGCCCATATCTCATAGGGAGGAACATCGTGGGTCACTATACTGCCTGCACCGATAACGGCACCGTTTCCGACAGTTACCCCCGAGAGGATGACTGCATTTGCACCTATCCACACATCTGCACCGATGGTCGTGCGTTTTGTGTCCTTTGCAGGAAGGTCTGCAAAGTTTGTTTTAAGGACGTTTCTGCCCTGATGAAACACAGGTGAGGATGACACATATTCTATAGCATGAGCGGCTCCCCCGATGCGGCAGTTATCCGCAACCGAGCAGAAGGGGCCCATATCAGTATTCACCATAAAGGCATCGTGTCCCACATAGGAATAACGTGCAATATCTGAATCTGTCACCTGTGTACCCGAGCAGATACGGGCTTTCTTATGAACCCTGCTGGAAGTTATGGCAGGAGGCTGGAGTATTGCACGCAAGCCCTTTGAAATCAAGCGTTTGATATTCATCATTTACCTCGCTTTAAGGTCTCTCATTCATCTGAGCCTGAAACTGAATCCATAATAGTCTTATAGGCACATTTAACATCGTAGTGTTTCTCAAGGTAAGAGAAAGCTCTCTCCTTTGTGCCTTTATCTTTAATCATAGCCTTCTTCACAATTTCAGAGAATTGGGCTGTATCGTTACTCTCACACCACCAGCCGAAACCGCCCTCGACAAGGACCTTGCCCACGTCAGTATTCGGGTCTGTAACGGCAAGCACGGGAAGTCCTGCCTGCATATAGGAGAGAAGTCTTGAGGGGAAGTTGGGGATGGTGAAGCGATGATCGAGGAAGATCATTCCCACATCGCAGGCAGCTACCAGTCGGTCATAATCAGCCTTGGGAAGATGCTTCATAAGCTTCATATTCTCAGGCTTTTCCTCTGAGAAGAATCTCTCAAGTCTCTGATACTCGGTACCGTCTCCGACTATAAGGAAGTAGGCATCCTTATTCTCAAACTGTGTTCTTAAGCACTCTATGAAGAAGGGAATGCCCTGGGGCTTTCCGAGATTTCCGCCGTAAACGAAGACTCTTTTATCCTCAGGAATGCCGTACTTTTTACGCATTTCGGCACGCTCTGTCTCCTCAAGAGACATATCCGTTACTTTAACGCAGTTGGGACAGACCCCAACTATGGATTTATCTACATAGGGATAGTTTCTGATGATGTAATCACGGTTTGCCTCGGACATACAGCCGATGTAATCTGAAGCCTCGTAGAGCTTTTTCTCTTTGCTTACAAAGTATCTGTATAAAAAGCCCGTGATTCCGCCCTTTGACATCAGACCGATATCGATGGCGTTCTGAGGGAATATATCCTTGAGCATCAGATAGGTCTTTGCTCCGTCACGCTTTTTCACGTACTTCACTGCATCTGCAATGGTCACGGGAGGAGTAGGATAGAGAATCAGATCAAAGCTTATATCCGAAAAATACTTTTTAATTGCTCTAACAAGCTGAGGTCCCATCATCAGAGTTGACAGACCCTTCTCGATAATGTTGGTCTTCTGAGTATTGCCTATTCTGAGCTTTAAAAGATGTCCGTCCTCTTCAAAATGAGTTCTGACACCAGTGTTTCTCTCAGAGGCGGAGATACAGTAAACCTCGTGTCCGTCTCTCATAAACTCACGCAGAAGGTCTGTGTATATATTTCGCTCACCAAAGGAGCTAAAATCCAGCAAAGTCAGGAATAATACTTTCATATTCAATTATTACCCCTTTCTCCACTAAAGTTAATTACTGCATTTTCTTTGCAGGAATTCCCACATATACGCCGCCTTCGGTAATGTTCCTTACGACTACCGCACCTGCACCCACAACAGTACCGCCGCTGATCTCAATATTGTTGATCACCGTGGCACCGATGCCGATATGTGTACCCTTTCCCACCTTAACTGTTCCGCCCAGCTTCACACCGGGGGATATATGAACAAAATCCTCAAGCACATTATCATGCTCGATAATGGCACCTGAATTGATGATGCAATGGCTTCCCATCTTTGCACAGGCATTCACAACTGCACCTGCCATAACGACGGTGCCTTTGCCTACAGAAGCACTTTCTGCTATCTGTGCAGAGGGATGAATCAGAGTTGCCCAGCTTACATCAAACTTTTCAGCGATGGTCTTTCTGGTCAGGTTATTTCCGATTCCGATGACGAAATCTGTTTTACCGTCACAAAGCCTTACAATATCAGCACTTGTGCCGATAATGGGAAGTCCCATGCACTCCCCTTTTGTGCCGTCATCTATGAAGGCTATATCTTCATATCCGTTTCTCAGCGCATTGTCGGCAATTACCTTTCCGTGGCCTCCTGCGCCGATAATAATCAGTCTATTCATGAGCGACCATCTCCACTTTACTACCCTTGAATTCTTCCATGGTAACGGATGTGGCGGAGGTTATTCCCTCTCGCTTTAAAACCTTTCCCACGGTCTTGAAAAGTATCTTCCAGTCGCCGATAAAGGTGATGTTATCTACATATTCAACATCATATTCAAAACGCTTTTCCCAGCTGATGGCATTTCTGCCGTTAATTTGTGCAAGACCTGTCATGCCGGGACGAGCCTCAAGTCGTCTTGCTTGCTCCTTTGTATAGAGCTTGTTATATTTGAGGTAAAGACATCTGGGACCGCAGAGAGAACAAGTTGTGTTCAGAACATTCAAAAGAGAGGGAAGCTCATCAAGAGAGGTGCTTCTCAGAAGTTTGCCGAACTTTCCGAGCCTCTGTTCATCGGGAAGAAGATTATTGCTACTGTCTCTCTCATCTGTCATTGTCCTGAATTTGTAAAGGTAAAAGGGCTTGCCGTCCTTTCCTGCTCTCTCCTGCTTGAAAATAACGGGAGAGCCCAGCTTTGTGCGAACCAGAATGGCAAGCACAAGCAGTACAGGGCTGAGGATTATAAGTGCAAAAAAAGCAATAATCACGTCCTGAGGAACCTTTATGTACTTTTCGTAAAACCCTTTCTTATGCCCCTGAGTCATTTATGTACCTCACTCAAAACAATTTCTGATAATTCTTATGATCTCATCCTGCTCTTCCTCTGTCATCTTGATATCACTGGGAAGGCATATACCGTGCATAAAGAGATCACCGCTTACACCGTCACCCTCCTCAAGGGAGATGAAGGGATACTCACGGAAAACAGGCTGCATGTGCATGGGCTTCCACAAGGGACGAGCCTCAGCATTTGCCATCTCCAGCACCTCAAGTATTTCTGTGGGGCAGCTTCTGCCCTCTTCCTTTATGAATTCAGCCTGCATTTCGCTGCGGGTCTGCTTACACATAGCGTCCTTATTGATGGTAACACATGAAAGCCAGAAGCTGGGCTCTGTGTTATCCTCAAAGGGATTCATCTCAAGGGGCAGGTCTTCAAAGCCTTCCTTGTATCTCTGATAGATCTCCTTCTTCCTTCTGAGATGCTCATCCATGTGGAGATACTGTCCACGGACCACACCTGCTACCACGTTGCTCATACGGTAGTTGTAGCCAAGCTCTGTGTGCTGATACCAAGGTGCATCGTCACGGCTCTGGGTAGAGAGCTTTCTTGCATGCTCCAGAGTCTCCTTATCGGGGGTAATGAGCATACCGCCTGTGGAGCCTGTGATGATCTTGTTTCCATTGAAGGAGATTACATTGTATGTACCAAAAGAACCTGTGCGTTTGCCCTTATATGTAGAGCCGAGAGCCTCTGCAGCATCCTCTATAAGTACAGCACCGTGGCGGTCGCATATTTCACGGATCTCCTGAAGCTTTGCAGGTATGCCGTAGAGATCGACCACAATGACGACCTTTGTATCGGGATATATGGAAAAAGCCTTCTCAAGCGCTTTTGGATCCATATTCCATGTATCACGCTCACTGTCAATAAGCACAGGCACGCCGCCCTCATAAAGAACGGGGTTCACAGTTGCCGCAAAGGTAAGGTCTGAACAGAATACTCTGTCCCCCGCCTTCACTCCCGAGAGCTTGACTGCCAGATGCAGAGCCGCTGTACCTGATGACAAAGCAACAGCTTCACCTGCGCCTATGTATTCGCCCAACACGCGCTCGATCTCGTCAATGTTGCCGCCTACGGTTGACATCCAGTTGGTGTCGTAGGCCTCCTTCACATATTCGAGCTCCTCCCCGTGCATAGTAGGTGATGACAGATATATTCTGTTTTTAAATCGTTCGATTTGCATCCTACTTCTTCCCTTGTTTGTGTATTTTATTTAATAATAACCTCTGACCTTAAAGGAACGAACCATCACTCTCCGAAGCCCCTCGAAAAGAATGACTTTTTACGGCGATCAAAAATTTCACTCCCATGATTTCAGAAACATCCATTTCAGCAAAATCTACTATTCGCCCTATTATTCACAGTAAATGATACCGCATTTTGCTACAAAAGTCAATGAATATGCACTATAAAGTCAAATAATTCCAAAAAAAATCTCCCCCTGAGAAACTCAGGAGGAGAGGCTGGAAATTTCAGTATATATTATATGGATTTTTTGAGCTTTTTTTGTTTTTCAGAGGCTTGCAGTCACGCTTACAAAAGCAGGGAAAACAGAGATTCTTCTTGTGTTTTCCCAAGGAATCCTCGTACTCCACATATTGGAGAAACTGATTCCTTTTGCCGCAGATTTCGCATTGTCCGAAATGGCCGTCACCTTCGTCGAGAGAATCCCAGATTTTCTGTCTCTCTTTAGTCACAGAATCTGACAGAGAATCTCCGTCTGCGTGTTCTTCGGGGGGATTCAACGCTCCGAGAATTCTGTGGAGCTCTGCTTCATCAACGATATTTACACCGTACTTTATCTCTTCAATTCTGTCGGTAATATATTTATATATACTTTCTACAAGCTCATTGGTAACCCCATTTTTGCCGTTTTCGTATGTAAAGGTGTTTTCGGCAAACATATTGTCTCTTCTGTTATTCATCATGGATGAGGCTGTCTCGAACTGCAGATAACCAATGAGCAGACCTGATTTTTTTAGCTGAACGCCTACAACATCACACAGAAAGATTGTCTTTACACCATCGGTAAAGTTTCCGCTGAAAAAGCTTCCCGCTGTTTTTTCAGTGTTGATTATAACTTTATTATCAAACAGCTTAAGTGTGCGACCACGTACGCCTTCCAATTCGCAAATAAACCTTGCCATGCCCATACTCCTTTAACCGCTATTTTAATCATTATATCATGCCTAAACGCAAAAGTAAAATCATGCAGTAAATATATCCTTGGCTTACAAATGCCAATATCACAGTTTGATTAATTTCTGTAGGGTCCTGCGTCCCCGACAGCTTGCTTGTTGCCGATGTTTATTTGGGACGTCGAAGGCGCCGTTACCTACCGTATTATGATGTGTTGAGATGATAAATAGAAAGCGGAGTGAAATCACTCCGCTTCAATTATTTCTGCATTATTCAAAATATCAAACAAACAACCATACTTTAAGTATTTTTGATATTGATAATCTGTTGCTTTGGGGTGTTCTCCGTTTTTTGTATTAAAGGCATCAACCTCTATGTAGGACAAAACATCCAACAAATTTTCGAATCCCTGAGTGTCAAGATCAAAAACAACAACACAAGGTGCGCTTTTGCATAAACCCAATTTTTCTAAATTTTCATCAACTGACTCCAAATAGAACTCTACTTCAGAGGAAATATCGGGCAAGAGATTCTTAATTTTATTGTAAGATAATTTGTCAATAATTAATTTTACCATTATATAACACCTCTATCAACGATTATAACATAAATATTTCAACAAGAAAACTTAATCAGTATAAATCTCCTCATCTTACAGATAATAACAACACCATTTGAAAATTTATGTAGGGCGGGGGCTTGCTCCCGCCGCCAATTCCCACCAACACACGGCGGGAGCAAGCCCCCGCCCTACGATATTGTGATAAGGAGATTTGTATATATGAAAGCAACAGGAATTGTGAGACGAATTGACGACCTTGGCAGGGTTGTTATACCTAAGGAGATCAGAAGAACCCTTCGCATCCGTGAGGGTGACCCTCTGGAAATTTACACTGCTACCGACGGAGAGGTTATTTTTAAGAAATATTCCCCCGTTGGGGAGCTTTCCGCTTTTGCTTCGCAGTATGCGGATGTGCTGTCACGCATCAGCTCTCTGCCCACTCTAATCTGTGACAGAGATCACGTAATTGCCGCCGCAGGTGTATCCAAAAGAGAGTTTCTTGAGAGACGTGTATCCCAGACCCTTGAGGGGTATATGGAAAACAGACGCAGCTTCGCGGCACATCAGAATGATGTCTCTCCCCTCTCTCCCGTTGAGGGCGTGGAGGTTGACGCCGCCGTGGTGTATCCCATTCTTGCCGCAGGCGATGTGACAGGTGCCGTGGTGATGCTCAAGAGCGATTCAGTAAAGATTCCCTCGGACACAGAAATCAAGCTTGCACAGTCTGCCGCCGCCTTTCTCGGCAAGCAGATGGAGGAGTAAGGCGCAGTTGTTACGGAAAGATCAGGCAGTATGGCAGCAGGCTTCCCTCTCTCGGGCGAACTGTGTTCGCATAAGGACCGTCGAGGACGTCGGTCCCTACAAAACTACCACGAAACCTATCTTCAGCTACGCAAAGCGGATATCATCTGACTAACAAAAAGCCGACAAGGATGAAAAGTCCTCGTCGGCTTGATTTTATATCCAGAATCTTTCGGTGGGAGCCTCAAATTCAATTTCCTTGGCACCCTCACCAATCTTCTCGTAGATTTTTCCAGCATAATAGATATCATGCAGAGCAATTCCGATATTATAGACAAGAATTCTCTCTTCATCGGACTCTCTGCCGGGATTCTTTCCGTTAATAACATCAGAAACCTCAGAGAATTTCTTGAACTTATCAAAATATCTGAAGTGCTTTACGTGACCGTAGTCATCAGCAAAGACCTTATCAAAGAACAGGTCGCAGTTGGTAAAGCCCAAAGTATGAACAGGGATAACTACCACACCGGGCTTGAAATACTTATCCTCACAGACATTCTGACCTGCATAGGTAACAGCGGAAATTACAACGTCAGAATCCTGAACCAATTCCTCTGCTGTATCGCAATAAACGAAAGTGACATTCTCAACATCCTTGAATCTCTCTGCAAAAAGCTCGTGCTCATTTGAGAATTTGAGAAGCTTGATAGTAAGCTTTCTGTCCTTCACTTTATCTGCAAGGATCATCATGGTGGCTCTCATAACATTGCCGAGACCCATCATACCGATAACGGAAAAATCCTTAAGGGCAAACTGCAGAAGTGAATGCACGCAGACTGCACCTGTTCTCAGTGCTGTAATGAAGTTTGCATCCACAACAGCCTGAGTTGTACCTGTCTCGGTATCAAGAAGCAAAAGCTGACTGTCAAGAGCAGGAGCCCTGTCAGGATAGCGTGTAACCATCTTTACACCGCCGTATTTGCCTAAGTAGCAGGGCATAACATTGCAGAAAACACCCTCCATTTCCTCAGGCTTGATGCTGATTTTGGGAGGAAGAATTGCTTCTCCCTTATTCTTTATTACAAATTCAGACCACTCGTATGCCTCAGCAGGAGTAATGCCCAGATTCATTATATCCTGATGCGTAATGATTTTCATAAAAATACCTCATTTCGGGTTAATAAAACAATTATACGAAATAACAGGTATTATGTCAACAAACAAATATCTCTTAATATATTATTCTATTAAGTTAAAGAAAAAACCGCACAGCATAAACTGTGCGGTTTCACTTTTAACGTTAGGTGTAAGGGAACTTAAATTACTTAAGCTCAACCTCTGCGCCAGCCTCTTCGAGCTTAGCCTTGAGAGCCTCAGCGTCATCCTTAGAGATACCCTCTTTGAGAGCCTTGGGAGCGTTGTCAACAACTTCCTTAGCTTCCTTAAGGCCGAGACCTGTAGCCTCACGAACAGCCTTGATAACAGCAATCTTGTTTGCACCAGCAGACTTGAGAACTACGTCGAACTCAGTCTTCTCTTCCTCTGCAGCAGCTGCTGTAGCGGGACCTGCAACTGCAACTGCAGCAGCAGCGGATACGCCGAACTCATCCTCAACAGCGTGTACGAGCTCTGCAAGCTCGAGAACTGTGAGGCCCTTAAGTGTTTCAATGATAGAAGTAATCTTCTCAGACATTTTAGTAACCTCCAATAATAATTAGTTAATTTTTTAATTTAATATGGGGCAGAAATTATTCTGCTGCCTCTGTAGCAGGTGCTTCCTCTGCGGGAGCCTCTGCAGGAGCTGCCTCCTCAGCGGGAGCGCAAGCTTCAACGCCACCCTTATCAACAACAGCCTGAATAGCACGTGCGAAGGATGCGATAGGTGCCTGGAATGCACCGAGTACATTTGCAAGGAGAACCTCTCTGGAGGGAAGCTTAGCAAGCTCCTGAATCTTATCCATAGAGATAACCTCGCCGTCCATGTAGCCGCCTTTTACAGCGAAGCCTTTCTTGGACTTGTCAGCAAAACCGCAAAGAATTCTTGCAGCTGCTACGTAGTCATCATCAGATGTAGCGAAAGCAGTTGTGCCTTCCAGATACTGGTTGAGGTCAGTAAGATCTGTGTTCTCAAAAGCTCTGGTAAGGAATGTGTTCTTAACAACTGTGTACTTTACACCTGCCTCACGAAGCTCTTTTCTGAGCTTTGTGTCGTCAGCAACGTCGATACCTTCGTAAGTAACAAGAAGACCTGTGCAGGAAGACTTGATTCTCTCGGAAAGGTCAGCAACGAGCTGTTTGTTACGTTCTAAAACCTTAGCGCTGGGCAATGTTTTCACCTCCGTTAAATTTATAACGCAGTTCATAAAAAAGGAAGCCTCTTCCACAAAGGAAGAGGCGTAAGATACAAATAAATTTGTAAATGCTTCTTCCTCGGCAGGCGGATTCAAAGGAATCCATTATACGGTAAACCGAACCTGCTGTCTTTAGAACAGCGATTTTATATTCCACTGCTGACGCAGGGGAAAACTTAAGTTGTGGGCTTCTTACAATTAGTTGTTAGAAGCAACTGCTGTAAACTTGTTGGGGTTGAGCTTAACGCTGGGACCCATTGTAGAAGCTACAGCACAGGAACGGATATACTGACCCTTTGCAGCAGCAGGCTTAGCCTTAACGATTGCCTCCATAAGAGTCTCCAGGTTCTCCTGAAGCTTCTCCTTACCGAAGGAAACCTTGCCGATGGGGCAGTGAATGATGTTTGTTTTATCAAGACGGTACTCGATCTTACCTGCCTTAGCCTCCTGAATAGCCTTAGCAATATCGGTGGTAACTGTACCTGCCTTGGGGTTAGGCATAAGACCACGGGGACCGAGGATCTTACCGAGACGGCCTACAAGGCCCATGCAGTCGGGAGTTGTAATGAGAACATCGAAGTCCATCCAACCCTCAGACTGAATCTTCTGAGTCATATCCTCTGCACCAACGAAGTCAGCACCTGCCTCCTGAGCAGCCTTCTCGTTGTCGCCCTTGCAGATAGCAAGAACACGAACGTTTTTACCAGTACCGTTGGGAAGAACGATAGCACCACGAACCTGCTGGTCAGCGTGACGTGAGTCAACACCAAGCTTTACGTGAAGCTCAACTGTCTCGTCGAACTTTGCAGTAGCAGCCTTTGTGCAGAGGTCAAGTGCCTCGTCTGTATCATATAATTTGCTTCTGTCGATGAGCTTAGCGCTATCAACATACTTTTTACCGTGTTTCATAAGATTATTTCCTCCATTGTTAGGTGGTTAAACGGATACTTCCTCCCACCCGGATAAATATGCGTGCTAATCAGTCTTCAACAGTAACGCCCATGCTGCGAGCTGTACCTGCGATCATGCTCATAGCACTCTCGATGGATGCAGCGTTTAAGTCGGGCATCTTTGTCTCAGCAATCTTTCTGATCTGCTCGCTGGAAATCTTTGCAACTTTGTTCTTGTTAGGAACACCGGAAGCCTTGTCGATTCCGCAAGCCTTCTTGATAAGTACCGCTGCAGGGGGAGTCTTTGTGATGAAAGAGAAAGATCTGTCTGCATAAACGGTGATTACGACAGGGATGATCATACCGATGTCGTTCTTTGTGCGCTCGTTAAAATCCTTAGTGAACGCAACGATGTTAACGCCGTGCTGACCGAGAGCCGGTCCTACGGGGGGAGCCGGAGTAGCTTTTCCGGCAGGAATCTGAAGCTTAATAAAGCCGATTACCTTCTGAGCCATTGCTTGTTGCACCTCCAAAATTCGTGGTTGATGGCGGAACATTTAAGTTAAAATTTATGTTCCTCCCACAAGGGACACTTTGAGCCCCTCAGTTAAGGACGCTTGTCCTTAATTACCTGCTTTTTTATTCCGTGAAGAGTTCTGCCTGATTCAGCTCAAACTCAACCGGAGTTTCACGTCCGAACATTGAAACAATGATGCGGACATAGTTCTTGTCGGCATCCAGCTCTTCAACAACACCGATAAAGTCCTCAAGGGGACCATCGATAATGCGGACTGAATCGCCAACCTTGTAAGAGACCTCTACAACTCTGGTCTCTACGCCCATTCTGTAAACTTCTGCCTCTGTAAGGGGCACGGGCTTTGAAGAAGGACCGACAAATCCTGTGCATCCACGGATATTGCGGACGACGTACCAGGTCTCATCGGTGTAGATCATCTTGACGAAAACGTAGCCGGGGAAAAGCTTGCGCTCTACCTCACGGGTCTTGTCATCCTTGATCTCTGTGACAGTCTCGGTGGGAATCTTGACCTCAAGGATCATATCCTGAAGGTTTCTGTTCTCAACGGTGGTCATAAGAGTGGATGCGACCTTGTTCTCGTAACCTGAATAGGTATGGACTACATACCATCTTGCCTCATCGGACACAGCTTTCACCCTTTCTTAATAATAAAGGCTACAAGGATTAACCCTTGCTAACTTTCATTACAAGACCGAGCAGAGCGTAAAGTCCACGATCAAGGCCATAGATGAACAGACCAACTACAAGGATAACGAGGATAACTACGCCAAAGTTCTTGGTTGTCTGTGAAAAGGTAGGCCAAGTGATCTTTTTGAGTTCTCCGATGCATTCACGAAGATACTTGAAGAATCTCGCAAAAACATTCTTTTTCTTTTTTTCAGCCATGTTTTGCCTCCGTGAATTACTTTGTTTCCTTGTGCAGAGTATGCTTGCGGCAGAATCTGCAGTACTTGTTCATTTCAAGTCTGTCAGGATCGTTCTTCTTGTTCTTCATGGTGTTGTAGTTGCGTTGTTTGCACTCTGTGCATGCCAGAACAATTTTTACTCTCATAATAACGGCACCTCCCGTGTTTTTTCGGAAATATTCCAGCCTCCCTCAAAAAGGGCACAAAAAAATAAGCCCCTTTTCCGAGGTGATAACATTGTATCACAAGAAATCCCGGGTGTCAACACTTTTTTCCATTTATTTTCGGCTTTATATATATAGTATAATCTTACACAAATGAACCGAAATTCCACCCGTTTTTCTTTGGTGAATATTTACATAGAAAGTCTTTGGTGGTATAATTATAGCACATTCTGAGAGAATTTGCGAGATGATTTTTTATGAATCACATATTCCCCGATTACTACGAGGACTTCAGATGTATTGCATCGAGGTGCCGTCACAACTGCTGTATCGGATGGGAAATAGATATTGACGAGGACACCCTGAGGCTCTACAAGGGCATAGAGGGCAATTTCGAAAAAAGGCTCCGTGAGAACATTTCCGAGGATGAGACCCCTCACTTTATATTAAAGGAAGATGACCGCTGCCCATTCCTTAATGACAGAAACCTCTGCGACATCATCTGTGAGTTTTCAGAGGATCATCTCTGCCACATATGCAGAGAGCATCCTCGGTTTCACAATGAGCTTCCCCAAAGAGTGGAATCGGGGCTGGGACTTTCCTGTGAGGAGGCGGCACGGCTCATCCTTACGAAGGAGAGCAAAACCACCCTTGTGGGCAAGTGTGACACCGATGACGAGATAATTCTCCTTCGTGACAAAATAATTGAGACATTTCAGCATCGTGATCTGTATATAGAAGAGAGGATCAGGGAGGCACTCGCTCTTATAAATGCTGAGGAATATCCCTTTGAGAAAGAGGATGCAAAGGATTTTCTCCTCTCTCTTGAGAGGCTTGACCATAAGTGGGAGGAAACTCTCGCACTCCTTGACGTGAATTTAAAAAGCTCACAGAAGGAAAGCTTCCTTGCTCTCTTCAAAGAGCGTGAGACCGTCTTTGAGCAGTTTGCAGTTTATCTTATCTACAGACACTGCGCCTGCGCCCCTACCCTCTTCGATGCAAGAATAAGAGTTCTCTTCGCAATTTACTGCCTGAGACTTTATATAGCTCTCTGCGAGGGACTATTTGCTCTCAGGGGCGACCTTTCAGACGATGACTTTATTGAGATCGCAAGAGAGTTTTCCTCGGAGATAGAATACTCCGACGAGAATCTCTACGAAATACTATACAGAATAGAAGACCATTCAGAGGAGGAATCATTATGAAAAAACTTTTGGCTTTACTGCTTGCCCTTGTTATGACTGTTTCCCTTTGCGCCTGTAAAAAGGATGAGACCAAAACTGCTGCCTCCAAAGTCACTCCCCTCCTCTACAAGGTAACCGAATTTGACGGTGACGTGGTATGGATCTTAGGCTCAATTCACTACGGCGAGGATTATATGTATCCGCTTCCCGACTACATATACGATGCTCTTGATAATTCGGATTATCTGGCTGTAGAATGTGATATGGTTTCTGCAGAACAGAACCCCGAAGTATTCAACCTTCTGTACTCACTTCTTTGGTACGAGGATGGTACCACCATAAAAGACCACATCTCGCCTGAACTCTACGAGTCAGCGGTTAAAATTATGACGGATATCGGAGCATACAACCCTTCACTTGATTACTACAAACCTTCGCTCTGGTCAAACTTTATCTATTCTTACAATTACGAACATTTCGGACATGACTATACCCTGGGTGTTGACAGACACCTGATAGCAAGGGCTGAAAATAACAATATTGAACTTAAAGAAATTGAGTCCATGTTTTCTCAGTATGCAATGCTTTCAAGTTACTCGGAAGGGCTTCAGGAATATATCCTGCAAGACAGCGTCGATAGCCACGAAACAAGTGAAACAAAGGAAAGCATAGATGAACTCATTGTTTCATGGTGCAAAGGTGATGAAGAAGCTTTAACCAAATATGCTGAGGATACAGAAGATTTTGATTTAGACATAAAAGAAGAAAAACTCCTTTATGAAGAATACAACGGAGCTATGTACACCAAAAGAAATTACGTTATGGCAAACTACGCAGAAAAAGCTCTGAAAAACTCTGAGGAGGCCTTTATCTGCGTGGGAGTACTGCACGTTGTAGGTGAAAGAGGTATAATATCCATACTCGAGGATCGTGGCTATACCATTGAAATTGTCAGATAAATAATTATTAAACCATAAAAACTTATCAGGAGGAATTATTATGAAAAAACTTTTGGCTTTACTGCTTGCACTTGTTATGACTGTTTCCCTTTGTGCCTGTGGCGGCGAAGTGAAAAACAAAAAGAGTGACAAAGAAAAAGAAACTACTCAGGTTGAGACCGCTACTGCTACCACAGCACCTGTTAAAGAGAGTGTACCTCAGACAGGGGATCCTTCCCAAATAACGCCTCTGCTTTACAAGGTAACTGACAAGGACGGAGACAACATCTGGCTTTTCGGCTCTATCCATATTGGTGAGGACTATATGTATCCCCTGCCCGACTATGTGTATAACGCCTTTGACAATTCCGATTATCTGGCTGTTGAGTGCGATGTGGTTGCCGCAGAGAATGACATGGAGGCTTCCACTCAGCTTCTTATGAAGCTTGTGTATCTGGACGGCACCAGCATCAAGGACCACCTCTCAGAGGAGGTTTACGAGGACGCTGTTGAAGCTCTCACAGATGCAGGCTACTATAATATGTATCTTGACTACTATATGCCCGCATTGTGGTCCACACTCATCGATCAGTTCAACATTGAGTATTTCGGCTTCGATATGATGCTGGGAGTTGACAGACATCTGATGGCAAGAGCCGAGGAAAAGGGCATTGACCTCAGAGAGATCGAGTCTATGGACGCCCACTATCAGATGATGGCAGACTACTCCGAAGAGCTTCAGGAGCTTCTCCTCGAAGCCAGTGTTGATGGTTACAAGGATGACGACTACGAAAAGGAAATCAAAGAGATGCTCAGTCTCTGGTGCGAGGGAGACGAGAAGAAATTCTCCGATTACCTTGCTTCCGAGGATGATGATATCGAGCCTGACGAAGAAAAGTACTACGAGGAATACAACAACGCCATGATAGTGGAGAGAAATCTCCTTATGACCGACTTTGCAGAGGATGCTCTGAAGAATTCCGAGGAAGCCTTCATCGTTGTTGGTGCAGCTCACGTTGTGGGCGAGGGCGGTATTGCAGACCAGCTGAAAGACAGAGGCTATACAGTGGAGATAGTGAAGTAATTTCTGAGGTGATTTTATGAAATTCAGACTTTTTGTTTTTCTCGCAGAGAAATTTCTGGGAGTAACCATGAAGGATAACAAGAGAGAAGAGGATATGTATCTCCCCCTGTGGCTTCTTGCCTTCGGTATGTGCTCTGTTTCCGTTGGCGTGGCTATGGCGGTTATGTACCTTTTCCTTCATGAGCTTATCCTTATTTTCACCGCTCCGTTTCTGATAGTTTTGGGAATCCTTGCCGTTGTGTGCTGGAAAAACCAGACCATTGTTATCATTTCAAATGACAAGTTTGAATATACCACCTTCCTCGGAAACAAGCACACCTACTACTTCAAGGATATCACAGACCTTCGTCAGAACTCCGACTCCATCACGATGTTCGTGGGAAAGAATAAGGTTCACATTGAATCTATCGCCGTTATGTCACCAAGACTTGAGAGCCTTATAAATAAAGCTTTAGAGGAAAGATATTTGTGATATAAACAAGACTCTTATGACAAACCTTCCTAAACGAAAACACATCCGTGTAAAGAACTATGATTATTAATCGGCAGGAGCATATTTTCACTGTATGCACCACAAACAGAGAGAAATTTTTAAGATAACACTGTAGGGGCGGATGATATCCGTCCCTACTATTTTATAAAACTAACAGCGAAACTTGTAGGGGCGGTTATTAACCGCCCGTTATTATTTTCGTTATCCAATAAATCAAACCATACACCACAGAAGCCACAGTACCATACACAATGACAGGCCCTGCTATGGAGAACATCTTTGCTCCAACGCCTAAGATAAAACCCTCTGCTGCTGTCAATATAGGACACACCTATTTGCAGAAATATTTACATTAAACAGGTAGTGTGGTATAATGAAATAATGTGAGGTGTGGTAAATGAAAGCAAAAGTAATTTTATCTGCCATTACAGGCTTCTTTTTTGGCTTAATCGGTTATTTTGTTTTGATTTTATTAGATATCGACCAACCGTTTCAGCTTGCCGTATTTAGTGGTTTGCTCTTTGCACTTCTTCTG
This sequence comes from Ruminococcus sp., assembly GCA_045545015.1. Taxonomy (GTDB): domain Bacteria; phylum Bacillota; class Clostridia; order Oscillospirales; family Acutalibacteraceae; genus Ruminococcoides. The sequence goes on from JAZQAF010000002.1 coordinate 70,986, forward strand.
TTTCCTTTTTTAGTTGTTTACGAAAAGATTATGGAAAAGCGGTACGCAAAGTTTGAAAAAGAAATTACCTCACCGGTTTTCTACAAGACAAACGGCAACTTCAATTTAGGCAATGGCAAAGTCAAAAACGGAAATATCTATTTTTGCGAGGCAGGAATAGTCTGCGTATGTTTGGAAGAAAAGCCCTATACATTAGATGAAATACTGCTGCAGAACATTGACCATTACACCTACACCTTCACGCAGTTAAACATTTTCACAAACGATGATCGTTTATTTGTAATCACGGTTCCCAAAGTGGATGAAATAATCGATATTTTAATGAGAAAAGGTTGGATACGTCCTACATAAAAATGAGCAGCCATATTTGGCTGCTCATTTTAGTATCTGACATATCCAATAAATTAACCCATAAACTACGCTTGCGGACACGCCATAAACGATAACGGGACCCGCAATCGTAAACATTTTTGCTCCAACGCCTAAGATAAAACCCTCTGATTTAAATTCAATAGCAGGAGATACCACGGAGTTTGCAAAGCCTGTGATGGGAAGGAGCGTGCCTGCTCCTGCAAACTTTGCTATCTTATCAAATACTCCCAAGGCTGTAAGCAGAGCCGAGATGAAGATAAGGCTCAGAGAGCATAAGGTCCCTGCTGTTTTTTCATCTGCACCAAGGTAAAGGTACAGCTCTATAAACCCCTGACCCAAGGTGCAGACGGCACCTCCTGTGAGAAAGGCTCTCACACAGTCTGAGGCCAAGGGACTTTTGGGAGATTTCTCCTGCACCAGCTTCGAGTATTCCTCTTTCGATATCATAAATCATCACCTTAAATATCTTTTCCCTCTTTTACATAAATATAATAAATATGGCTTTTCTTTTCTGAATTTATGTTGTATAATGTAGGGTGACAAAGTTTTGGAAGTGTTAATATGACAGAGCATTATCTGGATAACAGCGCAACCACCAAGGTTTCTGACGGTGCTTGTGAGAAGATCCTTGAGCTTTTAAAAGTAAATTTTGCAAATCCTTCCTCTCTGCACTCAAAGGGCTTTGAGGCTTCAAAGGAGCTGGAAGCTTCCAGAGAGGTTATAGCCGAGGCTCTGGGCGCAAATGCAGAGGAGATAATCTTCACCTCGGGAGGTACAGAGGCAAATAACCTTGCAGTCCTCGGTGCCGCTGAGGCTTTAAAAAAACGAGGCAACAGAATCATCACCACCGCCTATGAGCACAGCTCGGTCTATGAAGCTGCGGAGCATCTTCGCTCTCAGGGCTTTGACGTGGTTATCCTCACCCCCGACAGCAAGGGTCAGATCAGCGACACAGAGCTTTTCGAGGCTCTCAGTGATAAGACCATCCTCGTCTCCGTTATGTATGTAAACAATGAGGTGGGAAGCATAAATCCCGTTGAAAGGTTCAGCACTCTTATTAAGAAGAAAGCACCAAACGCTCTCTTTCATGTGGATGCTGTGCAGGCTTTCGGAAAGATTCCCTTTAAGGTTTCAAAGATCAAATGCGACCTGCTCACCATATCGGCTCATAAGATCCACGGCCCCAAGGGTGCGGGCGCTCTCTATATCAGAAAGGGTGCGAGGATACTCCCAAAAGCTTTCGGCGGAAAGCAGGAGAAGAAGCTACGCCCCGGCACAGAAGCACTTCCCCTTATCGCCGGCTTTTCAAAGGCAGTATCGGAGCTTTGCATAAATGAAAACTACGAGAAGGTCTCTGAGCTTTCGGGATACCTCAGAGAAAAGCTCTCTGAGATCGAGGGTGTGGTTATAAACTCCACCGAGGATGCTCTTCCCTACATCGTGAATTTTTCCACTTCGGTGATAAGAAGTGAAACTATGCTTCACTTCCTTGCAGGGAGGGGAGTTTATGTCAGCAGCGGAAGTGCCTGCAGTAAGGGTGCCAAAAGCCATGTGCTGTCCTCTTTGGGACTTTCCGACACCCTTCTTGACACAGCGATTCGTGTAAGCTTTTCAAAACACAACACAAAGGATGACTGTGACGCCCTTATAGAAGGCGTCAGAGAAGGAATAAATACATTAGCAAAAAGGTAAATGATATGAAAGAAATTGTACTTATCAAGCTGGGCGAAATTGCCCTTAAGGGACTTAACCGCTACGCCTTTGAGGATGCTCTCAAGAAGAACATCAAGAGCGCTCTCTACGGTGCAGGCTATTTCAAGGTCTCCATTGCCCAATCCACAATATTTGTAACTCCTCAGAGTGACGTGGATATGGACGAGGTCTGCGACAGGATATCCAGAGTTTTCGGAATTGTCAGCTTTTCAAGAGCTTGTGTCTGTGAAAAGGACATCAATGACATCTACGAGAAGGCTCCCGAGTATCTCGCCGATACCCTGAGATTTGCAAAGAGCTTCAAGGTTGAGGCGAAGCGCTCCGATAAGAAATTCCCCATGACCTCCCCTGAAATCATGCGTGAGGTCGGCGGCAAGATTCTGGAGAAGTTCCCCCACCTTACGGTTGATGTGAGAAACCCCGAGGTCAAGGTTATTGTTGAGATAAGAGACTTCGGTGCATATATCCACGCAGGTCAGGAGAAGGGTGCAGGCGGTATTCCCGTAGGCACAGGCGGCAACGGCGCCATCCTCATCAGCGGCGGTATCGACTCCCCCGTTGCAGCTTATATGCTCTCTAAAAGAGGTCTTAAGCTCACCGCCATTCACTTTGCAAGCCCTCCCTACACCAGCGAGAGAGCAGAGGACAAGGTGCAGAGGCTTCTCAGGAAAGTGTGCCGCTATGCAGGCCCCATTACAATGCTCACAGTCCCCTTCACAAAGATTCAGGAGACTATAAAGGACGAGTGTCCCGAGGAGCTGTTCACGATTATTATGCGTCGTATGATGATGAAGATCTCCTGCATTTTGGCAAGGAACTATGACTGCTCCGCCCTTATCACAGGTGAGAGCCTCGGTCAGGTGGCAAGCCAGACCCTCTCTGCCATTGCCTGCACAGACGACGCCTCTGATATGCCTGTGTTCCGTCCTCTTATCGGTATGGACAAGGAGGAGATCATCCAGATTTCCAGAAAGATCGACACCTTCGATATCTCCATTGAACCCTTTGAGGACTGCTGTACAGTGTTCACACCCAAGCATCCCAGAACACGTCCCGTTCTTAAATTCGTACGCTTCGCTGAGGAGGATGCTCATCTTGATGAGCTTATAGATGAAGCAGTAGAAAACGTGAGAATCACCGAACTCAGATAACATTAGCACCCCAATTCGGGAGGAATCAATATGAGAACAAATCTGTACTCTCTGCGATCCACCAGAGAGGAACTTACCTTTATAGATCAAAATAAGAAAAAACTTGCCGTCAAGCTGGATGAGCATTCTTCCATAAGACTTCTTTTCAAAACAGAGATAGACTCTAATCCCAAGAAGATCCTGAAGGACTTTGCTTTTGACCTTGACAGCGACAACCCACCTGAGTTTTACATCTATGTAAATGCTATTGATACCACAGACAGCAGCTCTTTACGCAGACTTTTTGGCCGCCTCATAAAGGCAGCTGAAAAGGAAATTGCCGAGGGACTTTTCCTCAGCAAAGGACAGAAGGTGGATGTGCTTGTTCATCCTGTGGAATTAAAGGGTCAGAAGTACAAGGGCTACTGCTTCACAATATTTGAGAAGAGATTTCTGGTGCTCCCCAGAATGGCATTTGTAAAGGGTGACTATATAAGCTACATCTGCAATGCCGTAAACAGAGCCAAGGAAATCTTCTCAAAGGAATTTGAGGAACACGGCCCCGGCTATCTTGTCAGCGACCTCAACACCCTGCCCACAGCAGAGGAGCCTGATGAGGAAGCTTTAAAGCCGCAGAAGGACAATACAGAAAAAACTAATGAGAATATCGAGGAATTAGAGCTTTTTTCTGATGCAAAGCCTCTGAAAGAGGAAGAAGAAATCCCCGAAACAGCAAATACTACAGAAACACCCGAGGAAACCGAAGAGCCAAAGCTGAGCGAGAATCCTCAGAAGTTCGAGGCACTTGTCCTTGAGGAAGCTAACACAATGAAGAATTCTCAGGACAAGATAGACAGCTTTGAGATTTCCGTTTCCGACGACGAGGAAGAGAAAAAGACATCCTCCGCCGATAACAGTGTCATAAAGCTTGACCCCGCAGAGGAAGCTCCCGTCACAGAAGAGGAAAACTCTCAGGAAGATGAAGCACCTGAGAAAAAGAGAGGCTTCAAGGGCTTTATTATGAGCTTCATCCCCCACAAGGGTGACAACTTCAAGGCCGTCCTTCTCAAGATAATCGTCCTCTTGGCAATAATCGCCTTCCTCGTAGGCGGTTATATGCTCATAAACTTCTACCTCATCAAGCCTGCCGTAAACAACAAGGATATGGAGGAGATCCGTGAGGTCTTCTACAGCGAGGTAACAGAGCAGGTTGTTGCCACCAATGACGAGGGCGAGGAGGTCATCATAACCGAATCCTCAAGAAACTGGGATGGTGTCAAGGAAATAAACGACGAGATCATCGGCTGGATCACCATTAAGAACACCAAGATCGACTACCCCGTACTCTGGCACAAGGGCGACAACGCAGACTCCCAGTATTACCTCTACCGCAACTACAAGGAGAAGCCCTCCGACTTCGGAAGCATCTTCCTTGACTACAGATGCGAGAACGGCACAAACTGCAAGAATGTTATCCTTCACGGCCACAATATGGGCAGCGACAGCTCCATGTTTGCCCAGCTCACAAAGTATCCCGGCAGCACCAAGTTCTACAGAAAAGCACCTGTGGTGAATTTCGATACCCCCGAGCTTGAGGGCGAGTGGATAATCTTCTCCGTAATGAAGATAGATGTGACAAACACCAACGATACCATCTTCAATTACTTCCTCACCGAATTTGACAGCGATGCACGTTTTATGAACTTCATCTATAACATCAAGGCTCGTTCATATCTTGATATCGATGTTCCCATCAATGAAAACGACCGTATCCTCACTCTCTCCACCTGCTCCTATGAAAAGGAAAATATGCGTACCGTTGCGGTGGCAAGACAGATCCGTGAGGGTGAAAACATCGACGAGTACATCAATTCCGTTGAGGAGCAGTATCCTCAGCACACAGTTTACTCCACCTTCAGTGAGGAATTCAAAAACGGCAACACCCCCTGGTACGACGGCAAGGGAGACCTTAAGGGAGACGAAAGCCTTGAGTATCTGCCTGTTTCCGATATGTACAAGGTCGAGTTCCTTGATGCCAAGGGAAAGGTAATTTCCACACAGTACGTAATCAAGGGCAAGGACGCTGAAGCTCCCGAAGAAGAACCCAGAAAGGCAGCCTCCGGCGGATACTACTATGTATTCAAGAAGTGGGACAAGAGCTTCAAGAATGTCACCAAGGACCTTACCATCGAACCTGTATTCACAAAGCATAAGCTCAACATTGTGGTTGAGGAGACCACTTGGGCAACAGACCCCAATGACTACCGTGATACCTCTGACGAAGAGGAGGTTGTGGTTACCCCCGAGGTGGTCCCTGACGAAAATGTGCAGGATACTCCCCAGACCCCTGAAACTCCCCAGAATCCTGAAACCCCGCAGGAGTAATCCATCTACGTAATAGGTTTTCCAAACGATCAAAGAAAGTAGGGACAACACTATGAAGTGCGACCTGATTTTTTATCTTGCAAGAAGAACAAGCTACTGCGAAAAGGCGCTGAAGAAACAGCTCGCTGAGCTCTCTCTCGGACTTAACGAGGTAAGTGCCTCCACCACGCCCCAGATGCTGGGAGAAAAGCTCATAAGGTCTCTTTCCAGATGCAACCTTGTTTTTATTATAGGAGGCTTGGGCTTCTCAGGTAAAAACGGACTCTCCGATGTGCTTTCAAAGGCACTCAGCTCCACCAAGGTGACCGTAAGCGACGTAAGAAAGCTGAGAAACGACCTTGGCAAGCAGTACGGATATGTCATCCGTTCAGGCAGACAGATGATAGTGGCACTTCCCGACAAGCCCGATGAACTGTCGGAAATGTTCTCCCCCGCCCTCATAAATCTGATAAAGACAGTTTACGAGCTTCAGTAAATCTTACCAGAGAATATAAAAAACAGCACCGTGTAATGCGGTGCTGTTTTTGCGTTAAGAGAGATCTGATCAAAACTGTTGGGGGAATTCTGCGTTTCCCCGATCCCTACGATTTGTGAATCACTCCTGCAAATCCATTTTGCCACATGCACATATCGTACCGGCAAAGCCGATATATCGAAACGAAGCCAAATCGAATTTATGAAATCAATATCTCAGATCTGCAAAGAAAATACTTATCACTTATTCAAAAAAAGAAAGGCTCCCGATTTCTCGGGAGCCTTTAGCTTTACTCAAAGCTTTATATTTTAGGACAGATTACTTAATGGGCTTGCCGATCTCAAAGCCTGTTGTCATTCCTGCAACATGCTTCTGGATAGCGGTTGCGTCCTTAACGTTTACCTTTGTGTCGCCGTCTGCATCAGCAGCTGTGAGAGCGTCACCCTTAAGAGTAAGGAGACCTGCAGCGTGCTTCTGGATAGCGGTTGCGTCCTTAACATTTACCTTATCGTCCATATCTGCATCACCGAGGAGGATAGTCTTTATGGGAGCCTCTACGATGTCGCCTGTGCGGACAAACTGAACTGTGTGGTAGGTTACGTTGTTATCTCCATAGCCGTGTGCCTGAGACATATTTCTGTCGTACCAGTTCTCGGTGTCATACTTGATGGTGATCTCGTGCTCGCCCTTTGTAAGCTCAAGTCTCAGGTGTGAGCTTACCTGATTCTTGAAGCTCATTGCAGGGAATACCAGAGAGCCTACATCCTCGCCGTCAATATATACGGAACGGATAGCTGCCGTGATACCTGCGGTGGGATCGCCCTGATTTGAGTGGATAACAGAAAGCTGATATACACCGTCAGCAGGGATGTTAACCTTAGCTGTAAATCCTGAAGCACCTGCGGAAACAGTGGGATCAAACTCTGTGTTTGTCCATGTGCCTACAGTCCACTTGCCTGTGTTGCTCTCAAGGTAGAAGCCTGCGTTATCCTCAACGCCCTCTGTGATATCCACAGTCTGCTCGGAGCCGTTGTTGAAGATAATGTTGGGAGTATCCTCGGAGATAGAGTAGCAATATACATCCTCACCGTTTGAATTCTTACCAACAAAGTTCATAGCCTCGCCGGGCCAGCCTACGCTCTGTGAGCCGCCCCAGAAGAAGATATTTACAGTACTCCAGTTCTTGTTGTTTGTGAAGTAAACTGTCTTCTTCTCTGTGCTGTCGGATGAACCTGTTGAAGGTGCCTTATCATAGAAGTTGTTTGCATTCACTGTAACCTTTGTGCCTGAAGGGTTGTACTCCTTGGGAGCAGAAAGCTCAGACCAGAGACCTGTGGTCTTATCTACAGCGATTACGGAGTAGCAGCCGTACTTAGTATTGTCGATGGTGTAGGAGGTACCCTCTACATCAACATACTCTGTGCCTGTCCATACCTTGTATGTGCAGTTATTAACTGCATTCCAGCGAAGAGTTGTGCCGGAAAGTGTAGCCTTGGGAGCATTGGGAGCCTTGGCTGTGTTCTCATCCTTAAGGTTGATGATATCCTCTGCGCCGCTGTCCTCAAGAATAATTGTGATAGAATGTCTTCCCTGTGAATCTGTGGGGAATACATAATCATTTGCTACCTTCACGCCGTCAACGTACATCTCTTTGACTGTGTCGCCCTTGCCGTGAAGCATAACGGTGAGAGTTGCATCTCTGTACTTGTAGTTATCTATGAAGAAGGGGCCTTCCATCCACTGGGGAACGTAAGGATCAAATGTGATACCCTCTGTGGTATATTCCATACCGAAGAGAACTCTGAAATAGCCTGCCATTGTAGCTGCAACAGACCAGAGCTGCTGAGTTGAGTGAAGACCTGCGCCTGTTTCGTAGTCAATAACCTCGTAGTTTGTAAGGCATGCTACTGCGCCACGGATACAGGAGTTCCAGATCTCCTCTGCCAGGAGGTTGTTTTCGTTTGCGTTGTTTACAGCACCGATCATGAGAAGTGCTTCCCAGCCGGGCCATACGCCTGAATCATGATATTTGTAGTCAGTCCAGCGCTCTGCGTTCTTCTGGGGATAAACTGTGTTTGCACCGAAGGGAACGAGAGTGTAGTTCTCCATAATGGAGTCTGCCTTATCCTGACCGCCGATGTTATACCATACTGCGTAGCCGTTGCCGAGAACGTCCTGCTTGTAAGCAAGGGGTGAGCCCATCCAGTCGGGATACTCCCAGGATGTGTATGTGCCCAGCTCCTCGTGCCAGAGTCTCTCAGAGATAGCATCCTCGAGCTCCTGAGCAAGTGCACCCCAAGCCTCTGCCTCAGCCTTGTCCTTACCGAGAATAGTTGCAGCCTCGGAGAGGATCTTCATTGCCTGACAGTAGATGATGTTTGTGGAAGTTGCCTTGCCCTCTGCGATGGTGACGATACCGTTCTGATCGTCCTCGCCTGTCCAGTCGCCGTAGGTCTTGTCTCTGTGGTCAAGACCGCAGGTCTCGCCTCTGAAGAGGCCTGCTTCCTTGTCATATACAACTGTGTAATCCTGCATAATAGTGTTGGAAGCTACCTCGTAGAAATACTCGAGAGTCTCGGTATTACCGTCTGCAAGGTAGGTTTCCCAAACAGCCAGCATCATAATGATACGGTCTGTGGATACGGGGTAGGAACCGCCTGTACCTGTATCTTCTTCAAATGTAAGGTTGCCGTCCTTGCCTACAACCTTAGCCTCTGCACAGTTTGTGGAGATCTCGGGGAACATCCAGGAGAGGATGTACTGCATGGAGATAGCAGTGTCACGAGTCCATACCTTGTGCCAGTTTGTACCTGTGTAGAATACGTCGCCGAAGGTCTCGTCGTAGTTGATGCTCTTGAAGATCTCTTCCATTGTGAGGTTGTAAGCAGCCTCTGCAAGAGGTGTATTGGGAGCACTGAATGTGGGAACCTTGCGATCTACGATCTCTTCATTATATGTCCACTCTCTGTCAGAGCCTGTCTCAGATGTGAGGATGTGCTCACCTGTGTTTGCAACAACACGGGAGTTATCCTCGGTAAGACCGTTTGCAAAGAGTGTGTAGTCCTGTCTGGAGCTTACGTTTACTGTTCCGCCCTTGAAGGTGTCGTCGCCATATACCTGAATTGCAGCGTAAGTTACTTTCTCAGCGAAGTCAAGGTAGAAGCCGAAGGAGTAAGTATCCTCGATTTCAAATACAACGTCGTTGCCGACCTTTGTACCTGTGAGCTCTACCACCTTGTTGTCAGCAGTTGTAAGAGTTGCCTTTGCGGGAATAGTATCGTCAGTACCGAGAACAACGATCTTCTCTACGGTTACTTCCTTATCAAAGCCAAAGCCTAACTTGCCCTCGGATGCGGTAGTTTCCATGTAGGGAACCTCAGCTGCAGCTTTCCATCCGCGTGCTGTGCTAACATAACCCTTGAGAGAGATATCTGTTACGGAATCCATCTTCTTCTCACCATATACTGCAAGATTGAGAAGACCTGATGCGTTCTCTGCGTCATAGATGAACCATGTGATCTCCTTGCCCTCAGCCGCTGCACGTGCAACACCTGCTGTAATGTCAAGTTCTACTGTTTCTTCGGAAGCAATAGCAGGAACGTCCATAGTTGTGCCATCACTGAAGATAAGCTTACCCTCAGATGTTGCCTCGCCTGCTTTGATAAGAATCTTATCAACAGCATAGGTGTTCTTGAAACGGTAGCCTGCAGTGTCAGCCTGCTCATCGATGATCTGATGACCCATCTGGGAGATAACATCGAGATAAGTAAACTTGATCTCATTTACAGTTACAGCTGAAGCTGCATAAACGATGATCTCAGTCTCGCCCTCGATTACGATGGGATCGCCTGACTTATAGGTCTCGCCGTTTACGATGAGAGCGGTTGACTCTTTCTGAGCATCAATGCTTACATCATAAACACCGTCAAGCTCGGGCTTAACAATTACGGATGCGTACGCGCCTGCCTTAGCCTCAAACTTGCCGCCACTAATAAGGGAAGCGTCGGAAGCTCCATCAAATCCTGCAAAGTTAAGAGTTGTCTCACCCTTCTTGATGCTGTCAGCAGCATCAACGGGTGTCACAACGATCTTGTCAACGTTATATGTACCGTTTGTATTCTGGATTGTGATTCTGTTGTAACCGGGATTGAGAGTCTCAGTGATTACAACTGTCTTGTAGGTCTGCCATGCACCTGTGGAGGTAAAAGCAGCAGAGAATACATTGTCACCTGCGATAAAATCAAATGTACCGTCATCCTCTTCGGAAGCAACAAGAATCTCAAACTTATAAGTCTGAGCCTTTGTGCCCTCAACGGTTACACCGTAGTTGAGGCTGTCGTCCTTATCAAATGCACCAACGTACTTTGAGGCTGATGCCTCAGATGCATCCCAAACGCTTACTGCGCCAAGTGCGTAGGTGTAGTTTTCTGCTTCAATAGTCTGAGCGGAATTACCCAGTGTAAAGTCAGATTTTGTGTTCATTGACTCTGCTGTGTAGTTTCTTGTTCTTGTGTCAGCAGTAAACTTGATGATGGAGTCTGCTTCAATAACAAGATAAGCATTGTCATTGTCATTCTTTTCATTACCGATCGATGTGCTCCAGTTGGGAGTTGCGATCTTGAATTCATAGTTGCCGCCTGTCATATCCAGTACGAGGGTGTAGATTCCGTTGCCTTCATCCACGAACCTGTACTGCTCGTAACAGTTCCAGCCGTTCATATTACCACGAAGGTAAAGACCTGCGCTGAGGCTGTTAGCAGAAACAGACAACAACCCTACGGTTGCGGTACTTGCAACCAAAAGAATTGCCAGTATAATACTGAGCAGTGCTTTGAGATGACTGTGTCTTTTCATAGTCTTCTGTCCTTTCAAAAAATTCCTGCATAAAAAAGTGCAGTTACTTAGGTGTATTTTATCATATAATGAATTTATTTACAATAGATTTCCGTCAGATAATACAAATAATTTTTTCCTTAATATGGCGAAAACATATAAAATAACCATAAAGTCAAAAACCGACAAATCGACGCAAAAAAGCACCGCAAAGAAAGCTCTGCGGTGCGGATCTCTACATATATTACTGCTCTGAGGAGCCTTGATTCTCAAGGATATAGGCTATTATCTCGTCCTTTTTTAGCCCCAGAGTAAAGGAGAATGCCTCAAAAATGATCTTCACAGCCTGATTAAGCATTCTTTCGTCATGGGCAAAGACCTTGGTCTTGGTCTTTATTGCCTCCTCACGCTTCTCTCTGAGAAGAATGTACATGGCAATGATCTCTGGAAGGCTCATACCCTTTACTATTTCCTCAAGGTAAGGACTTCTCAGAGCTGCAGGAGTTTTCCACTCAAGGTTTACCTTGCTGCTCTCTCTGATTATCTGATCTATCTGAGCCTTTGTAAGCACGTCCTCCATCTGTGCCACCAGAACCTCCGAATCTGCAGGTACATACACGGTGCTTTTCTCGTCATAAACCGAGCGAAGGACATAGTAGGTCTTTATCTCTCCTGCTATTTTCTCCTGCTTGGTGCCTTCTATGATATACACTCCGTGCTTTTTATATACTACATATTCCCCGATACTGCGGGTGAGATTTACGCCGGTCACGATGATTCCCTCTCCTTATAAAATTTCCCTTTAAAAAGATATTTTTTTACCCCCTGATTATACCTCTTTTCCCCATTTTTTTCAAAGGGTATAATTAACAAAAATTACATATTTTAAAAGTGTTTTCTTGTCTTCGAGATAACTTTATTCTCACAATTTTACTTACATTTTACTTTATTTTACAGAAGCTTTGTGATAATATATAATCGGATTGATTTAGACTATAATTACAGGTTGTTTTTCTTGGAGGTAATTATGATTTACTTTGTAGAAGATGACGAAAACATCAGAGAACTTGTAGTATATACACTTGGAAGCGTGGGAATGAAAGCCAAGGGCTTTCCTGCCCCCTCCCTTTTTTGGCAAGCACTTGAGGAAGAACTTCCCTCTCTCGTACTTCTTGACATAATGCTCCCTCAGGAGGACGGACTTTCCATTCTTAAAAAACTCCGTTCTGAGAAAGCCACAAAGAATCTGCCCATTATAATCCTGACTGCAAAGGCAGATGAATACGACAAAGTAAAGGGCTTTGACCTTGGAGCAGACGACTACGTACCCAAGCCTTTCGGGATGATGGAGCTGGTGGCAAGAATAAAAGCAGTGCTCAGACGCACAGAGGATAAAGTTCAGGAGACTGAATACAATATCGGCTGTCTCTATGTATCTCCCGAAAAACACAAGGTAAAGGTAAACGGCGAGAAGGTGACCCTCACCCTCAAAGAGTTTGAAATGCTCTGCTACCTGCTTGATAACAGAGATATGGTGCTTTCCCGTGACCAGATACTCAACAGAGTGTGGGGATATTCCTTTGATGGAGAGAGCCGTACCGTTGACGTTCATATCCGTACCCTAAGACAAAAGCTGGGCGAAGCAGGAAACCTCATAACCACAGTTCGTGGTGTGGGCTACAGAATAGGTGAGTAATATGAAGAAACGAATATTCAGCGGTGCCTTCTTCACCGCAGTAAGTGTTATTCTTCTCTGTATCCTCATAATCTCCATCATCTTCTCATCTTACTATACGAGCACGCAGAAGGACCGTCTCACTGATGAGTTCTCCTATCTTGTTCACATGGCCGAAGAACACGGCACAGAACACATAGAAAACTTCGAAACGGTAGATAGGATCGCAATTACAGATAAGGACGGCAATTTCATTGTAAAGGGCAGAGATTATGAGCTTTGGAGAGAACCCTTTATTGAGCGTCAGGAATTTGAGGATGCCGAAGAAGACGCAAAGCTTCTCTCACGATACCTCAGTGCAACAAAGAAACAGCTCTGTGTCTATCAGAAGCTGTCAAACGGAGATATTCTCTGCCTTTACGATACGACCCACACCTTTCTTTCCATGCTTATTACCCTTTGCCCCTATATTGCGTTCATTCTGATCATTGCAGCAGTTGCATCAATCGTTCTCAGCAGAAAAATCTCTACGGGTATTCTGAGACCTGTGTGGAATCTTGATCTTCAGAATCCTGACAGCACTCAGGTTTATCCTGAGCTTGAGCCTTTGGTTGATAAGATAAGATCCCAGAATGAAAAGATACGCACCCACATAAGCGAGGTCGAAAATCAGCACGAGGAACAAGATAGGCTCCGCCGTGAATTCACAGCAAATGTTTCCCACGAGCTGAAAACTCCTCTTACCTCTATCTCAGGCTATGCGGAAATAATGCGTGACGGCCTTGTGCAGGGCGAGGATGTGAAGAGATTCGCAGGAAAGATATATGACGAATCCCAGCGAATGATAAGCCTTGTGGGAGATATCATCAAGCTCTCTCAGCTTGACGAGAAGGATATCTCCGTGAAGATAGAGAGAATTAATCTTCTTGAATGCACAAAAAATGTTGTTGCTTCCCTTGAGCATCAGGCAGAAAAGAAAAACATCGCTCTTACTCTCGAGGGTGATAATGCTGAAATCAGCGGTGCAGAGGTCATCATTGAGGAGATCATCCACAACATCTGCGAAAACGCCATTAAATATAATAAAGAAAACGGCAAGGTGGATATCCGCATCCGTCAGTGTATTGACGGCGTGGAGCTTTCCGTAAGCGACACGGGAATAGGCATCCCGAAGGAGGACCTTGACCATGTCTTTGAGAGATTCTACAGAGTAGATAAGAGCCACTCCAAGGAGATAGGCGGAACAGGTCTTGGGCTTTCCATTGTAAAGCATGGTGCAAAATTCCACAACGCCCATGTTTCCATTGAAAGCGAGCTTGATAAAGGCACAACCATAAGGGTGCTTTTCTGATAAAAAAATCAATATATAAGGCGACAGAATCTTCTGTCGCTTTTTTGTTTACTTTGCTGATTTTTACAAAAACAGACGGATTTTACATAGATTTAACATTCTGCCACATTATTTTTTACATTGTTTTGATATATTTAATTCAGTCTTTATATGTAATATTGAAAGGTGTGTTATTATGACAGCCGTATTCGGTCTGATTACCGGACTTGCTATGTTCCTTTTCGGTATGGACTCCATGGGCGAGGGCTTAAAGCGTGCCGCAGGCTCCAAGATGGAGAGTCTTCTCTGGAGACTTTCATCAACTCCCACTAAAGGAGTGCTTTTGGGATCAGGTGTTACTGCAGTAATCCAGTCCTCCTCTGCTACCTCCTGTATGGTAGTAGGCTTTGTAAACTCAGGTATTATGACCATCGCACAAGCGATTGCAATTATTATGGGTGCCAATATCGGTACCACAGCTACAGGCTGGATCCTTGCTCTTGCCGGTGTAGATAGCGGCAACGGTCCCTGGTGGACAGCCTTCCTCTCCACCACCTTCATCTGTGCAATTTTCGCTCTTGTGGGCATTCTCATGAAGATGATTGCAAAGAAGCCCGTATATACCAATGCAGGTGACGTTATGCTGGGCTTTGCAGTTCTTATGAGTGGTATGAAAATGATGAGCGGTGCCATGAGCGGTCTTGAGGACAGTCAGGTGTTCCAGGATATGATGACCACCTTCTCAAATCCCCTTATGGGTATCCTTGCAGGAACGGTCATCACAGCCATCCTTCAGAGTGCCTCTGCTTCCATCGGTATTCTGCAGTCAATGTGTGCCGCTGTTGCAGTAAGCGACACAGTTGCCGTAAGCAACGCTACCGCACTCTATCTCATTATCGGTATGTGTATCGGTGCTGCAGCCCCCGTTCTTCTCTCTGCTGTAGGTGCTACCACCAACGGTAAGCGTGCATCCATCATCTACCTTATCTTCAACACCATCGGCGCAATTATCCTCACTCCCATCTGCTGGGGTCTTGACCTTGCATTCAACTTTGCATATTTGGATGCTCCTGCAGACTACATCAGCATTGCACTTATCAACACAGTATTTAACTTCGCAACCACGCTTATTCTGCTGCCCTTCATCAAGCAGTTTGACAAGCTTGTTTGTTTCCTCATCAAAGACAAGGATACGGATCAGGCATCCCATGTTCTTGACCGTCTTGAGGAGAGATTCCTTGAGTATCCCGGTCTTGCCATTGAGCAGAGCCGAGAGGTTCTGGAGGTTATGGCTGACAAGGCCAAAGCAAACCTTCTCCGTGCCATTGAGCTTCTCAAAAACTACAACGATGATGACTACGAGACAGTACAGGCAAAGGAAGAGACCATTGATAAATTTGAGGACAGACTTGGTACCTACCTTGTAAAGATCACAGGTCTTACCCTTGACAAGAAGGAGAGCCGTGAGGTTTCCAAGTTTCTCCACACCATCGGTGACTTTGAGAGAATCGCTGACCATGCTGTAAACATCTCTCACGTTGCCAAGGAGATCCACGAGAAGAGCCTCACCTTCTCTGCTGAAGCAAACCGTGAGCTTGAGATTCTGGCTTCTGCAGTTGACGAGATCGTAAACCTCTCCGTTGGTGCTTTCGTAAACGCCGATCCCAAGCTGGCTTACAGAGTTGAGCCTCTGGAGGAAATGATCGACCTTCTCTGCGACGAGATGAAGCTTCGTCACATCAACCGTGTTCAAAGCGGAAATTGTACTCTTAATCAGGGCTTTGTGTTCTCCGATCTACTCACAAACTACGAGAGAATCGCTGACCACTGCTCAAACATCGCAGTTGCTATTATTGAGCTTGACCACGATGTATATGATATCCACGCCTATCTCCAGAGCGTTAAGGAGCATAAGAGCGGCGACTTCATCAGCTTCTTTGATGAGTACAAGACAAAGTACGCACTTTAATTATTAATTTCACAGCATATAAAAACACCGACTTTCCTTTCGGAAGTCGGTGTTATTTTTGTGTCTTTTCAAAAGTTTTCAAGCTTTTCTACAAGCTTTGAGACTGTATCCTCAATGGAGCCTCTGCCCGCCTTTATGGTGATGTCCGCATATTTTCTGTATAGAGGAGTACGCAGTTCATAAATATCCTTAAGGGTCTCTCCCTCCTTGAAGGTAATTCCCCTTGTTTTCATATTCCTGATTCTTCTCTTAAGCTCGGAATAATCCACATCGATATATACAACGGTACCAAGCTTACGAAGGCTTTTCATAGCCTCCTCATACAGCACCATGGAACCACCCGTAGCAACAACGCTGTGATGGGTCCTCAGGGATCTTCCCACGTCGCTCTCGATTTTCGAAAAAGCATCCAGCCCCTGATTCTCTATTATCTCCTGAAGCTTTGCCTTCTGATTTCTGCAGATTATCAGGTCGGTATCTATAAAATCCATACCCAGAGCCTTGGCAAGAAGGACACCCACTGTACTTTTTCCGCAGCCGGGCATTCCTATCATTACAATATTATCCATAGACTACTCCTTGGGTATTGCTTCATACTCAGGAGCAATGGTCATATTGGTTTTTACATTGGTATAGTCAAGTCCCCAGCCTGTGAATCTGTAGATATAGTACTTATCCTCGTGGTCCTCAGGATCGGGAGGCGGTGTGGCATCTCTTCCGTAGGGAACATTCTGTGTGCTGAGGATGTTATAGTCCTTGTCAATGAAGGTAACTGTGTAGGTCTTGTTGCCGGAAACCGCCTGGAGCCACTCTGAGCCCGAAAGCTCTCCGCTTCCGTCATACCAGTCTATGTTACCCTTCTGATACTCGGTCTTGAAGGTCGTTATCTCAGGCTTACTGTTGCCTGAATAGTGAACATCAGGCCAGAGGGGATCAGAAGCCGCCTTTGCCCCATTTATATAGGAAGAGACATTCTCGCCGGGACGCACCTTTCTTGCCACCACAACCGTACGGAAATCCGTATATTCATAGGAGCAGGTGGAGAGAGTGATGATCTGGTCGTCCTCGTTGATGGGTACGGGCACATCAATGAGAGAGCGACTCTTTACATTATAGACGTAGTTCATAAACTGGGCATCGGAAGAGAACTTACCCATAAGATAGTTGAAGAATTCTCCGTGAGCCGCCAGAGTGTTGGTCTTATATACAGAGAAGATCACCCACTGCTGATTACCCGCAGGTGTATTGAAGAAAAGTGTAGGATGACTTCTGTAGTAATCCATATTGGGAGTATATTTTCCATAACCCATAAGTGCTCCGTACATTGAGCCGTCATCCATATTGTGTCCGTGGGTGATGATGTTCTTGCTCTTTACACCCTGAGTGCTTCTGTAGTCAATGAAGATACTTCCTGCAAAGAGATAGGACTTATCATAGTTCTTGTGGATGTAATACTGATAGCCCACACCGTCACCGTCGTGCTTGAGGACAGGATGATTAATTGAGGTGCCGGGCATATCGATCCAGCCTACGATCTCGTCGTTGATACCTTTGAGCATATCCCAGTCCTGAGTGATGTTATAAACCTCACCGCCGGGAAGTGTGGGGTCAGTAGGCTCTGTGGGCACTGAGGAGGTATCCTCTACAGGCTCTGTCACAGGCTCTGTGGTAACCTCGTCGGGAGTAGCAACAGAGGTATCCACGCCGAAATGCTCAATGCACTTCTTCACACCGAAGAAGCCGAGAACCAGTACAACAACTGTAAGTATCACAACCAGGGAAATGTTTATCACCAGGTTTATGGTCTTTTTCTTATTCTGAGGATTCTCGCTTACCTCTTTGCCCTCTGAGCTTTCCTCGGATAGAGCTTTATCATTTATCATATCTTTGTTATCTTCCATAAAATCACCCCTGTAAGAGTAAATACACATTTATTTTAACATATCTTTTCCCTCTTGTAAATACAGGGCTTCTCAGTAAAATTCGGTATTGTTTTCAGGTTGTGGGGAGAGTGGGAATTCCGCCAAAAAGCTTTTGTAAGAGGAAATGTGACGGGCGGCTGATAGCCTCCCCTACAATAAAAATCCAGCCTTTTTGTTCTCCGTCGGAGACGTCGAGCCCGACAGTTTTTTCAAATGTTTCTTTTCCTCCACAGGAACAAAACAAAAAGGACAGCTCCAAAAAATCTGGAAACTGTCCTTTAATAACTTAAATTTGCCCTTTTTGATTACTCGATAATTGACTTACCTGTCATTTCCTCGGGCTGAGGAAGGTCGAGAATCTCAAGCATTGTGGGAGCGATATCAGCAAGCACACCGCCCTCACGGAGGTGGCAGGGATAGCCTGCAACACAGAACTTAACGGGGTTTGTGGTGTGAGCTGTGAAGGGTGAACCATCGGTATCAACCATCTTATCAGCGTTGCCGTGGTCTGCTGTGATAAGGGTAACACCGCCCATTTTCTCAATGGAACATGCAACCTTACCCATACAGGTATCAACTGCCTCAACAGCCTTTACTGCTGCATCAAACACACCTGTGTGACCTACCATATCGCAGTTTGCGAAATTAAGGATGATAACATCGTACTTACCGCTCTCAATAGCCTCACAGCACTTGTCGCAAACCTCATAGGCGCTCATCTCAGGCTGCATATCATAGGTTGCAACCTTGGGGGAAGCAACAAGAGTTCTGTCCTCGCCCTCGCTCTGCTTCTCAACGCCGCCGTTGAAGAAGAAGGTTACGTGAGCATACTTCTCTGTCTCCGCAATTCTCAGCTGTGTAAGTCCCTTGTCTGCAAGGTACTCGCCAAGAGTATTCTTAAGAGACTGGGGCTTGAAAGCAACCTCTACATTAGGCATTGTTGCGTCATACTGGGTCATGCAGATATAGGTCAGGGGGAAGAAGCCGTTTCTTCTCTCAAAGCCCTCAAATGCCTCGTCAACGAAGGTACGGGTGATCTCTCTTGCTCTGTCGGGACGGAAGTTGAAGAATACAACGGAGTCATTTGCCTTGATAGCCTCGCCGCCCTCGATTACTGCAGGAACAACGAACTCATCGGTAACGCCCTCAGCATAGGAGTTCTCAACAGCCTTTACGGCATCGTCGCACAGAACACCCTCACGAAGCACCATAGCATCGTAAGCCTTTACCACTCTCTCCCAGCGGTTGTCTCTGTCCATAGCGTAGTATCTGCCCATTACTGTAGCGATCTTACCAACGCCGATTTCAGAAAGCTTATTCTGACATGCTTCAACGAAATCCTTACCGCTTGAGGGAGGAACGTCTCTGCCGTCGAGGAATGCGTGGATATAAACCTTCTCAAGACCCTTTCTCTTGGCAAGCTCAACTATGCCGTAGAGATGGGTGATGTGGCTGTGAACACCGCCGTCTGAGAGAAGACCCATAAGGTGAAGTGCAGAGCCATTCTGAAGTGCATTATCCACAGCCTTGAGGAGAGCCTCGTTCTCAAAGAAATCGCCGTCCTTGATGGACTTGGTGATTCTGGTAAGCTCCTGATAAACGATTCTGCCTGCACCGATGTTGGTGTGACCTACTTCAGAGTTACCCATCTGACCATCAGGAAGACCCACGTCCATACCTGATGCACCGATAGCGGTGGTGGGATTCTCAGAAAAAAGCTTATCAAGATTGGGAGTTTTTGCTGCGGCAATGGCATTGCCCTCTTTTCCTGCAATACCGAAGCCGTCAAGAATACATAAAATCAAAGGTTTTTTCATTTTATTTATCTCCTTCGAAAACTCACATCCGCAAGGATAACCTCACGGATGCAAAGTGAAATTCGTGTTAAATTACTTGGAAGCTGCCTCTACGATCTTAGCGAACTTCTCTGCTACGAGAGATGCACCGCCGATGAGACCGCCGTCAACGTTTACCTTGGAGAGAAGCTCCTCAGCGTTTCCGTCGTTCATGGAACCACCGTACTGAATTGTTGTAGCCTCTGCAACCTCTGAGCTGTAAAGACCTGCGATAACCTCTCTGATGATACCGCAAACCTCGTCTGCCTGCTCTGCAGTAGCTGTGAGACCTGTGCCGATAGCCCAAACAGGCTCGTAAGCGATGATGATACGGCTCATCTCCTCAGCTGTAACGTCCTTCAGAGCGATCTTTGTCTGCATTGCGCAAACCTCAGCTGTAACGCCCTGCTCTCTCTGCTCCAGGTACTCGCCTACGCAGAGGATAACTGTGAGACCTGCATCAAGTGCTGCTCTTACTCTCTTGTTTACTGTAACATCAGTCTCGCCGAAGTACTGTCTTCTCTCGGAGTGGCCGAGGATAACATACTCGAGACCCATAGCCTTGAGCATCTCTGCGGAGATCTCGCCTGTGAAAGCGCCTGATGTTGCCCAGTGGCAGTTCTCTGCACCAATCTTGATGTTTGTGCCCTTGGTAGCCTCGAGAGCAACATGGAGGTCAACGAAAGGAACGCAAGCGATAACGTCGCAGTCTGCATCCTTTACGAGAGGAGCCATAGCTGTGAGAAGCTCAACTGCCTCCTGAGGTGTTTTATTCATTTTCCAGTTACCTGCGATAACTGTCTTTCTTGTAGCCTTGTTCATTTTATTTCTTCCTTTCCCTTTATATCTGAGTTACGAAACATAGCGTCGGGGCGGATTTCTCCGCCCCTGACAGAAGGTTTGATTATTTGTCAGCGATAACTGCTACACCGGGGAGAACCTTACCCTCAAGGTACTCGAGAGATGCGCCGCCGCCTGTGGAGATGTGGCTCATGGAATCTGCAAAGCCAAGGTTGATAACTGCTGCTGCAGAGTCGCCGCCGCCGATGATGGTTGTAGCATCTGTCTCAGCAAGAGACTTGGCAACTGCAATAGTACCGCCTGCGAAGGAGGGGTTCTCGAATACGCCCATGGGGCCGTTCCATACAACTGTCTTGGCACTCTTTACAGCCTCTGCGAAGAGCTCCTCGGTCTTGGGACCGATATCAAGACCCATCAGGTCCTCGGGGATCTCGTTTGTGGGAGCTACGGAATACTCAACAGCTGCGTCGATGGGATCGGGGAACTCCTTGATAACCTTTGTATCAACGGGGAGAAGGAGAGTCTTGCCGAGGGTCTTTGCCTTCTCGATCATCTCCTTGCAGTAGTCGATCTTGGTATCGTCAACCAGAGATGTACCTACATTGCCGCCCTGAGCCTTGATGAATGTATAAGCCATACCGCCGCCGATGATGAGAGTGTCGCACTTCTCAAGGAGGTTGGAGATAACATTGAGCTTATCTGCAACCTTAGCACCGCCAAGGATAGCTACGAAGGGTCTTACGGGATTCTCAACTGCATTGCCGAGGAAAGCGATCTCCTTCTGCATGAGGTAACCAACTGCAGTCTCTTTGATGTGGTCAGTAACACCTGCTGTGGAGCAGTGTGCACGGTGAGCAGAGCCGAATGCATCCATTACGAATACATCTGCAAGAGAAGCAAGCTCAGATGAGAAGGGCTCAAGGTTCTTGGTCTCTTCTTTTCTGAAGCGTGTGTTCTGAAGAAGAACTACGTCGCCTGCCTTCATAGCCTCAACAGCCTTCTTAGCGTTCTCGCCTACAACCTCGTCGTCGTTAGCGAAAACAACCTCTTTACCGAGAAGCTCGGAAAGACGAACTGCTACGGGAGCAAGAGAGAACTTCTCCTCAGGGCCGTTCTTGGGCTTGCCGAGGTGTGAGCAGAGGATAAGCTTTGCGCCGCCCTCAAGAAGCTTCTTGATGGTGGGAAGAGCTGCTGTAATACGGTTATCGTTGGTGATAACGCCCTCTTTGAGAGGAACGTTGAAGTCGCAACGGCAAAGGACTCTTTTGCCCTCAACGTTGATATCTTCGACTGTTACTTTTGTGAGATTCATGTCAAAAACCCTTTCATAAATTGATATTTGGAATTGTTAAAAAATAAACAAACTTAACCTTACAAATTATACTACAATAAAGCGCTCTTGGCAAGCATTTCCAAGGGATTTTTTCATTTTTTACAGTATTACTATACCAAGGTGTGAAAACAATATGCAATATAATTATTTTATCACAAAAATGATGTATTTATAAGCATTTCGGGGATATTACAAAACATCATCCCAGCTGTGGCGGTGAAGCTCGCCCTTTGAAAGAAGCTTCGGGTAATCCCACTGTCTTAAGGTCTCATACACTGCAATGGCAACAGAGTTTGAGAGGTTGAGGCTTCTTGCCTCTGAGAGCATGGGAATACGCACACAGCTTTCCTTATGCTTCATAAGAAGCCACTCGGGAAGTCCCCTTGTCTCTTTGCCGAAAACGAGATATGCCTTGTCGGGGTAGTTTACATCGGTGTGTCTTTTCTGTGCCTTGGTGGAGAAAAAGAAAAACTCTCCATCCTTATTTTTTTCAAAAAAATCATCTAAATTTTCATAGTAAGTAATATCCAGAAGGTACCAGTAATCAAGCCCTGCACGCTTGAGCTTTTTGTCATCAACCTCAAAGCCCATGGGACGCACCAGATGAAGCCTTGCACCTGTTGCGGCGCAGGTTCTGGCTATATTTCCCGTGTTCTGGGGGATTTCAGGTTCAACAAGTACGATATTGAGTTCTGCCAAAACTTATCACCTCTAACACATTCTAAACTGAGAAGAATAATAAAGCAAGGAAAACTTGCGTAAGTTTTATCAGATAATATTTAAAGGAGGCAGATTTATGAATAATTCAGCAATGAACCTTGTAAAAGGTATGGCATGGGGTGCCGCCTTTGGTGTTGCCACCGCAGTTGCAGGCTCAAAGCTCATGGAAAATAACAAGAAGACCATGAAGAAAAAGGCAAACAAGGCACTCAAATCCATGGAAAATATGCTGGACACCGCAACCTATATGTTCAAGTAAGGGCGGAGTGTTTCACCCCATAACCTTCGGGGAGGAAATGTGTCGGGCGGCTGATAGCCGCCCCTACAGTTTTATTGAAGCCTTCCTCGTCATTGTAGGGACGATTCGTGAATTGCCCGCAAAACATCAGAGTAAAAAGAAAACACCCTGCTTTTACTGCAGGGTGTGTCTCTTAGGATGATGATTTATTTTAAAAACAACTTAGCTGACGTAAATCAGGGGATCAACCTTGGTTGTGCCGTCCCAGATCTCATAGTGGAGATGTGAGCCTGTGGAATAGCCTGTGTTACCAACAGTTGCAATGGTATCGCCCTCAAGCACCTTGTCGCCGATGGATACGAAAACCTCATCGCAATGTGCATACATGGTTGTGAAGCCATTCTGATGGTCGATGATTACATAGTTGCCGTAGCCTGAGGTATCCCAGCCGGCCCATGTAACTACGCCTGACTGTGATGCTACGATATCCTGACCGTGACAGCCGTTCCATGAAATATCGATTCCGTAGTGGAAGGTACCCCAACGATATTCAAAGGGGCTTGTAACATTGTGAGTGTAAGGAACGGGCCATGTGAAGGTACCGTCTCCTGTATAGCTCTGCTGTGTACCAAGAACAAGTACCTGAGTTGTGGGCTCCTTGATAACAGTCGTGTTCTGAGGAATGGCATCTGTCTGAACACCGTCAATATAAACAAGGCGGTAGTTTACCTTCTGGAGACCATTCTCACCCTCAACTCTTACATGAGAATATGTATCGGGCTGAGCGTGATCGTATTCATATTCAGTTGAATATGCAAGCTCATACTCAACGCTTAAGTCAGTTTCAAGTCTTACGGACATATTGCTTCTTGCAACGGTGATGATCTCCTCTGCAGTCTTCATATCCTCCTGAGGATAAACGCCTCTTACAACCTCTACATTGTTTTCAAAGGTTGTTGTGGTGGTCTCGTCGTATCTTGCCTTTGCATCGGAAAGCACTGTGATAAGTGCATCCTGAAGGTCATCTGCATTCTCTGTTGCACCGTAGAATACGCCATCGATATAGAGACCGCCTGCATTGTTTGTGACAGCATCGGTCGTGTCAACCAGCTTCTCATAAACAACTGTTGCACTGTCGGTCTTCTGATTACCGAAGGAAGGCAGAGAAATCTGCATAACAGGCACTGTATCCGCCTCTGAAGAGGTGGTGGAAAGTGCGCTATAAAGGTTTGCGGATGCCTGATTAAGCACGGATTCATCCTGAATTGTGGCAATATGCTTGCCGTCAACATATACGTTGAGGGACTTCTCTCCACAAGTCCAGAAGCAGACTGTAAGGATGAGAACAACTGCGGCACACACGGGTGCGAGCATGGTTGCGATGCCCTTGGGAGTTCTCATGAACTCGAAATAGGAAGAGCTGAGGTGGAACTTTCTGACACCGTTTACAAACTTTCTGAGTGTCAGGGTTGACCAGGTGATTCTGGAGAACTTCACCTTGATAGCCTTCATATCCCTGTAGATCTCCTTGGGAACTCGCTTGATAAAACGAAGAAGCTTCTGAGCTGTATTAAGTTTCTTTTTAGTTGTACCCTTAAGGCCGCTGATCTTCTTGTAACCCTCGGCGCTTATAAATTTAGTATCCAAAAATAAAACTCCTTGGCTTAAAGTTTTTTCTATTCTGTAATTAACGGTTACGAAGTTGTAACTAATTTTGTAACAACTTTGTTAATTATACACAATTCACCTGAGAATTTCAACTAAAAGTGTAAATTTTCAGATATTTGGATAGAATAGATAAATCAGCCAAGGTGTTTTTGTATATTTTGCTCAGTTATTTATATTGTAAGTCGGAAACAGTCCAGTCTTTAACGGCTTCTCTGTATTTACGTAGAGCTTCCTTTGCCCCATCAAGGTCATGCTCCAGATAGTTTCCGCACTCAACCTTACTGCTGCCGGGAATCTCTCCCTCAAACTCTATGGAAAGGTCAAGAGCCTCTTTGATAAGGGTAATTGCATCCGGATTTGACATATCACGCACAAGAAGATAGAAGCCTGTTCTACAGCCCATGGGTCCGAAATATATTATATTTTCGGAGAAGCTGCTGTTTCTCATAAAGGTTGCAAAGAGATGCTCTATGGTGTGCAGTGCCTTCTGCTCCAGAAAAGGAGGTGTGTTGGGTCTTATGAATCTCAGGTCATAGGTGGTGATATCCCCGTCAATACGGGAAATATAGATACCCTCTGTGAGAGTATCGTGGTTTATTTTGAAGCTTGCGATCTTTTCCATATCTTTATCCTTTCAATAAGCCTTTTAATAAATATGCTGACACAAATATATTATGTATAGTTCTTCATACATATATTAAGGTCAACCTCGCCCGATACTCCCTCTACCCTGCCTGACGGGGAATACTGCCAGATGGTGTAGTTATAGAAAAGGTCGGGAGTGTCGTTATATGAAGCATACCATACATCAATATCTGAAAGCTCAGCCATATTGTATTTGTAGTAGATAACCTTTGAGCCTGAGTAAAGCATAGGAGTATAGCCTTCCTCCTTTACTTTGTCACAGAAAGCTCTTGCTGCCTTTGTAAGCTCACGAGGATCAACATTGTCACAGCGAGTGCCGCCCTCTGCAGTGACTATCTCCCAGTCGAAGGCAAGGGGATAGTCAAGCTCTTCTCCTTTAAGCATCTCGATACAGAATTCAGCCTCCTCTATTGCCTCTTTCTCATTTGTTGCCTGAGAGAAGAAGTAAGCACCTACCCAAAGCCCTGCTTTCTTTGCTTCCTTGAGGTTCTTTTCGAAGTTATCGTCAGCAAAGATATTACCCTCTGAGCCGTAACCTCTGCCGCCTATACGGATCATAACAAAGTCAACACCTGACTTCGCTACCTTTTCCCAGTCGATGTCGCCGTTGTGGACAGAAACGTCTATACCCACATAGGAGCAAAGCTCGGAATTCTCGTAATAATACTTGAAACCGTCACCGCCGTCAACGAAGTTATCGTCGCTGTAGATGCTCTTGGGAACACCCTCTATGGCAGGGATCTGAATATCCCCCATAGACATATTGTAAAGAGAGATCATCTCTCCGCCCTCTGCCAAAGTGATCTTCTGGGATTTATCATAGATAGCTCTGTGAAGCTTTTCGTTACTGTTCCACTTAAGTGCCATTACAAGCACCGCTCCCGACAGGGCAATAATAATTGCCAGCAGGACAGAAAGTATGATGATAAAAGGCTTCTTTCCAATAAAGCCTTTGTCTGAGGTTTTGCTGTCAGAAGTACCTTCCGTGGCAGGAGCAGGTATCTCTTCAAAGAAGTTATCGTATTCTTTTGTTTCAATTACTCTGTTTTCTTCCATAAAAAGCACCCCGATTTTGCACTAAATCATATACAGAATACCACAAAATTCGCCGAATGTAAACAACGAAGTCCCTCACCACTTGAAATAATACATGGAAATTTGTATAATAGTACAATGGAAAATGTTTTTAAAAGGAGGGGTGACTTACGGAGATTAATACAAACAACAGAAAATGTGAGCTTATTCTTGCTGTCAATGCCTGCGAATCCATAAGTCAGCTCTTCGAGCTTGTGAGGCAGGAGAAGATCATACTTCGGATGCAGAGCCTGCAGAGTGCCTCCTGCATTCCCATGAGGCCCCACAATATACCAAAGGGTGACACAGAGGACACTCCCCTCTCCCGACTTAAAGAGGCTGTGTGTGCCTGCGTTATGAACAGCTGATAAAAGAAAAACCGTTCCGACTGCTTTCGGAACGGTTTGTTTTTTTCTTTGCTTTATTTCTTTGCTTTCTTTGATTTCTTCGGAGCAAAGATCCTGCTAATGAGCTTCTCCTTTTTAGGAGTCTCATTCTCGGAGCGCTCGGGAATCTTCCAGATATGGATAATGCCTGTCTCCTGAAGTTTCACGGTGATAATGGTGATAACGGGGAAGAGAAGCATTCCGATAACACCGAAGAGCTGAAGTCCCAGATACATAGCAACAAGTGTCACCACAGGGGGAAGTCCCACCTGATCGCCGATGATCTTGGGCTCAATGATATTTCTGATAATTGTGATAAGCAGATACATAATGAGAACGCCGATACCCAGAGAGAAATTACCCATAACGAGAGAGATAAGACCCCAGGGGATAAGCACGGTACCTGTACCCAGAACAGGCAGGATATCAAGGACAGCCACTAAAGCCGCAAGAGCCGCTGCGTGGTTTACACCCAGAATTGTCATACCAAGGAACAGCTCACAGAAGGTTATGGACATTATGATGATGTAGCTCTTGAGCATAAAGAGGATATTTGTAACAAAAAGTCTCTTGATGCTGATAATAAGCTCCTGCTTCTTTTCGCTGAACTGGAGAAGCACAAAGTTTGTGATCTTACGGTAATCTTTGGTGATATAGCAGGAGGCTACCACCGAGAAGATACTGGAAATGAGAAGTCCGGGACCATCGGTGATGATCTTGGAAGCCGCTACTGTCAGGAAGCCTGTCACAGCCTCGACCACGGCATCAACTATCTTTGCAGGGGCAGCACTCAGAACCGAGCTTGCATCAACGGGGATATGCTTTGAGGTATTTACAACCCATGTGGAGATATCATCAATGGTCCCCTTTATGGCCGGAACCTTTGAGGTTATCCATGGGATAAGATTTTCCGTTTCGCTTACAAGCCACCACATAACAAGGGCTATTATGCCGAAAAGCACACAAAGCACCAAAAACACCAGCAGACACGACCAGACGCCTCTGCTGACCTTTGTTTTCTCTGTGAGATATGCTACGGGTCTCTGCAGACAGATAGCGACCACAAGACCTATTACAAAGGGCAAAAGCCACACAAGAAGGTACTTTATGGTAAGAAACACTATAGCTGCAATAGCCACAACAAAAAGCAGATCTATAAGAAACTTTCTTTTTCTTTCAGTACTGTTCATTTCTGTCATCCTTTCTTAAAAATACAGGGCTTTATATACAATATATTATTCTCAAAGATTAATAAAACCAATTGACGGAATTAATCAAATATATTATACTAAATATATATTGACAGAGCAAGGGTGAATTTTATGAAAAAGACTATTTCTTTGGTATTAACTTTGGTTATGCTTATTGCTATGATCTCCATAGCCACACTCCCCGCAGGAGCTGCCTCCGACGACTTTAAATATAAAGTAGTGGAAGGCTCCGTGGTAATTGAAAGCTATCTGGGAAAGAACGCAGACGTAACCGTTCCTGCAGAAATTGATGGACTTCCCGTTACCGAAATTGCAGACAAAGCTTTCTATCAGAACAAAACCATCAAAAATGTTACCATCCCCTCCTCTGTTACCACAATCGGCAGCAAGGCATTTGCAGGCTCCTATGTACAGAGCGTTACAATGGCTGATTCCGTCAAGACTCTGGGCGAGGCAGCCTTCAATGAGTGCATTTATCTTACTAATGTTAAAATCTCCTCAGGTCTTACAGAAATCAGCAACCATGCTTTCTACTACTGCACCCGTCTTGAGAGTGTAGTTATCCCTGAGGGCGTAACCTATGTCGGTACCAGCGCTTTTCTGGGCTGTAACCACTTAAAGGACATCTCCTTCCCCTCTACTCTTGAGGTTATCGGTGAGTATGCTTTTGCTTATACTGCCATCACCGAGTTTGAAGGTCCCGAGAACCTTAAGAAAATCCTCGGCTTTGCATTCTTTATCTGCGACAAGCTTGAGAGTGCTACCTTCCCTGAGAGCCTCAGAGTCATTGAAGAATGGGCATTTGCAAAAAACTATGCTCTCACTGAGGTTACCATAGCAGAGGGCTGTGAGATTATCGGAGACAGTGCCTTCGATACCTGCGGACTTGAAGAGATCGCAGTTCCCTCCTCTGTTAAGTCCATTGGTGCATTCGCCATCGGCTATACCTATATCGAAGAGCTTTTCGACTATGTATATAACGAGGAATTTGTTATCAGATGCGAGGAAGGCTCCGCTGCTGCTAAGTATGCACAGGACAACGGCTTTGTATCTGCTCCCTTTGTGGATGTAACCGAGCCTGACACAACACCCTCTGAGACAGCGACAACTCCCTCTGAGACAGTGACAACTCCCTCTGAAACCGAGACAACTCCCACTGAGACCGAGACAGTTCCCGATCCCGAGTTTGATATGGGCGATGTAAATATGGACAAGACAGTAAACATCAAGGATGCTACTGCTATTCAGAAGCACGTTGCAGGTCTTATCACCCTCTCAGATACCGCAGAGACTCTGGCTGACTATGACGCAGACGCAAGAATCACCGTCAGGGATGCCACATGCATCCAGAAGCTCATTGCAGGACTTCTGAAATAATAGATAATAAAAACGGAATAAACAGAGAAAGCCTCCCGATACCATTCGGGAGGTTATTTTTTGCTTAAATATGAGGGGATAATTTGTAAGGAGGTCATCACCACCCATGACCCTTACCTCAAGCTGTTTTGCGGCGGGAGCACCGCTTCGGCGGCCGTCCCCTCTGTCCTTCGGACATCTCCCCATTTTATGGGGAGTCACCTCCGCCCTACAAATAACCTATCATTTCTTCCTTACTACCTCTTACCTCAAAAAAAAGCCGCCTGCCCGAGTAAACGGACAGGCGTTTTTATTAAAAGGAGTATGATTATTTCAAAAATTATCAGTCTTCTGCGTCCTGCTTTGCAGCCTCAATTACCTTCTGGGCAATGTTTGCAGGTGCATCCTCGTAGCGGACAAATTCAAATGTATATGTGCCTCTACCCTGAGTAGCCTGACGGATGAAGGTGTTGAAGTCGTGCATCTCAGCCATGGGAACCTCAGCCTCGATTACCTGCATACCGTCCTCGTCTGTATCCATACCGAGGATTCTGCCACGACGCTTGTTTACCTCACCCATGATGTCACCCATGTGAGCATCGGAAACTGTAGCTCTGAGAGTGCCGAAGGGCTCAAGGAGTGTGGGGTTAGCAATAGCCATACCGTTCTTGTAAGCGATCTTTGCTGCCATCTTGAATGCCATTTCGTTGGAGTCAACAGGATGGTAGGAGCCGTCATAAAGTGTAGCTTTAAGACCTACAACGGGATATCCTGCAAGGGGACCCTTGTTGATAGCTTCGAGAAGGCCCTTCTCAACCGCGGGGAAGAAGTTCTTGGGAACGGAGCCGCCAACAACTCTCTCGCTGAACTCAAGACCTGCTGCACCGCAAGGCTCGAACTCGATCCATACATCACCGAACTGGCCTGCGCCGCCTGACTGCTTCTTGTGTCTGCCCTGAACCTGAACTCTCTTGCGGATAGCCTCTCTGTAAGCAACCTTGGGAGTCTGGAGTGTAACCTCTACATTGAACTTGCTCTTGAGCTTTGCAACCAGAACTTCAAGCTGCTGATCGCCAAGACCTGTGATAACCATTTCCTTGGTTTCCTTATCAGATTTGAACTTCATTGTGGGATCTTCCTCAATGAGCCTCTGAACGCCCTGAGCAACCTTATCCTCTTCACCCTTCTTCTTGGGATAAATTGCCATCTTATGTGTTGCGTGGGGATAACGGATACCGCTGAGAGTAATCTTTCTCTGGGGTGAACAGAGTGTATCACCTGTCTGAGCCTGAGAGAGCTTGGGAATTGCACCGATGTCGCCTGCGCCGATGTAGGAGGCATCCTCCTGCTTCTTGCCCTTTACAAAGAGAACCTTGGTAATTCTCTCGCTCTCGCCTGTACGCATATTTACAAGGGGTGTGTCGGGAGAAACCTTACCGGAGATAACCTTGAAGTAAGAAAGCTTTCCGACAAAGGGGTCAGCAACTGTCTTGAAGATAATAGCCGCTGTGGGATCAGCCTCGTTAACCTTAACGGTAACCTTGTCGCCTGCCTCAGTCTCTGCAACCTCCTCTGTGCCTTCTGCAGCAGAGGGAGCGATATCGCAGATGATGTCAAGCATCTGAGGAATAGCGTCAAGAGTAATGGCATCTGCACAAACTACGGGATAAACTGAAGAATTCTGAACAGCTGTTCTTATGCCACTAAGCATCTCCTCTGTGGTGAATTCCTCGCCGCCGAAGTACTTCTCCATAAGCTCCTCGTCGGTCTCTGCAACGATCTCCTTGAGAGCATCAAGGTACTCGTCGTAATAATCGAACTCGGGAAGAGCCACCTCAGTAGCCTTGCCCTGAGAATATGTATAAGCCTTGCCTCTGAGAATATCGATGTAGCACTCTGCCTTGCCGCCCTTCACAACGGGAACGAAAATGGGGCAGACCTTGTTGCCGAAGGTATCCTTAAGTGTGCCGAGAATGCTGGAGTAGAAATCAACGCTCTCGTCACAAAGTCCGTTTACGATGAACATTCTGGGAAGGCCACGTCTTCTGGCGTAAATAAATGCCTTCTCGGTACCAACACCGCAGCCGTGCTTTGCAGATACAACTACACCTGCAATATCAGCCGCACGCATACCCTCTGCCTCACCTGCCTTGAAGTCGAAGAGACCGGGAGTATCCATGACATTGATCTTCTTGCCCTGCCATTCAACGGGAGCAATAGCAATGGAAATAGATGCTTTTCTCTTAATTTCCTCGGGGTCGAAGTCCATGATGGTGTTGCCGTCGGCAACCTTACCAAGACGGTCACTTCCGCCCGATACATAAATCATAGCCTCGGCAAGTGAGGTCATACCTGATGAACCTCTTCCTGCGAGAGCAATGTTAATAATCTCTTGTGCTTTGTACTGTTTCACGATGTGTATCTCCTTTCAAACTCTTAAGAGCCTTTTGGTTTAGTGTAAGTTGCATATAAAAACGACCACTTGTTAATTATAACAAGTCATTTTTTATAATACAACATAAAATTGAAAACAAGCGAAAAAATTAACCGATTTACTAATATAAAGCCCAAATAATTGTGCATTTTATACAATAGTTTTTTCGGTTTTCGGAGTTTATTAACAGTTCATTACAAGGTATTTTCTTTCAGAGAATTTTATATCATACATAGAGTGCTGACATCATCCGTCCGCAATTTGCTCGGGAGAAAGGGTAACGGGCGGCTGGTAGCCGCCCCTACGGTTTTAATGACGCCTTTCGTAATATCCGCCCGTTTCGGGTTGTCGTGGGCGCCAACCCCTACGATTCTATTAAAACACTTCGTCATATCTGTATGGGCGAACTGTGTTCGCCCGTGGACCGTCGGGGACGCCGGTCCCTACAATTTAATTGAAACATTTTGGAAAACTCCGTAGGACGGGGCTCGGCTCCCAACCTATCCTTTCCTCCATAAATAACTATTCCTCTCTCTGTAGGGGCGATTCAAGAATCGCCCGTGGACCGTCGGGGACGCCGGTCCCTACGAATTCATATCAAGCCTTCCTAATTATTGTAGGGGGCGGTGCCTTCAACGCCCCGCAAAAAAGCATCGGGAGAAAGGGTAACGGGCGGCAAATAGCCGCCCCTACAGTTTTGATGACGCCTTTAGTAACATCCGCCCGTTTCGGGTTGTCGTAGGCGCCAACCCCTACAAATTCATATCAAGCCTTACTAATTATTGTAGGGGGCGGTGCCTTCAACGCCCCGCAAAAAAGGCATCGGGAGAAAGGGTAACGGGCGGCTGATAGCCGCCCCTACGTTCTTAACGACACCTTTAGTAACATCCGCCCGTATCGGGTTGTCGTGGGCGCCAACCCCTACGATTCTATTGAAACACTTCGTCGTATCTGTATGGGCGAACTGTGTTCGCCCGGGGACCGTCGGGGACGCCGGTCCCCACAATTTTATTGAAACATTTTGGAAAACTCCGTAGGGCGGGGGCTCGGCTCCCAACCTATCATTTCCTCCATAAATAAACCTTTCCTCTCTCTGTAGGGGCGATTCTTGAATCGCCCGTGGACCGTCGGGGACGCCGGTCCCTACAAATTCATATCAAGCCTTCCTCTCTCTGTAGGGGCGGTCATTGGCCGCCCGAATATCCGCCTCGTTCACACCTGTTGGCTTTTGAGGCACACCACACTATAAACAAAAACCGCAGTCTCCGCCCTTAACTTTGAAGGCTTGGAAACTGCGGTACAGTACATATTATTTACATCTGCTGATAATTATGAATTGAAAATACCTGTGGAGAGGTATCTCTCCCCTGTGTCGGGCAGCAGCACAACAATTCTCTTACCCCGATTCTCTTCCTCCTTGGAGAGACTGAGAGCCGCAAAGAGGGCAGCACCCGAGGAGATGCCTGTGAGGATTCCCTCACTTCTAACAAGATCCTTAGAGGTCTTAAAAGCATCCTCGTCGGAGACGGTAACAATGCGGTCAATTAAAGCTGTGTCGAGAATCTTGGGTACAAAGTTTGCTCCTATGCCCTGAAGTCCGTGGCTGCCGCTTACGCCCTTTGAAAGCACGGGGGATTTCTCGGGCTCAACGGCAACTATCTGAATATTCTCATTTCTGCTCTTTAAATATTTTGCAATACCTGTGAGAGTGCCACCTGTGCCCACACCTGCAACGAAGATATCCACACTACCCTCGGTGTCCTCGTAGATCTCAGGGCCCGTTGTCTCAAAATGCGCCTCGGCATTTGCAGGATTCTCAAACTGCAGGGGCATAAATGCTCCCTCGGTATTCTTAAGAAGCTCCTTTGCCTTCTCAATAGCACCCGACATTCCCTTAGAGCCTTCAGTAAGTACAATTTCGGCACCAAAGGCTTTGAGAAGACTTCTTCTCTCCTCACTCATAGTCTCGGGCATTGTGAGAATCACCTTGTAGCCACGGTTTATACCTATTGCCGCAAGCCCTATTCCCGTATTTCCCGAGGTAGGCTCGATAATGGTAGCACCCTTTTTAAGGAGACCACGCTCTTCTGCATCATTTATCATATAGAGGGCAGCTCTGTCCTTGACACTTCCTGCAGGGTTAAAGTACTCAAGCTTTGCAATAATATCCGCAGAGGCACCCTTTTCTTTCATAAAGCTGTTGAGCTGAAGCAAGGGAGTTTTTCCCACAAGCTCAGATATATTCTCATAAATTTTCATAGTATCACTCCAAGAAATTCACTCATTCAATTATAGTATTACCGAAAAGATATGTCAACAAAGGGGAATTTATTTTCTGTAAAAGCAAAAAGGACCACGGAATTCGCTCCGTAGTCCTTGTGTTTTATCAGTAAAGCTTTGCGCCTGCGGGGATCTTGTTTGAAACCATAAGGAGATTGAGCTTTTCCTCGCCCTCTTCGGTGTGAACCGCTGAGAGGAGCATACCGTTTGATTCGGTGCCCATCATAGCTCTGGGGGGCAGGTTCACTATAGCCACAAGTGTCTTGCCCACAAGCTCCTCGGGCTCATAGTAAGCGTGAATGCCTGAGAGGATGATTCTCTCCTTGTCTGTGCCGTCATCAAGGGTGAACTTGAGAAGCTTCTTTGACTTGGGAACAGCCTCGCACTGGAGAACCTTAACAGCTCTGAAATCAGACTTTGAGAAGGTCTCGAAATCCACAAACTCCTCAAAGAGAGGCTCGATCTCAACCTTGGAGAAGTCGATTACCTCCTCCTTCTCCTCGATCTCGGGCTTGAGGCTCTTTCTGCTCATATCCATGGGCTTCATTGTGGGGAAGAGAAGCACGTCACGGATGGATGCGGAGTCGGTAAGGAGCATAACAAGTCTGTCAATGCCCATACCCATACCGCCTGTGGGGGGCATACCGTAGGAAAGAGCTGTGAGGAAATCCTCATCGATCTCGTTTGCCTCGTCGTCGCCTGCCTCACGGAGCATCATCTGATGCTCAAATCTTGAGCGCTGGTCAATGGGGTCATTAAGCTCTGTGTATGCGTTTGCAAGCTCTCTGCCCGTAACGAAAAGCTCGAATCTATCTACAAGGAGAGGGTTACTCTCAAGACGCTTTGTAAGGGGAGAAACCTCTACAGGGTAGTCCGTGATAAATGTAGGCTGAGTGAGCTTATCCTCTACAAACTCCTCGAAGGCTGTGTTGAGGATGTTGCCCCATGTATCTGTGGGTTTCACCTCAAGATTCAGGGTCTTTGCTACTTCCTTAGCCTTCTCTGTATCGCCCATAAACTCGGAGAAATCAACACCTGAATACTCCTTTACGGCGTCCATCATGGTCATACGCTTGAAGGGAAGCTTAAGGCTTATCTCTTCGCCCTGATAGGAGATCTCGTCTGTGCCGTTAGCAGCCACACAGCAGCGGTTAACTATCTGCTCTGTTCTCTCCATCATACCACGAAGATCTGTGTAAGCCTCGTAGATCTCGATGGTGGTAAACTCGGGGTTGTGCTTTACATCCATACCCTCGTTTCTGAAGAGTCTGCCGATTTCATATACTCTCTCCATACCGCCTACGATAAGTCTCTTGAGATAAAGCTCTGTAGCGATTCTCAGGTACATATCAATATCGAGGGTATTGTGGTGAGTGATGAAGGGTCTGGCGTTTGCACCGCCTGCTATGGTGTTGAGAACAGGTGTCTCAACCTCAAAATAATTCTCTGCATCAAGATACTTTCTGATTTCGGAAACTATCTTTGTACGCTTTCTGAAGGTATCCATAACATCAGGATTCATAATCATATCCACGTATCTCTGACGGTATCTGAGATCGGGGTCCTTGAGGCCGTGGAACTTCTCGGGAAGGGGAATGAGTGACTTTGCAAGGAGCTTTACCTCCTTGGAGTGAATGGACACCTCGCCCATCTGGGTTCTGAAAACAAAGCCCTTGATCTCTACGATATCACCGATATCCCATTTCTTAAGGCCTGCGTATGCCTCTTCGCCAAGGTCATCGAACTTGGAGAAAATCTGAATCTTGCCGGATACATCCCACAGATCCATGAACATAACCTTGCCCTTGCCACGCTTGGACTTGATTCTGCCTGCAACGCAGACTGTCTTTTCCTCGAACTCTTCGAAGTTCTCTACTATATCCTTTGCATAAGTGTCTCTCATGGAGGTATTGACCATAAAGGGGTCGCAGCCTGCCTCCTGGAGCGCACGGAGCTTATCCATACGGATCTGCTGCTGCTCGCTTACGTTCTCATAAGCGGAAGATACATTTACTTCACTCATACGTAAAATCCTTTCGATTTATCAGTCTCTTTAAACGGCGAAAAAGGGCGACCAATGCCGCCCGAAAATCGCTCTATTACTTTGAGATTTCAACTATCTTAAAACCGATTACACCACCGGGAGTCTCAATCTCAACCACGTCGCCTGCCTGATGACCCAGAAGACCTTTGCCTACGGGAGACTCATCGGAGATCTTGCCCTCCTTGGGGTTTGCCTCATTGGAGCCTGTGATGCGATAGGTAACCTCTCTGCCCATGGTAATGTTCTCAAGCTTAACCTGAGAGCCTACACGAACGATCTCGTTGTTTATTTCGTTTTCATCGATAACGACCGCTACCTTGAGGGTTGCCTCGATAGTTGCAATTCTTGCCTCAAGAATTGCCTGCTCGTTCTTAGCGTCATCATATTCGCTGTTTTCGGAGAGGTCTCCGTATGAACGTGCAACCTTGATTTTCTCGGCGATCTCTCTACGTTTTTCGCCTTTGAGGAGATCCAGCTCTTCCTCTAACTGTTTAAGTCCCTCTGCGGTAATCATAATGGATTTAGCCATTTATGTGACCCATCCTTTCAATTTGTATTTTTAACTATACAAACTATATTATATGTATTTATTTACTCAATGTCAAGAGCTGAAAATATCAAGAAAATAGCGGCTGAGAGAAATGTAGGTCTGAGTGTCCCTGCCGTTTACCGCCAGAAGGGGCACAAGGCTTCCCAGAGCATAAACTCCCCATATTGAATACAGTCCTCCTGCCAGAAGCTCTGCATCAAAGCCCTCGGGACAGAGGGGCAGGATATTCTGGGGAAGCTTCAGGTCGTATCGGTAATACACCCTTGAGAGAAGAGGAAAAGAGGGACAGTCGCAGGTGAGAATCACCGCCTTTGACTTTGTGGAAAACTTCTCCCTCAGCTTCGAGGGAGCGATTATCAGGTCGCACTGAGAAAGCGAAGAGGCCCTGCGGCTCACTCTGAGGCTCACACCCTTTTCCCACATGAGCCTCTCTGCCTCCTTACCATAGAGAGGGATGCTTTTGGTGACAACGGTGAAGTTATCCGTAAACTCCACTATCCTCTCTGCAGCATCCACAGCCTCTCCCAAGGGGTCGTAAAGTCCCACACGAAAGCTTTTGGGAAGCTCCTTCATACTCTCCAGAACTGCCAGTCCCATATTCACGCAGAGCCTTGCCCTGAAGGCGGTGGGGATAAACGGGGCGATGTGCTTGTTCTTCAGAAGAGGATCTCCGCTAAAGAGAATACGAAACCTGTCCTCCCCTGCCCTTTTGGCGATTTTCTGATAATTTATCCTGCCGTTTCTGTTTATATAATGTATGTGTCGAAGCATCCTCTCTCCCGATGCTCTGTACTCGGTTTTTATCCTGTTTACAGGCAGGCATCTCAAAAGCTTTTTCCTGAAAACCGAGCTTTCCTTTTCGTCAACTGTCAGCAAAGTGAGCATAAAAAACCTCCTGCATATTCTTATAGATTATATGCAGGAGTGTCTTATTTAATATCAGTTTATTCAGTTATCTGAAAGAATCACTATAGCGGAGTTATCCGAAAGCTCAAATACATTGGGGCTTTTGCTCTTGTAATACCGGCTCTCCTTGTACTCATCCTTTGTAAGATAAAGCACCTCGTCGCCTACTGCCTCGGCATAGGCTCTGCAGAGCGAATCTGCAAGCTCCTCTTCCTCAATTTTGCCATCGTAATTCTGCCTTACGGAGTTATCAACTGCCGCAAGCTTTGTGAACATCTTGTGCTTTTCCGAGAGATCCTTGATCTTCTTATTGGTTGAAACTGTGGATGCCACATAGCCCAGAGAAAAGGCAACTGCCGCAACTAAGAATGCTATGGTGAGAACTATGGGAAGAGATATCTGCTTCTTCATGGTTATTCCCCTCTCTCCTTATCAGTATTCTGAAAGCGGATCATAACGAACACCGTTGTATCTGGTCTCGAAGTGCAGGTGAGCACCTGTGGAGTAGCCTGTTGAGCCTGCATAGCCGATTACCTGACCTGCCTCTACATATTCCCCTGAATAAACTACGGGGTAGCTTAAGTGCGCATAGATGGTACATTTGCCGTTGCCGTGGTCTATCCATACATAGTTGCCCCAGCCGCCGTTACAGCCGCAGCTTCCGTACTTGCCCCAGTTGTGGGAGCAGGCGCTGTAGCTGTCGATAACTGTACCTGAAGCCGCCGCAACCGTGGTAGCACCCATGAAGTTAGATCCTGCAATATCAAGGCCGCCGTGGTAGTAGGAGCCTCTGTTTTCGCTGTAGTATGAGGTGATGTAGAAATGTCCGGGAGTGGGCCACACATAGCCGCCACCCTCGGGAATAGTACCGCCGATAACAGGAGCGTCAGGCTTGTTTGCCTCTTCCTCCTGCTTTCTCAGCTCCTCGTAGTAATCGAGAATCTTCTGCTCATTCTCCGACTGAGAGGATTCGATGGAGTCAAGGAGTGCCTCTGCATCCTCCATCTCGGTATAGAGAAGTGCAAGAGCCTCCTCATGCTCCTCAAGGAGTGTGTTAAGCTCTGTCTGAGCATCCTCAAGAACTTTATGCTCCTCCTCAAGGAGAGCCTTCTCCTCGTCGAGTATAGCGGTCTCGTCGTTGATGGCAACTATCTGCTCCTCAAGCTCCTCAAGAAGCTCTGTGTCTCTCTGATTCATGGTATCCACCAGCTGGAGCTTATCAACGATATCGGTAAAATCGGAAGCACCGAGGATTATCTCAAGGGTAGTGACCTCACCTGCCATATAGATGGCTCTGAGGCTCTCGCCAAAGGCTGTGATGTTGTCCTCAGCCTCCTGCTCAAGTGCCTTGATCTCCTCCTCTTTCTCAGCGATTCGGGTCTCGTACTCTGTGATGGCGTCACGGCTGTTCTGAATCTGAATGTTCAGCTCGTCTATCTGTGCCACGATCTCATCAACATTTTCCTGCTGTTTATCAATTTCTTCCTGTTTATCATCAATTATTCCCTGCTGAGTCTGAGCATCCTGCTCAAGCTTGTCCCTCTCATCCTCAAGCTCGGAGAGAGTGTCAGCAGAGGTCATAATAACTGCACCCATTACAATAAAAAGTGCCAAGAGAAGTGAAATTATTTTTTTAATCATAACCTTCGCTCCTTTCTTAAGTTTCATAAAGCCTTACCAGCCCAGAAGCTCGTTGCCCTCTTTTCTCAGATAACGGCCGATGGAAAGAAGGCTTCCCAATGCACCTATGAGGACACCTGCCAGCACAAAGGCTATACTGATGGGAAGTGCCACCTGTGAATAGGGCATAAGGTTCAGCTTTGCGATATTCTCTATTGCCTTCATAATGGCATCATAGAGAACAAAGAGAAGTCCTGAGGTGAGAAGTCCCGAGATTACACCGATGGTCATACCCTCTATAACAAAGGGGATCCTGACGAAGGCGTCGGTAGCGCCTACGGACTTCATAATGCTTATCTCAAATCTTCTGGAATACATTGTCATTCTGATGGTATTTGAGATGATGAAAATTGAAATGAGAGTGAGTGCCAGAACTATCCACACACTCATATTGTTTACGAGTTTATTCAGGTTTGCAAGCTTCTCTGCGATCTCTCTGTTGTCTCTGATGGTATCAACCTGAGAGAACGCCTTGATCTCACCTACGGTCTCGTCATAGAGGGAAAGGTCCTCCATAGTGACGTCAACTGCATTGGGAAGAGGATTTTCATTTCCTCTGAGTCTCTCAAAAACAGCGTCGCTCAAGGTCTCCTCGTAGCCGTCGAGGGCTTCCTCCTTGGAGATAAACTCAGTCTTTGTAACGTTCCTGAGCATTGAAAACTCATGTGAGAGGCTTACCGCCTCAAGGTCTGTGACATTCTGCTTGAGGAACACTCTGGTCACATTGGCACTGCCCACCTTTTCAACTGCACTCGATACATTGAGAGATAAAAGAGATGCAGTTCCAGTCAGGAGAAGGCAGGAAATGAGTACGCCCACCGAGGCAAGGCTCATCATTCTGTTTGTCCAGATGCTCCTGATTCCTTCCTTTATCAAATATCCGAATCCGCTGAATTTCATTATCTTATACCCCTTGCTCTGAATGAATATCAACTGTGTCATCCACCACTATACCCTTATCAATAGTGATAACACGGCTGTTGAAGCTTTGTACCAGCTCATGCTCATGTGTAACAATAAGCACGGTGGTGCCTCTCTTGTTGATTTCGTGAAGAAGCTCAACTATTTCGTAGCTCATTTCGGGGTCAACGTTACCTGTAGGCTCGTCGGCAATAATCATCTGGGGGTTATTCACAAGAGCTCGGGCAAGACCCACTCTCTGCTGTTCACCGCCTGAAAGCTCAGAGGGGAAGTTCTGAGCCTTATTCTCAAGGCCCACAAGCTCCAGAATATAAGGAACCCTCTTCTTTATTGCTCTGGGCTTTGCGCCTATTGCACGCATAGCAAAGGCAACATTATCATAGACGGTCATTTTATCAATAAGTCTGAAGTCCTGAAAAACGATACCCATTGTTCTTCGAAGTTTCGGCACCTGCCTTCTCTTCATCTTCTCAAGCTGCATATCTCCCACAATGATGGAGCCGGATGAGGGAACCTCCTCACGCATAATGAGCTTTAAAAAGGTACTTTTACCTGCTCCTGAGGAACCTACGATAAAAACAAACTCGCCTTTTTCTATAGTAAGACTCACCTTGTTGAGTGCGTGAGTACCTGTATGATAAACTTTAGAAACATTTCTGAATTCAATCATTTCTTCACTACCTCAAAATAAATGTCTAAAGATAATAAACTATCAATGTGACGGCTCTATGATGTGAGCCGTTTAAGCGGTAAGGGAATTAATGGAAAAATCCTTCCTTACTCCAAAATCGCTTTGCACAAGAAGTCCTGATATTGGGTCTCGTACAAAGCGAATTGTGTTACATATTAGTATTTGACGGGGCTGGCAGTTAAGTATTTCTTAACCATGAGAGCTACCTTGAATACAATAGCATCCTCGAACTCACGAAGGTCAAGACCTGTGAGCTTCTTGATCTTCTCAAGACGGTAAACAAGAGTATTTCTGTGAACGAAGAGCTTTCTGGAGGTTTCGGAGACGTTCAGGTTGTTCTCAAAGAACTTCTGAATAGTAAAGAGGGTCTCCTGATCGAGGCTCTCAATGGAGCCACGCTTGAACACTTCCTTGAGGAACATATCACAGAGAGTTGTGGGAAGCTGATAAACAAGTCTTGCAATACCAAGGTTATCGTAGCTTACTATTGAGCGCTCTGTATCGAACACCTTGCCGACCTCAAGTGCAACCTGAGCCTCCTTGAAGGAATGAGCAAGGTCCTTGATACCTGTGACACAGGTACCGATACCGATATTGCAGTGGGTGTAGAACTCGCTGGAGAGAGTATCAACAATGGAGCTTGCAAGCTTGTCAAGATCCTTGGAGTCGATGCCTGACTTGATCTCCTTAACAAGAGC
Organism: Ruminococcus sp.; assembly: GCA_045545015.1. GTDB lineage: Bacteria > Bacillota > Clostridia > Oscillospirales > Acutalibacteraceae > Ruminococcoides. Next base: position 112,261 of record JAZQAF010000002.1, read on the forward strand.
AATGTCGGTCTCGTTGATATTGATAACGAAGTCCTTGGTCTTGTCGGGGAAGAGATTCTGAACTATATCGTAAGCGGACACATCTGTCTTGGATGTGATCTTGATGAGCATACATACACGGGTAACGTCATTTGAAAAATGAAGCTCACGTGCCTTGATGTAAATATCGCCGGGGAGAATATTGTCGAGAATAACATTCTTGATGAAGTTGCTTCTGTCGTACTTTTCATCATAATATTGCTTGATGCTGGAAAGAGAAACGCTGAGAAGCTGAACGTACTTTTGAGCAAGCTCATCGGAACCCGACACAAAAACAGCATATTCGGAACGAGCACCGTTGCCGAAAGCCTTATAGGTACAGCCGTTGATGGTGAAAGGAACTGTAGCGCTGAGGGTCTCGGAATTGATATTCTCGTTGACCTCACCGATGCGACCAAGCTCTGAACAAGCAATAACCACAGAGGTCTCATCGACTACGCCGATGACTCTGTCTATTGCATCCTTCATCTGATGAATAATACCCTGAAACAATCTGTTTGACATATCCTTGCCTCCGTCATATCAAATTTGCAATGGTCAAAATCCCCAATGCTTTGGAGAAATGATACCAAAATTAATCTAATATCATATACATATTACACAAAAAAAAAGAAAAATGCAACCTTTTTCGAAAAAAAATCTTCTTTTTTTATAAATAATGCTGAAAACTATTTATTCGTGTGGAGAATATAAAGAAAAAAATTGTGATTTATCGCCGTATAACACCATGATTTCCATTCTTTGGCATAAATTTCCGTTAATATAACGGAAGCGGACAGTCAGGGGCTTGAAGCGGTGTTTCAGAGTGAGCATCCGCTATGGGGAGGTTATGGCGGCGAAATACAAGCCCAACCCTACAATGAAAATGAAGTCTCGGATCAAGTCAGTAGGGGCGGTCATTGGCCGCCCGAAAATATCATCATGAGGAAAAGTGGCGGGCGGCTGGTAGCCGCCCCTACAGTTTATTGAAGCCTTTCCTCTCATTGTAGGGGGCGGTGCCTTCAACGCCCCGCAAAAAGGCATAGGGATGAAGGGTGGCGGGCGGTTCGTGAACCGCCCCTACAGTTTAAAATGCAACCTCTCCTCTCTCCGTAGGGGCGGTCATTGGCCGCCCGAAGGAATCAAGCTTTACCTTTTTACTCCCAATGGCGGTGCCCGAAAAACAAAAAAGCAGCAGAGGAAAACTCTGCTGCCTTATATTATTCAGTATAGCAAATTTATCAGTTAACGATGGTCTGCTCAGTCTCTTTGTCGAAGATGTGGATTTTGTTGAGGTCGAGAGCAACCTTGATAGCATCGCCGGGCTTTGCCTTGGATGTAGGAGCAACTCTTGCTGTGAGGGGAACACCGTTGATGTTTACATAGAGGTAAATCTCTGCGCCCATAAGCTCGGTAACGTCAACATTAGCATCAACAACGCCGTCTGTAGCCTTCTGAAGGAACTCGGGCTCATCGTGAACATGCTCAGGACGGATACCGAAGCGAACATCTTTGCCGATGTAAGCATTGAGCTCGCCGTTTGCGTTCTTGGAAGCAGGAAGTGCGATCTCGTACTTGTCGAACTTGAGAGCTACACCGTCGCCCTTCTTAACGAGAGTTGCATCGATGAAGTTCATCTGGGGAGAACCGATGAAGCCTGCTACGAACTCATTGCAGGGCTTATCGTAGAGGTTCTGGGGAGTATCAACCTGCTGAATGAAGCCGTCCTTCATAACAACGATACGAGTACCCATTGTCATAGCCTCTGTCTGGTCATGAGTAACGTAGATGAATGTTGTACCCAGTCTCTGATAGAGCTTAGAAATCTCAGTTCTCATGTTAGCACGGAGCTTTGCATCAAGGTTTGAGAGAGGCTCGTCGAGAAGGAATACCTTAGGATTACGAACGATAGCACGACCGAGAGCAACACGCTGTCTCTGACCGCCGGAGAGAGCCTTGGGGCGTCTGTCAAGATACTCCTCAATGCCGAGGATTCTTGCTGCCTCTTCAACTCTTGCCTTGATCTCTGCCTTGGGGAACTTTCTGAGCTTAAGGCCGAAAGCCATATTGTCATAAACTGACATATGGGGATAAAGAGCGTAGTTCTGGAATACCATTGCGATATCTCTGTCCTTGGGAGCTACGTCGTTACAGAGCTTGTCACCGATCCAGAGCTCACCCTTGGAGATATCCTCAAGACCTGCAACCATTCTGAGGGTTGTAGATTTACCGCAACCGGAGGGACCAACAAGAATGATGAACTCCTTGTCAGCGATCTCAAGGTTGAAATCGGTAACTGCGGTTACGCCGCCGTCATAGATTTTGTAAACGTGTCTGAGTGAAACATTTGCCATTTTATAAACCTCCATATACTGAAAAGATGCACTTTTACAGATTAATATCTAATCTACATAATAATATAGCACTTTTCATCTCATTTTACCATTATTGTTTTCACTAAATATTACATCAATATTTTATGTAAAACGAACATAAAATAAAATAATTGCCAACTAAGATACCCTTTTTTTGTTGATTTGTAATATATGTATGGGATTTATGACCTGATTCTCACTACATAATGTGTCTTGGCACGCTCTGGCTCCTACTGCCTCAGATAAGAAAGAGGCAGATACTTTGAAGGGTACACATAATCCGTCAGATGTACAGCTATTACCTTGCCGCCATAGACCGTCATAACCCCGTAGAGAGGGTATCCGTTTTCGCTCTTTTCTGAGAGCTTAAGCACATACTGTGTGGCACTCTTTCCTGCAAAAGGTGAAATGTCAAAGCCCTGACTTTCCTGAAGCTCCCTGTACTTTTCGAACTCCTCCCCTGCTTCGGGCAGGGTGACCTCATAGCTCATAAAGCTCTCGGCAGAGACGGAAAACTGCTCAAAAAAAGCCTCTCTGTCCCCTTGTGTATCCGCCGAAAGATCAATTTCCCCGAAGGGCAGAACCTCTGTTTTTTCAGGGACACAGTAAAGCCTTGTGAAGAGAAAAGCGCAAAGGGTTATGATAATCAGGAACACGAACATCAAAGGGATGAGAAACCTGCCCTTTTTCTTCTCTCTCTTATTCTTATTGACCGAAATTGAAAAAAACATTCGCCACACCTCACAGAATTATATGAGGCAGGCGAATACGTAATGCTTTATTCTATTATGGAATTTTATCAGTATTCTCTGTCAACGATATGCTCGGTAAATTCAGGGAGTTTCAGAAGCTTTTCTCTGTAAAATTCAGGGAAGGCCTTTATCTCGGAGAGCTTTTCAATGGGTATCCAGCGGGTGTATTCCTCGCCTGCGGAGCATTCACTTACCACGTTGATCTCCTTTTTGCCCTGAGGCTTCATGAGAAAGAAAAAGGAGATCTCGTGGATCTTCTTGCCCACTCTGACCACATCATCCACAAAGAAATTCTCGTGGATAAACGCAAGCCTCTCCACCTCGTAGTGAATGCCTGTCTCCTCAAAGACCTCTCGCTTTACGGCCTCCTCAGCGGTCTCCCCCAGATGGACACCTCCGCCTACGCTGTAGTAGTAATCGGCAGCATCATTTTTTGCAAGGAGGATGTGGCCCTCCTCAATGATTATTGCCGCCGCACGCAAGTGAAAGCGATAGTCCTCTGCATCGAATCTGCAGTCTCTTTCCATGATTTTTCCTCCTTTTCGTCTTTTAAGTGCTGTCGTAGGGGCGAACTGTGTTCGCCCGTGGACCGTCGAAAGTTCTGAGTCCCTACAACATAGCGAAACCTTTCATCAAGCCGACAGAAATCAGGCGTTATCAGTTAAAAGAGTAAGAAGCTCCTCCATACTGTCTGCAAAGACCTCTGCACCCTCGTTTCTCATAAGGGTCTTGTCGCCATAGCCGAAGGACACGCCCACAAAATCCACCTTGGCAATACGGGCACCCCTTGCATCGAAGTGAGTATCGCCTATCATAACGGCTGAATAGTCCCCCTTTGCTCCCAGCACTCCGAGAGTATAGGGAATGATATCCTCCTTCTCCTTACGACAGGGTGTTCCGTCAGAGCCGCAGAGAGCGTGAAAGCACTCTGTAAGGCCAAGAAATGCACAGACCTTATCCACAGACTGCTGATGCTTTGAGGAGCAGACAGCTATCATAGCTCCCATCTCCCTGAGGGAGCTGAGCATCTCTCTTGTGCCGTCAAAAAGCTTATTTAAAGGCTCTCCCTCGGTATCGTAGAGCTTAAGATAAGTCTTGAAAGCCACCTTTGCATCCTCCTCAGAGAGCTTGCAGAGATTTCTGAAGGTATCAATGAGGGGAGGACCTATATATCTGCTGTAGTCCGAAAGGTCGGGGCAGGGCTTTCCCATTTTCTCAAGGGTCAGCTCAATACACCTTTTTATTCCGGGAGCGCTCTGAGTAAGAGTGCCGTCCAGATCAAACAGTACATAATCATATTTACAACGCATTTTAAATCCTCTTCTGTTTCATAATTATACTTGTGTAAAGCCACAAAATATGTTATTATATATTTTACTATGTTTTAGGTCGGCTTTCAACCTTATTTTCGAAAAGAGGGATACATTGCCTACACAAAAGCGAATTCATACTCTGGATGAGATCCGTGGCTTCTGCGTATTCTGTATGATATTTGACCACTGTCTTTTCACACTCGGTTACAGCTTCTCACGGGAATTCTCTGCAGGTATGTTTGATTTCTTCGCCCTGATAAGTCCCGCCTTTGCCTTCACCTTTGTGATGCTGTGCGGAATCTCCTCAAGGCTCTCGAGAAACAATGCCATGAGGGGAGCCCGGATACTGGCTGTAGCTATGGCGGTGACCTTTGTTTCCTACGTCATTATGCCCTATATGCCCATTGAATTCGGCATACTTCACATGCTGGGCTCAAGTATTCTCCTCTACTGCCTTATGGAAAAGATTATTGATAAGCTTCCACGGTGCTTTATGTGCATATTATGCGCACTGCTTTTCCTTATAACCTACGGCATTCCCGAAATGAAGCTGGGCTTCGGGGATCTTTCCATCCCCCTTCCCAGAAGTCTCTATGAAAGCAACGACTTTATGATTCTGGGCTTTGCCGCACCTGCGGTGGCTTACTCCGATTACTATCCTCTCATCCCTTGGTTCTTTGCCTTTCTCTCGGGAGTTTTCCTCGGCGGATATCTCAAGGACGACAAAGCTCCCCTTTGGATGTATAAAGAAAGAATTCCCTTTTTCTCTATGCTTGGCAGAAACGCATTCTTTGCATATATTGCCCATCAGCCCATAGCATACGGAATTTACACATTAATCTCATATTCTGGAGGTATTTAAATATGAAACTGGGTATTGTAGGACTGCCGAACGTCGGCAAAAGTACACTTTTTAACGCTATCACCTGTGCAGGCGCACAGAGTGCAAACTACCCTTTCTGCACCATCGAGCCCAATGTAGGCGTTGTCGCAGTTCCCGACAAGCGTCTCGATAAGCTGGCTGAGATGTACGACCCCGACAAATACACCCCTGCTTCCATCGAATTCGTTGATATTGCAGGTCTTGTAAAGGGTGCATCAAAGGGCGAGGGTCTGGGAAACAAGTTCCTCTCCAACATCCGTGAGTGTGACGCTATCGTTCACGTTGTAAGATGCTTTGACGACAACGACATCATCCACGTCGAGGGCAGTGTTGACCCCATCAGAGACATTGAGACCATCGACCTTGAGCTTATCCTCTCCGATGCAGAGATGATCGAGAGAAGAATCGACAAGGCAAAGAAAATGGTCAAGGCTGACAAGAAATATCAGGCCGAGGTGGATTTCTTTGAGAGAGTGCTTGCACATCTCAACGAGGGTCACTCCGCCCGTTCCGTTGAGTGCAGCGAGGAAGAGGCTCTGCTCCTCTCCGAGAGTGCTCTCCTTACAAACAAGCCCATCATCTACGCCGCAAATATGAGCGAAGAGGATTTCCAGAACGGCATTGAAAACAACGAGGGGCTTAAGAAGGTACGTGAGCTTGCAAAGCTTGAGGGTGCCGCTGTGCTTCCCATCTGTGCAAGAACTGAGGCTGACATTGCAGAACTTGACAAGGAAGACAAGGAGATGTTCCTTCAGGATCTGGGTCTTGAGAGTTCAGGTCTTGACCGTCTTATTAACGAGTGCTACTCCCTTCTGGGTCTTATCTCCTTCCTCACCGCAGGCAAGCAGGAGGTAAGAGCATGGACCATCAAGAAGGGTACCAAGGCTCCCGGTGCTGCAGGTAAAATTCACAGCGACTTTGAGCGTGGCTTTATCCGTGCAGAGGTTATTGCTTACGATGACCTGATGGAGTGCGGCTCTATGGTTGCCGCAAAGGAAAAGGGTCTTGTTCGAAGCGAAGGCAAGGAATATGTGATGAAGGACGGCGACGTTGTCCTCTTCAGATTCAATGTGTAATCGGATACATATATATAATGAAAGGCTGTCCCAAAAACGGACAGCCTTTTGTTTGTTGCGTGATGTAGTCAGAGGGAAAGTTTAATTCTTGCGGGCGGCCAATGACCGCCCCTACAATGACGAGGAAGTTTTGATATAATTCCGTTCAGACATAAAAAACGGGGCATAAAAAAAGTCGGGCAAAAACCCGACATAAAAAAACGACCACCCTATTGGGTGGAAGCTTTATATGTGTTGGCATCTTCCTATTTTCCCAGGCCGTCACCAGCCAAGTATTTTCGGCACTATAGGGCTTAACTTCCGTGTTCGGAATGGGAACGGGTGGACCCCCTACGTCATCAACACCAACTATTATTTTGTATCGCTCTCTCAAGCGACTTCGTTATTATACTACGGTGTTTTGAAAAATGCAAGCCTTTTTTTGAAATTTTTTAAAAAATTTTTTTATTTGTAAAAAATACATCATACTCTACCTTTTTTCGTCTTTTTATTTGACTAAATGCCAAAATAATTGTAAAATACTTTTGTATATACAATATAAGGTATATAATAGCACTATGAATACATGATGATCCATACATATAATATTAATCTCAACTGATACGGAGGTTCTTTCTATGTTCAAAAAAATTCTCTCGGCACTTCTTTGTGTCCTTATGATTACAGCAATCCTCACAACCTTCTCAGGCTGTAAGGGAAAGGACGGCAACTTCCCTCTGACCGTAGGTCACACCCACATCAAGGAGAGACCCGAAAAGGTAGCCGTTCTCTCCGATAATCTGGCTGACATCATCTACTATCTCGGCTACAGCACCCAGATCTGCGCCATCAGCGACCAGTGTACCCAGCCTGAGCTTACAAAGTATATCTCCTCAGTAGGCGACGAGACAGCTCCCGACACGGATGCCATCGTCTCCAGCGGAGCAAAGTATGTTCTCACCGACAAGGTGCTCTCCGATGATATCATTGGCAAGCTCAAAGAGAGCGACATTGAAGTTATCAACATTATGGTGCCTCACGATATGACAGAGCTTGAGACCGTTTACCACACTCTGGGAAAGATCTTCGGCGGAATGACTGACGGACTTGCCACAGCAAAGTCAACCTACTCAAATCTCACAATGAATCTGAGCCTTGCAGAGAGAGAAGTAGATACCTCCTCTATTGTGAAGATCTTCTGCTACCTCTATCTTGATGAAAAAGGAAACCTCTGCTCCTTCTCAAGCGACACCCCCGAGGGAATGCTCCTTGAGCATCTCTGTGCCACCAACGTTGCAACAAACTTCACAGAGGCAAAGGTTGAGCAGAGCATCTTAAGGCTCTCAAATCCCGACTTTATTTTCTATGATGACGATGCGGTACTCAGCACTCTGAAGGCCGACAACACTCTCAAGGACCTGAAGGCTCTCAAGAATAACCAGACCTACAAGCTGAGCGTGGAATCTCTGGGCCGTCAGGGTTTCAGTATGCTCAACACACAGATATTTATGCTTTCAAAGATGTTCCCCGAGAGCATCAGCCAGAACACAGCAGAAAGCCTTGCAGACAAATACGGCATCAATATTAATGATAATACATCCTACAAGTTCGAGGATGACAACCCCGATATCGCAATTATCCAGAAGAGACTTATTGATCTGGGCTACCTTGATTTAGGCGAGGGCTACTCCCCCACCACCTACTTCGGTGAAAAGACAAAAGCCGCTATAGAGGCTTTCCAGACTGCCAATGGCATTGATCCCACAGGCGAGGCAACAAACGAGACAATAGTTACTCTCTTCCTCTCAAACACACTCTCCACAGAGGGACTTACATTTATCCCTGAGGAGACGAGACCCGAGGTAACAGAACCCTCAACAGAAGGCACCACTTCCTCAACAGAGGGCACCTCCCCCAATGTGCCTTCGGGAAGCATTGACCTTGCAGAGTACAAGACCTACGATATCCACAGCGAAAACTGCGAGGATATCAGACTTCTCAACCAGAGACTTATTGACCTGGGCTATCTTGATATGAGCGAGGCAACGGATGAATTCGACTGGCGTACATCTCAGGCGGTGTATGACTTCCAGGAGGAGAACGGACTTGACGCTACAGGCGGTGCAGACTACACCACCCTGAAGGCACTCTTTCCCATAAGCTGATAAGTCAAATCAAATATCATAAAAAATGCACCCGTAACTGCACAGGTCCGTAAAAAACGGACAATAGAAAAAAGACACCTCCTATGGTAGAATTAAAGAACTACCATAGGAGGTTTTGTTATGGCTGGGAAAAAGGGAATGAAAAAATATCCCGAAAGCATAAGAAATGAGATACGAC
>JAZQAF010000003.1:0-87751 GCA_045545015.1 Ruminococcus sp.
TACTTTTACAACAACCATAGAATTCAACTTAAAACAAAACTGACACCACTTGAAAAGCGATGTCAGTATGTTGCTTAAAATTTAATATTTGCTATCATAGGAGCCTTTTTGTACTGTCCGCACAATTTGGGGCAGTACAAAATGCAGATGCCTCGGCAGAATAATAAAATTAATAGTTCTCAGCCTTGATCTTGAAGTAAGCCTGAGGATGGAAGCAAACGGGGCAAACCTCGGGAGCCTCTGTGCCAACAACGATGTGACCGCAGTTGGAGCATTCCCAGATTACTATGCTGCCCTTCTTGAATACTTCGCCCTTTGTAACATTCTCAAGAAGCTTTCTGTAGCGCTCCTCATGAGCCTTCTCGATCTTTGCAACGCCTTCGAACTGCTCAGCAATCTCAATGAAGCCCTCTTCTCTTGCCTCTTTAGCAAAAGTAGCGTACATATCTGTCCACTCGTAGTTCTCGCCCTCTGCAGCATCTGCGAGGTTCTGAGCTGTTGTGCCGATTCCGCCTAAGAGCTTGAACCAGAGCTTTGCATGCTCCTTCTCGTTTGCTGCTGTCTCCTCAAAGATCTGAGCTATCTGAACGAAACCTTCCTTGCGAGCCTTTGAAGCAAAGTATGTGTACTTATTTCTTGCCTGAGATTCGCCTGCAAATGCAGCCTGAAGATTAGCTTCGGTTTTTGTTCCTTTAAGATCCATAATTAGCACCTCAATTATTAAAATTTTTAAAATCAGTAATCGTTACTGTTTTTACATTTATATTATATTACAGTTCTCCCAGTTTGTCAAGCAATTCCTGAGGTGTAAACATAATATTTATAAGTTCAAGCAGAGCATTGGATGAAAGATATGTCGGAAAACCCATACCGGAGAGCAGCTTTTCACGAAGCTTTGCAGAATTATCCCTGCCGCAAAGACCAAGCTCAAAGAGGTCTGTCTTGGTAAAGGTGTGTCTTTGACTGCTCTCTCCGTTTACGGTGATACCGCATTTCGTTAACGCTTCTCTGAGTATTTCTTCAGAAAGACCCTCAACACCTAAGAAGCCCTCCTTGGAAGGGGTTGATTTCCGCTTTTCTTTTCCCTCTATCTGAGGTATATAACAATGCTTTACGTTGTTTGTATCCGTAATACCCTTGAGGAAATTTCTGATGACACCGCCTGCAGAGTCGCTGTCAGTCATAACTACAATACCACGCTCTTTTGCAAGGGTGCGGATAAGTGTCTGCTTTTCCTTATCGTTAAAAATACGGAATCCAGATGTAGTTATTATGGGAGCATCCAGAAACTGACTTAGCCGCTGCATATCATACTTTCCCTCAACAATAACAGCTTCCTTAAGTTTAAGCATAGGGGAGCTCCCGTTTCGCAATAATGAAAAGGTTTGCTATGAGCTTTTCAAGAGCAGCATGCTCATTAAGTGTCGTGCTGTTGAATGTTGCACTAAGAGACGCAAGCTCTGAAAGGCTCTCTCTGAGAGCGTTTGTGGAAAGTCTGTCGGCTTTTTTCTGAGCCTTTGTAAGTGCCCATGCTCTTGCACCATACTTAAAGAAATCTGCAGTTTCCTTTATGGGAACACCCGATTCAAGGCTCACTCTGGCTCTGTAGAGATCAACATAGCTCAAAGAAAGCACACGAAGGATATCTCTGGGATCCTCCTTCATGGAAAACAGCTGATGAAGTCCTGAATATGCCTTATCCATATTGCCGTAGATAACATTATCCACAAGGTCATAAACTCTTGCCTCAAGCTTCTTGATAACAACCTTCTCAACCATATCGTTGGTAATTTCTTCCCCATCCCCTGCATAAGCACAAAGCTTATTGAGTTCTGAGTGAAGGTTTGAGAGATCAGTGCCGGCATAGTAGATAATCCTTGAAGCCACAGGAAGAGAAATCTTCTTCCCCAGCTTATCTGCCCAGGCAGATATCTGATGCTCCAAAGCTGTAGCAGAACGCATATTGATCTCCGCCACTGCTCCCTTTTTCTCCACAGCCTTAAGAAAAGCATTGAAGGTGGGCTTTCTTCCCTTTGAGTCTGAATCAGAGTCAGACTTCTCTGCTGAATCCTTTGTGGGATATGAAAAAATCAGAACGGTAGATTCAGGAACCGAATCAATTACTGTGAGAACCGCCTCATAGTCATCCTTTGTAAGCTTAGAAATGATAAGGTCATTCACGAGAACGCAGTTATACTCCGTCATAAAGGGTACTGCTCCAACTGACGCCATGAGCATATTGGGATCAACTGATGATGAAAACTCATGAAATGAAAACTCAGGAGGTTCCTCTCCCACAAGCTTCTTCACAAGTTCTTTGGTGTAGAACTTAACAAGGTATTTTTCATCACCATAGATTACATAGATATTATTGAATTTTTTTGATGAAATATGCTTTTTAAAATCTTTTTCATCAAATCTTGCCATAAGCCACCTCGGGTTTTATGAATCAATATCAAGCGTGATATCGTTACCTGTCATTATTTTTCCGGCTATAGGTGACAGCACCTCTGCTCCTGCCAAAGCCTTGTAATCATCACCGGGGATAATCAGGGTCTCGCAGCTGAGAAGCGCCGCATTATGAGGAATATCTCTTGTGATAAGAATATCAGGGCTGCGATGCTCCTTGGGGATATTTTCTGCATCAAGTCTCTCTGTAAGGATAAGTATATCTTTATCTCCTACAGTTACATATTCATAAACCATATCCGCATCTGTACATACACGGGCTTCCGCTCTGTCCCACAGATCAATGGTATAGTTGCCGCTATACAGAGTGATATTCTCAGGAAGCTGTGATAAGTCACGGGAGGATCCCTCATCTTTATTATCATACAGCAAAACATTGCCGTAGTCAAACTCTCTGAGGAGATTCTCCTCAAAAAACTCGTGATTTTTACCGCAGGTACTCAAAAGCATATCTGTCTTAGAGGGAGTCATAGTCTCAAGCTTTTTCTCCAGAAGATACAGCTTTCCTTTGTTTCCTCCAAAAGTCAGTACGGCATGGTCTTCGTTATTTGAAATGATGACGGTTAATCCATCCCCTGTGTAAGGAACACTGAGAGTTACAACATCATATCGGGCAACATAATATGAAATTCCTCCTGCAAATAGAATGAGCAGAGACATAACCGCTGTACACACATACACCCTGCGTCTTTTAATAAGCACAGCTATTGAGAGAAGTAAAAATGAAAGACCGAGCCAGATACGAAAATACACTTCATCAGTCCTGATGTAGGCAAATTCCATCTTTGAGAAAGTTTTACATACAAGGAGCAACAATTCGTAATACAGCTCTACCACAAATGCAAAGGTATCCGCCAGAAGAGGCAGAAATGTGACATAATGAAACAGTGCGCATAAAACCAGAGACACAATTATTATGTAGAGACACGGCACCAGAAGTACATTGGTAACTACACCTACTGCCGAGAAGCCGCCAAAAACAAGCATAGATACGGGAAGTGTAAAAAGTGTTGCACAAAGGGTTGTAATTGCAGAACCAAAGAAACCTCTGGTAAGTTTATTTACACAAGGCTTTTTGAAAAGTTTCCGCTTCTCAACTCTGTTCATTATGAAACCCATAGGTCTCTGATATAAAAGCAGGATTCCAAGTGTCGCAAGAAAAGACAGATGGATTCCTATATCCCCTACACAGTAGGGATTGATCAATATCACAAATAGTGCGGCAAAGCCAAGAGAATTCAGAGGATCATGCCGTCGTGATATCATTCTGCCGAATATGTAGATTATCTGAAGCACAGCCGCTCTGATAACAGAAAAGCCAAATCCCGTAAATGCCGTGAAAAACAGAATTCCGATAATAGTAAGACTTCCGCTTATGTACCTGTTCTTCACTACCTTACCGAAAAGCTTATAAAACAGTGCTGAAATAATGGAAAGATGAAGTCCTGATACCACGGAAATGTGAGAAAGTCCGTTTATTCTCAGAAGCTCCTTTATATCACTTTCGATAGCATATTTATCACCTAAAAGAAGAGCCGAGGAAAAATCCGCCGCCCCTTCTGAGAGTTCACCGTAAATACCTCTTCTGAGGAAGCTGTTAAACTTAAGTATGTGATACATCAAAGGTTTTCTGTGAGGAGAATAAACCTCATACTCGGGCTCCTCATAAATGTATGATTCGAGGAATATTCCCTTTGACATCAGAGAAGCATCCGTCACCTTCAACAGCTCGCACTCAAGAATAATTTCATCATAAGGCTCTGAAACTAAGGGGGATTTGGTGTTTAAGAAGAGCTTTGTATTTACCTCTCTATCCCCTATGCTCTTTACTTTCAATTCATAATTATAGTAACTGCCTGAGTAACTTGCATCCTTTGTAAGTGTTGCTCTGATCTCTCTATTCCTGCCGTCATAGGTATTCCACACAGGATATACGTTCACAAAGGTAAAGCTCAGAAAAATAACACTTGCAATAAAAGAGGTAATAAAGCTCACCGGATAAGTCTTTTCTTTCCTGATCTTTGGAACCGAAAGACTTAACACAAAAAGGAAAAGGCTTACGGTACCAATTATCACCGCAGCCTTCACACCAAGATAAAAAGCGGCTGTCAGAACCGAAAAGGATATAAAACCTATCAGCGCTAACAGCCGTTTCATAAAATCAACCCTTTATTACTTACTTAAAGAAGAGAGGAAGCTTCTCGAGATAGATGATATCATCTCTGTCAGCAGCATCGCCCTCTGCAAGCACCGCAGCCTTGCCCACAAGGATACCGCCTGCAGCAGCAACCAGCTTTTCAAGTGCTTCAAGGCTTGCTCCTGTGGAGATAACATCGTCCACAATGAGGACACGCTTGCCCTTTATGGCATTAACTTCAGTCTCGCCCAGATGAAGGGTCTGCTCATTTGCTGTAGTAATAGACTTAACTGATACACTCACGGGATTTCTCATATAAACCTTGAGACCCTTTCTTGCTACAACGTATCTCTTGCAGCCCTGACGAGCAAACTCGTAAGCAAGAGGTATGGATTTTGCCTCTGCTGTAAGAACCACATCATGCTCGGGGCAAATTTTGAGAAGTGCCTCTGAAGCCTTTTCTGTGATTTCAACATCATCAAAAAGGATAAATGCGGCAATATCGAGGGTGTCGCTTACCGGGAACATCTCGAGTTCTCTCTCAACACCTGCAATTTTCATCTTGTAATACTGGCTCATAATATAACCTCCGAAATCAGTTCATATTGCCGCTGAGCTGCTCACCGCCCAGAAGGTGGAAATGAATGTGAAATACTGACTGTGCGCCCTTTTCACCGCAGTTATTTACGATTCTGTAGCCGTCCTCTGTACCCATAAGCTTGGCGATGTGAGGAATCTTTGTGAAGATATATGCTACGATATCTGCGTTCTCCTCGGTAATATCATTGGCACATGTAAGGATATGCTCCTTGGGGATAATAACAACATGAACAGGTGCCTGAGGTGCAATATCCTTGAAAGCTAAGATCTTGTCATCCTCATAAACCTTGGTTGAAGGAATATCTCCGTTTACTATTTTACAAAAAATACAATCCATATCAAAAACTCCTATCTTTGGTATAAATAAATTTTATAGCTTTTGACACATTTAGTCAAGGACTAACACAAAAAAATGCACCCTCTTTTGTGAAGGTGCATTAAGGATTTATTTCTTTGCCTTGATTTTCTTTTCCTCGCCCTTTATGAGACGCTTGATATTGCCTCTGTGCATAAAGATTACAAATGCAGCAATGGTGAGCATAATCAGGTTTGTAACGAGAATAAGGCTTGATCTGTAGGGTGCGGCTGTATCAAGACTTGCTTTATAGTACCAGAAATACATAACTACCCAGTTCCAGCCTGTGATTGTCAGAGCTGCCACAAGAGAGCCTACAGAAATTATTCTGGTAAGGATAAAGAACACAAGGAAGGTTCCCAGCACCAGAAGCAGAAATCTTAGGTCAAGAGCCAAAAGAATTCCTGCCATTGTGGTAATACCTTTGCCGCCTCTGAAGCCGAAGAATACAGGGAAGCTGTGCCCAAGAACACAGAATGCACCTGCAAGGTACTTGCCATAGATGAGGTACTCATTTCTGATACCCTCTGAAAGAGCATTTATAGCTTCAGCGTCAAACTGAAGGTTAAACATGAAAACAGCAAAATATACGGCAATCAGGCCCTTAACAAAATCAAATACAAAGGTAAGAATTGCGGGAACAATACCAACACTTCTGAGAACATTGGTAAAACCTGCATTACCTGAACCCATTTCTCTGACATCTTTTTTCTTTGCTATCTTTGAGAAAATAACCGCTGAGCTGAAGCTTCCAAGAAGATAGGAAGCAACCGCAACAACAATAAGTCTCCACCAATATAAAGTAATGAACTCCATCAGTCCTTGTCTCCTCTCTCTCTGACGATGATACGGATGGGAGTACCCTCAAGTCCGAAGGTCTCACGGATCCTGTTTTCAAGATAACGCTGATATGAAAAATGGAAAAGCTCGGCGTTATTACAGAAGAAAACGAATGTGGGAGGCTTTGTGGAAGGCTGAGTTACATAGTAGATCTTCAGTCTTCTTCCCTTGTCTGAGGGAGGCTGAACTCTTACCGTTGCCTCTGCAAGAAGCTCATTGAGAACACCTGTACGGATTCTCATTGCATTGGTGTTTGCTACATATTTGATAAGCTCAAAGAGTCTGTCGATTCTCTGACCTGTTTTTGCGGAGATGAAGAGTGTGGGTGCATAGGACATAAAACCAAAGTCAAGATCAAGCTGCTTTCTGAACTCGTTCATTGTCTTGTCATTCTTCTCAATAGCATCCCACTTATTGACAGCAATAATACATCCCTTGCCTGCCTCGTGAGCCATACCTGCAATCTTGGTATCCTGCTCTGTAGGGCCTTCCTCAGCATCAATAAGGATAACGCAGACATCGCATCTTTCAACAGCCATTTTCGCACGGATAATGCTGTACTTCTCGATAGCATCGTCAACCTTGCTCTTTCTGCGGATACCCGCTGTGTCAATAAAGGTAAACTTGCCGTGGGAGTTTTCAATGGTTGTGTCAATGCTGTCACGGGTAGTACCTGCAATATTGGATACAATACTTCTCTCCTGACCTGCCACTCGGTTAATGAGAGAGGATTTACCAACATTGGGCTTGCCGATTACCGCAACGGAGATGATCTCGGACTCGTCATCCTGATACTCGCTCTCAGGGATAAGCTCAAAGACAGCATCAAGAAGATCGCCTGTACCGTGTCCGTGAACTGAAGAGACCTGAATGGGTTCACCCAAACCTAAGTTATAGAACTCGTAAAAATCAGGGTCAGGGTCACCTACACGGTCACATTTATTAACGCAGAGAACAATAGGCTTTCCGCTTTTCTGAAGCATCTGTGCAACTTCTATATCAGTTGCCACAAGTCCTGAGCGAAGGTCTGTAACAAGTATGGTTACATCCGCTGTCTCAATGGCAAGCTCTGCCTGACGACGCATCTGCGAAAGAATAATATCGTCTGAATAAGGCTCAATACCGCCTGTATCGATGAGAGTAGCCTTTCGTGTAAGCCACTCAACTTCACCGTAGATTCTGTCGCGGGTAACACCCGGAGTGTCGTCAACAATGGAAATACGCTGACCGGTAAGCTTATTGAAGAGTGTGGACTTACCTACATTAGGTCTTCCCACAATAGCTATTACGGGTTTTGCCATATTACCCACTCCTTTCTATAAATATATCACGAATAATTATCTGATTATAGCATCAAGAAGATCCTGACCTGAATTCTCCACAGGTGTTACCGCAACTCCCAGAGCATCTACAGCATCAGAAAGGGTCACATCGTCGAGGAAAACATCCTCACCCTGTCTGAGCATACATCTGGGTATAAGTACCTCGTCTGCAAGGTCTGTCTTCTTAAGCTGAGAAATAAGGTCTTTTCCTACAATAAGACCTGAAACGTTTATCATATGCCCGAAGAAATCATTGACAATGGGCATCACTTTTACTCTCACCTGAGGGAATTTATCAGAAAGCTTATCAGCAAGCTCCTGAAGGTACGGGGCTATACTCTCGCCGCAGGCAATAGTCTTACTGCGTATAAGGGTACTGTCTCCTTCTGTCTCTTCAAGTGCAAATGAAAACTCGTCACGGAGGAGAGCAATAAGTCCAACGCCGTTTTCAAGGCAGGAGAAATCCTCATAGTAATCAGCCTCGGGAAGCGCTCTTTCCGCCTTGATATAAAGCTCATCAGCAGCAAATATAATTCTTCTTGAGAATTTTTCTACACATTCATTACCAAAAGCTTCGCAGATATCAAGAACTTCCTCTGCACTTTCCTTTGTAAAAGGTGTGAGAGGATAAAGCCCTTCTCTGTGGTCAGTAAGACCTACGGGAACTACAGCTACGGAGTTCACCTCAAGCTCTGAGAGATCTCTCAGAGAACGCTTAAGCTCCTCACCGTCATTGATTCCGGGACAGATAACAAGCTGACAGTTAATTACAATTCCGCTTTCGGCAAAGCGCCTCATAATATCAAGGGACTCACCTGCAAAGCGGTTATTCATCATCATACAACGAAGCTCGGGATTGGTGGTGTGAACAGAGATGTTCACCGGGCTTATGTGCATTTTAATGATCCTGTCTATCTCGTGCTGAGTAAGGTTTGTGAGGGTAATGTAGTTGCCGAAAAGGAAAGACAGTCTGCTGTCGTCATCCTTGAAATAGAGGGTCTCCCTCATTCCCTTGGGCATCTGATCAATAAAGCAGAATATGCACTTGTTACGGCAGGAATGCTCCTTGTCCATAAGATAGGTCTCAAACTCAAGACCCAGCTCTTCATACTCTCTTTTACGGATGTTAGCTGTTTTTATTTCCTCAAAAGAACTATACTCTACAGTAAGCTCTCTTTCAAGCTGATAGAATCTGTAATCAAGAACATCTACTATCTCGTTTCCGTTTATGGAAATAAGCACATCGGATGCCTTGATGCCTGCCGCCTCTGCAGGGCTTCCTGCAGTTACAGAGCTGATTTTGACTGACAATTACCTCACCTCCCGAAAAGTTCCTCTAATAAAACAAAAGGGCGGACAGATACACTGCCGCCTTGAGTCTTTTGTCTTAACACTGCATCAGGTTTCAGTGAAAGATTAGTCTTCCTTAGCAATAACCTGTCTGCCGTTGTACATTCCGCAGCTGGAGCATACCTTATGGGGAGCCTTGAACTCGCCGCAGTTGGGGCATGTGCTCAGAGCGGGAGCATCGAGCTTCCATACATTTGAACGTCTCTTGTCTCTTCTTGCCTGTGAATGTTTGTTCTTTGGTACTGCCATTTTACAGTCCTCCTTATGTTATGTTAATCAATTAGTTGCTTTAATACCTCAAGTCGAGGGTCAACAACACGGGTATCGCAGGAGCAATCTCCCTCGTTCAGGTTCTTGCCGCATTTAAAGCAGATTCCCTTACAATCCTCTTTGCAGAGATACTTAAGAGGAAGCTCCAGGAGTATATCGCTTGTGACCAGCTCGTCCAGCTCAAGGCGATAATCGGGAGTTTCAACATAGTCGCCATCGTCATCGCCACAGAGAGAAACTACCAGTCTATGTTCAAAACTGTACTGAAGGGTATCGCTTAAAGGCTTCATACATCTGTCACAAGGACGGTTGTAATCAAATTCAGCCTCGATAGCGAGCTTCACAATACCTGTTTTGTTGGAAGCGGTAGCGGTAACCTGTGCCGCAGAGGGAAACGGATATATCCCGTCGATTTCGATATCGCTTATTGCCAGTTCGAAGCTGACTGTCTTAGCAGCTCCGTCGCGCTCGAAAACATCTTTAAGGTCAAATATCATATCGCACCTCTAAACACAATGACGCATAGTAAAACATCGTTTAATATTATATCCTTATAAAGGTGGTTTGTCAATATGGTTTTTGCCGATATTTCCCCATTTATTTAGCCTTTGCTTATTGATTCTGCAAAAAAATGTAAAAGCTCTGAAAAAAATCAACCGCAGGATAACCTGCGGCTGAGTGCGTAGTATTATTTGTGGTAATCAGATCTCGTGGCAAATGTCCTTGAGGCCCTCGGGGAGATCGCTCTCTGCTGCGGAAATAAGGAACGTAAACTTTGTCTCGGAAGTCTCTGCGAGCTTGTTAACCTTAACAACGAACTCCTCAAGACCTTCGATAGCCTCGGGGCAGATCTTGAATGTAGAGTCAACGAGGATATCACTTACGTCGTAGTTACCTGCGCAGATACCGCTGAGGAAACCGAACATCATATCGTAGCCGTTGATTTCATAAGCATCGGAATCGATGAGACGAGCCTTGTGAGTAATATCGTATGTAAGCTTTGCGCCCTTCTCGATAACTACAACGTTACCGGTGGATGCTGCAACAGTCTCGTTTGCGAGAGCAATGAGTTTCTTGGTTTTACCAGTACCTTTTTTACCAACAATAAGAGTAACCATAACTTTTACCTCCAAATTTCGTTTATCTTAATCTTGCCTCTAAGGCAGCTTTTTCCTGCTCGTATCCGGGCTTACCCAGAAGTGCGAACATATTCTTCTTGTAGCTTTCAACGCCGGGCTGGTTGAAGGGATTTACGCCGAGAAGATAGCCGGATATAGCACAAGCCTTCTCAAAGAAGTAGATGAGGTAGCCAAGCTCTGACTCTGTCATCTCATCAACTGTGAGAACGATGTTGGGAACTCCGCCGTCGTTGTGTGCAAGAACTGTGCCTTCAAAAGCTTTTCTGTTGATGAAATCCATTGTCTTGCCGCAGAGGAAGTTAAGTCCGTCAACATTCTCGGGATCTGTGCCGAGAGTGATTTCTCTCTTGCACTTCTCAAAGAGAACAACAGTCTCGAAGAGGTCTCTTCTACCATCCTGGATGTACTGACCCATTGAGTGAAGGTCTGTAGAGAACACAACGCTTGCAGGGAAAATACCCTTCTGATCCTTACCTTCGCTTTCGCCGTAGAGCTGCTTGAACCACTCGCTCATCATTGTAAATGCAGGCTCGTAGGATACGAGAACCTCTGTGGTCTTGCCCTTGCGATAAAGAAGGTTGCGAAGTGCAGCGTACTTGTAGCACTCGTTGGTGAATACATCTTCGTTATCAAAGTCCTTCTGAGCAGCCTGGGCACCCTTCATAAGAGCGTCAATATCTGCACCTGCAACAGCGATGGGCAGAAGACCAACTGCTGTGAGTACGGAATAGCGACCGCCTACGTTGTCGGGAACTACAAAGGTCTCATAACCCTCACGGTCAGCCAGCTGCTTGAGTGTACCCTTCTCCTTATCGGTAGTGCAGAAGATACGCTCCTTTGCGCCCTCCTTGCCGTACTTCTTCTCCAGAAGCTCACGAAGAACTCTGAATGCGATAGCAGGCTCAGTGGTTGTACCGGACTTTGAAATCATATTTATGGAAACATCCTTGCCCTCACACAGATCAATAAGCTCTGAAAGCGCAGTAGAGCTGATGCTGTTGCCTGCATAGTAGATCTGAGGTGTATCCTTGGCAAGGGCGTTATAGTTAGGTGATGTAAGGAACTCGATAGCAGCTCTGGCACCTAAGTAGGAACCGCCGATACCGATTACGATGAACACGTCTGTGTTCTTCTTGATACGCTCTGCTGCTGCCTTGATTCTTGCGAACTCATCCTTGTCATAATCTGTGGGCAGAGTGAGCCAACCAATGAAATCATTACCCAGACCTGTGCCTGAGTGAAGAGCCTCGTGAGCAGCCTTAACCTGAGCTGCAATACCCTGAAGCTCGTCGCTTCCTACAAAGCCTAATACGTGCTTGTCGTTAATACGAGTAGGCATGTTTTAAATCTCCTCCATTGCATAAGTGTGAACATCACACAGTTTAGATAATGGTATTATACAACAAAACCCACACCAATGCAAGGAAGTTTTGAATATTTTTCATAAAAAACACATATTATTCATCTATTATTCCTACAAGGAAAATAATTTTGAAAGTAAAAGCAGGAATAATTCCTTAAACGACATTTTTTCACTTCCCGAAGCGGTAACAATGTCAGCTTCATCCACAGTAGCACCGTCGAGGATATAGCTTACCTTGCCCACAACCTCACCTGAAGCTACGGGAGCTTCCAGCTCCTGCGCCCTTTCAAATGTCACTTTAAGCTCTGAATTACCCTTGGGAAGCACGGCATTCTCTGAAGGGGTGCAGGACAGCATAACCTCTGAATTCATTCCACCCTTGACCCTTATGGGCTCTAAACTCTCTGCAGGAACGGTCAGAACCTCAGTTCTGAAGTTTGCAAAACCGAAGTCAAGAAGAGTGGCGGCGTCAGAGAATCTTGCGGTACCCGTGTCGCATCCAAGCACCACCGCAACAAGGGAAAGTCCGTCTCTTTCTGCTGTTGCACTCATACAGCTTCCTGCCTGAGAGGTAGTACCTGTTTTGAGTCCTGTAATCCCTTTATAAGACTTAAGGAGCTTGTTTGTGTTGACTATCTGGGTCTCTCCTCCTCTGAGATAATCAAGCCAGATAGAGCTGTATTCAAATATCTTCTCATGCTTTATAAGCTCCGCTGACATAAGAGCAACATCATAAGCAGATGTGAGATGCCCCTCCTCGTCAAGTCCGTTGCAGTTCTTGAATGTTGTGTCATACATTTTAAGCTCCCTTGCTTTTTCATTCATCCTGCTGACAAACTCATCCTCGGTACCTGCAACTGCTTCAGCAAGAGCTACTGCGGCATCATTGGCAGAAGCTACCACCACCGCCTTTATCATATCGTGAACCGACATACTCTCCCCTTCTTCAAGCCATATATCGGAGCCGCCCATAGAGGCAGCGTGGGCAGAAGAAACGATGGTGTCATCATAAGAAAGCACACCGTCATCTATTGCTTCAAATACCAGGATAAGAGTCATAACCTTTGTAATTGAGGCGCAGGCTCTGACCTCGTGGGAGTTTTTCTCAAAAAGCACCTTGCCTGTAGTAGACTCTATAAGCACAGCACTGGGAGCGCTTATCTCATCCTCTGACAGCGCCCCGACCCCCACCGCACCAAAGAGCATAAGGAGCATAAATAATGAAAGCATAGCTGACAAAATTCTCGTGAAAGTCCTGAATCTGTAAAATAATCTCTGTGTAAACATAAAAGCACCTCTTTCATATCCCTAAATAATATGAAAGAAGTGCTTTATCTATTCGCTTTTAATCTTTACTGATTATACATACGGCATGAGCTGACATACCCTCTAAATTTCCTGTAAATCCAAGCTTCTCTTCTGTGGTTGCTTTTACATTCACAAACTCTGTATCAATACCGCAGACACTTGCAATATTCTCCCTCATCTCAGATATATAAGGCTTTATCTTGGGCCTCTGAGCTATGAGGGTTGCATCAATATTTCCGATACTGTAGCCTCTGTTTTTCAGTTCAGCTACAACACACTCAAGAAGCTTCATGCTGTCGGCTCCTTTGTATGCAGGGTCGGTATCAGGGAAAAGTGTACCGATATCTCCCATTGCTGCCGCACCAAGGAGAGCATCCATTATCGCATGAACAAGAACGTCTGCATCGCTGTGACCTAAAAGTCCCAGCTCAAAGGAAATTTTCACTCCGCCTATGATAAGGTCTCTGCCCTCTGTGAGTTTATGTACATCATATCCGTGTCCTATTCTCAGCATCACATATTCTCCTTTCGTGCCTCAAGTATGCTCTCAGCAAGAGGCAGATCATCAGGGGTGGTTATCTTTATGTTTGTGTAGTCTCCCATTACTGTATATACAGGCACCCCTGCCCACTCGACCAGAGCACAGTCGTCTGTAAATTCAACACCTGCATCCTCAGTCTTTTTGAGAGCTGAAACATAAAGCTCCTTTTCAAAGACCTGAGGTGTCTGAGCAGCTCTCAAGGTAGCTCTGTCAGGGGTAGAAATAATCTTCCCCTCTTCATCAACCACTTTTATAGTATCTGTGACAGGTATTGCAAGGGCTGCGGCTCTGTATTTTACAGCACCCGAAACCGATCTCTCTATAGCCTCGGGAAGAATCATAGCTCGGGCTCCATCGTGTATCGCCACATAGTTCACAGCATCGCTTGTAGCCATCACACCGTTTTTAACGCTCTCGCTTCGGATAGCTCCTCCCTTTACAAAAGACTTTATTTTGCTGATTCCGTACTGATTAGAAATATCTCTGAATGTGGGGATATCCTCTTCTCTGCATACCACAACAATTTCGGTTATAATCTCAGTATCCTCAAAAGCTTTGAGAGTTCTGGCAATCACGGGAACACCTGAGACCTCAAGGAGCTGTTTATTGATACCCTTACCCATTCTGGTTGAGTTACCTGCGGCAACTACAACTGCGGCAACCTGAGGAGTTTTTTCACTCGTCATAATAAATCACCTGAATCTAAGTGTGCTGATCATAGCCTTTGCGGCTTCTGTGGTAGTTTCTTTGTCTGCGCCTATAGCATTTGTCTTGATAAGCTCAGCGATAAAGTCGATGCCCCAGATAACGAGGCAGGCAACTACAATGAAGAGAACAATCCACACAAGCTGCCACGTGCTGTGCTTCACACCTGTTTTCTCCTCAAACTTCTCATTATAAGTCTTACTGTCCTCTTCCTCCTCTTCCTCTGCTTCAAAGAGTCTGTCCTCTTCTTTCACAAGGTCCATACCAAGGCAGATATCAAAGGCTTTTGAATAATACTCCATAGGCACCATAAGCTTCTGCTCACTCTCTGCGGCAACCTTGAAGTTATAGGAATTATACACCTGACCCTCTGCTGACACAAAGAAGCAGGGTATTCCCTTTTCCTTCATCAGAGGCTCGAGGGTGGATACGTTTCTTCCCTTAACCTTTGTGAGAACAACTATACTCTCTGCCTCAGCCTCTGAGAGTTTCTTTGAGCAGGCAGGGCAGTTTGTCTCTCTGTCGTCAATAAGAGCTTTGCAATCGGCACAATATTTCATAAGAAGCACCTCTTAAAATAATCTTTTAGTATTATAACACAGCGTAAGTTTTATTGCAACAAACAAAAGCCCTCTGCCAAAGCAGAAGGCTCCGATCTGTATCAGAAATATACAGGCTGTACCTGCACACCCTTGAGTGCAGACTCCACACACTCAGGAATCCTCTCGAAATCTGCCACAAGGGATGATGGCTTATCCTCAGGATTATCCTGAGAAAGAGGCACAAAATAAATGTTCTTTGTATTTATCAGTCTGCCTATATTCTGGGCCGATGCCCCCAGTCCGTCATTGGTAGCTATTGAGAGCAGCACGGGTCTCTTTACTCTCAGATGAGATTTTACTGCCATGGTTACGGGAGTATCCGTTATACCAAGGGAAAGCTTTGAAAGTGTATTTCCCGTACAGGGTGCCACCAACAGCAAATCGCACATCTTCTTGGGTCCGATAGGCTCTGCCCCGACAATGGTATGAATTATACTGTTGCCGCTTATTCTCTCGATTTCCGAAATTATATCTTCTGATTTTCCGAAGCGTGTATCTGTGGAATACGCATTATCTGACATTATGGGCAGAACACGGTATCCAAGGGAAACAAGCTTCTTCATCTCTTTTATAGCTTTCGAAAAGGTACAGAATGAGCCGCACAGAGCAAATCCGACGGTTTTCTCATTCACCTGTCATCCTCCTCAAGAATATGGTATATGGTGTTCCTGATGATCTCGCCTGCAGTTTTCGGCGCACATTTTCCGGGGAGCGAAAGTGCGTGTATTGCATCTATAGAGAGCCGCTCGGCGCTGTAGAAATCCACCCCGCCCTCTCCTGAGGCAAGGTCTATGACGAGAGCCTTACCTGCTATCTTTGCAAGAAGCACACAGGTGAAAATCCTGGCAGGAACGGTGTTGAAAACAATATCAAAGCTGTCCTCACACATAAGCTTCTCAGTCCTGACAGCACGAGCACCCAGAGAATTAATCCATGCAAGGTCAGAGGGCTTTCTCGCACTTACCGTAAGTTTAGCACCAAGAGGCAGAAGGATATGTGCCAGAGCTTTTCCGATTCTGCCAAAGCCGCACACAAGACATCTGGCACCGTTAATTGTTCCCTCGTAGTTTCTCAGAGCAAGCTCTATTGCTCCCTCTGCAGTAACCACTGCATTCTGAACAGCAAACTCCTCCCGCTTATAGTAGTCCCTTATATCCGCCGAAAGCTTGGGACAGGCTTCTCTGAGCTTTTCCGAAAAGCCACAGAAAACAAGCTTTCCTTTCATAGCTGATATTAAATCATCGGAAAGCTCTATATCCTCCCTGCAGAAGGGAGCAGGAATCTTCCCTTTTGAATTTACCGCAGGCAGAGGCAGAATTATTACCTCGCTCATAAGTGCGGCTTCAAAGGGAGAGGTTATCTCTGTATTTTTCATCTGTGCTACCTTGTCGAAGCCTCCGAGAGCTACCTCGTATCCGTCATCGGAGAGAGCCTTTGCACAATAAAGCTGTCTTTTGTCTCCACCAATTATTCCGAAAGAACTGAAGCCGTATTTCATCATAAAACACCACTTGATATAAAATTAATCTTCACCGCATTTTATGCCCTGAGGTATGCTTATGTTCAAAAAAACACCTGCAGGTTTTCTGCAGGTGTATCTTTTATATTTCACATTCTGAGTTTCTGAACCTTGAAGAGGATTTTTGCAAGGAGTTTTCTGGGGGCAAATCGGGTAGCGAACACTCCCAGCTTTGTAAGGATGCCGGGGATAATAAGAAGCTTTCCCTTTAGGGCTTTCTTTATAGCATACTTTGCTACAAATTCAGGCTTCTGTCCTGCTATAATGAATCGGACTTTTGCGACATCGAAGAATTCTGTCTGAACGGGACCGGGACAAAGAACGCTTACCTTTACATTTGATTTCTTTCTTCTCAGCTCCTCGTAAATTGCCTCTGTGAGACTTACAACATAGTGCTTTGAGGAATAGTAGCTTGAGAGAAGAGGTCCCATCATAAAGCCTGCTATGGAGCCTGTATTAAGGATATTTCCGCTGTCTCTCTTAATAAAATCCTTGAGGAAAAGCTTTGTGAGAATATGTACAGCCTTTATGTTGGTGTTAATAAGCTCAAGCTCCCTGGAAAGGTCCATTTCATCGAAATAACCGAAAGCACCAAAGCCTGCGTTATTGATGAGCATATCTATATTTTCACTCTTCACCTGTTCATAAAGAGTGTAGCACTCCTCTTCCTTTGAAAGGTCGCAGGAGATGCACCTGACTTTGACACCCCCGAGCTCCTCTTTGAGAGCTTCAAGTCGGTCAAGGCGTCTTGCAACCAGAATCAGGTCATAGCCTCTATCTGCAAGATCCCTCGCCATTTCTCGGCCTATACCTGAGCTGGCGCCTGTAATTAAAGCCTTCATAAAACTTCCTCCTTATTTTCCGTCCCATAGAAATCGGGATAAATCTACTTTTAGATCCTTTACCTCTACCCCATCGGCTAAAAGAAGCTCCTGCTGACGATTGATACCACCGAAAGCAAAGGCGGATGACAGCTCTCCGAAGCGGTTCACCACTCTGAAGCAGGGTATATTTTCGGGGTCGGGATTTGAGTGCAGAGCGTAGCCTACCACTCTTGACCAGTGAGGGTTGCCTGCAAGAAATGCAATTTGTCCGTAGGTAGCAACCTTTCCCTTGGGGATTCTTCTGACTACTTCATATATCTTTTCAAACGTGTTCAATAAAACTCCCTCTTACAGCACTTTTTCAAAATTTATGAATCTGCCTCTTTGCCAAAACATCTCGCCCACTCTTTTGAAGCCCAGCTTATCGTAGAGAGCAAGAGCCTTGTGATTTCCCGAGAAGGTATCAAGCCAGATAGCCTCATAATCGTTAGCACGGGCAAATCTCTCGATTTCCTTCATACAGGCACTGCCGATTCCTTTTCTGTGAAAATCGGGAGACACACAAAGGCGGTGCATAGCGATAAATTTTGCGTCAGGCTTTTCCCATGAGGCGTTCTTATAATCCTCTTCCACATTGCAGTTAAGAGCAAAAGCGGCAGCAATTCTTCCCTCACAGACGCAAAGATGAAGCTCTCCGTTTTTGACATCATTTGTAATGATCTCAAGGGAAGGATAAGTCTCATCCCACTGGAAGATTCCTGCCCGGAGCATGGAATTTACGCCCTTCTTGTAAACCTCAAGTATTTCGGGGATATCCTTATTTTCAGCAAGTCTGAAATGCATTATTCTCAATTCCTTTATCTTTTACTGATTATTTCCTTAAGTCGTGTTTTGTTAATTATATATGATGTACACTTAAGAACATCAACTTCCCATTCAACAAAATCTATATCATCTAAATATCTTTCACCTTTTTCTTCTTTTCTTATTTCCCACAAATCGATCCATTCATTCGCTGTAACAATCTTCATTGGTTCGCTGAAATCCAAAACAACCACTGAATATGGAGCTGCCCAAAAACAACCCTCAACTGCAAGCAAATTGCTATTTATATCATAATGAGGCTTACACCATATAAAAGTCTCATCAAAAGAGTCTTCATCATGTGATTCATTAGGAATGTAGTGGATGCACTCTAAAGTATCAAGATTCAACACACTATATCCATATAAATCTTCATCAAAAAGCAGGTATTTGTTTCCGTCAGAATGATCGATAATTGAAATCATTCTGGAACGTCCGTCGATGTTTTTCCATTCAAAAACAAATTCATCATTCTTATAAAGTCTGCATATTTCTCCGTCAACAGGTACACAATCGGGCTCTTGATTCTCAATATCAGCATAGTAATATCTTTTGACATAATAACTGTCGTCCAGCGTCATTACATCAGTCGGAGCAGAAAGGTCACAATGTGAAAAGACTTGTTCATCTAAACTTTCGAGTAATTTTTCATACTCTTTGCTTCCATAGAAATTCATATAATAATCTCCTGTAATTTAGTTTATTCCTGTCTGCTCACTCTCAGTTTTGCGACAGATTCCACATGTGCGGTTCTCGGGAACATATCAACAGGGGTTACTTCCTCGGTTACGTATCCAAGCTCCTCGAAAATTTTAAGGTCACGGGAAAGAGTAGCGGGGTCGCAGGAGACATAAACTACACGTGACGGATTCATTTCTGAAACTGTTTTAATAAGCTCGGGGGCACAACCTTTTCGGGGAGGGTCAAGTATTACCACATCGGGGGTTATCCCCTCCTCTTTCAGCTTTTCTGCGGCTACTGCGGCATCGGAGCAGATAAACCGAGCATTGGTAATTTTGTTGTTCTCTGCGTTCTTCTTTGCATCCTCAATGGCTTCGGGAACGATCTCTACCCCTATGACAGTCTTGCATTTATGAGCCATGGAGAGGCCGATAGTACCTGTTCCGCAATAGAGGTCACAAAGCACCTCGTCACCCTGAAGCTCTGCATACTCTCTTGCAATAGAATAAAGTCTCTCTGCCTGAGTGCGGTTTACCTGATAGAAGGACTGGGGAGAAAGCTTGAAGGTAAGGGAGCATAACACATCGCTTATGTAGCCCTCTCCGTAAATGGTCCTGAAATCTTTACCCAGTACCACATTGGTTTTTTCTTTATTAGAATTAATTATTATAGTCCTCACAAAGGGTACTGCCTCAAGGAATCTCTCAGAAAGTTCCTCCTCAAAAGGCAGCTTATCTCCGTTTATGACCACGCATATCATAAGCTCATTTGTTGCTTCGCCGTATCTTAAGTAAAGATGTCTGAGTAGTCCTGTGTGAGAGAGCTCGTCATAGACGGAAATATTTTTCTCCTCGATAAAGCCTCTCAGCACCTCGGCTGTTTTCAGGAAACAGTCAGGCTGTAAAAGACAGCTCGTGCTGTCAATAATTCTGTGGCTGTGACGGGAGAAAAATCCCATCTGCACCTTGCCGTCCTGAGAAACACCCACGGGAATCTGAGCCTTGTTTCTGTAAGCGTGTGAGCGCTCGCTTCCTACAATGGGATTTACCTTTGTCTCTATGCCACCGATACGAATGAGAGCATCACGAACACGTTTTTCTTTTGCACAAAGCTCCGCTTCGTAAGTAATATGGGAATAGACGCATCCGCCACAGAGCCTTGAGACACTGCAAAGAGGTGTGATTCTGTCCTCTGATGGAGTGAGAATCTCCTCCACCTTTCCGAAAGCATGAGTTTTCTTTGCTTTGAGAATTCTGCAGAGGATCTCATCCCCCACAGCGGTGTGAGGAACGAATACGGCAATACCCTCTTCGCTCTTGCCGATACCGCTTCCCTCTGAGGAAATGGCTGATATATTAAGTTTAATAATCTGATTCTTTGTAAGCATTCTATCACCATGAATGAAATTATACTGTCATTTTACCATTTACTTTTATATTTGACAATATTTAAGGAATAATTTTAATGAGTGTTGACACTTATCCTTATTTTTTATATAATCCGAATTATGAATAAATATAAATTCACCTTTACGAAAGAGGATATATATGAAATACGATCACATTCTTGAGAACATAAGAAAAATACATTTTATCGGCATCGGCGGCAGCGGTATGTGTCCCCTTGCCGAAATTCTCCACTCCGAGGGCTTTGAGCTTACGGGCTCTGACAACAGCGAGTCCGATACCCTTGAGAGAATCAGAAGCTACGGAATCAAGGTTTTTATGGGTCACAAAGCCGAGAATATTGAGGGCACTGAGCTCGTGGTATATACAGCCGCTGTAAAAAGCGACAACCCTGAGCTTGTAGCCGCAAGAGACAAGGGCATTCCCTGCCTTGAGAGAAGTGTTATGCTAGGCATTGTAACAAGAAGATACAACCGCAGCATTGCTGTAGCAGGTACTCACGGAAAGACCACAACCACCGCTATGATTTCACAGATACTCATCGGTGCAGGCTTTGACCCCTCTGCAATTATCGGAGGAAAGCTTAACTACATCGGCGGCAACAGCTATGTTGGTCAGAGTGACATTATTGTCTGCGAGGCTTGCGAATATGTAGATACCTTCCTTGAGCTAACGCCTTATGTTTCCCTTATTCTCAACATAGACGCTGACCATCTTGACTACTTCAAGAATCTTGACAACATAAAGAAGTCATTCAACAAATTTGCTCACCAAACAACTAAAGCTGTTATCTTCTGCGGTGATGATGAAAACTCCCTTGATGCTCTCTCTGATATTGAGATAGAAAAGGTAACCTTTGGTTTTAAGGAATCGAACGACTACAGCGCTCAGAACATTGTATCAGAAGGCATGAATCAGAGCTTTGACCTTTATCACAAGGGCGAGCTTCTCACAAATGTGAAGCTCATTGTTCCCGGCAGGCACAACATTGCAAACGCACTTGCCGCTGCAGCTACTTCCCACTACATGGGTGCAACAGAAAAGGAAATTGCGGAGAATCTCGAGAAATTTGCAGGTGTTCACCGCAGATTCGAAGTACTGGGAAATCCTCGTGGCATCACCGTGGCTGATGACTTTGCGCATCATCCCACAGAGCTTTCCGCAGTGCTTACCTCTGCAATGAATATGGGCTTTAACAAGGTATGGGCAGTATTTCAGCCTCACACATTCTCAAGAACAGCCATTCTTCTTGATGACTTTGCAAAGGCACTCTCTATCCCCGATGTAGCTGTAATCTCTGAGATCCTTGCTGTCAGAGAGGTAAACACCTACGGCATCAAATCTCAGGATCTGGGAGAAAAAATTGAGGGTGCTCAGTGCATAGACACCTTTGAGGATATCACCGAGTACATCAAGGAAAACGCCAAAGAGGGTGACCTTGTGCTTACTCTGGGCGGCGGCAATGTCTATAGATGTGCCAATATGATCTTAAGCGCTCTCAGCGAAGAAATCTGAATATAAAAATCACCACCGACAGTTTTGCGATTGTCGGTGGTTTTCTTATGTCTTTTATTCACTTATGAACGTGGATGGAACCGAAGAATTGAGTTTTCTAAGGATAAGAGAAACAGGAAGAGCCAGTAGTCCTGCAAGGAAATTGCTTACTCCGTGAGTGATGTCAAAGGGAATTCCTGCCATTACCCACAGCAGGGTCTGCTTAAATGAAAGGGAGAACATCAGCATCTGTGCAGGAGCATAGAGTATTCCGAAAAGGAAACCATGAACCGCACAAAGCAGAGGATAAACCCACACAGCATATTTTGTGCTGAGATTTCGAGGCAGGAGCATTGTCACAGCCCATAGAATTGTCCATATATACAGATAAGGAAACCACCACATACCGAAGCCGCCGAAAAGTCCGTCAAGGAACACATAGATGTAAATTGGTATGAGGGCTTTCTTCCTATACACTACCGTAAAAGCCACGATAAATACTCCCAGCAAATGCATATTGGGCAGAAATTCCATGAGCTTTTTGGAAATAAACATTATTGCTCCAAGCATAGAGAAGAGGCTGATTTCAAAAAGTGTAATTCCGCTTCTGTGCCTCGAAGAGCTTTTCACAATCTTATCCCTTTGTGTAGAGCATTTCATAGGAAGCACCATCTTCTATCTCTGTCATATCCACGCCTGCAGGTGCCATTTCACCATTAACATAAAATGCCCAGTAGGTAGCGTTTTCATCATAGTCGGCATAAATTCCGTTAACGTATTTTACATAGAGGCCATACTCACCCTCGTCTCCCGAAATGAGAGAAAGCTTCTCAAGGGCATCGCCTACGATATTTTCATCGGTGTGGATATCAAAATTAACACTCTTGTCCCCTGCTGTCACCTTGAAGGTGAAATTCTTTTCACCTTCGCCAAGGGATGTGTCAGAGGTATAGGTTGCATCTGACCAGATCGTTTTTTCTTCCTCTTTCGTCACTTCTTTGCCGCAGGCTGCAAAGGAAAACATCATCAATACTATGAGAAGTAATGATAAAAGCTTTGAGGTGTTCTGTCTGTTTTTGATTTTCTTCATAAAAATTACTCCTTTTTGCAAAGAGTAAACAGAAACGCACCCTCCAAAGAGGATGCGTCATAAAGTCAAAAAGCTGAGATTAAAAGCGCCCTCCTGTTGCCCGAGGAGCAGTTCTACTCACGAAACGGCAAGCATTCCGACTTGATGCCAAAGAAGGCAGATACGGTAATGGCTGTTGCGATGGATTCTCACCATACTTTCCTTACCCCTGCACATAGAGCGCAGTTGTGTCACAGACACTGTTTCGTGTTTACTTATGCAATTTTTAATATTCGGTGTTACCCGTGAGGAGATTATACCATCCTTCGACAAAAAAAGCAAGCACAGAATATCATCTGCACTTGCTTTTAAATCAGAACAATTCAGGATTCAGAACCACTGTACCGTCATCATCAGAATTCTGGAAATTTTTCGGAGCATATTCCTCAAGCTCCATAGTAATCTCAGCCTGAGTTCTGCCTCTCTGTACAGTAAAGGTTACCTTATCGCCTATTTTAAGGTCATTGATAATCAGCTCAACGTCATCGGAACTGTCAACCTCCTCAGAGTTTACCGCAAGGATTATATCATAAGCCCTGAAGCCTGCTTTGTAAGCGTTTGTATCTTCATACACACGATATACAAGGCATCCGTAATCGTAGGTGCCGTAGATGAACATCAGCTCAATGGAATCAATATCAATAAGCTCCATTCCAAGATCAACTCTGCCCTTGACATAGCCGTACTCCTTAAGATCAGAGACAACGTCAAGTACATCGTTGATGGGAATAGCAAAGCCTAAGCCTTCAATTTCCGAGCCTGTGGATTTGGCCGAAACAATACCTATAAGCTGGCCCTTTGCATTAAAGAGACCGCCGCCTGAATTACCGGGATTAATTGCGGTATCAGTCTGAAGAAGGTTCATCTTCTGACCGTCAATTACCATTTCTCTGTCAAGAGCACTGAGAATTCCCTCTGTAACGGTACCGCCAAGCTGACCCAGAGGATTGCCTATAGCTACTGTTCTCTCGCCTACCACAAGGGCATCAGAATCGCCAAAGGCGGCAACGGAAAGGGCTTTGTCAGGCTCTATTTTAAGAATCGCAAGATCCATCCTCTGATCCGTGCCGATTATCTGAGCTTCGTAGCTTTCACCTGTGCGAAGGGTTACAGAAACCTTGTTGGCACCATCAATTACATGGTGGTTTGTAACGATGTAACCATCCGATTCAATGATAACTCCGCTACCTGCACCCGATTTAATGTACTGTTGGGAGAAAATACCTGTATCTACTGATTCAGTAAAGATCTCTACAACAGTGCTTGCGCAATGTTCTGTGACCTCTGCGGTGGTAAGTTCATCCTTTCCGAGTGTTTCAGCAGGTGAAGAGCTGTTATACTGAGTATCTTCTGAGTTTTTGCCGTTGCCTCCGTAGCTTTTATCAAGAAGCTTATACATTACAAAAGCAGAACCTGCACCGAAAAATGAAGATAGAAGTATTGTAAGCACCAAAAGAAGAGCAACGGGAGTTTTTGCTCCCTCTGATTTTTTAGTCTTCTTTTTGGGAGCATCCGTATTAGCAGGGAAGCTATGCTGTTTCTGTGTAGTATCAGGGTTCGGAGAGTTCCATTCATAGGAAAAGGATCTGTTCTCAGGCACAAGATGTGAAGAAAAAGCATTGTTTAACTGAGGAGAAACAGGAGCAGGATTATCGGCAAAAGAAAATTCCTCTGCAACCGAATTCTCTGTATCCAGTGTCTCACTTATATTCTCAAACTCAGCCTGAGGCTCGATGGTTACCTTTTTCTCTTCATTCTGACAGCAGTCTTTATTTAAAGGTCTGTTTTCTGAATTTTCATTCATAGTGATCACCTCTTAGTGTAGTTTTTCACTTCAATGACTTTATATTATAGCCTCAAAGTGAAAACTGTATGAAAGCATAATGAAATATGATTTCAAGAAAAAATGCAGGGACGGATTCCTCCATCCCTGCTCTGATTATGCCACTATCTCAAAATTATTCAACAGGTGCTACATCAAAGGTTCCGCACTGAGGACCGCCTGCTGCTGCAAGAGGATAGTAACCGCAGTCACCATTTACTACGCAGTTAGCAGTCTCCTTAAGGATAGTCTTCTTGTTTGTAACATAGAAGCGAAGTGATGTTGCACCTCTGTCAACATAGATGTAATACTGATCGTGACCGTTTTCATCCACACCAAGGTAGGTCATCTCCTCACCGGGAGCGTTCATTGTAGATGTACAGCATCTTACCTTATAAACCTTGTTGGATTTCCATCCATATACATCGGTAAACACGATGTAAAGCTCGGAACGCTTCTGCTTGATCTCATTGAGAGAGCCGTCCTCAAGGATAGCATTCCACTTGCCGTCGGTAAAGATGAAGTGATCGCCATAAGACTCGCCTGCCTCGTCAGCCATGGGAAGGTCGCTTGTCTGCTCACCTGTGCCGAGGAGGTTGTTATTGAAGATTACTGTTGCATTCTCAAGACCCTCGGGAATCTCATAGTACCATACGTTGTCCTCACGCTGCTCCATAAGGATGCCGGGCCACTGGTTGTTCTCATTGCCGTTTCCGTCGAATACATAGCAGTAAACGTGAGTCCAGTTGGAAGCTGTGTTATCATACTTAACCCATGTTGCCTCATCTTCGGAAATCTGAGTGTAGGTGTAGGTTTTGAGTATGTCACCGCAGATCACTGTAAGTGTGGCGGGAACACCCTCGGAACCTGAGCCGCCGATTATCTCGCCGATGCCCTCGCAACCACTCTCAAGACCTGCAACAAACTTCTGGATAGCTGTAGCATCTCTTACGTTTACTACCTCACCGTCAGCATTTGTGTCGCCTGTAACATTTGCAAGCTTCTTCTGATCCTCTGTGAGGGTCTCAAGACCTGCAGCAGCCTTCTGGATGAGTGTAGCATCACGAACGTTTACAACGTCGCTGTAATCAACGTCTCCGAGTCTGCCGATAAGACGATAGTCGGCAAATCCCTCTTTGGGAGCAATGTCAAGTGTCTTCTTGCCTGTGAACTTAACTTCGTCGCCGTCGTTTACAATATAAGCAGCTTCTGCGCCATTGGAATAAACATCAACTGTAATTGTATCTGTTGTAAACTTTGTGCCGTCTTCAACAGAAGCACCAACCACGGGAGTTTCGGGGTTGTAGATAACTGCAACGCCGGACTTACCGATAGAACCTTCAATGTTACCATTTGCAACTGTGAAGGTGTTACCTGTCATCTGATCGATGTATGTACCATCCTTGATGGTAGTAACGGGAACTGTAAGGCTTCCGGATGTGCCTCTGCAATTTACGAGAACTACACCTGAGTCGCCACGCTCGATGATGGCAATGTTACCGTAGCTGGAAACTGCCTCACCTGCACCATTGAAGTGGTTGTGGAACTTGTTGATCTCAGCGGTCTCCTTATCATTCCAAGCGGTATCATAAGCAGCACCGAGGTCGAGGTCATAAACATCCTTGGGAGTATTTGTGGGACGTGCAAGATACATGGAAACTACATCTGCACGGGATGCCATACAAGCCCATCTCTTTGTAAGAAGTGTAACGGAAGGAACATTATTTGCCTTACAGCCATCCATGTATGTATCGTGGGATTCATCCCAGAGGATAGCTGTATCAGCTGTCATACCGTTATTGAAGGTTTTGGGAACTGCATTTGCAGCAGAACCGCCGTTTACAGCATCACAGATAGCATAGAAAGCTGTGGAGTTTGTGATGTTCATATACTCAAGGTACCAGCTGAAGGAACGCTCTGTTGAAACGGTATTGAGGATCTCGCCATACATAAAGAGATCCTTGCCGTATGTTTCCTTAGCATAGGGATAAATACCAAGCTTGCCGTTGATTCCGTCGTACATAAGTACATCCCAGAAATCAGAAGCATACTCGCCGTCATATTTTGTTTCAATGTGCTTTGCAGCATCAATACGGAAGCCGTCGATGCCTGCATCAATACACTCGTGCCAGTAGTCAAGGATGATCTCCTGAACTACAGGGCTGCCTGTATCAAGGTCAGGAAGCAAAGAAACTGCGTTCTGTGTGCAGTCAAATGCTCCTGTGTCGTTGTACTGACAGTTTGCATAGGGGAAGTGGAAAGCGCCTGCGTCAATAATCTTTCTGGAGCTTTCGAAGTCCCATGCTCTCTCGCAGAGGTAATCCACAGCGTTTGCATCTGCGGGGAGCTTTACTCCTGAGAGCTTGTAATCTGCTGTCTCACAGTTGCCAAGGTGGTTGATAACTGCGTCAGCGATAACATAGAGACCCATCTCATGAGCCTTTTCGATCATGGAAACAAGATCTTCCTTTGTACCGAGAACATTATCTTCGCTCTGGTTGAGCTCGTATGCTGCAGGCTGATACATCATCCACCAACCGTTGTCGTTGGCTTCCTGAAGCACCTTAACACCTACAGTAGCTTCCTTAAGCTCTGTGGGAGGAGAGATCTGGATAGTTGTGAATCCTGCCTCTTTAATAGCCTCGAGGTTCTTCTCCACTTCTTTGTAGGACCAGTTCCATGCCTGAAGGATAAGACCTGCATCCATATCCTCAACAGCATCGGGCTGAGTTTCAGGTACGGGCTGTTCTTCAATTTCAATGTTTTCTGAAGCAGAAGCAGAGAAAGTGAAGCCTGCAACTGTTGCACAGCTGATGAGCATCAGAAGGGTAAGAACGAGACTTAAAATTCTTTTTGATAACATAACATTACCTCCATTGTTATTAGCAGGCAAAACCTGCCTATTAAATCTCACCCTAAATTATAGAAAATACAAGGCTTATTTTCAATTCGCATAACAAACAATTATTGAATAAAATGTTTGTTTATATTAACACCTATCCTCTCTCCTGACTTGTAACAACGGAGGGAAACACAGCATAGAATGTGTTGACAAGCATAGTATTTATGTTTGAGAAAGGAGAATATAAATGGAATTCATAAAAGATATTATGAACGCTTACGGTATAAGCCCCCTGCCCTCTAAAACCACAGAGGGTATGGCGTATATACCTTTCCAGCCAAACGGTGCAGAAACTTATTCTGTTCACAGAGGTTTCGAGGCAGGCACCCTTTTCCCTACTCTCGATAAGCCTTTTTACGGAGCAAAGTGCAAGGGTGGTAAAGTATGACAAAAAAGGAAATTCTGCTCAAGCAGATATCAAGCTACGCCTTTGCCATATACGAGCTTAAGCTCTTCCTTGATACCCACCCTGCAGATCAGAAAGTATTAAGTAAACTTTCTCAGCTTGAGGCAAAGCTCAAGCCCCTGAGAGAGGAATATGTAAAAGACTATGGTCCCCTTATGTCAAAAGACAGCAAAGAAGACTACTGGTCTTGGGTCAATGACCCCTGGCCCTGGGAGGGGGTATAAGTTATGTTTGTATATGAAAAAAGACTTCAGTACCCTGTAAAGATCAAACAGACAAACCCTCAGCTTGCCAAAATCATCATAACTCAGTACGGCGGTCCCGACGGTGAGCTTGGTGCATCTCTGAGATATCTCAGCCAGCGTTTTTCAATGCCTTTACCTGAGCTTCGGGCAACACTTAATGATGTAGGTGTAGAGGAACTTGGTCATTTAGAGATGATCGGCACTATCGTCTATCAGCTCACAAAGAATCTCACCGAAGAACAGCTTAAGGCAAATGGCTTTGACGCATACTTCGTTGACCATACCACAGGAGTTTATCCCAATTCCGCAGCAGGTGTTCCCTTCACAGCAGCATACCTTCAGGTAAAAGGCGATCCCATCACTGATCTTCACGAAGACTTAGCAGCAGAGCAGAAGGCAAGAACAACCTATGACAATATTCTGAGGTTCTGCGATGACCCTGATGTTATTGATCCTATCAGGTTCCTGAGGCAACGAGAGGTAGTTCACTATCAGCGCTTCGGTGAAAGCTTAAGACTTCTCACCGATAAGCTGGATTCAAAGAACTTCTACGCATTCAATCCCTCTTTTGATAAAAATTGTTTTAAAAAGAACAAGTAATACCACAAAGGTCACTGAAGAGTTAGTCCCTTCAGTGGCCTTAACTTTTTGTTTAATAGGCGCTCTTGACTTTCTTATTTCATCACTATACAATGTATATATTACCGAACAACTTGTTCCGTAATATGTTAATAACAGAGGGAAGAATCACAACATAGAATCTTGTCCCCCTGTTACTTACTGAACATTTTTAAGATTTGTATGGAGGTTTATATGGACAGACGTCAGAGAAAAACCAGAGAAGCCATATTCTCAGCGTTTACAAAGCTGTTATCAAAGAAAAGCCTTAATCAGATAACCGTGTCTGATATTATAGAGGAAGCTGATATAGGCAGAGCTACATTTTATGCACATTTTGAAACCAAGGATTACTTACTTAAAGAGCTTTGCGAAGAGCTGTTCTGCCACATTTTTGACTCATCAACCGATACAGACCATGAGCACAGACACATCTTCAACTGCAATGCACCTGACTCGGTTTTCACACATTTGTTTGAGCACTTATATAAAAACGACAATCAGATTCTGGAATTGTTATCATCAAGCAACAACGAGCTGTTTTTAAGATTCTTTAAAACCAATTTACTGCACTTGGTGGAAAGTCAGCTTAAAACATTCAACAATAGAAAAGCTTCAGATCTTCCAAAGGATTTTTACATCAATCACATAGCCTCCACTTTTGTAGAAACGGCAAGATGGTGGGTTGAGAACAATATGAAACAATCACCTCAGGAAATTACAGAATTCTTTCTTACAGCTGTGGGAGAGTAAAATATAATAATCTTTATTCACAAAAACAGAAGGCGTTTGAGCATAAAACTCAAACGCCTTTTGATTTATTTATTAAGCACGCTCTGTGTACTGTTATCAGAGGATCTCAGTCTCATCCCCGTCAATTTCAACATCAGGAACGTAGAGGTAATTCTCAGCCGCCTGAGCGTAAAGACAGAGTGCCTTTACTGCATTCTTAAGCCCTGACTTATCTGTGGAGAGAGCTGTATCTGCGTAGCTCATTGCACCATAAGTTATGGTGATTCCGCCTACCTTCACCTCATACATCTTTGTAAGAAGATGAGCGGGGATATCGGAGATTTTAATCTCGTAAAGGTTACCGTTCTTTGTAAGTGTATAAGCCTCACCGTTTACTGTCACATCAAGTAACGAAGCGTCACCATCCACCTTAAAGTAGAGCTTAATGGCTGTCTCGGACTTGAGAGAAAGTGCAGAGCCGTAGAAGCTTACGCCTTCCTCCTCACCTGCAATTGTTGCCTTGTATCCACTCAGATCAATGGTATCAGGAAGCACCTTGTCATCATCTGAAATATACTGTGAGTCATTTGCAAGGTCCTCTGTATTGTAGTTAAAGTAAACCTGTGCATACGCACCATAGTTGAGCATTGCCTTTACAAGAGCCTGCTCTTTTGAGTACTTCACTGTGTCTGAGAGGATAACCTCTGCATACTTCTGAACTGTGTAATCATCAAGCTGGACTTCAGACTCGCTTGTAACAAGCTTTGCTTTGATTACAGATGTCATTTCCTTAGCAGCAACTTCGCAAGTAAATACATAGTAATCACCATTCTTTGCTGCTTGGCTAACAGGAATTTCAACAGTATAAGTTGAGCCTGTATCAGGAACTGTGAATACCATTTTTGCATTTGCGTCATTCAGAGTCTTCTCTGTAAGGCTCATATAGTAGTTTACGGCAATCTTGTCGCCGAGGCTTATGGTATAGCCTGCAAGCTTGCCGAACGGATTCGTGTTGGTATAGCTTGTAATATTCCCGTCAGAATCCGTAGTTGCATAAACCTTGTCGCCGCCAAGTACAGGATAAGTATCTGTACCGATTTTCTGACCCCAGATTTCCTCAGTCTGCTCGCCCTGTAA
The DNA here is from genome assembly GCA_045545015.1 of Ruminococcus sp. Classification (GTDB taxonomy): domain Bacteria; phylum Bacillota; class Clostridia; order Oscillospirales; family Acutalibacteraceae; genus Ruminococcoides. Next base: position 30,781 of record JAZQAF010000003.1, read on the forward strand.
GAGGTAAGCAACCTCGCCGCTTGCAAAGGCTCCGCTTGTTTTAGCAATTGATGTAATCGGTCCGTATAAACTATCATCGCCTGTAGCGAATCTGCAAGACGAATCCAGATAGAAGCAGTTTGATGCATCATCATTGCGGCCATAACCGAAAATTGCACCGAAATAATGATTACCATCAACCGTGCCTGTGTTATAGCAGTTTGCGATTGTGGCACTGTAGCTTTCACCAAGAATACCACCGACATTAGTTGTGCCGCTTACTTCGCCTGTATTATAGCAGTTTATTATTGTACCAAATTGACTGATACCGACCACACCGCTAATACAGTTATTGCCGTTGACTTTTCCTGTGTTATAGCTGTTTGCGACTATGCCATAGCTACATCCTACTATACCGCCAGCAAATCTGTCAGCACTTATTTTGGCTGTGCTATAACAGTTTGTAACTGTGCCAAAGTTATAGCCGGACACACCGCCAACACACTCATCTCCATTGAAGTAAGAGTTAATAACACCTGTGTTTTTAACTGCACCATTTTCACCTATGACACCGAAAAAGCCGACATAATGTACTTCACTGTCATTAAAATAAAGACCTGAAACTGTATAATCGTTGCCGTCAAATGTGCCTGTGTACTTGTTGCTCCAGTTACCGATAGGTGTCCATACTCTTGCATCTGTTGAAGACTCTGTAACTGTGCCTTCGTTTACAACAATATCTGCTGTAAGGATTGCGTTTGCAGATGTGTTACCCGCATTTACGAATTCAGCAAACCAGTAAAGCTGACCTGCGTTTGAGATTTCTAAAACACCGTCTTCATTCTCATCTGTTGCAGGCAGATATTCTCCGCAAGCTGTACAGAAGCCGTTTTCGAAGGTGTGGTCAAGGGTTTTGCCCTCCGTGTTGCTGTAGCCTGCGACTTCGTCTTTACAGTTCTTTACTGTATATACCTTATCTCCGCCAAATACGGGATAAGTATCTGTGCCGATTTTCTGACCCCAGACATGAGGCACATTCTCTGTGTCATAGACTAAATTGCCATCTTCATCGTAGATGTAATAGCCGTCATCATCAACCATAGGCTCGCCTACCTGTCCTGACTGAAGAAGGAAAGCTACCTCACCTGACTCAAACTGCTCAGCAGTCTTGAAAGTCAAGCCGTCCTCATTATGAATTTCTTCATCAGCAAGATAATAGCAATTATAGAGGCTGCCCCAACCGCCGCCTGTCAGGGTATCGGACATAGCATAGGAATTCCAGATTTCCACGCCGTTATAGCCCACCAGAGCTGCAGTATTGCTTCCGCCATTTACATATACAGTATCGGTAACATAACAGTTATGGATGTATGTATAAGCATATCCTGCCAGACCGCCCACATAAGCGGAACCTTCAAAGTAGCTGTTGGAGATACCAAGATTCTTTATCTCGTAGTTATAGTCTGTGTTGCCGAAAAGACCAACATAGTAATTCTCAGATACTGCGTATGCACCTGAGACAACAAATCCGTTACCGTCAAAGCTACCTGCATAGCAGGGAGAGCCTGAGCCTATGGGAGTCCACATTCTGGGAGGCTCCGGACCGATTATTTCGCCGCCGAAGGGACCCTCGATTCCACCGAAGGAATATGAGCCGTCTGATTTGAAGGTGAATCCGGGATTCAAGTCGATATCAGCCATCAGTTTACCGCATATACCGTTATTTACATTGTTAGCGTGTTCAGCAAACCAATAAAGCTGTCCTGCATTGTAAATCAGATAAACATCATCATAATCCCACTCGGGATCCTCACCGGGATCCACCTCGGGTTTCTCATAGCCGCCGCAGGCGGTACAGAAACCGTCATCATTTATATCGGTGTGAACATCGTTTCTGAGCACCTCTGTATAGGTCTCAGTAAAGGTTCTGTCCGAAACTGTGAAGGTACAGGACCACTCTCGTTTGCCGGGATTCTGGCAATTTATGGGAGCTTCCTCTGAAATCAGCTCTGCTTCACAGCTTGTATAATCCAGATAATCTCCGCAATCGTTACAGTAAACATCGATATAGACATAGCAGCTTTCGCTACTTTCGGGAGACCAACTAGCATCAATTATCCACTCTCCGGGATGTGTGGTGACAGCATTCTCCTGAGTATTTGAATATTCATACACGAAGTTTACTTCATTACAACCGCCGATCTGGTTTTTATATACTTTATTCTCTGAGAACTGAGGAATATTCTCTTCACCCAGCTTCTGTCCCCAGATCTGCTCTTCACGATTATTCTGAAGCAGATATGCCACTTCGCCTGAAGTAAATGCTTCAGCACTCTTTGCCTCTGACTTACCTTGTACATCGACATCAACAGTTCCTGCGGCAGTTACCATACCTTCCAGATAGTAGCAATTTTCACTCGTAACTATGCCACCGGTCGGGCAAGCACCTACGGCATAAGATTTAGCGGTTATCCTACCTGTGTTGTAGCAATTCTTAACGAGGGTATATGATGAACCGACACCAAAAGCTGTATCACCGCTGATATCACCGGTATTATAACAGTCGATAATTTTATCTGCAACACCTGCAACGCCGCAAACCTTAAATAATGGAGAAGAAATATTACCGGTATTATAGCAGCGTATTACCTCGCCCTTTCCGTTCCAAACAATACCGGCACCATGACGTGAGAAGGATAAATCTACTACATTGTAGCACTCCTCAACAAGACCTGTGCTCTGATATGCAATACCGCCTCCGGTATCAAAACGACAATCTCCGATATTATAGCATTTTGAAACAGTACCCTCGTTGAAAGCTACTATACCTCCGCCAAAGGAGAGTCCTTCAATTAACGCATCGTTATAGCACTCTGTTACTGTTCCTGTGTTTTTTCCTGCAATACCGGCACCATGTGCACCGGTACTAATCGTGCCTGTGACATAACAGTTTTCCACGGTTCCGCCATCGTTTGTGCCCACAATACCTGCTGCAATGTATCGGGACCCAATAAAACAATTGATGATACCAAGATCTTTGACCTGTGAATTATCACCCTGTAAGCATCCGATAAATCCTGCGTAATCATACATCTCTTTACTATACGGATGATAGAGACCTGAAATGGTAAATCCATTTCCGTCAAAGGTTCCCTTGAAGGCCACACCTTCACCGGGTCCGCCGTAACTTGCAGACTGGCACTTACCAATGGGAATCCATACCCTTGCATCTGCGGTATTATGAGTCAGAGGGCCTTCGTTGACAATAATATCAGCCATAAGCTTTGCGTGGACTTCAGCATTCTGTGCCACAGCACCATAGCCTTCATTCACCACCGCCGCAAACCAATAGAGCTGACCTGCGTTAGAAATCTTGTAGGGTTCTGCTGCAGTACCGCTTCCCGGACAAGGCTCGTAAGCGCCACATCCGATACAGAAGCCGTTTTCGTAGATATGGCCGCCACCCGAACTCTTAGAGTTCGCGTAATTTGTCTCGTTTTTACAGCCGGTCACCTGATACACAATTGCCCCGAAAAGTGCAGGATACATATTTACACCGATTTTCTGACCCCAGATTTCATCAGTCATCTCACCCTGCAGGAGGAAAGCTACCTCACCTGAATTAAACTGAGCCTTTGTTTTAGCTACGGCAAAGGCGTCTGAAGCATAGCAGGTATCCAAATAGTAGCAGTTTGATACTGTGGCGTCCTCGCTATAACCGACTGCACCGCCGGCAGCCTCCTCGCAATTGACTTTACCTGCATTGTAGCAGTTAATCATCGTTCCTTTTACGAGTTCACCAATTACACCACCGGTATTATATTTACCATTTACTTCTCCACGGTTATAACAGTTTTTAATTATGCCGGTTTCGTAGAAAATTCTGCCAACTACGCCGCCTATAACGCCATTACCACCGACATAACCTGTGTTGTAAGAGTATTCGACTACGCCTGAGGAATAACCTGTTATACCACCGACAGTTATAGTTCCTCTGACAACTCCCGTATTATAGCAATTTGAAATTGTGCCTTTGTTGCTGCCAACCACACCGCCAACATATTCATCACCTTTTACTTCACTTGTGCTGTAACAGTTGATAACCTTACCGACACTGTGTCCGACTATGTTGCCGACCATAAGACCGCCACGGAAATAAGAGTTGATTACACCCGTGTTTTTGATTACACCACCGGGAGCGACATGACTAAACAATCCAACTACGGACAGGGTTTCATCTTTGATAAAGAGACCTGATATGAATTTGTTGTTGCCTTCAAATGTTCCGGTATAAGCATTGGATTCGGAATTGCCGACAGGTGTCCAAACTTTGACATCTGTGGAATTTTCAAAGATATCGCCTTCATTTACAACGATATCTGCAAGAAGCTCAGCGTTCATATTTGTTTTACCGCTGTTTACAAGTTCAGCAAAGAGGTAAAGATCCTCTGCGTCTTCGATATCAAAGTATCCGTCACCATCTGCGTCATATAAAGATGTCGGAGAATGGCAAATTGTGCAGAAATCGCCCTCAAAATTATGGTCTATATCTTCATTCGTGTTGCTGTAAGTAGCTTCACCTTTACAGTTCTTGATCTGATATACTTTGTCGCTTCCGAGCAAGGGATAGTCTTCTGTGCCTATTTCCTGTCCCCATATTTCGGTAGTCTGAGTACCTTGTAAGAGGAATGCAACCTCTCCTGATTTAAACTGCTCTAAAGTCTTAGCCTCGGCAGAACCTGCTGAATCCGCACCGTTAATGCCACCTGTACAGGTTGTGTCTAAATAGTAACATTTTGAAGGTGCAGACATTTCTTTATAGCCTATCACACCGCCGACTTGTGTATCACCTGTTACTGCACCTGTGCTATAACAGAATTTAGGCATACCCATCGTTGTGTTACCAATGACACCACCAACACTTGATTTACCATTAACAGCACCTGTATTATAGCAGTTTGTGATCGTACCGGAAGAATCGCTGCCAATCACACCACCGACATATTTGCTGCCATTAACTACACCTGTGTTGTAGCAGCCGGTGATATTCATACCAATGCAATATCCTGACACGCCGCCGACACTTGTGCTGCCTGTTACAACACCTGAATTGTAGCAATTTGTAAGTGTGCCGCTATCAAAAGATCCAACTACACCGCCGACCCTTATTTCACCATTAACAACACTTGCGTTATAATTGTTAATAATTTTTCCATAAGAAATCGAGCCGACCAAGGCGCCTACACATTGGTAACCGCAAAAGTAAGAGTTAATAACACCTGTGTTAGTAACTATGCCGCCATACATATCGCCGAACAAGCCGACATCATAGGCTTCTGTATTATTGAAATACAAGCCTGAAATTGTGTGGTTATTACCGTCAAAAGAACCCGAATACTTGCTATTAGAGTTACCAATAGGTGTCCATACTCTTGCACCCTCGGACTCTGCTGTCATTACGCCTTCGTTTACAACGATATCATCTGTAAGGACAGCAGAAGCTGAACGGAAGTTTGCATTATCATTATTTACCTTATCTGCAAACCAATAAAGCTGACCTGCGTTTGAGATTTCATAATAATCGTCCCACGCATTATCAGGAGTGCCGTTATCATTCAGAACTGCAGGCTCATAGCAACCATTTTCGCAAAAACCATTTGTAAAAACTACAGATTCATCGTGGTTATCGGTATCCACTTCACCATAAGAGGTTTTGCAGTGCTGGCAAACCGCCTTAACTACGCAGGTTGCTGTACCACCGGAGTGTTTTTCTGTGGTTTCTGCATTGCAGACAGAACAGATAAAGCTATGGGTATCATCATCTACCGGGGTATATTCACCGGCGGTATGACCGTTTCTCCTGACGCTGAACTGACCTACATTGTCTAATCTGCCAGAGGCTTTAGCTGTTACAACATTGTTCTCATCTACACAAGAGTTAGTTGTTGTAAGAAGATAAACTAAATAATCTGTTCCTGTTGCACATTCGATTGTGCCATCTGCATCATCAGAAACCTTTGTAAGACCCTTTTCTGTAAGTATCGGCTCTGCCTCTTGGAACAAAGTGTTCTGTGCAGCATCAATAGCCTCATTCTGAGCATATATTTCACCTAAAAACTCATTCGGGTCATAGGACACAGAACCGGTGGCAGTGTGAAAACCCTGAGTAGGCACTTTGTCCTTATCATTGCAAGGTATTATATAGTACTGTGTTGCAGAAGAATCAATAAATGACAGGCTGTTAAGCTGCTGACGGGTAATACTTCCGTTATCCTCTATTGCGTGTAAAGTAAGAAGCTCCACAGTGCCGTTTTCGTTTTCCTGGTAGGAGTATCTGGTGTATTCACACACATTGCATACGGCGTCTGAACGGTTATCATAAACATGTTCGCCAAACTCGCCCTCTTTACCGCATCGGCAAACACCCCAATGCTGATTCATGTTGAATTTTATTTCTTCGTAGCTATGTGTATGTTCGCTGTAGTTCTGAGTAGCGCCGCAGAAGCACTCTTCCCACTCCTGATATTCATTACTCTTGGGCTCAAAATTATGAATCGAATTTCCGTATGTCGGGGTAAAACTGCCCAGATAAATTAGACGTGCTGCATACCCTGTCAATACATACCCTAATTCCAAAGCCTCTTCACGAGTAATGGTTTCGGTTGTAAACTGTAGCTGAAAAATCTTGTATGAAACATCTTTCTCAACACTCAATTCTTCAGTTGCATTATCCGAAATTGCAACGAATCCGTTTTCGCTTGTAAAGTCTGCAAGAACCCCGCCTTGGTAAAGTGCTAAGTCCATTTGCTCCGTTGCGTCGGCTTTGGTTGCACCGGCCAGCATATTATAACCCTGATAAAGCGGTGGCTGGTCCGTACTGCCATCATAGGGATAGTGTCCATATGTTGTATGCACAAGCTGGTCACTATGTTCGTATATGGGAGTAAAAAACAAACCTGTATCACCGCTATCAATAAATGACAGTCGGTTCAGATCCTCACGAGTCACCCGTACGTGGTAAGGTAAATCCTCGTCACCCCACGTCTCTGCACCGGCTGTAAATGATGCCATAGGTATCATACTAAGCACCATCACAAGCACCAGAAACAAACTGGTTACTCTTTTTCTAAACTTCATTTTATGCTTCATTAGCATTTCCTCCTTTTATTTTGTAAACTTATATAGAAACAAGGGCAAAGGTCAAAGGGGGTTAAACGCTTATAAAAGCCCTTGGTTGTTCCGATCATATAAATGGTTAACGCAAGTCCGTTAAATGTGTAAATAGAGCAAAGCCGTAAATGCTTATGTCCACTACCTCATTATCTATTCTATTTGTTGATAAAGTCAATGTCAATGTTTTTTAAATAACACGATAAAAAAAGCCTCAGCAATTATAAAAAAGGCTAAGGCTTAATACTATATTTAATTCAGAGTAAAAGTTTACGTTGTTCTTTAGTCATGAAGTTTGTGTGACCTGTGCGGATTTACCTGTGTGCGACAAACCTGTTATTAGAATAATCATTGCTTTCATCCTTACAAATCGGGAGTTGTCAACTTATCAGTTCTCTTACTTTGTATAGTAGCTCCTTGTGATGCCCTCACGATTAAAACTGTTTTTCTCATAGTAATGCTGAGCAACGGTATTTAAGAGAGCTGTGTCGGTATCAAATCTTCTGATTCCTTTTTTGTAAAGGAAACTCCTAATTGAATTCATACATTTTGTGCCGATACCCTTACCGACTATATCGCCGTTTACATAGATCCAGCGCAGATATGCTGTGGAATCATTAATATAATGCACCTCACAGCCACCCACCTGATCGCCATCCATTCTGAATTCGAAATACTGCTGAGAGCCTTTTGATAAATCACCTGAGGTTATCGTTACCTCAGAGCATTCATCACAATTTACAGAAGATGAGTAATAAACATTCTCATGCTCTACCTCAAAACCGTTTTTTCTGAGCAGATCATCAATGTGAGAATGACTTTCAAAGAGCTTGCCGTGTCGGGCAAAGCAGCTCATACCAAAGTAATGAAAGAAAGCATATATTCTCTCTTCTGTTTTCAGAGCCTTCACTGCTTCATTTAACAAAGCTTCACCTGCATCAGACCTGTCTTTGAGGAAATACAGATTTCGGATCACAGGATAAGAGATATTCACGGAAATCTCTCCGCTTTCATCAAAGCCAAAGGCAGTTTTTCCGTACTGAACAAAGCCTAAAAGTTTATCGTTATCATATACAGCTTTTACAAAAAGCTCTTTGAATAGCTTTCTGCCTTCGCCGTCGATATCTTCCTCAAAAGACTTTTTCCAAGTATCAAAATTCACATCAAAAAAGTATGGTGTTTCGAAACTTAGCTGAAGATCATATATATCTTTTAAATTAAAACTGTCTGTTATTTTTAACATCTGTCATCATCCTAATGATTTGTTTTGTCTCATATTCACTTCTTTTTGCATACAACGGATACACTCATAAATCCATCCTCTATCTCTGCAAACACGTCTCCGCCCATGGCACGGGTGAGCTGACGGCAGATATAAAGCCCGAGTCCGTTGCCTTCTTTTGAGCCTGTGTTAGAACCCCTGTAGAAGCTGTCAAAATTATGGGAAAGTTCACTCTCAGAGAGGGTACAACCGCTGTTCTTCACCTTGATTATACGGCAATCCTCTTCATCAGAGAAGCTGATTCCGATACTTTGTCCGTCGCCGTATTTAATGGCATTCTCCATTATATTCTGCAGGACCTCAACCACTCTGTCGGGGTCTCCGTTTAAGATACAGTCGCTATACTTTGAAACAGAAAACTCAGTGTTTTCAAGCTTGTCGCTATAGTATGCTCTTATGCTGTCAATAGCCTCAGAGAGATAGGACTCACCCTCTCTGACATTGAATTTAATAATATCCTCTGTTTCGCTGTGCATAATCTGCGCAACAAGATTTTCTATCTCGTCGGCTTTTTCGTTGATGCTCTCATAAACCTCAAGCTGTTTCTGTTTATCCTTATAAAGACCGCTTGAGAGTGCCTTTGAATAAAGCTTTATGGCGGAAAGAGGGGTTTTTATATCGTGAGAAAGAGAGAGAAGCAAGGTCTTTTTCTCTTCTTTATAATCAAGCTCCGCTTTTCTGGATTCTTCAAGCTTTTCACGAAGCATATCAAGTCCCCACAGAAACTTTCCGAAATATCGGCTTTTGCTCTCCTTGAGAGGCATTGTGAGATTACCCTTTGAAAGCTCGTAGGGCAAAGATGTTATTTGGTCAAAGGGCTTTATGATACTTTTACGGATATAGAAAAGCAGGAAAACAACAAAAAGTGAAAACACTCCCAGAGTTATGTTCACAAGAAGTCTTCCGTTTGAGGAATTCTCTGATTTTATATATTCAATCCGGTAGAGCTTACCCTGTACTTCTCTGATTACATAGTCATTATCCGATTGATAGAAGTCCTCTGATTCCTGCTCATAAACTCCCAGAATATAGTTGTAATCCTCTGTTTCAGGTATCCTTCCCGAAGCCTCGATTTCTTCCACAACCCTGTTGATTTCAACCTTATAGAGCTTGGTATCCTCACCTGCCCTCTGCGGAATAATATTCACAACCAGAAACAAGGCAAGAATAAGCACTATGGAAAGAGCTATGATTTTATTATAGCTTTTCATCTTAATCCTCCCAGCGGTAGCCCTTGCCCCATACAGTCAGGATATGGGTGGGATTTTTAGGATCTGCTTCTATTTTTTCTCTCAGCCACTTGATATGAACTGTAAGAGTTTGTGCTTCGGATTCACTGTCAATGCCCCATACAAGGCCGAAAAGCCGTTCTTTTGTCATAGTCTGACCCTTGTTTTCTATGAGTGTTTTGAGCAGTTCAAACTCCTTTGCGGTCATATCAATGGCCCTATCGCCCTTTGTGACAGTCTGTGTCACAAGGTTCAGGGTTATATCACCCTCGGAAATCTTATCCTCTGCGAATCGGCGTTTAAAAATACCTTTGACCTTCGCAAGAAGAATGTCTATATCATAGGGCTTCTCAATGTAATCATCCGCACCTAAAATAAGACCGTTGAGCTTATCCTCCTTGCTTACTCTTGCAGTAAGCATAAGAATGGGAGTATTGCCGATTTGGCGAATCTTCTCACAAACTGCAAATCCGTCCATTCCCGGAAGGTTGATATCAAGAAGCACAAGCCTTGCCCCGTACTTTTCATACAGGGACAAGGCTTTCTCTCCGCTTTCTGCAGCGCTTACTATGTAACCCTCGGCTCTCAGAAAATCCGTAAGGAGACCCATTAGCTCTTTATTGTCTTCAACTATTAGTATATCTGTCATATTATCACCCTTTGATTACATTATAAAATTAACTACACTAAAAATCAAATGGCAAATCAGGAATACAATGCCTGAGGCTATGGAAACTATGTTTTTTCTGTCAACGGCAAAGAGTATAAAGGCAAGGCAAGGAGGAATTGTTAGCAGTAAAATGACCCCTGCATTCACTACTGACAGATAGTATAGCACCCATCCGAAATAGTAAAGAATGAGTAATCGGATCGATGCCACTACCTTGGGAGTGAGGCTTGTTTTCTCAGCACTTTTATCCTGCAGTACACAAAGAGAGGCTATCATCACAATCTGACTGACAGACGCCACAGTATCAATAACAGGAGTGAGTGATTCTGATCTCAGCACATCATTCGGTGCTTCAAAGAAAGACCAGAATATGGTGGGTGCCATCATTACAGCAAACAGCACAAGTGCATGGTAATCAAATCCGAATTTATATTTTCTCAGCATAAATCCCTCCTGAACAAACCGTTATATTACCAACCCATCTCCATAAGCCAGCTATTAAGGGAGCGTTCTCTGTCACGGAGCGTCGAGTTCACATCTAGATTAAACTCTCCCTTTATGTTTCCGTCAACGATGAAGAGAACTCTACTGCATTTTGCCGCAACCTTTGAATCATGAGTAACAAGCATAATAGTTGTACCCTCTGAGTTGAGCTTGGTAAGCTCCTCCATAACCTCATCGGAGGATGTGCGGTTAAGCGCACCTGTAGGCTCATCAGCAAAAATCATTTTGGGATTGTTGATCATACTGCGGCAGATACAAGCTCTCTGGAGCTGACCGCCCGAAACCTCGTTGATATCATTATTTGCGATATCCTCAATACCAAGCTTCTTCATAAGCTTAAGACCACGCTCTGTAATCTCAGCTCTGCTCTCATCAGACTTTTTGGTCTTGACCGCAGGCAGAATGATATTGTCAAGCACTGTGAGGTTCTTGAGCATATACATCTGCTGGAAAATAAAGCCCATATCATCCAGTCTCAGCTTTGCAAGGTCGTTGTCACTAAGACTTCCAATATCACTGCCGCAGAACAGAACCTCGCCAGCGGTCATTCTGTCCATACCGGAAACAGTATAGAGAAGAGTGGATTTACCTGAGCCTGAGGGACCCATGATAGCCACCATCTCCCCCTCCTGAACCTGAAAATTCACATTTTTGAGAACATTGTTCTGACGTTTATTTACGATATATGTTTTGCAAAGGTCTTTAACGTTAAGAATAGTATTCATTATAATTCTCCTTATTCTATGTTAGATGCGTCACTTGACTTGATTGTATTGGTATAAATAGCTGTAAAGAATGCTGCCAGAATGGTAACTGCTACAAGGATTGCAGGATAGAGAAGGAATATCTCGAAAGGAACTATCTCATATCCTACGCCGCTTACTGCACCCATAATTCCCATTACAGGGTCAATAGTAAGCTTTGTCAGGGGCAAACACAGAATTGCAGCAAGCATTGAAGCTGCAAAAGCGACAAAGCCGAATCTGAGTGTATGATGCCAGATGATGGATTTATTTGAAAAGCCTATTGCTTTCATAAGTGCAATTTCAGCCTTTTCGGAAGAAATAAAGGAACGCTCCATAAGTACTGCAACAAGCACTACGATTACAAGTGAAATAATAAGCACCATATTTTTGACGGCACTGATTATATCAGCGGCACCTGTGCAATCCTTTACAAAATCGGGACAGTTATAAACATGATCTGTATCAAAGATGTCCTTGAGCTTTTCAATACGTGCTTCACGCTCTTCATCATCGATCTCATCGTAGAAATCCACCTGGAAAGAGAAAGAACTCAGATACTCAAGCTTTGAAACATCGAAGTCCTCGTGAAGTCTGCCAACGCTTCCCAGCTGATTGAAGGTCTGGAAAACTGCTGTTATCATACACTGCTTCTCCTGACCGTCAACAAGGAGTGTGATCTTGTCGCCAATTCCTACTCCCAATTTGTCAGAGATAAGGTATGATATTGCAACCTCGTTTTCATTCTGTGGAGCTACGCCCTCACCGTATGTGTAATCAGACGCCTTTGTATCAGGGCAATGCTGGAACATGATGCCTGACTTGCCGTTTTCTGTAATTACGGTTGCATTATACATTGATTCAATATGTACCGAACCGGGAATTCCGTTTTCACTGAGCTTCTTTTCCATATTTTCCTCAGTTTCCTTTAGAATTGCCTGTGAATCAGCTTCCGCACCGAGAGCCTCCATAACATTATCGGTTGCGGTAACGTAAGCGTCACTCTCAGTACAACCCAGCAGGAAAAGAAGCTTGTCGCTGTTTAATGTATTTGCGGTATTGGCAAGGATCATTACGAGAAGGATAAGAAGGGTAAATACCAATGTTATTATTGAGTATTTCTTGGGTGCGCTTACAATATCATTTGCTGCAAGGAAAGGTGTAGAGCCGAGCTTGCTTTTTGATAGGTGCATCAGACTTTTCTTTCTGAATCGCTCGCCTGTAGTGCCGTTTCTTACTGCATCAACGGGAGTGAGCTTTTTGATCTTCTTGGTACTTCCCCAACAGAATAAAAGAGTGAGAATTACTACAAATACACAGCAGAGAAGTCCTACTAAAACTGAATTTTCGCTGTCAATATACATGGAGGATGTCACGGATTTAAGCATAAGATCTGAGAAGGGCATACTTAGAATGAAACCAACCGCAGCGCCTGCGACAGTAATTGCAAAGTACTTGGTGAGATAAAGAGCTCTGATTGCACCGTTCTTTATACCGATTGCCTTCATAACACCGATCTCACGGAACTCCTCGGCAAGAGTGAATCCGATAGTGTGCTTGAGCACGACAAAAGAAACAACTATAAGGAATATGCTTACAACAAGCAGGAGAGCGGCAACGATCATAGACATAATGTAGGCAGTTCTAATGGTATCATTATTAGCGTTGAAAACAACACCGCTCTGCTCTCCCAGCATAGCTTCAACCGCAGAAACATCTGTGGTATCTATGTAGTATGCGTTACCTAAAAGAGCCGCTGCCTCTTCGTCATTATAAAGGCGCTTGTAATCCTTGTCGTTGAGAATGAATCGGGGATTTCCAAGGAAGTCGGAACCGAGGAAAGCATCCTTTGCTCTGCCCATATATTCCAACTCTACCTCGGTATCACCTATCAGAAGGCTGAATTTCTCGCCGACCTTGATATTGGTGACTTTTTCAAAGCTTCCTGAAACATAAGCCTTGCCCTCTTCGACCTCTGTGATATCTTCATTGTCAGGGGTAAAGTAGTGAAGCTTTCTGTTTTCAACCGACATAATAAGAGAGGCTTTGTTAATGTCGTTGAGCGTTTCTCCATTGACCATAATATTTGAGCCTGAGCTGAAAATCACTTGCTCCTTGCGGTATTCGGTTACCGAATCCATATCAGAGAGAGACTGACTTATACTTTCGCCCTCGCTATCCATTGCAAGGACATAGAAGTCAGCCATATCGGCTTTTTCAAAGTAGAAATCAAGTCCTGATGTAACTGCTAAAATGTTGTTTACGCTGCTTGCCATAAACATAGCTGACAGCACAACAAATATCAGCAGTATCACATTCATTGTTTTCTTGCGTTTCAAATCTTTTTTGAGAATGTTGAGAAACATGGTGTGACTCCTTTTCTGTTTGTTTTTCTTGCGATGGTCACATTATAATTCTTAAATTATTAAATAATCCTTAAATATTATAAAAGACTGAAAACGTTTTTTCCAGTCTGTAATTTTTCTTATAATAATCCTCTGAAACAGAAAGAAGGCAGATACTGTAAAAACCAGCATCCGCCTTTCCTTTTCGTAATCTTACTTCAGGCTTTCATAAAAGCCGTAATCCAGAACACCGTTGATATTATTCATCTTCATTTAAAACTCAACCACGCCTTGAGGTGCAGCTTTATATACCACTTCTCCGATAGAAAACCACAAGGTACGGTCACTGTTATTCTTAAAATATCTATCGGTTATTTCAGCCTTGTCCATTGCTTTCAGGTAATCAACGATATCGATGGTGGTCATAGGAAGTATATCACTCCGTTCGCTGACCTCTCTGAGGATATTTTCAACCGTATCCCATTTATCCTCCAGATCAAGATCGTATGTGTGTCCCACAATCTGAAAAAGCGCAAGCTCATCATCGCACTCTATAAAGCTCCTGGTAATCTCTGAAAGCTGCTCATCAAGATGAAAGACCGTTGCTTTCCAATTATAATAATCCTTCTGAGGCTCAAAGGAAAAGCTCTCCTCGGAAATACGGGCATATTCAAATCCGCACTCCTTCACACACTCACGAATAAGCTTACTGTAATAATCAAAGGGTACAGCAAATCCCCTGACAGGCTCAGAAAAGAGTCTCTCAAGACTATGCTTATCCTCAGAGATTTCACGGAGGAGTTCATCTTTTCCGAGAGATTGCATATAAGGATGAGTTGCGGTATGGCTTGCAACCTCGTGGCCTTTATAAAGTGTTACCGCATCCTCTGTTTTAAGCCTTTTTACCACCAGACCGCTTTCGTGGGTCCATTGAAACTCGTTCTCCATCAATGCAGAATTCAGATTAAAAGTACCTTTGATACCATATTTATTGAGGAGCTTTACAAAACGGACATCCTGCAGAACGCCATCATCGTATGTAACACAAAAAGCCTTCTTTTTTCCGTTAGGATATAATTTCCGAATCATAATGAACCTCCGCAAATAACTATCTGTAAATCTGTTTTTATTTCTCTTTAAGAGTTCTGATTTCAGTTTTCACAAAATCATTTCTTCTGAAAAGGACAAGAAACAAACGGTATATCACGCAAAACGGGATTAAAATCTTGTGCTTATAAAAGAAAGGATAGTTCAGGCGGTAATACTCAAAAGGCGGAAAGATTCTTCGAAAAACATATTTCATCTTCATCCAAAGGGAAACTTTCCTATCATTATTTCCTGCTTTTCCCGTTAGTTTATTAACTATTCCCGTATCGGTTTTTCCATATACCCCGCTCTCGAAAAAATAACTCAGAAGCTCTCTGTCCTCTTTGTCCATTGCCTCTTCCCAATGAGGGCAAATAAGCTTTTTAGTGAGTAATCTCTGCTTCTGCTCAAACTCTGCAAGCCCTGTTTTCTCAAGCTCACACCTGATATAATTCCAATCAAGGGTTTCCTCGTAATACTCAAGCAACACGATTACATCAAGGAGAGAGCGGACACCCGTACCATAACTCGAAAAATGCTTATACTCATGGAGAATTATGAAAATATAGAAATCCTCGGGTGTCATTTTCAATGAAAAAGGATTGCCCTCTTCCCTCTGAAGCCGATTGTTTATATCTTTATAGTATTCATGGAAGGTCTCGGACTCAGCCTTTGAAAACAGAAGATGGTGCATTTCAAAATTATAGACAGGATCACGCTTATATACATCCTGACTATCAGCTTCACTTATGCACTCATAACCTCTTGAAAGCATATAGTCCTTGACCTCTCCCCTTGAGGCCGAGTCGTAGTAGATATCCACATCGGACATCTCACGAAGTCCGATTCCGGGATAAAGCTCCTTGAGGAGAGCACCCTTCAGGGGCATATAAAAAATCTCTTTTTCTCTGAGAA
Organism: Ruminococcus sp.; assembly: GCA_045545015.1. GTDB lineage: Bacteria > Bacillota > Clostridia > Oscillospirales > Acutalibacteraceae > Ruminococcoides. Next base: position 46,704 of record JAZQAF010000003.1, read on the forward strand.
AAGCTGATATTTTCCTCAATTCCTCATCAAGGAGCATATCCTTTCTCATAGCCTTGATCTTTGCCTCCGTGAACTCCTTTGGAGGGGTTGTTACCCTCTCAAGAGCTGAACACACAAGTGCGGTCACCTTATGGCCCTTGCTGAATCTGAAAACCTCAGAAAGATCCATATCCTTCACCTTTTCGGCTGACGGGGCCTCCCCTTTCAGCTCTGAAAGGCACAGATAAAGCATATTTTCTTTGCTGTTCATTCCCGTCCTCCTTTACCGAGTTTTTCTTATTCGTCGAGAGCTCCGATACCTCTGAGCGCATCAAGGATTTTATCTACATCCTCTGTGATAATCTCCACAGGTGCGTCGTATTTTAAAAGCATTTTTTCTATAATGGCTTCTCTGTCGGTATCGCTCTTTAAGCACTCTATCAAAAAAGCCGTTGTGCTGTTTCCGTTCACAACACCCTTAAAGCTAACTTCCTCTGTACCCGTCATAACATACGTGTCCCGAAACTGACGGGTAACAAACTTATCATTAAGCTTCATACACCCTTCCTCCTATATACGTCCTGCTCACTATATTCTCATTTTACCTCACCGCCACCAACTCGTCAATAAATTTGTATCGGACGGTGTTTTCTGGGAAATACGAACAATATATACTTAGTAAAAAACGGTCGATTAATGAAAGATTATGTTGTCCAACACATTGACAGTGTGCTTGTTTTGGAATATAATCAACTATGTATGCAAACACAAATTACACTTGGTTATCATTTCAACTCAAAAGAGGCATAAAATGGAAAATATAATTGAAATAAAAAATCTTTGCAAAAGTTTCTCTGATGTAAAAGCCGTAAACGACCTCTCTTTCTGCGTTAAGGAAGGCGAACTCTTTGCTTTTCTCGGAGAAAACGGTGCAGGTAAATCCACAACCATAAACATCATCTGCTCACAGCTTTCAAAGGATTCGGGTACCGTTATCATCAACGGCACTGACATCGATAAAAGAAGCGACGAAGTAAAGAGACTTCTCGGCGTAGTTTTTCAGAATTCCGTGCTTGACAAGTCCCTCACAGTCAAGGATAACCTGACCTCCAGAGCTGCACTCTACGGAATCTACGGCAAAGAGTTTGAAAAGAGACTTTCCGAGCTTTCACAGCTTCTTGATTTTGAGAGACTCATTAAGAGAACTGTGGGAAAGCTTTCAGGCGGTGAGAGAAGACGCATCGATATCGCAAGAGCCCTTCTTCACAGACCCAAAATTCTTATTCTTGACGAGCCCACTACAGGACTTGATCCTCAGACAAGAAAGCTCCTGTGGGATGTTATCTCAGATCTTCGTAAAAAAGAGAATATGACGGTATTTCTTACCACACACTATATGGAAGAAGCCGCTGAGGCTGACTATGTTGTGATTCTCGACAGGGGCAAGCTGTCAGCAGAGGGTACACCCTATGAACTCAAGAATCGATATACTGGTGATTTCATCACCATTTACCGAAAGAGTGAGGATGAAATCAAAAAGCTCAGCATCCCCTTTGAGAAATTCCGTGACGGTTTCAGACTTCAGGTTAAAGATACCAAAGAGGCAACTGCGCTTATTATCCGCCACCCTGATATCTTTGAGGATTTCGAGATAACAAAGGGCAAGATGGATGATGTCTTCCTGTCTGTAACCGGCAAGAAAATGGAGGTGAGCTCCCAGTGAAACAGATAATCGCACTTACAAAAAGAAACGTAAAGTTATTCTTTACAGACAAGGGTATGTTCTTCACATCCCTTATCACTCCGGGAATTCTCCTTGTACTCTATGCTACCTTCCTTTCAAGCGTATATAAGGACAGCTTCCTTTCAGCTCTTCCCGAGGGACTTACTCTTAAAGAAGAACTGATAAACGCCTGCGTTGGCGGTCAGCTCATCTCTTCAATTCTGGCGGTTTCCTGCGTAACTGTTGCTTTTTGTTCAAACCTGCTTATGGTTCAGGACAAAGCAAGCTCCGTTATCAAGGATCTGACCATTTCCCCCGTTAAGCCCTCCTCCCTTGCACTGGGATACTACTTTGCGACCCTTATCTCAACACTCACCATTTGTCTTGCATCCGCTGCATTGTGCCTTGTGTATATCTACTCTATAGGCTGGTATATGTCCCTTGCAGATGTACTTTATCTGCTTCTTGATGTGTTCCTGCTGGTAATGTTCGGCACAGCACTCTCAAGTATTATAGGACATTTCCTCTCTACTCAGGGTCAGATCTCTGCAGTAGGCACAATAATCAGCTCCTGCTATGGTTTCATCTGCGGTGCATATATGCCCATCTCTCAGTTTTCCGAGGGGCTTCAGAAGGTCATCTCTCTCCTGCCCGGCACATACGGCACATCTCTGCTGAGAAATCACGCCACAAGGGGCACCTTTGAGGAAATGATATCTTCGGGCTTTCCTGAGGAGGCAGTTACCGCTATGCAGGATACCATCGACTGCAATATTCATTTCCTTGGTAATTCCGAGGCTGTGAGCATCCCTGCTATGTACACTATCCTTTCAGTTTCCGTACTGGTTCTCGTTATTACATACATTCTTTTAAATATATTCAAGGGAAAGAAAGCAAAATGAATATTAAAGAAAATCTGAATCTTCCTAATGCAATTACTGTTCTGAGACTCATAGGTACTGTTCTGATGATATTCACGGTGCCCTTTACCTCCTTGTTTCTGGTAATCTATTGTCTCACAGGTCTTACGGATATACTTGACGGCTTCATTGCCAGAGTTACCCACACCACTACCGAGCTTGGTGCAAAGCTTGACAGTGTGGCAGATCTACTTTTCTACTCTGTTATGGGTATCAAAATATTCCCGAGGCTCCTTGAGGTTCTGCCTCTTGATCTGTGGATATACACAATAGTTACAGTAGTGGTAAGAATTTCTGCATACGTAGTTGCCGCTGTGAGATACAGAAGATTTGCATCTATTCACACTTATTTTAACAAGCTCACAGGTCTTGGTGTGTTTCTCATTCCCATAATGCTCATGACTCCCATCGGTATTCCCTACTGTTACTGTGCTTGTACTGTTGCATTTCTCTCCTCTCTCGAGGAACTTCTGATCCATATAATTGAAAAAGACTATACAAACAAAACAAAAACCCTTGTAAGCTGTCTTAAGAGAAGATTTGGAAAAACCTCTGAGGGCTGAGTATGACTGAAAATATAAGAGATACACTTGAAAGTCTCAGAGAAGAAGACTACAGAAGCTTCGTAATAAAGCATACACCTGATATAGACAAAAACTCCGTTCTGGGTGTGAGGGCTCCTGCTCTTCGTAAACTTGCAAAGGAGCTTTACCGAAACGATTCATACAGAGATTTCATCCACGATCTTCCCCACAAGTATCACGAGGAGAACAACCTCCACGCTTATATCATAGGTGAGATGAAGGACTATAATGAAATCATCTCTGAGCTGGAGCACTTTCTGCCTTATGTGGAAAACTGGGCAACCTGCGACAGTCTCAGACCCCAAATAAAGAAAACTGATCTCTCTCGTTTTCTGGACTGTATAAACATATGGCTTACTTCCCATAAAACCTACACAGTCCGCTTTGCCATAGAAATGCTTATGGTTCATTTTCTCGGAGAAAAATTTCGCATCACCTATGCTGAAAAGGTAGCCGCTGTCAGAAGTGATGAATACTACGTCAATATGATGATTGCATGGTATTTTGCCACGGCACTCTCAACTAATCCCTCGGAAATTATGCCGTTTTTTGAGAACAAGTTGCTCTCTCCTTGGATTCACAACAAGGCTATACAGAAAGCCCTTGAGAGCTTCCGAGTCAGTTCTGAGCTGAAATCAGAGCTTAGAAAACTGAAAATCAGATAAATATGTAAATCAGGCTGTGACCCTTCACAGCCTGATTTTCTTTTTTTACATACAGCTTGAGCAGTTGCTCTTGAGCTTGAAGCTCTCACAGTCTGTACACTTTTTCTCTGTGGGATTTGCCTCGTGTGTACCAACCTTAATTGAATCAAGCTGGCAGAAGCCCTGTTCGCAGTTGTTGTATGCACAGTTCTTTACTGAGCAATGAATACTTCTGTTTACATAATTGTCGTTCATTTTTCTCACCTCTTAAGAATCAGTGCAGTATATGCACCGTACTTTTATTATCTCAATAAATTAAACCTATTATTCATGGCACAAATTGCCCCTTTGCGGATATTATGTATTGAGGTGTTTTTATGCTATACATAATTTTTAGTATCATCACGGTTTTCCTGGCTCTCTGGGGCTTTGCTGATTTAATCAGATTTTTATTATTCAGATTTTTTAAGTCGAAAAATGATTCTTCAGTTATTATCGTATCTCCCATAGGAAATCAGAATCCCGATGCTGAGTACATTCTCAGAGGCTGCTGTGAAAAGGTTAAATGGATGGGCAGAGTAAGACCCAGTCGTGTTATCTGCCTTGACACAGGAATGAATAAGGACCTTAAGAGCATCTGTACACTTGTTGCCAAGGACTACAGTTTTCTTGAAGTAGCCACTTGTGAGGAGCTTCTCAGAATTCTGAAATCAGAAGAAAATTAATTTTTTAAAAGTAATAATTATTGTTGTCTAAGCCTGATTTATATATTATAATTAAGATGTATAAATTATATAATGAGGGCTGTAATGAATAAGGAAGAGTTATTTGAAGTCTGCGGTGGAGTGGAACACATTGTCTATCGCAACGAAGAAAACGGATATACTGTGCTTGAAATAGGCTGTGATGAAGGTAGCATCACGGCCGTTGGCATTATGCCTGAGGTTTATGAGGGTGAAGAGGTAAAGCTTATCGGCACCTTTACAAGTCACAGCCAGTACGGGGAACAGCTCTCTGTCTCAGCCTTTGAGAGAAGTATGCCCACCTCTGCTCTGGGAATTCTTAAGTACCTTTCAGGCGGTGCCATAAAAGGTATCGGACCGGCTACTGCAGCAAGGCTTATAAAAGAATTCGGTGAAAACACCCTTGAGATAATGGAAAATGATCCTGAAAGGATATCAAGGATCAAAGGTATCTCCCTTGAAAAAGCCAGAAGCTTCAGCGAGCAATTAAAAGCAAATTCAGGTATCAAGGAGCTTCTTCTCTATCTGGGTGCCTTTGGTATCGACACAAGGGATGCCCTGAATCTATGGAAGAAATTCGGCAAACGCACTATTGAGATAGTTGAAGAAAACCCTTTTGCACTATATACGGACGGCGGATGCATAAGCTTTGAAACCGCTGATATGATCGCACATAAAAAGGATTTTGACTCTGATTCATCTGTAAGGATCAAAGCAGGTCTTGCTTATGTTCTGAAGCATAATCTCAGGAGCGGTCACACCTGCCTGCCTCAGGATAAGCTCCTGAAAACTGCCGCAGAATTCCTTGAGGTCGAGCTGTATAAAGCAGAATCCGCTCTTGAGGATATGGTGCTTGACGGTACTCTTATCAGAGAATTCTTTCTTGACCGTGAGTTCATTTTTCTGCCGCTTTACCATAATTCGGAAAACTACATCGCTGCAAGAATGAAGATGCTCAGAAGCTATCCGGTGATCCCAATTAAAAATATCCCCGATGAAATCGCAGAAATCGAAAAAAGACACAATATCTCCTACGCAGAGCTTCAGCGCACAGCCATTACAGAAGCACTTGCAAAGGGTCTTCTTATTCTGACAGGCGGTCCCGGTACGGGAAAAACGACCACATTAAACGGTATTATTGAGATTCTCAAAAAGAATGGAGAGACTGTACTCCTCTCGGCCCCGACAGGCAGAGCAGCACAGCGTATGAGCGAGCTTACGGGCTGTGAAGCAAAGACCATTCATCGCCTTTTAGAGGTACAATGGACAGACAACGACCAGCCGGAATTCAAAAAAAATGAACGAAATATGCTCAGCTGTGATGCACTTATTGTTGATGAGCTTTCAATGGTTGACACTGTTCTCTTTGAAAATGTGCTGAGAGCTCTCCCTTTAGGCTGCAGGCTGATTCTTGTTGGCGACAGCGATCAGCTTCCTTCTGTTGGTGCAGGAAACCTTCTCTCCGACCTTGTAAACTCCGAGGCCGTTCCCGTGGTGAAGCTTACAGAAATATTCCGTCAGGCACAGAAAAGCCTGATAGTCACAAACGCCCACAAAATCGTAAACGGCATTATGCCCGAGCTTGATATCAGAAATCAGGACTTTTTCTTTCTTGGTGCAAGAGATATGCTAACCGCCCGAGAAACCATAGTGGGTCTTTTAAAGGAGAGACTTCCGAAAAGCTACGGCTTCTCTCCTCTGAGTGATATTCAGGTTCTCTCCCCGGGAAGGAAAGGAATTCTCGGCACAAACGAGCTTAATATTGCCCTGAGGGAAGCCCTTAATCCCCCGTCAAAGGATAAGAAAGAGATCACCTTTGGCTTTAACACCTACCGTCTTGGAGATAAGGTAATGCAGGTAAAAAATAATTACAATATCTCCTGGCTCAGGGACACGGGTGAATTCGGTGAAGGAATCTTTAACGGCGACATCGGAATAGTTGAAGAAATAGACACAGTCAGCCGAAGAATGCAGGTCCGCTTTGATGACAAGGTGGCTGTGTATGACTCAGATATTACTCAGGATCTCGAGCTGAGCTATGCCTGTACAGTACATAAAAGTCAGGGTAACGAGTTCGATGCCGTAGTTATGCCGGTTATGAAAAACTCCCCCTATCTCTTCTATCGCAACCTTCTCTACACAGGAGTAACAAGAGCAAAGAAGCTACTGATTCTTGTGGGAAACAAAGAAACCGTTGACTATATGGTACAGAATAACCTGAGAACACTTCGTTACAGCGGTCTTAAGTATATGCTCACAAGGTAGGGTGAGGATATATGAAAAGCAAAGCTTTTATCAGAAGAAAATACAAAGCAGCAAAGCTATACAGAAAGGCTATATGTGCTGTATATCCCGAGAGATGCCCCTACTGTATGAAAAATGTAAGGCCTCTTGAAATCGGATGCAAGCGGTGTATAAACAGATTCCCGAATGTAAATTATGACAGAAGAGCCTATGGAGGTTTTCCTGTCAGCTGTGCCCTTCCCTATCTTCCGCCCTATGATGAGGCTATAAAGAAGATGAAATTCAAAGGCTATAAGCAGTTTGCCTCTCAGATGGGTGTCAAACTTTCTGACGCTGTCAGAAAAACATATCCCCAGCTTCCCTTTGACTTTATCACCTATGTACCTTTGCATCCTATAAGAGAAAGGGACAGAGGATATAATCAGAGCAGACTTCTTGCAAGGGAGCTTTCCTATATCTTTGAGATACCTCTTCTTGATACTCTTGTGAAGATAAAGGACAACCCTCCTCAGCATAAGACCGAAAGAAAGCACAGACAAGAAAATGTGAAGAACGTTTACAAGATCAAGGATAAAAAGCTTGTGAAAGATAAAAGAATTCTCCTCGTTGATGACATTATCACTTCAGGGCACACCCTTGGAGAATGCGGAAGAACTCTTAAAAACGCAGGTGCCTGCGAAATTTTCTGTGCTACATTGGCTACAGCAGTAGAAAAAACGACTTGAAATGCAAGTGAACCTATAATATAATGAGTAGGTATTTTCAAGTTTATCTTTACAATAACCGAAAGGATGTTAAATAAATGGATATTGCTCTGGACCTTGGTACCTGTAATACCAGAATATATACAAAAGAAAAAGGAAAGCTTTTGGACGAGCCTTCCGTTATTACATACGATGCTATAAATAACGAGATCCTTGCCGCAGGCAGTGAAGCTTACAAGATGCTCGGTAAGACCCCCACAAGAATCCATGCTGTCTATCCTCTTGAGGGTGGTGTTATCGCCGAGCTTGACCTTGTAGAGGAAATGATTGATATATTCCTGTCCCAGGTGGCTTCTTCAAAAGTAATCATGCCCAGAATCGTTGCCTGCATTCCCGGAGAAATAACCGAGGTTGAAAAACGAGCAGTTGTAAATGCTATTTCCAGCTTCGGCGTAAGAAGAGTATATCTCATAGAGTCAGCAAAGGCCGCCGCAATGGGTGCAGGACTTGATATTATGAGCCCTCACGGATGTATGATAGCCGATATCGGCGGCGGCACAGCAGATATTGCCGTTATGTCTCTGGGCGGTGTTGCAGTAAGCACTACCATTAAGGATGTGGGCAAGCGTATGGATGAGGAGATCATAAAGTTCGTGCGTCGTAAGTATTCCCTTATCATAGGCAACACAATGGCTGAACAGTGCAAGAATGCCATCGGCTGTGTTGTTCCCCCTCTTGAAGAAAAAGTATTCAGAGTAAAAGGCAGAGATGCTATGAGAGGCCTCCCTCGCTACGTTGATATGAAATCTTCTGAAATATATGAGGCAATTAACGAGACTGCATTGGGAATCGTTAAGGGAATCCACGATGTACTGGAAAAGACTCCTCCCGAGCTGATCGGTGATATCTACACAGACGGAATCACCATTTCAGGTAATCTTGCAAAGCTTGAGGGCTTTACCACCCTTATCTCTCAGCACACAAAGCTTGAAGTAAACCTTGCTGAGGATGCAGGAGACTGCGTAGTACGTGGCTGCGGAGAAGCTATTTCTTACATCGGAGACGTAGAAAATGACTCTCTTGTCAATGTAAATCCCTTGCTCGCAGCATACTAATAAACACGCACCGTCAGAAAACCTGGCGGTGTTTTTTACCTATTTTTTTTACAGACTCAGGAATAACGAGTTACAACTTGTAATATAAATTAGCATAGGTTGTCCATTATCAACAATTATTATCTTTATGTTTTGTTAATTCCACCCAAGAGTCCACATTGCAACTGTGAGTATTTACAATATTTCACTGTAATATTTGTCTATTATTCTTGTAACCTTCTTGTCATTTTTTGTTGCTTTTTTTTAGCAAATATATTATAATATCCGTATTGGATTGTGCTGTTTATCTATTACATTTATATATAACACTTTTCAGAAGTGACATACATAATCTTCGACGGAGGAGAACGGTATGAACGAAAACCAGAACTTGATTGCAGAGCTCGAAGCTAAAAACGCTGCCCTGCAGCAGGAAATCACAAAACTTCAATATGACCGTAAGCGCATCGAGAAATCCAGAGTTAAGATCTCTGTTCTTCTTCTTGCGCTTTTGCTCATTTCCATGGTTACCACAACAGTTGCATGGTTTACTATCTCCAGCATTGCCTCTGTTGATAATATGAAGATCACTATCGGCACAGGCGTTCAGCTTCTTATCTCTGACGAAGATCATGGTACTACTCTAAGCGAATACACCAACGAGGTAACCTCAGAGCAGATCAATAAACAGCTCTCCACCTACAATACATCGCTTGAGGATATTCTCCTTGATCCTCTCACCACCTCTGATGGTCAGAGATTCTACACCCAGCGTGGAGTAGAGCGTCAGGCTAACGATGACAGTTTCCTACAGTTTGATCTGTTCTTTATCAGCTCCGAGGATATGTGGGTACATCTCACATCATCAGAGAGTGAGCCCGGTGCTAATGACGGAACACTGGTTTTCACCGACAGCACAGGAAGACAGTCGGATATCATCAACTGTGCACGAATCAGCTTTACGGATAACACCACAGGCAACACTGTGATTTACGAACCCAACAAAGGCACTCCCGTTGCAGGTCAGACAACCTTTGACATCACTTCCCCCATGACCTATACCAACGCAACCCGTCTTTTCCACTTAGAGCCCCTTACCCCTAAGATGGTTACAGTACGCATCTGGCTTGAGGGTGAAGATCCAGAATGTGACGATGATGTTCAGCAGGCAAACCTTCAGGTTCAGCTTAACTTCGAAGGAACTGATGACAATAACATTCCCGTAAACTAATTCTATTACATTATCGACTACTACTCCCTAAAAGGAGGGGATAAAATTGTTCGGCAAAAAGAATAAAGAGGCTGAGCCTTTTACTCCGAGAGATCTGGATGCTTTAGCCGCCGAGCGCTGGAAAAACCATAAAGGTACCAGAGACGAGGCTGAGCAGATCACCAAGGAGAAAAAGAGACGGCGCATAGCACGTTGGATAATGATAATCATAATCCTCATTATCATTATTCTCTGGCTTCTCTCCTGTATGTCTCAGTACGGTGACTTCGTTGTTGATCTTGACCGTGAGCTCGAGACAAAGGGTGTAGTCCTTTCAGAAACTGCGGATTTCTCCGAAACCTCATTCAAACTCAGCGGTGATAATGTCAAGGATGTTTATCACTTCACCTACGATTGGTTTGAGGACAGAGGAATTCTCAAAGACCTTGATAATATTGACGGCTCACACAACGGTAAGGATTATTTCGCTTATACCTACTATATAAAGAATAACGGAAGTGAAACCTTCCCCTACAATGTTACCCTTGAGGTTACAGGCTCTGCAAAGAGCTGTGACGAGGCCGCAAGAATTATGGTCTATAAAAACGGCGAACCCACTATTTATGCAAAACCGGTGATAGGTACGGATACTCCCGAGAAGCTGGCAGGTTCAGGCACTCCGGACACAGTACCTTTCCTTGATGACGATACTGTTTATTCTGAACAGAGAGCAGATTTCGCTCCCGGTGATACAGATAAATACACAGTTGTCATTTGGTTTGAAGGCGAGGATTCAGAATGTATCAATGATATTATGGGCGGACACATGAGACTTTCGATGCTCTTCGAGGCTGCTGAACTCGAGGAGTAAGAAATCTATCCCCTGTGATATCCTGATCCATTTGGATTATAAATTCAACCCCATTTCCGAGGGGCAATTCGGAAAAGAAAAAAATTTTGGAGGAAAATTTCATGAAAAACACATTCAGAAAAAGTACACTCATTTCTTCCGTAGCACTTCTTCTCGTTGCTATCGTAGCTCTGGGTGGCGCAACATTTGCATGGTTCTCCAGCAATGACACAACATCTGCAGAAGGCATTCAGCTCACAGCAGCTGCTGCAAGCGGTCTTTACATCGTAGAGAGCGATTCCGACACACTCCCCGGCACATCTGCAAAGTGGGGTTCAACTGTTGACTTTGGTATCACCAAGGACAAGATGGCTCCTGCATCTTCTTCTTTCTCCAGCCTTACAAACCCCTCTTTCGTTACAACAGTAACTGATCAGGCTGACGGTTCCTACAACGGCGCAACAATCAACAACGCTGTTGCTGGCACAGACTACATCGTTAAGCACATTTGGGTTAAGGGTGACGGCGATACAGCTACAACTCTTAATGCAACAATCAACCTCGGTGTTAAGGAAGGTACTTCCGTTCAGGGTTACGAGAGATGTGCTGTTATTGATGTAACAGATGCATCTAAGCCCGCATACGTTGGTGGTAATGTATTCGCAGCTGCTGAAGAAACTGCTTCTTACTATCCCCTCACAACAGGCGGCGCTGCTTCTACAGCTGTTACTCCTGCAACAGCAGGCAGCCAGATTCCTGTTTCCACATCTTGGGTTCCCAACACAGGTAGACACTTCGTTATCTACTGCTGGTTCGAGGGTCAGGATGCTGACTGTAAGAACGTTAAGTCCGGTGCAAACCTCGTATTCGACATGAGCTTCGCACTTCCCTCAACTCAGGGCTAATTTCTTACACAGAACTTGTTAAGATACATAAGCTTAACAAAAACTTCTAACTGAAACTTCGGGAGGCTCTCGCCATGAAAAAGAAAGTACTTCGCATTCTCAACATTGTTTTGGATGTGTTTTTAGTATTATTTATGATTTTCTCTGCTTTTACCCTTGTGACATCTTTATCACAAAATAAGGAAGAGCAGGGCGGTGAGCTCTCCCATGTTTTCGGTCTTTCCTTTAGATGTGTTCTTTCAGAATCGATGGAAGCCTACGATGAAAACGGTAAGTTAGTTGAAGGCGGTTTCAAGAAGGGTGATATGATCATCTGCAAGGCTCCTGAGGATAATGCTACATATGAGGTTGGCGATATCGTCACCTTCTGGATGCCCGTTAAAGAGGGCGGTTATCAATGTGATCCTTTGGATGCTGAAGAGTTAAAACTTACTACACACCAAATCGTTGAAATCGCAAAGAACGAAGATGGTACCACAGCCTACATTACTAAAGGTCTTAACGATACAGGCAGAGATCATCTCTCCAAGAGGCCCAATGAAATAAAAGCTGTATATACCGGAAAACGAATTCCTCTTGTAGGAAGCATTGTAGATTTCGTTCAGTCACCCGATGGTATTCTCTACTGTCTTGTACTTCCCATTCTTGCCTTTGTTATCATTCAGGCTATTCGAGTTATCAGAAACTTCGTAGCATATAAATCTCAGAAAGCTATGGTTGCCGCCGCAAGCGGTGAACTCACCGAAGAGCAGAAGAGACTTATTGCTGAGGAGTACCTAAAATCTCAGAACACTTCAAATTCCCCTGAAGCTGCTCCCGAGAAAAAGCCCGAGGAAACAGAGGAAACATCCTCTGAGGAAACCTCGGATGAGGCTCCCGAACAGACTCAGGAATAATAAATTATCAGAAAGCGATATTTATTATGGTTTTAATTGACGAGCAATAGATCTTATTTTCGTCAGCAGAGTTTATAAGATCTATTGATGTCAAATTAGGTTTCGGGCAGGGGTAAGCCCCCGCCTCAACGAATGTTTCCTGTGGGAAGCATCCCTGCCCATTATTCTTTCATCTCAGCGTATCATTTCCATTTGATTCACTTTATCCCCTACCCCGTAGTTCATTTTTAGAACTTGTTTTTGGTAAATCTTTTTAAGCACTTAAAAAGGAGACAAACATTATGGATGGCATATTAAATTTTTTCTATGAATTCTTCGGACAGTTCCTGGGAGGCCTGTGGACTGCTTTCTCTAACATATTTATTGGTATCAAGGAGATGTTCAATTTCCCCAAGTATGTTGGAATTGTAAATAACCACACTTCCGAGCTGGGCGGACTTGCTTGGGTCTATGCTATTATCGGTATGGTACTCATTATTGCCGTTTTAGTTCTGCTTGTTTACCTTGTCATTATGTCCTTAAAAAAGTTTATCACTTTCAAGAAGAAGGTTAAGGATACCAATGATCTGGTAGAAGAAGTTACTGCTCTCAACCGTGAGGTTATGAGACTGAACCTTGAGAAGGACAAGATCCTCTCCATGAAGGTTTCTCAGATCGGCCTCAACCCCAACGAGATCGCAGAGCTTACAGGCGAAGAGATGGAAACTCTCAACGGCAAGCAGGATACACCTCTCGAAGAGGGCGAGAGCCGCTTCTTCAAGCTCTCCAAGGTTGATGCTCTCTGGGCTGACTATGTTCCCCCTGTATATGACAACGAGATCACTCTCCCCGAGATCTGCGAAAGATTCAGAAACTTCGCTTGCTCCAGACTTGGTCTTTACTATGATATCAAGATCATTCGTCTGTTCCTTGCATCCTTTGCATCAACAAGACTTATCATTCTTCAGGGTATTTCCGGTACAGGTAAAACTTCACTTCCCTATGCTTTCGGTAAGTTCCTGCAGAATGATGCTATCATCACATCTATCCAGCCTTCATGGCGTGACCGCAGTGAGCTCTTTGGTTACTTCAACGAATTTACAAAGCGTTACAATGAGACTGAGCTTCTCCGTGCTATGTACGAGGCTACTTACAATGAAAATATCTACCTTACCATCCTCGACGAGATGAACATCGCCCGTGTTGAGTACTACTTCGCTGAGATGCTCTCTATCCTTGAGATGCCCTCCAGAGATGAGTGGATCGTTGACCTGGTTCCCAACGTATGGGAGTCCGACCCCAAACACCTCGATATGGGTAAGCTTCACCTCCCCGAGAATATGTGGTACATCGGTACAGCTAATAACGACGACTCTACATTCGCTATTACTGATAAGGTTTATGACCGTGCAATGCCCATTGACATTAACACAAAGGGCGTTCCCTTCGATGCTCCCTACACAGAGCCTCTTAACCTCTCTTACAAGCACCTTGAGGAAATGCTCGATTACTGCAAGGAGCACAACAAGGTATCTGAAGAGAATCTCCACAAGATCGAACTTCTCGATGACTATGTTATTGAGCACTTCCGTCTTGCTTTCGGTAACCGTATCGTTAAGCAGCTCCGTGAGTATGTTCCTGCCTTCGTTGGTTGCGGCGGCACAGAGCTTGACGGTCTTGACTATGTTCTCGCAAGAAAGGTTCTCAGAAAGTTCGAGTCTCTGAACCTTAGCTTCATCCGTGATGAAATTGATGGTCTCGTTGACTACCTCGACTTCCTCTTCGGAGAAGAGAACATGCTCGAGTGTAAAGAGTACCTCAGAAGACTCCAGAAGCTCGTATAGTACTTGTCTTTTATTCATATCCATTTGTATATTCATTAACTTACAGAGACTAAATTAACCGGAAAGAGGTGAGGAAATCCTATGGCAGATTATAGTAAATACTACCGTGCGTTTGTCCTTATGCAGGAAACGCTCAAGGGGGATTTCACTCATAATTACATAGCAAGTAATCTCGCAGACGGCGACGAAGGCAAGGATGAGCTTTCGGGTAAGACTTACAGCCGAGTTATCGATATGGACTGGGTTGAGGCTATCGAAGATGCCGTTCCCTACATCGATAAGGCTATCCGTGAGCAGCGTAGGTTCATTATCCAGAACGAGGATATCGTGCCTATTGAAAAGGCTCGTAAGATAACCAATGAATCTGTAAGACACCTTGCTCAGCACACTAACCTCATTGCCCGTGTTGAGGGCGACGATGTTACTCCTGAGAGAATACTTGATATTCAGCGTGAGGAAAGCTTTGCTATTTATGAAAACCGTTTCCTCAGAACTCTTCTTCTCAATGTGTCCAGATTCGTTGATGCACGTTACAAGGAGATGAAACACGCTCCCAGTGATTCCTATCACAAGGCTACCATCAAGCGTCACGTAAAGCTTAATGACCAGATTCTTGACTTTGAGATTTCCTACGCCAATGAAAGCCACGAAGAAAAGACCTTTGATATCAATGCTGATGTTTCAACTCTTTCCGACTTCCAGCGTGTACGCCGTTTGCGCAGAGTTTTAGGCGACTTCTCCGCATCATCTCTTATCCGAGCTCTCTCCAGTACAGAGCTTGTTCGTCCCCCCATTCAGCGTACAAACCTTATGACAAAGAACCCCAACTTCAAGAAATGTCTTGATCTATGGCTCTTTATCGAGTCTTACAAGAAGACAGGCTTTGAGGTTGTAGGTAAAGAATACACCGGCCAGATGGACGAAGCTGTCCAGAAGGCTATGTACAGCGTAATGTCCTACGAGCATTTTGTTATGAGCCTCGCTACAAACCCTGCTCTCCAGAAGATGCTCCATGAAAAGTATATCGAGGAAAATGCCCGACTTGAAAAGGACGCCCTCAGACCCGAGGAGCAGATCATCGCAGAAACCGAAGCAAGAATTGCAAAGGTTCGCGAGGAAGAAGCTGCTATTCGTCTTGAGGAAATCAGAAACAGAGAGAAGCAGATCAATGATCTGAACTCTCAGCTCAACCATGCAAAGTTTACTATCCGTCAGTATGAACAGAAGATGACGGAGATGAAGGGCCTTATCAATCTCCATGAGACCACTATCCAGTCCTTGAAGGATCAGGTATTTGAGCTCGAAAAGGAGAAGAAGGTCCTCACAGACAGAATCGAAGAGCTTACTGCTGCACTCACAGAAAAGCAGGCAATTATTGATGCTCAGGCTGCTGAGATTACTGCACTTAAAGCAGAAATTGAAGCAAAGAATGCTGAGATCGAGAAGCATCTTGCTACTATTGCTGCTGCCAAGGAAGCAGTAGAGAAGCTCAAAGAAGAGGTAGAGAGACTCAACAGAGAAAATGCAGCCCTCTCCTCCACCATTCAGACGCTTGAAGCTAAGGTTGCTGAGCAGACTGCTGAAATCGACTCTCTCAGAGACAAGGTTTATAAACAGGCAGAGGAAATGGGCATTCTCAAGAATACCCTCGCTGAGCGTGATGCTACCATTGCTGAAAACAATGCTCAGATTTCTGCTCTCAATACCGAACTTACTACAACAAAGAATGATTTTGAAGCTGCAAAGATCAAGTTTGCAAACGATACAGAAACTCTGAAGTCTCAGCACGCTCAGGTTGTTTCCGATATGCAGGCTAAGTTTGATGCAGCTGAGGATAAACATCAGAAAGACACCGCTGCTCTTAATGCCCAGCACAAAGAGGAAACAAATACTCTTAACGCCAAGCATAAAGAGGCTACCGATGCTCTTATGAAAAAGCACTCCGCTGAGGTTTCCGCCTTAGAAACTGATCTTCAGGACACTAAGGCTCAGCATAAAAAGGATACCGAAGCACTTCAGGCTCAGCATAGTCAGGAGAAAAAGACTCTTCAGGCTCAGCACGAAGAGGAAACTGCCAGAATCAAGCGTACCTGCGAAGAGGAAAAGGAACAGATCTTCCTTGTTTCCAGGCAGCAGACCGAATCCCTTAAAGCCTCTCACGCAGAGGAGCTTTCCAAGGTTTCCGGCGATTATCAGTCCAAGATCTCTCAGTCTGAAAAGAGACATTCTGAGGAGCTTACAAAGCTTCGTGATCAGAACGCAAAGGCTCTCTCCTCTCAGAAGGATGCACTTACAAAAGAAGCAAATGCTGCTCTTGAAAAAGAGAAAGCACTTCATGATAAAGAGCGTGAAAGACAGCAGAAGGAATACGACAAGAACCTTGAGCAGGTTCGTCGTGAAGCCAAGGCTGAAATCGAGAGAATCCGCAAGCAGGCTGAAGCTGATACCAAGGCTCAGGTTAAGCTTGCACTTGAAAAGGCAGAAGCACAGAGACAGAGAGATACTGAAATTGAAGCTGAAGCTCGTCACATCGGCTCTAAGAAGTTCGGCTTCTATTTTAAGAAAAAATAATTTACAAGTAGGCTAAATTATGGAGAAACTAAAGCTCTTGAAGCAAAAGTTTGCAGGAAAGCAAGCTAAAGATATAACAAAGTTAATATCGCTTGTACTGGTAACTGTAATACTTTTAGGTGTTGCGGCTTGGGCTTGGTTTGCCACTCAGGAGAAAGCTGATGCAAGCGGTCTCAGCATATCTCTTGGTGCCAGCAAGAATCTTGAGATGTCTCTTGATGGCGGTGCCACATGGCACTTTGGTATTGATCTACTTAGTGCTGACACTCAGCAGTACATCTCTGAGGGTAACAGAGTTAAGGATAAGCTCAATATGCTTGACATTACATCTGACGGCAAAACCTTTCTGAGACCTGTTTTCACTCAGACTGACAATGTCCGTATCCCTGACTGTACTCAGGTTTGGTCAACTCCTAACAAAAACAGTGCCTATATTTCTCAGAATGTTTGTTTCCGCACCAATTTCGCCGGTGAAATATATATGGGTGCCGGAACCGAGATTATTACTTCCTGCGAAAAAACAAACAATGATCTTGTTGGTATTTCTCCAGGCAACAAGAGCACATATGGTAATTTTTCTACCGATTGCATCGTTGGCGCACTGAGAATTTCTGCAGTTGACAGCTCAGACAATCTCTGCTTTACCATGATTCCCAGAAACGATGTAGAGCTTGTAAAGAATGGTGACAATTACTCTGTACTTACAGGTATCAATGTTTCCGATAATACTTCAAAGCATACATACTTTGCTTCTGACTACCTTACCACTCAAACAACAACCACAAAAGCAGATGTACTTACCGGTTTTTCAGCAACACCTGAGAACAATCCTAAGGATAGCACATGGATTGCTGATACCGTTTACAATCCCGACACAGGTTACTTTGAAGGCCAGGCCACAATCAATATTTGGCTTGAAGGCTGTGATGCAGAGACTCTTCGTGCACTCTCAGGCGGAAAATTCAATATTAATCTTGAATTTGTAGCTTTTGAATCAGAAGAAGCTGCTAACGAAAATACTCAGGGACAGTAATTTACTTTATTTTACCCTAACCAATTAACACAAGGAGGTGCGACAATTTGAAAAAACATAATACAAAGCTTAATAGATTAGTTTATTCTGCTGTCGCATTGACGCTTGTGATTGCCGTATTCGCAACAGCTACCTTCTCATGGCTCAAGGCTAATTATGTTACTAATCTTGAAACAAATGATTATTTCACTATTTCTGCTGACGCAGGTCTTGAAATGAACTATGGTGACGAAGATAACAATCAGGGCTCCATTAATATCGAAAATATCAAGCTTTCCGAGTGCTCCAGCGTTGACGGAAGAAACTTCTTCTTCCCTCTCTCAAATTACGCTGAAGGCGGTGACGGAGATTTTGCAGAAGGTGTTGACACTTCTGATCTCGTATTCCGTGAAGGTACTGCAAACGACGAGAACAAAAAGTACATTTCTGTAGATTTTACTCTTTCTTCACAGAGCGCTACCAGTGTGTGGCTCTCTAACGAAAGCAGAATCTACTGTGAAGATGCTTCCAACAAAACTGCTAATGCTATCCGCATTTCATTTGTTGAGAATAAGCCCGGCGGAAAGACCACTATCTTTGATAACTCAACATCTATTGAATACGCTGAAAAGAACAATGCAGTAAAAACAGTATCAGCAAATGGTGAAATGACTGAAACTGCTGTTTGCGATGTTCGTTCTTTTGGTGAATTTGTTTTTGGTAATGATAAGGACAATGTTCTTTTCAATATTGCTGCAGGTGAAACTCTCAAAGTAACAATGAACATCTGGCTTGAGGGTACCGATGCAGACTGTGTTGAAAGCGTTCTTGATCTTAATGACCTCAACATTTTTGTTAAGTTCTCCACCTCTTTTGAAGAGGTTCGTACTATCTACTTTGTTGACCAGACCGTTGAAAAATGGGTTGATGACGACGTTGATAACGGTAAGTGTTATGTATTTGCTATTGATGATCACGGTATTCATCATCGTATGGCACAGTCAACAAATTATCAGAGCGACTATACTTGGTATGTAAGCCTTCCCGAAGGCACAGAAACCCTCAGATTTGTTCGTTACAATCCCGATACATACGTAGATAACAAAGAATACAATTACTGGGAAGCAGGTACCGTTGGCACTTGCTCGACCTATGTTGCAATCGGTCACAGTGCCGGTATCTGGTCAGAAAACTTTGACCGTACCACCCTCACCCTTCTCGACGGTACTCCCAATGGTTATCTCAGACAGGATGATTGTGAGATTCACCTGATGTACAGTGTAACCGACGGAAATGGTACAGTTCAGAACTTTGACTATAAGATGAGCTACCAGAACGAGAACTATCGCTGGCAGATCACTATCCCCTCTAATGCTGATAACATCTCATTCAAGAGAATGAATAATGCTCAGACTACAACCTATGAGACATGGACAAATCTCGGAAGTCGTGGCGACAACCATTATGTAACACTCAACACCTCCAGTACAGGCTATTGGGGTAATCAGATTGTCTATATTGAGGATACCAAAAATGTTAAGGGTGATGACGCAGTATTCGCTATCTACTTCTTTGCAGGTGATAACGATTCCTCAACAAAGTGGACTGCACTGCGTGCACACTTCACACCTTCAGGCGGCAAGCTCAGACATGTTGCTGTTGTTCCCGCAGGCAAGACTATGGCTGTTGTTACAAGATACAATCCCTCAGCAACCACATGGGGTTGGGACTCCAGCTTGGTTTACAACCAGACCGATGACCACCGCACAGGATTTGCAAGCGTAAATCTCTTCAAGACATCCGATTGGACAGGTGACGGTCGTCTCAAGGGTGCCTGGTACAACACTGATACTACCTGGTAAATCTACTTTTACTTCAAAAATTTCAAACGAAAGGAGAGTGTTATATGACAGGCCAACATTATGCCCAAAAGAGTAAAACTCCAAGGGCGCAGCATTTCAAAGAACAAAAACGCAATAGAAAACCTGTGAATATTCTGCTCTCCGTTATAGCACTTATAGAGATTATTCTAACTATAACCTCAATGACCTTTGCTTGGTTTGAGGGTATTACCTCCCTTCAAATGGAAGGTAATAATATCCCCACCGCTTCCGCACTTAAATCAGAGTTCATTATAGGTGAAGGTCCTGACTACGAAGACACAACCGCAGAGCTCAATCAGTTCTTTGAAGCTCAGGCAAACGCGAAATTCACTCCCGTTTCCAGCTTTGACGGTGAACATTTCTACGCTCTATATAGTGGTAGTGCAACCAGCAATAGCGCTTACACGAGCGGCGTTAGCGGAAAAACTCTAAAATTCAGAGAACTTTCACAGGAAGAGATCAACTCCAACCTTCTCTATCTCCAGTTTGAGTTAACTGCCAAGGACGCTGATACCACATTCTGGTTCAAGGAAATGCCCTCTTTCTACATTAACGGCAACAGACTGGATGACGACAGCAATCCCTTCAGAATCCGCATAGATGACGGTGACGGAGATACAGCAAGCAGTGAAGGAAACCTTATCATTACTACAAAGCCTACATGGCCTTCCAGCAACAGAGCAAATATGAAGGCTATCAAGAGTATAGATTCCACCACCGGCTATGCTACATTAAACACCGGTACTGGCACTGAAGCGATTGCAAACCGCGCAATCTATAAAGTTTTCAATAAAACTAATAACTTTAACAAGAATGGTTCTCAGGTACTGTTCACAGTTCCTAAAGATCAGACAAAGACTATTACAATCGCAGTATGGCTTGAGGCTTTTGATCAGGCTTACAACGAAACACAGATTCCCCCCGGAGCTAATGTAAAGGTTGATATTAAGTTCTGCTCCTCATGGGATGTTATGGATACCATTACCTTCCGTGATTACACAGCTTCTCAGTGGGTTGACAGTGTAAACGAGGGTGAATCTAATGCAAGTCAGATTTTGGGAGTTGTAAATCTTGACTCTCCATCCAATTATTGGTACAGTGGCTTTACTTACAATGCTACAACTCATGTCTGGACCGGTGAAATCCCCAGAGCTGTTCAGAATCTGAAGTTCATTTGGCAGACTACAGGTACCAATACAGAGGACAACAAGTGGCCTGCTAACACCCGTGGCACCAATACCACATACACCGCCTTTGGTTCTAATGGCACAGGTCTTTGGTACGACGGCGATGTTGAGAGAATCGGTTTCAGCGATGCTACAACCGACAGATGGCTTAACAACAACTCTCCCAAGATGAGAGTTAACATTAAATATAGCGGCTATACTTTTAATTACAGTATGACCGACTCCCCCTCCCTCTTTGAGGGTACAAATACCTGGTTCTGCTATATTCCCAAAGACCTGGATGAGGTAAGATTCAATCGTTGCGATAAGGATAATACCGCTATAATCCATAACTATTGGCTTGGCCCCGGCAGAGGTGAGGAAACAATCTACTACGCTCTTGAAAGCGGAGAGGATGTATTTCTCCCTGACGAAACAGGTACTACAGTTTATCTGAGAGTCCCCACTGCTTACGAAAACCAGTTCTTTGACCAGAACCGCTTACCTGCTGTATCTATTATGAGCCAGGCAAACATAGATCTTGTTACTGCTCTTGGTAATAACAAGCAGAATCTCGCACAAAACGGCGGCTATGTTGTTGACGGAAGTGCTCACGCAGATAAATGGCTGGGTGATCAGGGTCGTATGACAAAGATTACTACAACAGACGGCAGCCACCTCTACTCCTTCCACTTTGATGAAGAGCTTGAGGACGGCACATATCTTACATTCTGGAACAAACCTCAGGTTAACTACAGTAACCTTGATAACCGCACTTGTATTGCTCCTCTTATTAAGTATGAATCGGATAAGAATGTATATATTCTTTGGAATCCCAAACAGCTTACAAACGGAACATTCAACAATGCGTGGATTTTTGACTGTAACGGAATTAACGAAGATATTGACGAAACCACAGGCGGTACTACAACAACACAGCCCGAGCAGCAGAACGGACGTTGGGGTAAGCCCACCAAGCCCAATGGCACATACACAACATACTTTGTGCCTCCCACAACCGCTTCACCCACAACTGTAACTGCTACATTTGCTTACGAGTACTTCGGCTACACAGTAACACTTACAGATGCAGACGGTGACGGAATCTTCGAGACCAATGGAATCCCCGACGGTGTGACCGCTATCACCTTCTCTGACGGTACACATACTTGGGAGGCCGGCAGCGGAAGAACATCCACCAATAATTACTTTGTATGTTCAAGTACATCTGCAGGTGCATGGAAGAGCTCCGCAGCTACAGGCAAGACTCTGAGAGTTGGTGTTATCTACTACCTCAAGGAGCGCAATACAATCAATCAGGTTTACTACTGGACAGATACCGGAAACGGTACTATAAATCTTGCAGACCTTACACCTACCGAAAAGAACTACTCTGTTGGATCCAGCTACTGGACCGGTACAGCTCAGAAGTTCTACTGCTATGAGATTACAGTACCTGAGGATGTAGTTGGTATCAAGTTCAAGAACTCCAGCAACCAGTGGTTTGGTGGCGATGTTAAGAACTTCGAGGACGGTAAGATTGATCTTATCTTTGAATACAGCAACGTTTACCACAACTACAGAACCACTTACTAACAAAACGAAAGGACGGTGAGACCGTGAAAAAGAGATTTTTGATTACACAGATAATACTTGTTATCATGCTTGGTGTAAACCTTGTAGGCTTCACCTATTCATGGTCTCAGCGTTCAGCTGTTAAGGGTGGTTATCAGAGAACGCCTATGACACTCACCTACGAGTCAAAGATTAACGGCAACCAGTGCACAGGAGCAACCTATCAGGGTACTCTCGATGCCGCTTCTGGTGAGATCATCTACAGCGAAACTTCTATTAATTCTCTTAGCAGAACATCCGTAGAAGCAGGCACAGTTCTCTACTTCCGAACTGATATCACAAATGCAGCTGCTGTTGCTACTAATGTCTCTCTATTCACTGATATTAAATACAGCGAAGATCTTGAGAGTAAGTACTTTGTAGGAACACTGACTCCTACTGTAGAGCGATACACCTATCCTGCACAGGACTCTGAACTAGAGGACGAGGTTATCAACACTGTAAAGTGGCTTCCCGTTGTGAATCAGTACGAAGTTCCCGCAGGTGCTAACGATGCTGTCAACGCCTATATCGAGTGGTATGTAGAGTTTGAAGCTGCAGGAAATTTCGAAATTAGCAAAATAGTTCTTACAAACAATTAAAAATCATTTTTATTTGGTATAATATCAAATGAAAGAACTTCCGCCCGACTGGTTTTTCTTATCAGCCGGGCGTTTCTCTTAAGTCAGGAGGTATCTTATGGCACGCAAAATTCTGAATTGTATAATCTATATTGTGCTTGCTATTTTTGTAGTTGCCCTTGTCTATGTGTTTGCAGCAAGGATCACAGGCAAGACACCTAAGATATTCGGCTATGGTATTCTAAGAGTACAGAGCGGCAGTATGGAGCCGCATCTTCAGGTCGGTGATGTTATTCTTATTAAAGAAACAGATGCCTCAAAGCTTCAGAAGGGCGATGTTATTACATATAACGGAACTCAGGATGATCTGGCAGGAAAGCTTGTGACACATCAGATCGTTTCAGAACCCTATCAGGAAAGCGGCAGGTACTACTTTACAACTCAGGGTACTGCTCAGGGAGCCCCTCCTGATCCTGAAATAGATGACACACAGATCGTAGGAAAAGTACTCTGTGTTATACCGCTTCTTTCCTCTCTGATGGATTTCTTCTCTCACTGGTACGGATATGCCGCAATAGTCCTTTTGCTTCTTGTTGCATTTGGCAGTGAGCTTATCAATATGATAATCATGATAAGAGAAGATAAGAAGGAAAAGAAAGGCGATCCTCTCAAGACAGTAAGCAACGAAGAGCTTGATGAGGATTTCCACGAGAAGCGTGCTCAGGAAGCGGAAGAATTCCTGATAGACCTTGATAAAGGAAACTAAAAGACTAAAGCCTCCCGTAAAAGGGAGGCTTCTTTAGTGCTTATTATATTGAAAACCTATGTATTGTATTCAGCAATAAAATGTTGTATAATCTTGAAAGAAAGAGACTTAGGAGTGGTAATATGAAATCTTCAGGCACCTGCGAGCAATGCTCACATTATGTTTTTGATGAATATACTCAGTGCTATGTGTGCGAGATTAATCTTGACGAGGACGAGATGGAAAAATTCCTTAGAGGAAGTAACTTTGACTGCCACTACTTCAGCCTTGAGGACGAATACAAGATAGTCAGAAAACAGAACTGATATCCCCTGCTCCTGTTACAGATTAGCTGTAACAGGATTTTTCTGTCTGTGATCATATTCTCAGAAAGACTTCTGCTCTCCAGAGTCTCAAGCTGGTCTCTTGTAAGGTATGTCTTTTTAAAGCCTCTCATATCCTCGAAGACTTCAGCTCTTTCCTCTGCGTGTGCATCCACAACAAAGTCTCCCTTAGAGAGAGCCCCTTTCATAACTGCCGCTACTTCTCCCACAACATCCTCTATGGGATATACGGGATTCTTTGCGGCAACATCAAGGATAAGCTCGATTCTCTGAGCGTGTTCTGTGCTGTAATGTCCGGTGTACTTCCGAAGGATAGAGTTTGCAATTCTCCTGACCTCTCCCTCTTTAATCTCCACCCCTCGGGTTTTACTGAGGATCTCTCCTGCCGTCTCCATATATCCACGAAGCAGATCCGAAGTCTCAGCGTCTGCCTCGTCCATAGGATCCAGCACTCCCCAGAAATCCACACTCTCATCCCCGTAGGAGAATCTTTTCTTTTCTGTATCAGAAGAAACGTCTTCTGATGTAACATCATTAACGGGCACGCCATTATCAGTTACCATTATTATCTGTTCGGGATACAAAGCAATGGCGCTTACACTTCCTAGCCATTTAATTTTACTCCTCGTAAAGTTCGTAAAACACCATCTTCAAATCCTTTTTCAACTTGTTGCTCGTAGGCTTCTGACGCAAGCCATCTGCTGTCAGACGCTCCAGTGTTTCCTTCATTCTGCGCTTTGCCTTCTCGAAGTACTCCCAAGTATCCCAAAATCTTTCGGGCACTTTCACTTTGTTTCCATACAGTGTCGTACCTTCCACTAAGGGTTGATACTGTTCCTTCTCCCAGTAGCTCGGTGTTTTGACTGCCATATACAGCACCTCCATTATTTCTGTGTTCATTATCCGTCAAATCTGAATCAGAGTCAATATTTTTCTGAGAATCGTGTAAATACTTTTTGCCTGTATTTTGTATTCCTTGAGACTCCACATTCTCCCCTGCATCCTTCAGAGCCTTATTCATCTCTTTTGCCAGAGTCAGGAGATTATCTGAATCCTTGAGGAGCACTCTGCCCTCTGCACCCGTCAGCTTCGAGGCTATGGATCTTACTCTCTCAGCAATGTTCTGAAGCACTCGTCTGAGGGTTACTCTCTCTTTGACATCGAGCTTCAGGAATGCCTGCATAGCTTTCTCGTTACTTGCAATAGAGGATATTGTATTTGCCACAAGCTCCTCCATTATCTCTTCGGGTGTAAGATTTTCTCCCTGTGCCTCTCGGTTCTCCTTGATTTCCTTGAGAAGTGCATGCACGTTCTCTCCCTCAAGCTCAAGGTACCGTCTCACAAACTTCTTGAAAACATCATATCCTGCTTTATTATTTGCCCTTACATGATGCACAGCCTCGTGAACGGCAACAACAGTCATCCGATTAAAGTACGCAAAAGAAAAGGCGCACAGCGAAAGCTGTGCGCCTTATTTTGTTAATCAAGACTCAATATGGTCTTTATCTCTTGGGAGCTAATCAGCGAGTGTACTGACCTACAGTCCACTTACCGGAAGCGTTGTTGTCGAGATAGAAGCCGTTCTGAGTGTAAACCTCAAGGCTGAGGTCCTCAGTCTGAGCTGAACCGTTGTTGAAGATGATCATATTCATACCTGCGGGTACTTCATAGGAGAAGATCTTCTCGCCCATATCGTTAGTCTCAACGTATGTCATTGCAACACCGGGCCATCCAGCATTGTTCTGATTGTTAGATGTTGACCAGCAGTAAGCATTTACGTTTGCCCAACCCTTGTTGCTTGAGAAGTAAACAACTGTGGAGCCCTGAGCGGTTGTTACAGGCTCGGGATGAATCTCTGTTACGAAGTACTCGAACCACTCAGCGTTCTTCTTAACATCATCGATAGCTGCCTGAATCTCTTCATCAGTACCGCCCTGAACTACGAAGTAGCTTGCGCTCTTGAGAACAGCCTCGAACTTCTGATACTCGTTCTTGCCTGTATCTTCCTTGGAAAGGTCGAAACCGAAGTCTGCCTTGGGAGCAAGATCCTCGTTGTCAGCCTTGAGAGCTGCTTCTGTTACGTAGTCAGCGTTGTTCTTGAGAAGGTCATTTGCTGCATTGTACTCAGCGATAAGAGTATCGATAAGACCTGTGGAGGGCTTGTCATCACCACCGCCTGTGCCGGGGATAGCCTCGCCGATGTCATAGCCTGTATCAAGACCTGCTGCGTACTTCTGGATAGCTGTTGCATCCTTAACGTTAACTTTCTCGTCACCGTCTGCATCAGCTGCGAGGATTGCATCACCTTCAAGTGTGATGAGGTTTGCAGCGTGCTTCTGGATAGCTGTAGCGTCCTTAACGTTTACCTTGCTGTCAAGGTCAGCGTCACCGAGGAGAACGCCCTCGCCGGGTATGGGAGGCTCAATATCATCGGAGTACATGTAAACTACGCAAGTGGAACCTGCGATGAGGTTACCGGAAGCGTTAGCGGGTGCTGAAGGTGTACCGAGACCTGCCTTGGGAGCAGTTACATAGATTTCGTTACTTGTAACGTTGTTGTACTCAGTAACTGTATCTTCTGCAAGCTTCTCACCTGTCTCAGCGTCGATGTGAGATGTGATAACCTTTGCGTCGAAGGTAACGATCTTGTTCTTAACGAAGATTGTACCGGATGCATCGTAACCTGCCTCACCATTGAGAGGCTCCTGCTTACCTGCGCCTGAAAGGAGGAACATGATCTTACAGGATGCGGGGAAGTAATCGAGCTGGTTGTTGGAAGCATCAATTGTCTTCTTGTACCAGTTGCCAACTTCCTCACCCTCGGGAAGCTCTGCTGCATTTGTAACCTTCTCCATGTTCTGGAGGGAATTATCCCATGCGCCGAGAGGCTTCTCCTCTTCCTCTGTATATGCATACATTCTCAGAGTGCCGCTGCCAAGAGCATTGTAGTAGTAAACTGTGATCTTGTCAGATGCAAGTGCCTTGTAAGTGAAGGTAATTGTTGCAGGATTATCTGCATCAAATACACCCTTGAAGTTTGTGGGATACTTGTCAGCAACGAGCTCAAAGCCAGCCTTGTTCTCGAAGGGAACGTTGTACTCTGTGCCGTCGAGGAGTCTGTAGTTAACGTCGGAAACAACTGCATCGCCGTTTACGTCAACGTACTTGATTGTGAGGTAGCCGCTCTTATTAACGAGCTCATAGTAGTAGTTAACTTCTACGTTCTGACCCTTCTCAACTGTACCGTAAACGCTGTCGCCATCCTTAGTACCCTTGTTGAAGTCAACCTTAGTGATCTTGTGGTCGAAGATTGTGTATGCATCGGGAGTTGCTCTCCATGTTGTGCCTACTGCGTACTTAACTTCAGAGGACTTGAGGAGCTCGTCGCCAATGTAGTGGTTGATTGTAATTGTCTCGTACTCGTCAGCCTTGTCAGTTGTTGTGCCCTGAACGAGAACTGCGGAACCGTTAGCTGCTACATTGTAAGTGCCGGATACGGTACCGAGAGATGTAAGACCTGCCTTCTCGCCGTCAGCAACGATTGTCCATGTGCCTGCGGGAAGTGTAACTGTGCCTGCGTTGCCGTTGTTTACAACAACAACAGCCTTGCTCCACTCACCAGCCTTGTTATTATCAAGGGAATAAGCAAGAATGCCGTTCTTACTGGAAGTTGTGAGCCATGTGGGTGTGTTCTTTGTTTCAGAATTTGTGAAGGGGCTGA
Source organism: Ruminococcus sp. (assembly GCA_045545015.1). Lineage (GTDB taxonomy): Bacteria > Bacillota > Clostridia > Oscillospirales > Acutalibacteraceae > Ruminococcoides. Next base: position 74,660 of record JAZQAF010000003.1, read on the forward strand.
AAGCAGCTCTGATCTGTCTCATACCCTTTGCATATGCAACCTCTGTTGCGTATGTATCAATTCTTGTCCAGTCGAATGCGTTTGTTTCGCCTGCATTGTAGGAGTTACCGTTACCGTACTTGGAACGTGCAAACTCTGTACCTGCAAGTGTGAAGGGCAGACCCTGAGCTGTGTAGAGGTATGTGAAAGTAGTTCTGAGCTGGCTTCTGTACTTAGCGTCTGTGCTGTCGTACTTCTCTACGGGAGTCTTAGCGCCGCCGTTCTGACACATGATGATGTTATCCCACCAGGAAACACCGTCATGACAGTCAACGTAGTTAACGGACTGGTTGGGGTATCTTGCGTTGTTGATCTTACCAACTACGCCGTCCTTGAGACCTGTTACATATGCTGCAGTAGCTGCACCGCAGATCCAACCCTTCATTGTACCCTTCTCAGTACCGTTGAGGTTCTGTCTTGTGTTAGCATTGAATGCTGCAATGTTGGAATTGAGCTTGTTCATGTTGGAGGTAGAAGTCTCATTGGAGCCTGCAAGACCTGAGGATGCACCTGCTGTCCAAGGCTCACCGTACATGATGATCTTCTTGCCTTCGCCATCATACATCTTGTTGAACATATCTCTGATTTCGTTCATTGTGATGTAGTCATGAGCTGCCATCAGGTCGAAACGGAAACCGTCGATGTGGTACTCCTCAACCCAGTATCTGAGGGAGTTGAGCATGTAGCTGTTGAACATTGCCTTATCGGAAGCAAGTGTGTTACCGCAGCCTGTACCGTTGATGTAGAAGGTTGAGCTACTCATTCTGTAGTAGTAACCGGGGCAGGTGTATGTGAATGCAGACTGCTCAGTTACGTATGTGTGGTTGTAAACAACGCCCATGATAACGGTGATGCCTCTGTCGTGGAGAGCCTGAATGAGCTGCTTGAACTCATTGATTCTTACATTACCGTCGTAGGGGTTAGTTGCGTACATACCCTCGGGAACGTTGTAGTTCTTGGGATCGTAGCCCCAGTTGTAGGACTCGGGGTTTGTCTCGTCGCCGGAAGCGAAGTCAAAGGGACACTGAATGTGAACTGCATTGATGCCCTGCTCAACAAGATAGTCGATACCAACGCTCTTAGCGCCATCCTTGCCGTTGATTGTGAGACCACCCTCAGCAAAACCTAAGTACTTGCCCTGGTAGTTCTTGTCAACGCCGGATGTATCGGAAGAGGTAAGGTCAGCAATATGTACTTCCCAGAGACCTGCTTCTGTCTGCTGGTCAAGGAATACGTGCTCGTCCTTATCCCAACCGTCGGGATCGGTGGAGTCAAGGTCAACAACCATTGAACGGTCGCCGTTAACGCCTGCTGCCTTAGCATAAACGTCATAAGTTTCCTTTGTGCCTGCGGATGTGGTGATGATGTAGGTGTAGTAAACATCCTTGTAATCACCATTGAGTGCGATAGACCATACGCCGGTTGTCTTGTCGAAGGTCATATCCTGCTTGTCAAGAACAGCTGCGCCGCTTTCCATATCGGAACCGGTTGCATAAAGCTTGAGCTGAACTCTTGTAGCATTGGGAGTCCATACTTTCCAAGTGGTCTTCTCGGGAGTATAGGTTGCACCCAGATCTGTCTTGGACTTATCTGCCTGTGTAGCAAGGTAAGCCTTTGCTTCCTTCTCAAGGTAATCTACGTTGTAGTAGTTACCGAGGGAAGCACCTGTTTCTGCTGTTTCAGTCTCTGCAGCGGAAGTGTTAACTGCGCAAATGCCGAGAGCACTTGTCATCATGAGAACACAGAGAAGCAGAGAAAAAAGTCTGCGAAGTTTCAAGTTATCCTCTCCTTTTTAAACTTTTCAGCACGCAGCTGTTCAGAGTATAGCTACGCACTTTACTTCACAGTGGATTATACCATATTTACCATAAAAAATAAACACTTTTCGGTTTATTTTTAGCCTACTTTTTGCACAATGTTTCTAAGAATCTTTTGTGTATATTGATAGAGCAATATGGCATATTTCCTATAATTTTTACAGCACTTTGAACTAATATAAAAAAGGCACAGCCGAAAGTACGTCTGTGCCCTTGATATCTCTGATTTTCTGTCAGGGAATTATATAATTATCGATGTTTTCAGGGGGAAATCCTACTCCGAAGGCAGTGCCTAAAGAAAGGCATACTGTATTTTCCTGTCCTGCAAAATTGAGAGCTATAGCAGTTCCGTCATGAACAAGATGCACTCTGTAGGGACGGTGAAGTCTTGAGGAAAGCTCATCGGACAGCATCGCCTCATAGTCAAGTGCCAGAAGGCTCAGCTTTGCATATCCTCCTCTGAATGTATTGAGAGTGCCGCCAACCACATAGTTTGCGATGCTTATTACAGCTTCTCCTCTCTCACCTTCCTCAAGCGAAACCTCCTTGCAAGTTTCGCAAAGGACATTGAGAAGATATCTGTGAAGCTCCATTGCCCTGCTGTAATTTTCGTCGCTGTCGGAAAAGTCCAGCTCCATATTTATGGAAGGCACCGAGGGAAGCACATTTATATTGCTTATCTCCCCTGCCCTCTTTGTGACAATGCACCTTTTAAGCTTTGTCTGACCGAAATCAAACACAGGAAAAACCTTATCATCATAAGGCACAAGCTTTGCACAACCGAAGGAGCCTATATGAGAGGAATTCTCAAAGAGCTTAATATCGTAGCATTTCTCCCCTGCCATGTCAAACACATACTGTATCTGCTCCTTGAATCTTTTTCCCAGCATTCCGCCTGCAAGACCACCTGTAAGGATAACTGTTCTGATATTTCTCCAGTACTCCCAATGCTCGTCACTCCAATCGTGACGAACCCTGCGGTTATCCTCTTCCCCCCTCTTGAGGGTCAGAAGAAGAAGCCCAAGACGATTGCCGTACTTTTTTGCCATCTGCTGTGAAAGCCGCTGAGCAAGCACATCCTCACTCAGCATATTGTCAGAGAGAAATCTGGGCAGATCTCTGAAGCTGTACTGAGACACATCCACCTTCATCCTCTCGGCTGATGACCTTATATCCTCGCTTATAATTCTTGCAGAGAATATTTCATCAGCACGCTTTCCCTCTATATCGTCATCAATTCCCTTTATGGGAAGCTTCTCAATACGAACGCTGTTGACAGAGCAAGCTCGGGTCAGATATTCAGTTTTCTCAACTTCGCTGTAGAGGAGAAAAGGATTCTTCATGAGCTACCTCAATAAAAATTATTCTGCTTCAGCTTCCTGCTGATTCATAAGCACCGATACCCTTGTTCCAGATAAGCTGTGATATACCAAACAGAACAAGCGATACCACCACTGTTACAGGAAGGCTCCAGAGAGCCTCGCCTCTTAATATGTATATTGCAGGGTAGTATGCAGTAAGTGCAAAGGGCAGGATATAGGTAATTGCAGTCTTTATAAATACATTATATATCTTTGTGGGATATTTTGCAAACTCATTTACCATATAGCACATATGAGTGATGTGTCCGCTTCGCTTTGTCCAGAAAGATATTGCCGCCGTGGCAGTCTTTATGGATGTGAAAATCAGGATACAGAAGGGAATGATTGCAATTACGGGCACCACTCTCCACCAGTTTATTGCCCCTGCAATATCAGCAGGCATTGAGAGAGTGCTGTAGATGATAAGTGCAACACCTACAATGAACTCTCCAAGTGCATCCACACAGAATTTTTCACAAAGCACATAGAACCACGAATTAACGGGTCTTGTCAGATACTTATCAAAGTCACCCTTATCAACTATCCAGTAGCCTAAACCCCAGAGATTATCGAAGAAAAGATGGTCGATACCCTTAGGAATAAGGGAGAATCCATAGATAAAAAGCACCTCGTTAAAGCTCCATGAATCAACTACCTTACCTCCCTCTGTAAGACAAAGAGCTGGAATGGAAGCAAAAATAATACCGAGGCAGAATATCTGCACAGCCTGCTCAAGGAGAAATCCTACTGCGCCCAGCAGAAAATCCACCTTGTATTCCATAAGCTTTTTAAGATCCTGCTTGATAAAGATTTTATGAAGTCTTATGTATTTCATCATACTATCAACCTCCATGCACCACAAGGCGTTTCATTGCGCTTCGAAGCACAAGCTTCGAGGTGATTACAAAAGCCGAGAGCCAGATGATCTGCAAACCCATATAGAAAACAATCTCCACGGGGTCATACATTCCCATATAGATCATTACCGGAGTGTATGAAAGGGATGCAAAAGGCAAAAATCCCAGAACCTTTCCGAATGTTCCCATAAAGGCAAGAGGGATCGTAGCACCTGAAAGGAATCCTACGATAACACCCTTTATGATATCTGTACCCCAGAGGTTTTTGAGATAAAAGGCCAGAAAGCCATACACCACATTAAAGAAGAAGTTGATGCCATAGGCCAGCATAAGACTGAGGATAAACAGCAAAAACATTGGTACATTCATCATAAACTCTTCGTTTATGATCCATCTGTAGGCCTCAACTCCCACCGTAATAGGCATAAACACTATGAGAATCTGGAGAATCTTTCCGCCAAGCTCCTGAAACAGAAAGCACATATCAAAATCAACAGGCTTTATCATACGCATTGCAATGGAGCCGTCGAGAATCTCCTTGCCTACAACGTAGGAGCCGTCTGAATATGTTATGTATCCGCTGAGAAAGGTTATAAAAAGATAAACCACCATATTATCATATGTGAATCCGTAGAGAGTGGAGCTTTCGGAGCTGTCAAAGACAGCCTTCCACACAAAAAACATAACAAAGCACTTCATTATCTCGCCCAGAAGAAAGAAGATAAAGTTTACTCTGTATGCTACCATTTCAAGGAGACCTGCTCTGGTAAAGGGCTTATAGATGCGAAAGAGTCGTCTCAAATCTGTTCGCCTCCTCCTAAATACAACCTGCGGATGATCTCCTCAATGTCCGCATCCTTTACGTTGATGTCCTTGACGTGAACCTTTGAGAGAGTATAGGAAAGCATCTTCTCAACAGATACAACATCTGAATTGAATCTTACCTTAACGTTACTGCCGCTCTGCTCTACGCTGAGGTCATCCTCTGAGAAGGAAAACTCCTCTTTATAGGAAAGCTTTGATATATCCTCTGCGTTTCTGAGTTCAAAACACATCTCTCTCATCTGACCATATCTGCGGCGAAGCTCTGAAAGCTCACCGTCAAAGACCTTCCTGCCTTTGTCGATCATAACAATTCTCTTGCAGAGAAGCTCGATATCCTCAAGGTCGTGAGTTGTGAGAATGACGGTAGTGCCGCTTTCTCTGTTGATCTTCTGGATAGCCTTTCTGATGTTATCCTTAACAACCACATCAAGTCCTATGGTGGGCTCATCAAGGAAAAGCACCTTGGGGTTATGAAGCAGGGATGCAGCAATATCTGCACGCATTCTCTGACCGAGGGAGAGGGTTCGAACAGGGCTTGTGATAAAGTCGTCAAGCTCCAGAACCTCGTTTAAAAACGCCATTCTCTCCTCATATTCCTTCTCGGGAATCTCATATATCTCCTTTAAGACCATATAGGTCTCACGAAGTGCAAGGTCCCACCAGAGCTGAGTTCTCTGACCGAAAACAACGCCGATCTCCTTAACATAGTCCTTGCGGTTTTCAGTAGGTATAACCCCGTCTATCCTGCATTCGCCTGAGGTGGGAGTAAGAATACCTGTGAGCATCTTGATTACTGTGGATTTTCCTGCACCATTGGGGCCGATAAATCCGATGATCTCTCCCTTGGGAACCTCAAAGCTGATGCCGTCAACTGCTTTAACGGTCTCATACTTAGGCCTGAATAATGCTTTGAAAGAACCTTTAAGTCCGGGCTCTTTAATAGCCTTTCTGAATTCTTTTCTGAGGTCCTTGACCTCAATCATCATTTTTTCCAAATCTATTCCTCCTATCTTCACAAAAAGTGAAGTGAGTATGCAATTTTTTACAGAGCTATATCTTTTCAAATCGCCGCCTGTGTGATATACTCAAAGCGGTGATATTTATGATATGCAGACTTTGCCCCCACAAATGCGGGGCATATCGTGGAAGTAAAACTGAGGGCGGAAACTGCAGGAGAAGCCTTACGCCATCCGTTGCCAGAATTGCTCCCCACTACTGGGAGGAACCTCCCATCAGCGGCAATAAAGGCTCAGGCGCTGTGTTCTTTGCAGGCTGTACCCTTAAATGCGTTTACTGTCAGAACTTTGAAATCTCACATAACCTTGTCCCCTGCTCCTCTATTTCCTGCGAGACACTGGCAGATGAAATAAAGAGACTGGAAGAGACAGGTGTGCATAACATAAATCTTGTGAGTGCCACCCACTATGTCCCTGCTGTACTTAAAGCCTTTGAGATATACAAACCGAAGATTCCCGTGGTATATAACTGCTCGGGCTACGAGAGAGTTGAGACACTGCGCTCTCTCGAGGGTATCGTGGATATATATCTTCCCGATTTCAAGTATTCGCAGAATGACCTTGCCGAAAAATATTCCTCTGCTCCCGATTACAGAGAGGTTGCAACGAAAGCACTCGAGGAAATGTTCAGGCAAAAAGGAAAGCTTACGCTTTCTCAGGATGGCATTGCCGAAAAAGGTGTTCTCGTCCGCCATCTGATATTGCCGGGTCACACAAAGAACAGTATGGGCGTTCTCGATATTCTCAGCGAAAACTTCGGTGATCTGGTTACTGTGAGCCTTATGGGTCAATATTTGCCCTGCGGTAAAGCCGCAGAGTATGAAAAGCTCCGAAGAAAGATCACCAAGCGAGAATATCAGAAGGTACTCGATCACCTTATTGCCCTCGGTCTTGACGGATTTGCACAGGAACTTGAAGCTGCCGATAAGGAATACATTCCCTCATGGGATTATAATTCCAAAAGAAAATGATACAGATATACAAAAAGCCGCCGAAAGCTTACGCTCACGGCGGCATTCTTTTTCCTAAAACACTACTTCAAGTATAGCGCTAATCAGAAACGGATACTACGTGAGGACCTTGATAAAAACACAGCATAATAAAGCTGAGTATGGGTATTCTGCACAGCCTTAATGTTCATCATTATCCTCACATCCTTTCTTCTTGAAATAATAAAATCTGCCACAGAGGGCAAGCTCTGTAAGTGTGATTATATCACAGCAAGCAACCCCACGCAATACTAAAAATTACTTTTTTATGGAAAAAATAAAGCTTATACTCTTCTTTTGTGAAGTATTCGGATGTTTTTATGATATCTATTTGAAATTTTACTTCTGACTGATAGTCAGCCATCTGCCGTTTTCATTGGAGACCAGCCCCATCAAGAGAGTTTTTGTCTTTGTGGTACCATCAGAGAAATTAACAATAACATCAACCGTTGCATCCTTGAGTACCAGCGCCTGAAGCTCATCACCGCACCCTGACATTTCAAGATACAGATTATCAAGCTTTTCTTCTGATGGACTGTCCATCAGCTTTTCGCCAACAGCTTCTTCCTCATACAGCCAGATTTCATTTAAACACTGAGCCTGAGCGGGGTCTTTATGATCGCTTTCGATAACGAACTCGATCTTTCGGCTGATATCTATAGTATCTTCATTTTCTACATTACAGTAGGTAAAGGTATCACAGAATATTTCTCCGTATGAAAGACCATCCTTATACTTTGATAGTTCATCTGCGGAATACTTAGAGTTTTTAAGGCTTAAGCCTATAAAATTCTCTGTGAGAGTTTCCTCCTTATCAGCACCATCCGCTGAATAGAATCCATGGGGAGATAGTGCAAAATAAGTACCTTTTGCAGTTGACTTAAAGGTTACACTCTCTATATCCTCTCCCTCAATAACAAAGGAATTAAGGGCATAGCTCTGAAAGAAATTAGGCACATCAAGGGTATCTTTTTCAAGGTTTTCATACATAGCCCAACCGCCTGTAAGCTCGCCGGCATAGGCACCTATAACGGTGTCATCAACCTCATCTTTTACTTTATCAAGTCCGTAAGCACCTGCGTTAATTACAAAAGTCTTATCCTCTGATTCTACAGGCACCGCAGTTTTTCCAAGTCCAAATATAAGCGTACATGTAAAAATAATACATACGCACGCTGCCAAGGCGCAGATCAAAGGCTTTCTGAAACGATATACCGTCTCACCTTTATCAATTTCTGCTGTAGAGTTTGCTTTTAGTGCACAAGCTACGGCTTTATCGACAGCTTTATGGGGTGCTTTGATCTTATCAAAGCTTTCAAAAATTTCTTTATACACGATCTTTCTCTCCTTCTTCGATTATTTTTCTGAGCTTCTCTCTTGCACGGCGAAGCTGAGAACCCACCGTGTTTTTATTAATACTAAGTATCTCTGATATTTCTTCAATAGAAAATTCCTCGTAGTAATATAAATAGAGAACAGTTCTGTATTTCTTTGGAAGTTTTTTAAGCTCCTCTGAAAGGGATATTGTTTCTGATTCTTCAGAAGGAACACTCTCATCAAGCTCCTCAAAGGTATGAAAACGCAGATATTTTCTAAGGTTTTTACATTTATTCATGGTCACTCTGCATATCCAGTTACGAAGATATCCCTCATCCTCAAAGGGAGGGTCTGCAGTCACCAATGTGAGAGATACTTCCTGCAGGATATCCTGAGCATCGCTTATGTTTCCTGTGTACTGAAAGGCTATTCTGTAAACAGTATCTGCGTATTTCCTTATAGCTCTTTCAATGAGAGCATCTTGCCTCTGTTTTTCATATTTTTGTTCGGTACCGAAATTCAAAACAAAACCTCCTTTCATATAGTAAATACAACCGAAGTTGCAGAAATTGTGCAAAAGAAAAAATCCTCCCGAATAAGTTTTGCTCGGGAGGAATTTTTGATATTAAGACAACAAACTAATCTATATTTCTTACGTGAGGTTCAAAATAAGCTTCTGATACATAAAATTCATTTGTTTCGCTATTGTACTTGAGTACTGTTATTGCGTCTCCAATATAATCACTTTGTCCAATTAATGAAGCCGATTGTATGCAGACTATCTCACTCACACCATCATTATCAGTATCCTGCGGTTCAAAATCGCTTATACTGTCTATTTCAAAATTATGATCTTTTGGATTTCCTTCCTCATCATACCACCACTGAGTAAAGTACTCTTCATTTTCTCTCTTTACTTCAAAGGTTGTGCTGTATCCCGTAAATGAATTTTCAACTCTCATCATATTATCCTTGAGAATTGTACAGGAAAATCCTGTGTCGAACTTGTTATTGTCATCGTCATAAGAAGAGAACATCTCCTCTATTCCATCATTATAATTATAAATTTTTGCCAGTCCGAAAGAACCCTTGAGGTCACGAAGGATTATCTCCTCATCCTTATCGCCATCTAAATCAGCAAAATACAAGGTTCCGCCCATAGACCCAGCGGATAACTCAGGATGCACTAAATCCTTCACATACATTTTATCTCCGGTTGTCACAAGCAGGTAGTAGTCAGATGTGCTCATTGCACCGCCGTATCTGTCATCTCCGATCAAATAAACCTGACCAACAACATCTTCAGAAAGCCAGATACGCCCGCTTACCTGCCTGATATATACATTCTCAAGACCTACCTCAGGTAAGTCTATGCGCATCATAAAGTCAGAATTAAACTCAGCGGATTCTTTAGAGAGTGTCTGATGCTCACGATAAAATTCATCTCTTGAGGATACCGCATTCCGGGCAGCACTCTCAGTAGGAGCCGTTGATTCCGAAACTGAAGTTTCGGTGGGTGTATTACTCTTTCCCGCTGTGCAGGCAAAAAGGCTCAGCACCACTAATAAAACCAAAACACTACAGCATAATTTCTTCACAAAGCATCCCCCTGATCATCCTATTTTATTCTGTAACTATATGATATCATTGTGAATTTTTAGCTGTCAACATAAATTGTTGTTAAAGAGATTACAATATTGAAAGTTATGATTACTTTTAGTTTTGGAACAAAATAAACCCCACGAAAAGCTCGTGGGGTTTATTTGAAAGATATAAGATTTTTTGATTACTTTGCGAAGTCAATGGCTCTCGATTCACGGATGATGTGAACCTTGATATGACCGGGATACTCAAGCTCCTGCTCGATCTTCTGGCAGATATCTCTTGCAAGAGTTGCCATCTTATCATCGCCCACAACCTCGGGCTTAACCATAATTCTGACCTCACGGCCTGCCTGAATTGCAAATGTGTTTTCAACTCCCTCGAAGGAAGAAGCAACACTTTCAAGCTTTTCAAGACGCTTGATGTAGTTTTCGAGATTCTCACGTCTTGCTCCGGGTCTTGCAGCAGAGATAGCATCAGCAGCCTGAACGAGACAAGCAACAACTGTCTTTGCCTCGATGTCGCCGTGGTGAGCGTGGATAGCGTGGATAACTGCATCGCTCTCCTTGTACTTTCTTGCAACCTCAACACCAAGCTCGATGTGGCTTCCGTCCATTTCGTGGTCCAGAGCCTTACCGATATCGTGGAGAAGACCTGCACGCTTGGCAACTGTGGGATCCATACCCAGCTCAGAAGCCATAATGCCTGCGATATAGGAAACCTCAAGAGAATGGTTAAGCACATTCTGACCGTAGCTGGTACGGTAACGAAGACGACCGAGAAGCTTTACAAGCTCGGGGTGGATGTTACCGACACCTGCATCGATAACAGCATGCTCACCTGCGCTCTTGATGGTAGCCTCAACCTCACGTCTTGCCTTGTCAACCATCTCTTCGATTCTTGCGGGATGGATTCTGCCGTCAGAAATAAGTTTCTCAAGAGAAACTCTTGCTATTTCACGGCGTACAGGCTCGAAACAGCTGAGGGTAATTGCCTCAGGTGTATCGTCGATAATAAGGTCACAGCCTGTGAGTGTTTCGATAGCACGGATATTTCTACCCTCTCTACCGATGATTCTGCCCTTCATTTCATCATTGGGCAGTGCTACAACGGAAACTGTAGCCTCTGTTACATGGTCTGCAGCCAGACGCTGAATTGCAAGAGAAATGATGTTTCTTGCCTTCTTGTCTGATTCATCCTTGAGCTGCTGCTCGTAGTCCATGATCTTAAGAGACTTCTCTCTTGCAAGCTCTGAATCAAGCTGCTCAAGCAGATATGCCTTAGCCTGTTCTGCACTGTAGCCTGAAATTCTTTCAAGCATTTCGAACTGGCTCTTTTTAACAGCCTCGATCTCTTCCAGATGTTTTTCGGCTTCTCTCTGCTTTTTAGCCACATTTTCTTCTTTTTTCTCTAAGTTGTCCAGCTTTTTATCAAGAGTTTCCTCTTTCTGCTGGATTCTTCTTTCCTGACGCTGAACTTCTTTTCTTCGTTCATTCAGTTCTTTTTCGGATTCGTTTCTCAGGCGGTGGATCTCATCCTTGCCCTCGATAACGGCTTCTTTCTTCTTGGCTTCGCCGGTCTTTATAGCATCAGCTATAATCCTCTTAGCCTCTTGCTCTGCAGAACCGATCTCACCCTCGGCTACCTTTTTTCTGTAAGCCATACCGACAACAAATCCGCCGATAACGCCAAGGACAAGTCCTGCTGCTGCAAGCACTATAGAAAGCCATAAATCCATTGTGTGACACCTCCTTGATTTGATCTTAAATTAGATTCAACTCGCCGGTGCCGTTAAAATTTAGATATGCTATTTTGATTAAAGATTACCGTAAAAATACAAAAATCGGCTGAATACACTGACCCCTTGGTGAAAGAAACATATCACAAAAGGGTACAAAGATATCCACCCGAAAATATATAAAAAGGTAAATTAACAGAATAAGGATATCTATAAATAACGGCTCTTCTAAGAGTCGGATTAAAAAAACAAGCACTTCAAACAGAAAATATACCGTTTTGCGGTGCAAATGTGCGTGTTATAAGTAAAACACAACACCTAACTAATATAATAAACTATACCCCATCGGTTGTCAAGAATATTTTTGTATAAAGTGTTACATTATATTATCATATAAGAACTATTAATTATCCTGTTTTACTATCAGTTATCTGACCTTAGACTATCTGCAGTATCCCTTTCCCTGCTCCGATTATTCCCAAGAGAAAATTTATAGTAAATTTTAGTGTATTTTTTGCATAAATTTTCAGAGTAATGGGTCATTATTAGCTTTAGTTTCAACAAAATGTGTTATTTTCTTCACAAACTATTGAATTTGCGGAAGAAAAACTATATAATTGAATCACCACTAAAATTTAGGAGGAACAAAATTATGTCAGTAAAAGTTGGTATTAACGGTTTCGGTCGTATCGGCCGTCTTGCATTCAGACAGATGTTCGGTGCAGAAGGCTACGAGGTAGTTGCAATCAATGACCTCACAAGCCCCAAGATGCTCGCTCATCTTCTCAAGTACGATTCTGCTCAGGGTAAGTACGCTCTCGCAGACACAGTAACAAGCACAGACAACTCCATCACAGTTGATGGCAAGGAGATCACCATCTACGCAGAGAAGGACGCTAACAACATCCCCTGGGGTGAGCTCGGCGTTGAGGTTGTTCTCGAGTGCACAGGCTTCTACTGCTCCAAGGAGAAGTCCATGGCTCACATCAATGCAGGTGCTAAGAAGGTTGTTATCTCTGCTCCCGCAGGCAACGACCTCAAGACTGTTGTATTCTCCGTAAACGAGAACACACTTACAGCTGATGATCAGATCATCTCCGCTGCTTCCTGCACAACAAACTGCCTCGCTCCCATGGCTAAGGCTCTTAACGACCTCGCTCCCATCCAGAGCGGTATCATGGCTACTATCCACGCTTACACAGGCGATCAGATGATCCTCGACGGTCCGCACAGAAAGGGCGACCTGAGAAGAGCAAGAGCTGGCGCTGCTAACATCGTTCCGAACTCCACTGGTGCTGCTAAGGCTATCGGTCTGGTAATTCCGGAACTGAACGGCAAGCTGATCGGTTCTGCACAGAGAGTACCGGTTCCGACAGGTTCTACAACAATCCTGACAGCTGTTGTTAAGGGCACAAACGTAACAAAGGAAGGCATCAACGCTGCAATGAAGGCTGCTGCTTCTGAGTCTTACGGCTACAACGAGGATCCCATCGTATCTTCTGACGTTATCGGCATGAAGTACGGTTCACTG
>JAZQAF010000004.1:0-188053 GCA_045545015.1 Ruminococcus sp.
TCTGCAGGTGTGGACTCTGTGGGAGTTACATCCTCGTAGATGTATGTGCCAACTGTGATCTTACCATCAACCTCGGAATCACAGTAGAAGCCTGCGTTGTCAACGATGCCTTCCTTAATGTCAACAGTCTGTCTGCGAACATTGGGATCCTGATCGTGAATACCGTTGAAGATAATGCCATCAACATCTGCAGGAATCTCTGCAGAGTAAATGGCCTGATCGCTGCTGTTCTGTCTTACATAGGTCATCTGAACGCCGGGCCATGTGGGATCAGCGTCTGTGCCCCAGTAATATACATACTGGTCAACAAAAGCCCAGTTGTTTGTGAAGTAAACTGTTACTGTGTCAGCTGCAGGCTCAGTCTCTGCAGGTGTGGACTCAGTCTCTGCAGGTGTGGACTCAGTCTCAGCAGGAGTGGACTCTGTCTCAGCAGGTGTTGATTCAGTCTCAGCAGGAGTGGACTCTGTATCAGCAGGTGTTGTGTCAGAAGTCTCGGGAACTTCGGGCTCATAAGTATATGTACCTACTGTCCACTTGTTTGTGCTGTACTCATCAGCAGGATAGAAGCCTGCGTTGTCAGCAACCTGCTCCTTGGGAACGTTGTCAGTACGTCTGTTTGTACCGTCAACGGAGCCGTTGGAGAACTTGATGTAATCTACAGTCTCAGTGATCTCATAAGAATAGATATCCTGACCGTAGGAGTTTTTCTCAACATATGTCATTTCCTGACCGGGATATACGCCGAAGGGCTCGCTGTCAGAGGACTCGCCCTCTACGCCGTTAAATGCATAGATGTAAGCTGCACCCCAGCCTCTTGCATCTGTGAAGTAAACAGTAATTGTGTCTTCTGCAGGAATTGTATCACTCTCAGCAGGAGTAGATTCTGTCTCTGCGGGGGTTGACTCTGTCTCAGCGGGAGTTGACTCGGACTCTGCAGGAGTTGACTCGGACTCTGCAGGAGTTGACTCTGTCTCAGCGGGAGTTGACTCTGTCTCTGCGGGAGTTGATTCAGACTCTGCAGGAGTTGACTCGGACTCTGCGGGAGTGGACTCTGTTACTGTGGGAGTTGTCTCCACTGTGGGAACGTAGATGATGTGGTTAATGGGTGAATCAACCTCCATACCTGCAACCCACTTCTGAATAGTTGTTGCGTCAATAACGTTAACCTTTGTGTCAAAGTTAACATCACCAAGTACCTTTGCGATCTCATCAAGGTTAATGAGAGAAGCTGCGTACTTCTGAATGGTTGTGGCGTCCTTTACGTTTACCTTATCGTTGAAATCAGCGTCGCCGATAAGACCGTAAACTTCGCCGTCGATGCCTGCCTCATTCATGCCGGGAGTTTCAGCAATCTTGTAACCGTCGGGAACGGTGTAAGCAGAAACACCTACTGTCAGCATGGAAAGAACCATGAGAACAGTCAGCAAGATGGACAAAAATCTTGTTGTTTTCATTTGGATATCCTCCTTTTTAAAATACTAGCAAAAACTGCTAACTCACTCTGTATTATACAACTGCAAAAGGAAAAATTCAACTCTTAATCTAAAAATTATGAAAAGTGTATAGTTTTTTTTATTATATTTTAATAAAACGACGAATAACAAATTTACCGCACTTATAGAATATATTTTTTCAAATGCTTGCAAAAGTCAACAAAAGCCCATTGGAATGGGCTTTGAAGGATATTTTCCCATAAAGATACAATAATTGTTGTAACCAAGTGGGCAGATCCGAAATATGATGTAGTGTAATCACGAAAGGAGGAAACCCAGATGTGTAACAACGGCTTTTTCGGCGGCAACTGCTGCTGGATCATCATCCTTCTTGTTATCCTTTTCAGCTGCTGCGGCAACAACGGCAATGATTGCGGTAACAATGGCGGCTGCGGTTGCGGCTGCTGATTATTAAAGCACCCAAATCATAGCAAAAAGCCCCACGAAAAATCGTGGGGCTTGAGCTTTTCTGAGAATAATTATCAATGAAGTTTGATATCCTTGTACTCCTTTACGATACACAGCTCCTCGCTGCATCCGTCGGTGTTGTTTTTGTCATAGAGAACAACGTCCAGGCTGTCTCCCTCAAGGGGTGTATAGCTTGCAGTAATCAGAACTCCGTCCATTACCTTCTCTCGTTCGGAAGAAACCAGACCCTTTTTATTACCCTCAGCATCTATGGGCAGAGCCATGATATTCTTACCGTAATCTTCCATGAGATGATCGGGAACAAAGTATTCTATCTCCAGGGCGGAGGCAGTTGAGTATATTCTGCTCACATATGCTCCGTCCTCAGCTCTTGAGCTTTCATAGGTAAGCGCCTCAGCACTCTTTTTGATCTTCAGGTTCAGGCTGAAATCGCCCTCTACCCTGCCTAATTCCTCACCGTCTGCAGATGAAGCAACGAGATAAGGAATACTTATCTGTACATCCGCAGCTTCAAGATCTTCTTTTACAGGCATGGAAAGTCCCAGCACTCCCGATAAGCCCTCTCCTGTTTCGAGCAGGTAAAAGGAGCCGTAGAGGGGATGCACCGAGACACCTTCTACCATAATGGAATTGCGAAGCGGATCTACTGAGTAGTCAAAACGCTCCACGCCCTGAAGCTTACCATCATATTCAGCAGAAAAGGAAATAAAAATTCTTCTTCCGTCAAAGTAGGTTTCCTCAGCTTTAATTGTAAGTCCGTCTGATGTGACCGATAAATTTTCAAGGCTTTCGTTTCCGTACTCAAATATGGAAGTATAGTCCGAAGGTGCCTTCTCGCTGTAAGGCAGAGAGTTTCCGTAGCTGTCAAGAGACTCTGCGGCACTACGTTTCTTGTGGATTCCATAGGCGCCTGCGGAGACCACAGCCACCATAAGCACTACTATCACAGCCGCAAAGGCAAAAGAGTGTCTCGCAGGCAGGCTGTAGGTCCTCTTTTTCTCACAAAGTGCCAGACATCTCCTGACTGCACTCTCAGGGGCTTTTATATCGCCATACATTTCCGATATACGGTTTCTCTTAGTCATAGTGATCCTCCTTTAAAATACATCTGAGACTTTCTCTTCCACGGGAAAGTCTGGTGCGGACGGTGGCTGAGGGAATTCTGAGAATTCCTGCTATATCCTTTACGGCATAGCCCTCATAGTAATAGAGATAGATTACAGTGCGATACTTCTCAGGAAGCTTCATTACCTCTGTAAAAAGTTCCGCTGAGGAGTTTTCTTCAAAGCGCAGGGTCTCAGCAACCTCCTCAATAGGCACACAGTCGCTCCTCTCTCCCGAGGAAAAGATTCTTCTACTTTCATTTATGGTTACCCTTATAAGCCACGCTTTTTTATGCTCTTCACTTTTTAAGCTGTCACCTTTTCTCAGGTATCGCATAAACACATTCTGCATAACATCCTGACTATCCTCAGGGTCTCTGCAGATATTAAGGCTTATCCTGTAAACCATATCCGAGTATTCCATTACTGTTTTCTCAAATTCTTTTTCAGTCATTTACATCCGTCCTTTTCAAAAGGCCTTTCACTAAGAGTACCCCAAAAGAAATGAAAATGTTTCAAAAAAAATAAAAATTCCCGAGAATTCTCTAAATCCTCGGGTTTTTCTGACGAATATGAAACCTTTATAACCACAGCTTTTCAAGAAAGCCGAAGCCGATGCCCATTGTCGCTGAGAGGAGCACTATATAAATGGGATGAAGCTTCTTAAAGCACAGCACCACCATTAAAGCACAAATGATAAGTGAGGTTATGAAGCTGTAGGTAATCATCGTGCCAAAGGAGAAGCCCAAGGGGAAGAATACCACAGAGCCAATGGAGAAAACCGCCGCCGTTACCATACCGATGGAAACGGGGGTAAGTCCCTTCATGGCGCCCTTTACAGCGTTGCTCTTTTTGAATTTATCGTAAAACTTGGCAATGACAAGAATGATGATAAAGGAAGGAAGCACCAGACCCAGAGTTGCCGCTACTGCTCCGAAAAAGCCTGCCTTCTCGGTTCCGATATAGGTTGCAATGTTTACCGCAAATGGACCGGGAGTGCTCTCGCTTATTGCCACAAAGTCAACGAACTCCTGTGCTGTAAGCCAGCCCCTTGTTTTAACCACTTCGTCCTCGAGAAAAGGCATCATAGCCGCACCGCCGCCAAAGGTGAATGCACCGAGTTTCAGGAACATAAGAAAAAGTTCAAGAAAAATCATTTACTCTTCTCCCCCTTATCCTTTTTTGCTCTGAGGGTGATAAAAAATGCCGCAAGTCCTATAAGTGCGCCTGATATGATAACCGCAAGTACAGGTGCATCGAAAACCGCAACACAGATAAAGCTCAGGGCTATCATCACGTAGGCAAAAACGTCCTTGGGACAGTTTTTAAAGAGGGACCACATAGCCTTTATTACCAGAGCAAGGACACCTGCACGGATTCCTCTGAAGGCATATTCAACTATGGTATTGCCCCTTACTGCATCGATGCAGAAGGTAAGGGCAAAAATAATCATAAATGAGGGCAGTACTACACCCAGAGTAGCACATAAAGAGCCTAAAAAGCCTGCCACCTTGTAGCCTATAAAGGTTGCTCCGTTGATAGCAATGGGACCGGGGGTGGATTCGGAAACCACCACGATATCAAGGAGGGTCTCCTTGTCTATCCACTTACGCTTTTCAGACATTTCCCTCTCCATAAAGGGAATCATGGCAAGACCACCGCCAAAAGTAAAGGCACCTATCTTGAAAAAGGAAAGAAAGAGCGTAAGGCATTTTTTAAGTTTTGATTCTTTCATAAATTCACCTGTATTTCATAAAACGAGGGCCTGAAAACAGACCCTCGCTAAAAATCTTATTTACCCTGCTTTTCAGCCTCGAGCTTGCTGGCCCTATACTTCTCCATATCCCTGTCTCTGATCTCGATTCTGCGGATCTTTCCTGAGAACGTCTTGGGAAGAGCATCAAAGTACTCTATCATTCTGGGATATTTATAGGGGGCTGTGTTGGTCTTAACATAGTTCTTAAGCTCCTCTGTAAGCTCATCAGAGGGTGTATAGCCCTCACGAAGGACCAGATTTGCCTTGACTATCTGACCTCTTGTCTCATGGGGATAAGCTGTAACAGCCGCCTCAAGTACAGCAGGATGCTCAAGGAGTACGGACTCAACCTCAAAGGGTCCGATACGATAGCCTGATGACTTGATAACGTCATCGTTTCTGCCAACGTAGTGGAAGAGACCTTCTTCATCCATATAGGCGGTGTCGCCTGTGTGGTAGTAACCGCCGTACCACTTCTCACGGGTGTCTTCCTTGCTCCAGTTGTAGCTTACCAGAAGACCTCTGGGACGAGTACTGAGGGTGGGAGCCTTGATGCAGACCTCACCTGTGATACCCTGACGGCAAACCTCACCGTCTGAGTCAAGGATAACAATATCATAACCGGGAACGGGACGACCCATTGAACCGGGAACGGGTTTTGACCAGGGATAGAGGGTACCGATGCAGATGGGCGTTTCACTCTGACCGAAGCCCTCGTGGATCTCAAGACCTGTGATCTCCTTCCACTTCTCGAAAACATCAGCAGGAAGAGCCTCGCCTGCAGTACAGCAATGCTGAATTGAGGAAAGGTCGTATTTCTCTACATCCTCCTGAAGAAGGAAGCGGTACATTGTGGGAGGCACACAGAAGGTTGTAACCTGATATTTCTCCAGCTTCTCAAGGATATCCTTGGGAGAGAATCTCTCAAAGTCATATACCATAATGGCAGTCTCGCCGAACCACTGTCCGTAGAGCTTGCCCCAGACAGACTTCATCCAGCCTGTGTCGGAGATGGTGAAGTGCATACCGCCATCCACTACTCTGTGCCAGAAAAGACCCGTCATAATGTGACCCAGAGGATATGTAAAATCGTGAATTATCATCTTGGGGTATCCTGTAGTGCCTGAACTAAAGCACATCATCATGGGGTCTGTGCCCTTTGTGGCGGCTTTGCCTGTGGGGCGTGTCCACTTGTCAGAAGCTTTCTCAAGACCTGCTTCGAAGTCTATCCAGCCCTCGCCTGCATCTTTATGCCCGGTTACCATCTTGAGGCGGACTGTCTCGTACTGACCCTCGCCTGCATCGTAGTTTTCTGTGCATTTGCCGTGACCTGTGAGAAGAACTGCATCTATTCTGCCCACGTTGCATCTGTAGATGTACTCACCTGTCTTGAGCATATCGTTAGCCTGAACAACAACGGCGCCGATCTTGTGAAGTCCTAAGAGAACTACCCAGAAGAGGTAGCTTCTTCTCAGTATCAGAAGAACTCTGTCGCCCTTCTTGATGCCCAGAGACTTAAGATAGTTTGCAGCCTTGTTTGAGAGAAGCATCATATCACGGAAGGTAAAGCGTTTCTCCTCGTCATTTGCAGAAATGTAGAGAAGAGCCAGCTTCTCAGGCTTGGTCTTACCAAGCTCGTCTATTACATCATAGGCGAAGTTAAAATCGTCATTGTATGTAAGTTTAAAATTCTCACGGCAGTCCTCAAGAGAGGTAAAGGATTCTCTTGTTCTGCCAAGGTATTTTTCGTATATAGCCATTCCTTATTTATCTCCGATTCTTACTTGATTACTACAGCAATGAATTTAAGGGGTTTTTCGCCCACAGCCTTGAATGCGTGAGGCTTCTTGGAGTCAAAATAGACGCTGTCGCCCTTATTGAGTTCATAGGAGATGTCTCCGATGTAGAACTTCATTGTGCCTGAAAGTATATAGTCAAACTCCTGACCCTCATGCTCGTGCATCACGGGAGTTTTATGAGAGGGCTGGGTTGTAACGATCATGGGCTCTGCACGCTTGCCTCTGAAGGTAAAAGCAAGGTGGCTGTAGTCATAGGACTTGTCTCTGCCCACATCAATGCCCTGATCCTTCTTTGTAACAACGCAGGTGGAAAGCTTGGGAGAGTCGCCGCTCATAATATCCACCACTTCCACACCGAGAATGCTTGCGGCATTGTAAAGGAAGCTGAAGGAATAGTCAAGCTGACCTTCCTCATATGCACGGTACTCCTCCACAGTCATACCCATCTTACTTGCCATATCCTCGGCAGAGATGTCGCAGATGTCACGGAGCTCCTCAAGTCTGGTACCGATTTCTTTTAACTGTTCAGTCATGGTGGTCTCTCCTTTGCGGAAAATTTATAATTACAGGTTATTATATCACATTCTTTTTCACTTGTCTATATCTGAGTTTTACTGAATTGGGAGGGATTACGGGGTATTATTTATCCGAATTATTTAGTTTTCTGCTTAGATCATCAAAGGTTACGACTATTATTGTAATTTATGAAGGCAGGAGTTCCTCCCTTTAAAAAGCTTTATTCATCGGGAGGAAAGGTGGCGGCGGGAGCAAGCCCCCGCCCTACGATTAATAACATCTTTCCACTCTGCAGGAGCGGTTCACGAACTGTCTTCAAGGCTTTCCCTCGAGGGGAAGGCTTTTTAAGCCCGAAAATCCGCAACAAACAAAAACTCCGAAGCTTTTACACTTCGGAGTCTGATGAACTGATAAATCGTCAGCCTGATATTAATTACTCAGCGTAGTTGTAGCCAAGCTCCAGAGCCTTCTTGTTTGAATCAAGAAGGTGCTGCTTGGAAGCAGGAACGACCTTAGCGAGCGCTCTGTCAATATTCTCAAAAGGAATAATGCCTGTCTTCTTGATAACGTAGCCAACCATAATCATATTTGCAAGACCTGAAAGACCCTCATCACTTGCAAGCTTTGTTGCAGGGATGTAGTAAGCCTCAACGTCAGTACGCTCTACCTTTCTGTCAATAAGTGCGCTGTCAACGAAGATCTTGCCGCCCGAAACTGCAGCAGGCTCGTACTTATCCAGAGAGGGCATATTCATAGCAATAAGAACATCGGGGTTTGATACGATGGGAGAGCCTACGGGAGTATCGGAGATGATAACGGAGCAACTTGCTGTACCGCCACGCATCTCAGGGCCGTAGGAGGGAAGCCAGCTTACAGCCTTTTCCTCTAAAAGTCCCTCGTAAGCCAGAAATTTACCTGAGAAGAGGATACCCTGACCGCCGAAGCCTGCGAAAAGCATATTTGTTGTCATAGTCTTAAACCTCCTCTGCGTACTTGTCCTTATATACACCGAGAGGATAGTAAGGAAGCATATTTTCCTCAAGCCAGTTCAGTGCTTTCTGAGGTGTGAGACCCCAGTTTGTGGGGCAGGTGGAAACAACCTCAATGAGAGAGAAGCCCTTGCCCTCGGTCTGATATGTGAAAGCCTTCTTGATAGCCTTCTTTGCAGCCTTTACGTTCTTAACGTTGTTAACTGCAACACGCTCAAGGTATGTAGCGCCGTCAACGTTTGAGAGAAGCTCACAAACCTTGATGGGGAGACCTACCTGACTTACGTCTCTTCCGTAGGGAGAGGTCTGTGTGATCTGACCGGGAAGGGATGTGGGAGCCATCTGGCCGCCTGTCATACCGTAAATTGCGTTGTTAACAAAGATAACTGTGATGTTCTCGCCTCTTGCTGCAGAGTGAACTGTCTCAGCAGTACCGATAGCAGCAAGGTCGCCGTCACCCTGATATGTGAACACGATGTTCTCGGGGTTTGCACGCTTAACACCTGTTGCAACAGCAGGAGCTCTGCCGTGAGCTGCCTGAACCATATCTATATCAAAATAATCGTAAGCCATAACGGAGCAACCAACGGGAGCAACACCTATTGTTGTGCCCTGAATGCCCAGCTCGTCAATAACCTCAGCTACCAGACGGTGGATAATACCGTGAGTACAGCCGGGGCAGTAGTGGAGAACCTTATCTGTAAGTGACTTGGGCTTTTCAAATACAACTGCCATTATGCGTTACCTCCTTCATTTGCTTCTTCTATCTTTGCGAGAACCTCTTCGGGAGTCATAATCATACCGCCGGTACGGTTGCAGAGAAGCACAGGCTTTGTGCATTCTGTTGCAAGGCGTACATCGTCAATAAGCTGACCCATGGAAAGCTCTACGCTTACAAAGTTCTTTACTCTGTCAGCAATGGCACGAAGCTCCTTCTTGGGGAAGGGCCAGAGGGTGATGGGTCTGAGCATACCGACCTTGATGCCCTTTGCTCTTGCCATATCAATAGCATTCTTGGAGATTCTTGCGGCAATACCGAATGCAACTACGCAGATATCTGCGTCGTCCATAAGGTACTCCTCGTACATAACCTCGTTCTCTTCGATGGTCTTATATCTCTCGTATCTCTCGAAGTTCTTCTTTTCTAGCTCTTCGGGCTTGAGAAAGAGGGAGTTTACGATATTCTGCTTTCTCTCGCACTTTGTACCTGTTACAGCCCAGGACTTGTCATACTCTGTAACCTCACCCATATCAAGGGAAACAGGCTCCATCATCTGACCCATGGTACCGTCAGCAAGAAGCATAACAGTCATGCGATACTTATCTGCAAGGTCAAAGCCCTTGAAGGTCATGGAAACCATTTCCTGAACGGAAGCAGGAGCAAGCACCAGCATATGGTAGTCACCGTGAGATGTACCACGGGTTGCCTGGAAATAGTCGCTCTGAGAGGGCTGAATACCGCCGAGACCGGGGCCGCCACGCTGTACGTTTACAACGAATGCAGGAAGGTCACAGCCTGCAAGATAAGAGAGACCCTCGCCCTTGAGGGAAATTCCGGGGCTGGAGCTTGAGGTCATTGCACGCTTACCTGCAGCGGAAACGCCCATAACCATATTGATAGCTGCTATCTCAGACTCAGCCTGAAGGAAGGTGCCTCCTACCTTGGGCATACGCTTTGCCATATATGCGGCAATTTCTGTCTGAGGTGTAATGGGGTAACCGAGATAGTGGCGGGAGCCTGCCATGATAGCAGCCTCAGCCAGAGCC
Source organism: Ruminococcus sp. (assembly GCA_045545015.1). GTDB lineage: Bacteria > Bacillota > Clostridia > Oscillospirales > Acutalibacteraceae > Ruminococcoides. The sequence goes on from JAZQAF010000004.1 coordinate 9,853, forward strand.
TCGTTACCTTTCATAAGAACTTTTTCGCTCATGTCTAATCCTCCTTACTTCTCTACTGTAATAACACAGTCGGGGCACATGGTTGCGCAGAAAGCACAGCCGATGCACTTTTCCTCATCTGTTACTGTTGCGGGATGATAACCCTTCTGATTGATCTCATCAGAGAGAGCAACGATACCCTTGGGGCAAGCGCCTACACAGAGAGCGCAACCCTTGCAGAGATTCTTATTAAATGTAACCTTTGCCATTTCTTTACCTCCAAATCACCAGAAGTCCCTTTCCTGAAGGGAGATCGGCATAATATTGTCGTATTTATCAAGAAGTGCGGGGGCTATTTTCTCCCACACTGTTGTAAATCTTACGGGAAGGGATGTGGCTTCAGAAGCCTCCTTTGCATAATCGAAGGATGAAATAACATCCTCAGGGGTGGTCTGAAGTCCCAAGTTAGAGTTATTCACAATTCCTGTGAAGGGGATACCTGCGGCAGCCTCGATCTCTTCCTTTATTTCTACAAGTCCCTCAATATCTCTTGTGAGAGGACGGAACTTATTGATAACCAGAAGCATCTCATAGTCCTCTCTGAGAATACCGTCACGGTATCTTCCCAGAGCATAGGCACCTCTGTCGTCACCGCCAACATCACACACCGCATAGGTCTCTTTGTCGTCGATGATGGCATAAGCCTCAGAGGGCATTGCAGGAAGATCAACATTGGAGTTTGCAAATTCCGAGGAGATAAGGCGGATGCCTTTTTCCTCAAGGATATCTGTGCTGTCCTTTGCTCTGTAGTAGGGATTTACGATATCAAGGTCAGCAAGAGAGACCTTTTTATCAGTAAGCTCACGAACCTTAAGGGCGTAGTTTACTGCAATGTTTGTCTTGCCTGAGCCGTAGTGTCCTGCAAAAATTGTGATTCTTTTTATATCCTTCATTATACGGTTACGATCCAGCCGAACTCGTCAGCTACTGTGCCGTTCTGAATACCTGTAACTGTATCGTAAAGCTTCTGAGAAAGCTCGCCGATGCTACCATCACCGATGGTCATAACATCGTCCTTGTAGCGAAGAGTACCAACAGGAGAAATAACAGCGGCTGTACCTGTGCCGAATACTTCCTCAAGCTTACCGGAGTTCTGAGCCTCAATAAGCTCATCAACGGAGATCTTTCTCTCCTCAACGTCGAGACCCCAGCTCTTGCAGAGAGTGATAACGGAGTTTCTTGTAATACCGGGGAGAATTGAGCCTGAGAGTGCAGGAGTTACAACCTTGCCGTCGATCTTGAAGAAGATGTTCATAGCGCCAACTTCTTCTATGTACTTTCTCTCAACGCCGTCAAGCCAGAGAACCTGACTGTAGCCGCCGTCGTGAGCCTTAACCTGAGCTGCAAGGGATGCGGCGTAGTTACCGCCTGTCTTTGCAAAGCCGATACCGCCACGAACAGCACGAACGTAATCGTCCTCGATCCAGATACCTACGGGTGCAAGACCGCTTGAGTAGTAAGCACCTGAGGGTGAGAGGATGATGATGAACATATATGTCTTACTGGGAGCAACTCCGAGGAACTCGTCAGTTGCAATGATGAAGGGACGGATGTAGAGGGATGTACCTGCCTCCTTCGGGATCCAGTCCTTATCAACCTCAACAACAGCCTTTACAGCCTCAACGAAATCCTCAACGGGAAGCTCGGGGATGCAAAGACGCTTGTTTGTGTCGTTTGTTCTCTTACCGTTCATATCGGGTCTGAAAAGTCTGGGGTTACCCTCTGAATCTCTGTATGCCTTAAGGCCCTCGAACATTTCCTGACCGTAGTGATAAACCATTGCAGCAGGAGAAAGAGAAATGTTCTCAAAGGGAACGATTCTCTCGTCGTGCCAGCCCTTGCCCTCGGTGTAGTTCATAACGAACATGTGATCTGTGAAGATCTTACCGAAGCCCAGCTTTGTCTCGTCCTGAGGCTTCTCCTTGGGACAAGTGGTTTTTGTAATCTTGATGTTAAGCATTCTGAACACTCCTTTTTAGTGTCGGTTTTCTTTTTGAAGAAAAAACCTATCTTAATCTGCGCAAAACGCATTTACTAAACTTACTTACATTTCAGGGAAATTATTCCAAAACCCACACAGAATGCAGGATTTTCCCCGAAAAACCTTTCGTATTTACATATATATAAATATAAAAAGATTACTATATATCATACGACTTTTTCTTACCTTTTGTCAAGGCATTTTTGAACATACCCGACTCACATCCCTATAATCTGCGATTTGCCCTATTTCACCAAAGGTTTATCTGCTTCACTTTGGTAAAGTTTTATAGTAGTAGGCGGTTTGTGTGTTAACCGAAAAGCAAATCGGGAGTAAAAGTTTATGGGAGATTCGTGAATCTCCCTTACAATTTACATCAAACATTTCTCTCCTACCGTAGGGCGGGGGCTTGCTCCCGCCGAAAAGAATCGGGAGGAAAGGTAACGGGAGCTTCGTGAAGCTCCCCTACAAATTAAAATCAAACGTTTCTTCAGGTCCGTAGGGGCAATTCCTTGCAGGAACGGCAAACCCTCTGTCGCTTTGCGACATCTCCCTTATTAAGGGGGCCACGAATTGTCCGCATAATAAACCTTTCCTCGCTCTGCCAGAAAAGGCTTCAAAAAGCAAAAAGAGAGCCTTCCGAATTCGGAAAGCTCCCTGAAAAATTCATACTCTTTATCAGCCCATAACGCCTCTGTTGGATTTTCTCTCGTGGGGCTTGATCTCTCCTGCCTTTGTAAGGGCGATCTTTGTAAGAAGAGGACCTGCAAGCTCGTAGATCATTACGGAGAAAAGGGTGATATTTCTTATTGTACTTGCCTGAGCACCACCGAAATTCTCTGCGGCAATAAGGGTCATACCAAGGGCAACACCTGCCTGAGGGAAGAGGGTGATTCCCAGCCACTTCTGAACGGTAGGCTCGCAGTGTGTGCACTTTGCACTGACACCTGCACCGAAGTATTTACCAAGACATCTGAAGATAATGTAGATGATACCTACCAGCACCATTGTAAGCTCTGTGAATACGGAAAGCTCAAGCTCTGCACCGCTTATTACAAAGAACAGTGCAAAGAGGGGTGCTGTCCAGCGGTCAAGTCTGTCCATAAGCTCCTCGGAGAAGTCACAGATATTGCAGAACACAGTACCCATCATCATAAGGAGAAGAAGATCTGAGAAGCCAACGTGAACACCCAGATCAAGACCGAGTGCATCGGTGTCGAGCTTTGCAATAGCTACAGCAAGAAGCACGAATGCAACTGTTATGGAGAGACGCTTACTTCTGGAGTGGAAAAGTCTCTCTGTAAGTGAGAGAAGCCAGCCGAGGATAGCGCCAATAACGCAGGAAAGAAGGATCTCAAGGATAGGCTCGACCAGAATAGAGAGCACATCAGCCTGACCTACGTTGATAGCATTTGCAATACCGAGAGATACAGCGAAGATAATGAGACCTACTGCATCGTCAATGGCAACAACGGGAAGGAGCATCTCTGTAACGGGGCCCTTTGCCTTGTACTGACGCACAACCATGAGGGTAGCCGCAGGAGCAGTAGCCGCCGCAATGGCACCTAAGGTCAGAGCAACGGGGATATCAATTACTCCGGGAGCAATAAAACTAAAAGCAACAAGTGCTCCATCAACAAAGAGAGTTGCCACAAGAGCGCCGAAGATAGCAATAACAAAAGCCTGCTTACCTATCTTCTTGATGCTAGAAAGTCTGAACTCGTTACCGATGGTAAAGGCAATAAAGCCCAGAGCAACCTCAGAAACTATAGAGAAAGTCTCTGCGTTCTCAATGGAGATAAAACCAAGTCCCTCAACACCCAGATGTCCCAGACAGAAAGGACCGATAAGGATACCTGCAATAAGATATCCCGTAACAGCGGGAAGTCCCAGAGGCTTGCATGCACGGGTCATTAAAAGACCTGCCAGAAGCGCAATAGAAAGCGCAAGTAAAGTAGTCATAATATTACCTGATTTCCATAAAAATAGCACCAAATTTTCGGTGCGTCATAAGAATACCCTTTTAAGAGAGTTTTGTCAACAGAATAAGACGCAAAAATATTCACAAATCGTACACAAATAAACATTCAAGAACTGTGCTATTTTGCCTCATTCGTACCGTGAAAAAGAAAAAGCACCGCTATAAAACGGTGCTCAAGTATTATTACTGATAAATTCTGAATTTGGAGTAGGAGTCTCTGAGAAGCTCTGTAAGCTCATCGTCGCTGATATTCTTGAGCTGCTCATTCTTCGCATCATCGTAGCCCTTGAAGCCTGCGAAATCTACCTGATAAAGCTCGTGTCCTGCGAACGCCTTGCTTGCAATACTTCTGTAGTCCTGCTCTGTGATCTCGTTACCGTCTGCATCCTTGTAGGTGATGGTGGTCTCCTCTGTATTCACATCGGTGATCTCAGCCTTCTCTGCAAGAATTGTCTCTGTGATCTCACCGCCATAGAGGGAAACCGCAACCTTACGCTCGTACTTTTCTGCTACAGAGGGCTGGATGCGATCATAGAAAATATAGAAATACTGACCTGTTTCAGTGTTCTTGTAGCAGTTCTTTACGCCGTAGGTAACGTCAGCCTCGGAGTCACCCTTTGTGTGTGTGATCTCTGAGATCATCTTTGTGTCCTCATCAATGCTGTAGTAACGTGTTTTGGTTATATCGCCGTATTTACCGCCGTTAACAGCAGACATGATCTCAAGCTTGCCGTCCTGATCCAAGTCAACAACACAGTAGCCGTAGGTGGACATGCCCTCCTCTTTCTCTGTATGCCATACCTCTTTCTGCTTAACGGGGGTTTCAACATTTACCTTTATCTCAGGCTGAACCTCCTGCTTCTTGCGGCAGGCACCAAGAACTGATACTGCCATAAGGAGAGCAAAAACGCCTGCTAAAATTCTCTTGTTCATTATAAGTCCTCCCATATAGATCTTTTCATATACTAAAATACAGGATAATGATACCCTATTTAAGGCACAATGTCAACCGACAAACCTCAAAAGAAAGGTCTCACTCTTCCATAAGCTCCTCCCAGAGAGCATAGGCCTCTGCCTGCTCTTCCTCCAGAGCCTCAAGCTGTGCAGAAAGGTCCAGCAGTCTTTCGTAGTCACCTGACACCTCGGGCGAAGAGATAAGCTCCTGAGTTTCTGTGATCTTACTCTCCAGCTCCTCTATAAGCGCCTCACACTTTTTAAGGTCATTCTGACGCTTTCTCTCCTTTGCCTGAGCTTCCTTTCTCAGCTTATAGTCGTTGACCTTGGGCTTTTCTTCCTTGGGCTTCCCGTTTGAAAAGATATTCTCCACGCCCTTATCGGCATCTGTTTTTTCAGCAAAATAATCGTAATTGCCCAGATATTCCACAGCTCCGTTCTCTGTGAGATACAGAATCCTTGTGGCAAGCTTATTTATAAAGTATCGGTCATGGCTTATGATGAGCATTGTCCCCTCATATTCCATAAGTGTCTTTTCAAGCGCCTCTCTTGAGGGGGCATCAAGGTGGTTTGTGGGCTCGTCAAGAAGGAAAAAGTTTGCTCCCGACAGCACCAGCTTGAGAAGGGATATCCTCGCCCTCTCGCCGCCGCTTAATTTCTCCTGAGGCTTGAATACGTCGTCACCCTTAATAAGAAAAGCACCCAAGGCTGTGCGTATCTGAGTGTTGTTCATCTTGGGGTAGGCATCGCTTATCTCTGTGAAGGCATCATTTTTGAGGTTTAGGTCCGACTGCATCTGGTCAAAGTAGCCCATATCCACACGAGCCCCCATAGTTATCTCGTCATACTCTGCCTCGCACTTTCCCGTAAGTATCTTGAAGAGTGTTGTCTTGCCTGAGCCGTTTGCTCCTATCACAAAGACCTTCTCTCCCTTTCGGATATGGATATCCACACCCGAAAAAAGAGGCTTGTTATCAAAGCTCTTTCGAAGATTTCTGCAAATAAGCACGTCATTTCCACTTTCACGCTTCGGCTCAAAGGAGAGCTTTATGGTGCTTTCTTCGCTTTCAGGCTTTACAAGGCGTTCCTTTATGCGGTCAGCCTCCTTCTGCTTTGAGGCGGCTGTGATGAAGTTATGCTCTCTGCCCCAGCGCTTCTGCTGCTCCACAATGCCCTCAATGCGCTTTATCTCCTTTGTGTCACGCTCATAGAGCCTGCGCTGAGCCTCAAGCTCGTGGGCTTTTTTCTTCATAAAGAGGGTGTAATTGCCCTCGTAGGTCATTATCTTTTTATGTTCAAGCTCAATGGTCTTGTTGGTAACGGCATCGAGGAAATATCTGTCGTGGCTTATGATAAGCGCCGACCCCTGAAAATCCTTAAGAAAGCCCTCAAGCCAGCGGACAGAGTTGATGTCAAGGTGGTTCGTAGGCTCGTCAAGGAGCAGAAGATCCGCACCTGAGAGAAGAAGCTTTGCAAGAGAAAGCTTGGAAGCCTGACCTCCGCTTAAGGTCCCCACCTTTCGGCTCAGGTCCTCTTCCGAAAAGCCGAGACCCAGTAAAGAGGCTCTCACACGGCTTCTGAAGGTAAGTCCCCCATCGGCATTGAATTTATCAATAAGTCGGGTCTGGGTAAGAATCAGTGAGTCAATATCCCCCTCGCCCTTATCGATTCTGTGGGAAAGCTCCTCTATCTCTTTTTCCATCTCCATCAGAGGCTCAAATACGGTGAGAAGCTCGTCATAAACGCTTCTCTCCATATCCTCACAGGCGTGCTGCTTCATATATCCCACACGGGTATCCTTTGCAAGCACCACCTCGCCCATGGTGGGGGTAAGCTCTCCCGTTATCACCTTGAAGAGTGTAGTTTTGCCTGTGCCGTTTCTTCCGATAAAGCCCACCTTGTCACGTTTTTCAATATCAAAGCTCACATCGGTAAATAAATTTCTCTCCACAAAGGTGACCGCAAGGCCCCTTGCACTGAGTATCGCCACAAAACTCACTCCTCTCAAATAAACTAAAACTGTGTACTTCCCTTTGACAAGCTGATTTGTTACCTATGCAAATCAGCCGCTCAACTTTCAGGCACAAGAGATATAATACTATAAATCAAAGCCAAAAACAATACCGAAATAAAGGGGAAGTTTAATGAAAAAGAAATATTTCAAAATTTTTTTAAAAAAACAGTTGACAAAACTATTTCACCGTGTTATATTAATTAGGCACTTTCGTGCTGGTGTAGCTCAGTTGGTAGAGCAGCTGATTTGTAATCAGCAGGTCGGGGGTTCAAGTCCGTCCACCAGCTCCAACAAGAGACCTGCATTAAATGCAGGTCTTTCATATGGGAGAATTCCCGAGCGGCCAAAGGGGGCAGACTGTAAATCTGTTGTCAGTGACTTCGGTGGTTCGAATCCACCTTCTCCCACCAACAAAAAACGCACTTTTGTTTACCGACAAAGGTGCGTTTTTTGAATGATGTTTGCCTTCGGCAAATGATGACGGCTTCGCCTAATGATGTTCGCTTCACGAATGATGTGTGGCTTCGCCACATTTTATGGCAAACATCGCATCATTGCAAAACGAAGTGGAGCAACATCATATTTGCGAAGCAAATGCATCATATCGCCGTAGGCGATGCATCATTGAAACATCCTGGATTTTTATGATATAATGTCTTTAAAGGAGGCGATTACGTGAAGGAAAATAAGCTGACAGAACTGTCAATGGAATTCTCTATGGATATTATCAACCTCGTAAAGCATTTAAAATCTAACCACGAATCTATTATTTCTAACCAAATCGGCAGAAGCGGAACGAGCATCGGTGCCAACATCCATGAAGCACAGTACGCACAAGGCAAGAAAGACTTTGTTTCAAAACTTGAAATTGCCTTGAAAGAAGCAAGTGAAACAGGTTATTGGATTGAGTTGTTGCACAGAACCAACTACATTGACGAGCAAGCATATAAAACGCTTTCTGCAAAGTGTACTTCCTTGCGTGTAATGCTGATTGCCTCCTGCCGAACCGCAAAGGAGAATACGAAATGATAGGTCCGATCGTTACCGTAACTGTTGACAGACCTCTGGGTAGTTATCATCCTGAGCATCCGGACATATATTATCCAATAAACTATGGCTATATTGAAGGGACAATGGCTGCAGATGGTGAAGAAGAGGATGCTTATGTTTTAGGTATAACAGAGCCTGTTTCTGAGTTTACCGGAAGAATAATAGCCATTATCAATCGTGAGAATGATATAGAACATAAATGGGTAGTTGCACCGGATGGTATGACTTTTACGCAGGAAGAGATTGCGGAATTAACATATTTCCAAGAACAGTATTTTAAGTCGACAATCTCCTTGCTATATAAACATCTTTAACCTGGTGTACTTTTGCTTACTTTTACCTCGTTTTTACTCCATTTGGTTACTCTTTCGCATAAAAGAGCATCGACTTTGTCGGTGCTCTTTTCATTTATATTCGCCTCGACGGCGAGTGGGTGGAATTAATTTCACTTGATGCGACAGCATCAGATTTCACAATTCACGAAGAAAATTTTTCACCGTGAGCGTCAGCGGACGATTTCACAAAAATGATTGATCCGAACCACCGAAAGTGTGATGCACTTGTTTAATTCTTTCGTTTATTTATATTTTGTGGCAGAATTATTGACCGATTCTTTATGATAGTGATATAATTATAATGTAAAAATGTTATAGTTAGAAGGGTCGTGACAATGTGAATCGTTTTATTATTGCAACATATGATACTGCGAGACCTAACGGAGTATCAAGATCTTGTTCCGATGGAATTGAATTTTGGCAAAAGACTGGTTTTCTGAGACATTGTAATGAAACCGGATTCAGATCCATTGTCGCTCTTGTCAGTAAAAGATTTTCTCCTGTTTCGGTTATTGAAACCTGCAAGAACCATTGTGTTCTACATTTTGACAAAGACAACAATTTCAAAAGCGTGTATTTAAGACTTTGTAACGAGCGCAATTCAAAGAACACATATATAGCCGGTGCTTCAAGTACAACCTATACAGATATAGAGTTTCATTTATTAGTACTTGAGATAATCAGCTTCATAGCAAAGAATATTGGTTGTAAGTTTTATGTTGATGATTCCACAGGTTATATTGAGCATCATAGCAAAGATGAGTTTTATTCTTATGCTTCCGAGTATAAAGAGTCTGTCCCCTCTACAAAAGAAGAGTTAAGAGCGATACTTCGAAAACACGAGACCAGACCTCTTGATATTAATGAGATTATTTCAAGAGATACTGAGGAAAATGTTGTTAGAGATGCATATGAGTATTTTATGAGGAAATGTAACTGGGATTTCTCGAATCAATTCAACAACTTTGTAAAGAGTTTTTTGCTTTGTGTGATATACGATGATGAAGTATGGCAGTTTGGAATTTATCAGTATCTTTCAAACAAAGGTCAGTTTGCTCACGAGACTGCAGAAGCACTTCAGCTTATAGGAGCCAAGAGATCTGCAAAAGCATTGAAATCTGCCTTTGAGTTTTTTCCCGACAAAACTGTTCCAAAGATTCAAGAGGAGAGAGATTATCTGTTGGCTAAATTGAATAAATATGAAATCAACTGTTTGAGTAAAGACTCTTATTACGAAGATATATCGTATTATCTCTACAACTATCTGAAGAAAAACAAAGAACACTTTTTAACATAATTATTCTCCGGACTTAACTAATTCATATTCAGAATAAAGGAGGGATTTCTATGTGCTACTTTATTTATGGCGCATTATTCGGAGATATCGACACAAACGAATATGAAAACATAAAAGTAAAATATAATAATTTACACTTTCCTCTCGGAACAAAACATGATTTGAAAATGTGCGTACAGGAAGCATCTATGCCTTTTCGTGTCAATGACGGAATCTGTGATTGCGACACAGAGCTGGGAAAAGGGAATCCTGCTTCCGAAGAAATAAAACCCTACTGTGCTTTGTTCGAGGATATAAAAAGTCTTAAGGGCGCAAAGCATATTTATCTTTGCAAAACATGGACAGGAAAAAGGAACAAAACCGAAGTCAAACTTAAGCTGAACGAGATAAATATCAGCGAAACCTTGGCTGACATTAAAGAAAACTGTCTATATACTTTTGAGATCTGAGTTTAATAAACTCTTTTAATCACTTTACTTTGGAACATCCTAACAGTTCCACCCGTGAATTTATATGCAGCTTGTAACGACGGACTACCAAACAGAAAGACTATTATACACTAAAGTATTCCTGCACCTGAAGTTAGCGCTTCGGGTGCTTTTTCTTTGTCCTGAAAAACTTCAGAATATCCATAAAAAAAATCTTGTACTTTCGGTTTTACGCTGTTACAATAAAATCAGGCGGTGATAATTATGAAAAAAAGACTTCTGAAAACTGCACTTTCAATGTTTCTTTGCTGTGTTCTTCTGACACTTTCTTTTATTAAGTTTACAGCATCGGCTGACAGTGCGGAAAAACGCGAGGATATCATCATCCTCTTTGAAAACGACGTTCACTGCAATATCGACGGCTACTCCAAGCTCTCGGCACTTAAAAACAGTCTTTCTGACACCTACGAGTACGTGGGCGCTGTGTCCGTAGGCGATTTCCTGCAGGGCGACACTCTGGGAACCGTCTCCAAGGGCGGTTACATCGTTGAGGCAATGAACCTTGTGGGATATGATGCCATAGCTCTGGGCAACCACGAGTTTGACTACAAGCTGGAGCGTCTCTTTACTCTCGCTACGATCCTTGAGACGAAGCCCGTGTGCAGTAACTTCTATAAAATCGGCGAGGATACTCCCGTATTTGACCCCTATGTTATAAGGGCCTACGGCGACACAGAGGTTGCTTTTATCGGCATCACAACCCCCGACACCCTCACATCCTCCTCACCCATTCAGTTTATGGATGAAAAGGGAAACTACATCTACACCTTCTCAGGCACAGAGCTTTCAGCTATGGTGCAGAAGGCTATAGACGATGCCAAAGCTGAGGGCGCTGACTTCATCGTGGGACTTGCCCATCTGGGTAGCGAAAATGTTTTCCCTCAGTGGAGCGTGCAGACCCTTATCTCAGAGACCTCAGGCTTTGATGTGGTACTTGACGGCCACTCTCACAGCGTGGTGGAGAGCCTCTCAGTAAATGACAAAGACGGAGACCCCGTGGTGGTTTCCTCCACAGGCACAAAGTTTGCAAATATCGGAAAGCTCACTATCTCTGAAAGCGGAGTTACTACCGAGCTTATCCCCACAGAAACCCTCTCTGCCACCGACCCTGAAATTGACGAGTACATAAGCCTTGTCCGTGAAGAGGCTTCAAAGGAAGGCGACCGCATTGTGGGAAGGAGCGAAGTAGAGCTTATTTCCTTTGACGAGGACGGCGTGCGACTTATCAGAAACACCGAGACAAATCTGGGTGACTTCTGTGCCGATGCCTACAGAATCGTCACGGGAGCTGACGTTTCGGTTATAAACGGCGGAGGAATCAGAGCAGACCTTCCTAAGGGCGATATAACCTTCAACCACCTTTTATCCGTTCATCCCTACAACAACACCGTTTGCGCAGTAGAGGTCACAGGTCAGCAGATACTCGATCTCCTTGAGCTGAGTGTGGCTGCCTATCCCGAAGAAAACGGCTCCTTCCAGCATGTTTCGGGACTTACCTACACCCTGAATTCCTACATCCCCTCCTCCGTTGTATTTGACGAGAACATGGCATTTGTAAGCGTCTCGGGGGAGCGTCGTGTATCGGATGTAAAGGTGCTGAGTAAGGAAACAGGAAGCTATGAGCCTCTTGAGAAGGACAAGCTCTACACCCTTGCATCTCACAACTATCTGCTTCTTGACCATGGCTCAGGAGCCACAATGCTCGACAATTCAAAGGTGGTTCTCAACAGCGGTATGCTGGATGTGGAGCTGCTTGAGATCTATGTAAATGAGTATCTCGGAGGGGTTATCGGCAAAGAGTACGAGACTTCACAAATGAGAGTAAAGGTAGTGAATGAAAAGGAGGATATTCCCGAAGAGGAAACGCCCGAGGAGGAAAAGGACAACTCCCTCATCTCTCCCGAAACAGGAGATAAGTTAGGAACAATTATTATTCTGGGCCTCGCTCTTTTATTCTTCCTCACGGCTTCCTTAAACCTTAAAAAATACAAATACACAAAATAAAGTATTATGAAATCAAGACCCGACAGAGCCTTTCTCCGTCGGGTCTTTTCTTACGGGGAAAGCTCCTCAGAACACATCATACTGTTCCGGTTACCACAAGTGTGGCAGTGCCGGGGATAACTCTCCACTGACCTGTCACGGGGTCCTGAGTATAGGTTGCCTCAGGTACTGTGATGAGACTCTCCACAGTTGTGAACAAGCCTGTTGCATCGTTGTAGCTATAACCTGTACCGATAGTAAGGCTTACGCCATCGAGAGTTACCGTTATATCGCTGAGTATGGGATCAAACGAATCGGTAATCTGTGCATTATCGGTAGCAACTACGGGAGTGTTTCCGAAGTTCTCGATAACGAAGGTGTACTGAATGCGGGAATTATCCGTCACCACATTGGGGCTTAATGACTTTGTGATGCGAAGTGATGCACCACTCTCTGCCGTAACGGTCTCGCTGTCGCTTACCTCGCCTATGATATCATCCCCTGATACGGTGGCTGTGTTTGTCACCGCTGCACCCTCTGAAAGAGGAGCAAATTCATTTACATCAGCCTGATAAATGATAAGCACATTGCCCTCTGCAGGAATTGTAATCCCCGAAATCACCAGTTCATCCCCTGACACTACAGCAGGCGCAGGCTGAAGAGCACCGTTTACATAGTACACAAGAGACCCCTCTACATAATCGAGAGGCACCAGAGTTCCCTCTGAAAACACATAGGCGCCAAGGTCATCTGTGACGGTGAGATTCTCAAAAGCGGCAAATGAAGAGTTCATAAGGCTCACAACATAGGTGAGACGATCAGAAGCTCCGTAGCTTGTTGTGAGAGCAGTTTTTGTGATTCCTACTGCTTCCTCAATTTCTCCCGTAACCACATTGGAGCTTACAACGGCTCCGTTGTAGCTGAGGGTGGCCTGATTTGTAAAAATAGCCATTTTCTGAATTCCTTTCACATATTATTAATTGAGAACGCTCTCCTTACAATATATGCGAAAGCCCCTCTCGGGGACAAAGCCTTTTTTCCCCTGGAAGCTCAGAAGTAATAAAAATTTCCCACACCACCATAAATGCGGTTTTTTGTTGCTTTTTAGAGTATATTGTAGTAAAATATAAGAAACTCTTCCGAGTTTAATCATTTTCATAAAAAGGAGGAAGGTACATTTTACGTACCGACAGTATTATGAAATGTCCTAATTGCCAGAATCCCCTCAAAGAAGGTCAGGCATTCTGCGGTGTATGCGGCAAGGCAGTTCCCGCTGAAGAGACCTTTGAAGCCAACACGCTTTCTGATGTTAATGAAGCAACTGAAGCAGTAGATAATTTTTGTGAAAATACAGTAGATAACATGGGTTTTCCCTCTTTTGAGGACGCAATGCCTATGGATGTTCCCGAAACAGCCTCAGATGAAAATCTTACAATTTTTGCAGGCGACGAGGAGCCTCTCTCTGATGCACCTGCCCCCTATGAAGCACCCTATGCAGCAGAAGCTCCCGAGGCAGTATCTTCTCCCGAGGGAGAAGTGCCTTCAGATAACTTCAACATCAACTTCAGCACCGAGGAGACTCCTGCAGAAGAAGCTACCGAGGGCAAAAAGAAGAAGAAATTCAAATGGGGCAAGTTCCTGCTCATTACAATTCCCGCTCTTTTGGTGTCTGCCGCCATTATCTTTAACTTAGGCTGGATAATAGGCTTTGCCATCAAGACCTTCGGCACACCCGAAGCCTACCTTAAGTTCTGCGAAAAGAAGGGTATGTACGACACCATCGACACCATCGGTCCTATCTATGAAAACACCATAGATAACCTTACAACACAGGCAACAAGCTCCATTGAAATGAAGCTTGAGGTAAGCGATACTCTCATCACACTTCTTGGCCCTGCTCTCCCCGAGGAGTATAAGGATATTGACCTTTCCTTCCTCAAGAACATAAGAATCGAGGGCATTTCCACTCAGGACAGATTTGTGGCTCAGAATAAGCTTGACCTTATTGTGAACGATGTGAACATCGTAGGTATTGATATGGTTACCGACCTCAATAACGAAAAGATGTATCTGGGAATTCCCGAGCTTACCGATAAATATGCAGAGGGATACGCTTATGCCACTCTTCCCTTTACCGAGGATGATCTGGATGCTATTGTGGATATCGTGAAGGATATCGCTCCCTCCAAGTTCCAGCTCGGTATGCTCCTTTCCAAATACATGGGTCTTGTCTTTGAGGCAGGCGAAAACGCCGAGAAAGAGTCCGACACTCTCGAGATAGACGGTATTAAGCAGAAGGTAACAAAGCTCTCCTTTGAGGTTACCGAGGAAAGCAGCCTCAAAGCCGCTGAGAATCTCCTTGAAGAACTCAAAAAGGATAAGGCTGTAAAGAAATTCATCGAGAAATTCCAGAAGGAGTACGAGGACAGAATCGACGATATGGACACTGACCTCTACGACGATTTCTCTGACCTTTTAGATGACGGCATTGATGCCCTTGGCGAAGAAACCGCTGATGATGAAAGCGTTATTTATGTAACCGATTACATTAACTTCAACCACGAGATCATCGGCAGAGAGATAGAAGTTGACGGCGAAGTATTCTATATGGCTAAGGTCAGCGACAAGGACGACTACAAGGTTGAGATAAAGTACAACGACGAGGTTGTACTTTCGGGTAGCGGTACCGAAACCAAGGATACCATCACCGGAGATTTTGAAATCTACGTTGACGGCTATACCTTCAACATCTCTCTGGAGGACTTTGACCGCAAGGCTCTCAAGAAGGGCTATCTCTGCGGAACGTTAAGCTTTGCTCCCTCTGAGGAGGCTATGGCAGAGCTTGCAAAGGATGATCCCACAGGCGGAATTATTTCGGGCAGCAGACCTTCTCTTGAGATTTCCTTTAATCAGAGCGAAGGTGAATTCGGCTCCGAGATCATTCTGAAAGCAATGGATCAGTCCCTCATTACCCTTTCCGTTTCAGCAGTACAGGACGACTTCACAGCACCCGTTATCCCCTCTGAGGATAAGATCGTAAGCGACGAGGAGTTCTCAGAGCATTTTAATCCCCTGCCCCTGCTAAACAACCTCAACAAGGCAGGCATTCCTCTTATGAACATTATTGCTATATTCCAGTCTCAGGATTCCAACTCCTGATAAACTAAGGATAAATATTCGGCGCTGACTCCCCTCGGGGCTTCAGCGCCCAATTTTTCGGTGATATTTTATGAAGATAGAACTCAAGGACATAAGAAAAAGCTTCAAGAAAAAGCAGGTACTAAAGAGTATTGACCTCAGTGTGGAAAGCTCAGAGTGCATCGGCATTTTAGGCTCCAACGGCTGCGGCAAATCCACTCTCCTTTCCATTCTCGCAGGTGTGCAGAGGTGCGACAAGGGCGAGTTTATCTGCGACGATAAAAACCTCTTTGAAAACCCGAAACTTCGAAGCCGTCTTGTAGGCTATGTGCCTCAGGGTACTCCCCTCATTGACGAGCTTACCGCCTACGACAACCTTCTTTTATGGTACGACAAGGAGACCCTCGAGAAGGAATTTTCCGAAGGGGTCTTAAAGCTTCTGGGGATCGCAGACTTTCTGAAAACCCCCGTTTCAAAGATGTCAGGGGGTATGAAGAAGCGTCTCTCCATCGGCTGTGCCATGGCAAAGCATCCCCCCATTCTCCTTCTTGATGAGCCTACAGCCGCCCTTGACCTTGACTGCAAGGAAAAGATATACACCTACCTTACCGAGTACAAAAAGGCAGGCGGTATGATGCTCCTTACCACCCACGATGCCATGGAGCTTACTCTCTGCGACAAGTGGTACATCATCAAAGACGGCGTACTCAAGCCTTACGAATACGACGGAAACGTTAAGAAATTACTCTCAAATCTGTAATTATGAAAACATACATTTATCTGCAAATCAAAAGAGTTATGAAGCTGCTGCCACTTTTTTTGCTGGTGGTGCTAATACTCCTTTTAAGCCTTGCGGCAGTCTTTGTCACAGTATCCTCCCACAACGAGACGGAGGCTCTGGGAATCAAGACAAAGCTTGCCTACACAGGAAATATTGAAGGCACCTACCTTGACATAGGTCTGAATGTAATCAAGGAAATGGACTCCACCCAATACACCATTGAGTTTGTTGAAATGGAGAAGGAGGAGGCTTTCGAGGCTGTAAGAAGGATGGAAGTCACCGCCTGTGCCATAATCCCCGACAACTTTGCCGAGGAGGCATGGGAGGGTAACATCCTGCCCATAACCTATGTGACGGTAAATGACCCCTCGGGACTTACTCCCTTCTTCAAGGACGAGGTGACCCGTATAATCTCCGACGCCCTTGTGGAGGGTATGAGATGCGTCTATGCCACCCAGTCCCTTGTGGAGGATGAGGTTAATATAGAAACCTCATGGGAGAGAATGAACAATATGAGCCTTGAGTATATGGACGTACTACTCAACAGAGACAAGCTCTACACTATAGAGAACGCAGGACTGAGAAACGAGCTGAGCTTTTCCCAGTATCTTTTCTGCGGAATCTCCGTGCTTTTACTCTTTCTGATGGCTCTGCCCTTTGCCCTGCTCTTTGTAAGGCGTGACCGATCTCTGCAGAAGCTCCTCAGCGCCCGTGCTGTAGGAAGCCTCAAACAGATAACCGCCGAGCTTATAGCGGTATTTATGGGACTTTTCTCCCTCTTTATGTGCATTATCCTCGCTATCCTTGTGGTATTGCTTTTCTTCAAAACTCCCATTTCCGCAATGCTCCCCTTAAACTCACTTCTGAGAATAACAATTTTCTCAGTACCCGTTATACTTCTTATTTCATCTATGAGCCTGCTGATTTTTGAGCTTACGGATAATCTCATAAACGGTGTGCTGTTCCACTTTTTCCTCTCTCTCAGCCTCTGCTATGTCTCAGGCTGTCTCTATCCCATCTTTGCATTCCCCGAGTTCATTCAGAAGCTTTCTCTTTTCCTGCCCACAGGTATCTCAAGAGACACCTTAGGCTCTGCCCTCACAGGCAGTCCCTCCCTTGTGACCTTCTCGGGACTTTTCATCTATTCTGCGGTTTTCTATCTCCTCGCCGTATTCTCGAGGAAGAGAAAAATTGCAAGTGCAAGGGGGTAAGAGATTATGAAGCATAAACTTAAAAGAGTGAGCATCTGGGCTTATCTTCTTGCAAAGCGAATCTATAAAAAGCCAGCCTTTCTCATTATTCTCCTGCTCATTCCCCTTGTGGCGCTCTCCTTTTCTGTCATAGCCAAGGAGGACAGCGGTTTTGTAACAATAGCCGTGTGTGACCTCTCACAGGGCGATGAATTAAACCGGGAGATCATCTCAAAAATCACCGACGATTCCTCTCTCATCCGCTTTATAAAAACGGACAGCGAGGAGCGCAGCCGTGAGCTTGTTATGGCAGGAAAGGCTGATGCCGCCTGGATCTTCCCCGATGATCTCAGCGCTTCTCTTGATACCTTTTCTGCTGAGCCCGTAAAGAAAAATGCCTTTATAGATATCCTTCAGAAGGAAGAAACAATGTTTCTGAAAATCTCCCGTGAGAAGCTGACGGGTGCTTTCTTCGAGAGCCTTTCGAAATCCACCTACCTTTCCTATCTGAGGAGCAGCTCCCCTGAGCTTTCAGGCTATTCTGACGAGGAGCTTATGGAGAGGTATTTCTCTGTGACCACACCTGAGAATCTCTTTCACTTTGAAAGTCTTGACACCTTGACCTCATCTGAATCGGAGGAAAAGGGAAGCTATCTCATTACACCCCTGAGAGGACTTATGGCGATTCTCACCGTTTTATCGGGACTTGCTACCTCTCTGTTCTTTATGAAGGACAAGTCCTCGGGACTTTTCTCATGGGTACCCCTGAAGCTTCACGCCGCCGTGGAATTCTCATACCAGATGATATCCACCCTGAGCATAGCTCTGATGGTAAGCTTGTCCCTCGTAATCACAGGGGTCTATAGAGGCTTTTTGTCGGAAACTCTGAGCATAATCCTGCTCTGTCTCTCCTCAAGCGTATTCTGCATGGTTATAAGGATTCTCTCCTCGAGGCTTAGAACTCTCAGCATTCTCCTGCCCCTGCTTATCATCACAATGATAACCATGTGTCCTGTTTTCTTCTCATTCAAGGTGGCAAGGCTCATTAAATTCCTATTCCCTCCCACCTACTATCTCACAGCACAGGCAAACCCCATGTACCTCCTCTACTGCCTGATTTACACCCTTATCCTCACAGCAGTTTATGCGGTGCTTAAGTACCGCAGAGAGACCTGATAAAAAGAGAGCAACTTAATAACAGCAACAAAAAGCGGAGCCTGAGATTCCTGAGATTCATGGCTCCGTTTTCTTTTCTGTGATAATAAAAAAGACACCTCCCGAAGGGGAAGTGTCCTCAGAATTTTTAGCCTGTAACCTTCTCGAGGTTAATAACCTTACCGTCTGCAGCTGTGAAGGTCATCTTGTCGCCATCGAGCTTGACTGTGAAGGTTGTGGTAGCAGTCTCACCCTCGGAAACAAGCCAGTAAGACATCTCTGTTACATCCTCATTAACATCAAAGTAGCCTACGGAAGAGTGTCTGATATCTTCCTCTGTCATAACACTTGTGCGGTGCATGGATGCATTCTTGAAGAAGGTCCACTCATAGTAGATGCCGTCAACTATCTCTGTCTCTTTCCATGTACCGAGTATTGCGGAACCATCAGTTACCTCAGGCTCAAAGCCTTCGGGATGAGTAATGGGCGCTCTTGTGGGTGTGGTTGTTGCGGATTCGGTAGTGTCAGGCTCTGAAATCTTCTTGCCGCAGCCTGCAAATGCAAAAACGGTGAAGAGTGTTGCAATAAGTAAAACAAGTGCCAGATATTTTCTCATAATAATCACCTATACCTTAATATTTAATATTTTTTCAGCATTCCTCAGGAGGATCTTTTCTCTCTCCTCCTCAGAAATGCGGACATTCATAAATCTTTTCAGTTCCTCTTCAGCATCCCACATGGGGAAATCTGTACCGAAGAGAAGTCGGTCTGCACCGTAAGCCTTTATGAGCCTTTCAAAAAGATCGGGACCTGTAAGTGCCGAGGAGCTTGATGTATCCAGCATACAGTTGGTGTCTTTGAGGTAATCATAAGCCTCTTCCCACACCGACCAGCCACCGAAATGAGCGCCTATAACCTGAAGGTCAGGGAACATTTTGCAGATATTCTGAACCCTTCTGGGGTGAGAGAAGTCATAGCGGTAGTCGCCGCAATGCAGAAGCAGGGGGAGCTTACCCTGTATAAAGTCATAAAGCTCATACATTCTCTCGTCATCCACATTGAACATCTGGGTATCGGGGTGAAGCTTTATGCCCTTAAGCCCCATATCCATAATGCGTTTGGCTTCCTCTATCTTGTTCTCATAATCCTGATGCATGGTACCAAAGCCCAAAAGCTTATCCGAATGGGCATCAACCTCAGCCTTAATGAAGTCATTTATACGCTCCACCTGCTGGGCGCTTGTGGCAACGGAATGAACAACACATCTGTCGATGTGAGTTTTCTCCATGCTCCCAAGGAGTGTCTCAAGAGAGCCTACACGCTCCATCTGGAGATTATAGAAGTTACCAATAGCAGCAGTTGCCCGCTGTGCTATTTTGTCGGGATAAATGTGGGTATGAAAATCTATAATTTTCATGTGAATCATCCTAATCTCAGGGGAAATAACAAGGAATCGGACCTGATTCCTCAACTTTTTTATTATAGCAAATATGCAGAGCGTAGTCAATTAAAAATTCGAAGGATGTATATGGGTTCGAGTCCCTCTATTTTAAAAAAAAGACACAACACCCTGATGGGTATTGTGTCCTTTTGGTGCGCTGCAAGGGACGACGCGGAATAAATTCCGCCATCCTCGGAGCATAGCTCCTGCGGACTTCGAGGCTGAAAACACTCCACCGGAGTGTTTTCTTAACGCCTCTCACCCACTCTGGGTTCGAGCCCCTCTATTTTTTAAAAAAAAGACACAACACCCTGATGGGTATTGTGTCTTTTTGGTGCGCTGCAAGGGACTCGAACCCCTGACCTACTGGTTCGTAGCCAGTCACTCTATCCAGCTGAGCTAGCAGCGCATATCGTATTTTTTACGACCTAAATATATTAACACATCTTTTTAGAAAATGCAAGCATAAATGTGATTATTTATTCAAATATTATCAGCGCAATATTGTTAAAAACACATAAAAATCCCACCTTTAAGTATTGATAAAAGCTTTTCCTTGTGATAAACTATATTTGCCAAACAAAATCCAATATCTTACCCATAAAGTATATGTATTTTTATTTTCGGTAAAAATATATATGCTCTGCTTCTGCATATACTTTTGGGTATTTGGAGATTTTGTTTGGCGACAATCGGAGCTATGTGTTTTTCATGCGCAGCTTCGGTTGCGCATTTTTTATTTTCAGGAGGATTTAGTATGAAAGGAAGATTCACCCACAACCAAAGCCTTATATCCGAACTTATCAAAAAGGCAACTTTTAACCCTGTCGCTATTGCAGCACTGCCCCTCTCCGCTATTTATTTTTTTCTCACACTGGGATATACAGCCGATATAGAAGACCTGCTCTTCTACAGAGCACTGGGTTGGGCATACCTTATAGTTTTTGTAATTATGACAATTTTGTACTTTCTAAATATCAGTGATAAGAACTACATAAAAGCAACTACCACAGGTTCAACTATGTGCGGTTGCGGACTCGGCTACACAACTTTGGTGCTGTTTAACGGCGATTTACGTGGAGACGATTTTTATTCCACCAGCGTAGTATTCTTTATTCTCTTTGCTCTGATTCTTACAGGCACCATGCTCTATCCCAAATACTACCAAAAGACCAAAGATGCACTAATCTCAAATCTTGAAAAATGTTATCTGGAATTTTCAGACAAGACTCTCAGCGGTATTTATTACAGAGATGCCATTATTCCCGGTGACGGTCAGTTCTTTGAGCTTGACTACTCAGAGATTCGCAATGTCCGTAATGCTCAGATATCTGTTGAAACGAAGCAATACTACAACCTTTTTATCGACGGCAAATTCGGCACTCTCAAGCTTTCCCTTGAGGAAAGCAGAACCGCATGTGATGCTGTAAATAAAGCAATCACCGATATCAATGCAGGCAGAGAAGTATCCATACCTACACCACCTTCAACCACTTACGGCTTGTTCGGAAACAACTCAAGCAGTACTGCAAAACAGATTCCTCTCTCACAGCGCACCCAGGGCGTTGGGGAATGGAGGTGCCCCGAATGCGGAAAAATGAATCAGAATTATGTAGGTACCTGTGGTTGCGGACAAGTGAAGCCACGCTGATAAATTATACTAAGATCAAATTACTACATTACTAATTCTAATATCAAGTACAAGGAAACAGCCTGACGCATAATACGTCAGGCTGGTTTAATTTCATTTGATATTACACCTCTTCACAGATAGGGAGACCTGTTTTGATGCCTGCTGTGTATTTCTGGATAGCAGTTGCGTCCTTTACGTTTACCTTTGTGTCGGCATTTACGTCTGCAAGGCTCATCTGTTTACCTGAAAGACTTTCAAGAGATGCGGCATACTTCTGAATAAGGGTCGCATCCTTAACATTTACTTTGCCGTCAACATTGGCATCACCCACAAGGTCACCTGCAGTTTTAACAGAGAAGTTGATTCCCTTCTCCTTGGCGTAGCATTCAGCATAGGAACCCTTTGCACCGTAAATTGTAAGGTTATCAACAGGATAAAAAGCCCAGTTGCCAATGGATGTAACTGTATCGGGAATTGTAATGCTTGTAAGAGAAGTGCATCTGAAAAAAGCAGAATCGCCGATGCTCTTCACGCCCTTTGGAATAGTAAAGCTTGTAAGACTTTCGCAGGAATCGAAGGCACCCACTCCGATAGATCGAGAGTCATTTTTAAATCCTGAGACAACAACAAAAATCGGCATCCCGATTTCTCGGAATGCCGATTATTACTGCTTGATATTAGGTTCAGTATTAAGGATATACCTTAGGTGCCGAAATTACTCGTTGATAGCGATAACTGCGCCTGAACCAACTGTTCTACCACCCTCACGGATAGCGAAACGAAGACCAACTTCGATAGCGATAGGAGTGATGAGCTCTACGTCCATCTCAACGTTGTCACCAGGCATGCACATCTCTGTGCCCTCGGGAAGAGAAATTGTACCTGTAACGTCTGTTGTTCTGAAGTAGAACTGGGGACGGTAGTTGTTGAAGAAGGGAGTATGACGGCCGCCCTCTTCCTTAGTCAGAACGTAAACCTGACCACGGAACTTTGTGTGGGGGTTGATTGAGCCGGGCTTTGCAAGAACCTGACCACGCTCGATCTCGGATCTCTGAACACCTCTGAGGAGAACACCTACGTTCTCACCAGCCTCAGCAAAGTCAAGGGACTTTCTGAACATCTCAAGGCCTGTAACAACAACCTTACGTCTCTCGTCTGTGAGACCAACGATCTCAACTTCTTCCTGAGTCTTAACTGTACCTCTCTCAACTCTACCGGTTGCAACAGTACCACGACCTGTGATTGTGAATACGTCCTCAACGGGCATAAGGAAGGGAAGGTCAGACTTTCTCTCGGGAGTGGGGATGAAGCTGTCAACTGCAGCCATGAGCTCGTGGATGCAAGCATACTCAGGAGCAGCGGGATCCTTGGAAGCGCTGTCGAGAGCCTGGAATGCAGAACCCTTAACGATAGGTGTATCGTCGCCGGGGAACTCGTACTCGTTGAGGAGGTCACGGATCTCCATCTCTACGAGCTCGAGGAGCTCGGGATCGTCAACCTGGTCGCACTTGTTCATGAATACAACGATGTAGGGAACGCCAACCTGTCTGGAAAGAAGGATGTGCTCTCTTGTCTGGGGCATAGGACCGTCAGCAGCGGAAACTACGAGGATAGCACCGTCCATCTGAGCAGCACCGGTGATCATGTTCTTAACGTAGTCAGCATGGCCGGGGCAGTCAACGTGTGCATAGTGACGGCTCTCTGTCTGATACTCAACGTGAGCTGTGTTGATTGTGATACCACGCTCTCTCTCTTCGGGAGCCTTATCGATGTTTGCGTAATCTACGAACTCTGCGTCACCACCGAGGTTGAGAACCTTAGTGATAGCTGCTGTAAGAGTTGTCTTACCGTGGTCAACGTGACCGATTGTACCAATGTTAATATGGGGCTTATTTCTTTCAAACTTTTCTCTTGCCATTTGAAATTTCCTCCTTAAAATAAAGTAAATTTAAGTCTAAAGACAAAATCATTATAACAATTTTAACATAAAATTGCAATAGATTTATGAAAATTTATAGGCTAAAAGCCTAAATAAAGACTAATAATTAGTCCTCTTTCTTAGATGTGAGCTTCTCAGCGATGCTCTTGGGAACCTCTGCATAGTGGCTGGGCTCCATTACGTACTGACCACGGCCCTGTGTCTTGGAACGGAGGTCTGTTGCGTAACCGAACATCTCGGAGAGGGGAACGTTAGCTGTAACACGTGTAACACCGTTATCAGACTCTGTTCCTGAGGGGATACCACGACGGGAGTTGATATCACCGATAACGTTACCGAGGTAATCATCGGGAACGATAACAACAACCTTCATGATGGGCTCGAGGAGCACGGGATCAGCCTTCTTCATAGCCTCCTTGAATGCCATAGAACCGGCAATCTTAAATGCCATTTCAGAAGAGTCAACCTCATGGTAAGAACCATCATAGAGCTCTACCTTAACGTCAACAACGTTGTAACCTGCAACTGTACCGGTGAGCATTGCGCCCTGGATACCCTGATCAACAGCAGGAATGTACTCCTTGGGAACAACACCGCCGACTACTGCGTTAACGAACTCGTAGCCCTTTGTGGGGTTGGGATATACTCTGATCTTAACGTGACCGTACTGACCCTTACCACCGGACTGACGAGCGTACTTGGTGT
This sequence comes from Ruminococcus sp., assembly GCA_045545015.1. Classification (GTDB taxonomy): domain Bacteria; phylum Bacillota; class Clostridia; order Oscillospirales; family Acutalibacteraceae; genus Ruminococcoides. The sequence continues at coordinate 33,957 of JAZQAF010000004.1, forward strand.
CAACCTGTGCCTCCTGGCGGATTGTCTCCTTGTAAGCAACCTGAGGCTTACCGATGTTAGCTTCTACCTTGAACTCACGGAGAAGTCTGTCAACGATGATCTCGAGGTGAAGCTCACCCATACCTGCGATAATTGTCTGACCTGTGTCAGCGTCTGTATATGCTCTGAAGGTGGGGTCTTCTTCTGCAAGCTTTGCAAGAGCGATACCCATCTTCTCCTGACCAGCCTTGGTCTTGGGTTCGATAGCAACACGGATAACAGGCTCGGGGAACTCCATGGACTCCAGAATTACGGGAGCCTTTTCGTCGCAGAGTGTGTCACCTGTGGTTGTGTTCTTCAGACCAACAGCAGCTGCGATATCGCCTGCGTAGCAGCACTCGATATCCTTTCTGTCGTTAGCGTGCATCTGAAGAATTCTACCCATTCTCTCACGGTTGCCCTTGGTGGAGTTATAGACAGTTGAACCTGCCTCAACCTTACCGGAGTAAACTCTGAAGAAGCAGAGCTTACCAACGAAGGGGTCGGTTGCGATCTTGAATGCGAGAGCTGCAAAGGGCTCATCGTCAGAAGAATGACGAACGCACTCTTCCTCTGTGTCGCAGTCGATACCCTTGATGTCGGGAACGTCTGTGGGAGCGGGCATGTAATCTACGATAGCATCGAGAAGCTTCTGTACACCCTTGTTACGGTAGGAAGTACCGCAGCATACGGGAACCATCTCGTTAGCGATAGTTGCCTTACGGATAGCAGTCTTGATCTCGTCGATAGTGAGCTCTTCGCCGCCGAAGTATTTCTCCATAAGCTCGTCATCTGTGCTTGCAACAGCCTCGATGAGATTGTTATGGTACTCCTCTGCGAGCTCCATCATGTCTGCAGGGATCTCTTCTTCTCTCATATCTTTACCGAGGTCATCGTAGTAAACCTCAGCCTTCATCTCTACCAGGTCAATGATACCCTTGAAGGTATCCTCAACGCCGATAGGAAGCTGGATGGGAACAGCATTACACTTAAGTCTGTCCTTCATCATCTGCAGAACCTTGTAGAAGTCTGCACCCATGATGTCCATCTTATTAACATATACCATTCTGGGAACGCCGTAGTTGTCAGCCTGACGCCAAACAGTCTCAGACTGAGGCTCAACGCCGCCCTTAGCGCAGAGAACGGTAACAGAACCGTCGAGAACTCTCAGTGAACGCTCAACCTCAACTGTGAAGTCAACGTGACCGGGAGTATCGATGATGTTAACTCTGTGATTCTTCCAGTAACAGGTGGTAGCAGCAGAAGTAATGGTGATACCTCTCTCCTGCTCCTGAGCCATCCAGTCCATGGTAGCAGCACCGTCGTGTGTTTCGCCAAGCTTGTGGCTAACACCGGTGTAGTACAGAATACGCTCTGTAGTTGTAGTTTTACCGGCATCGATGTGAGCCATGATGCCGATGTTTCTTGTCATTTCAAGAGATACTTGCCTAGGCATAAAATCCTCCTATAGATAAAACGTAGAAATTTATTACCATCTGTAGTGAGCAAAAGCCTTGTTTGCTTCTGCCATCTTGTGAGTATCCTCACGCTTCTTAGCAGCGCCGCCGGCACCGTTAATAGCATCGAGGATTTCACCGGCAAGTCTTTCCTTCATGGTCTTCTCGCTACGTGTGCGAGAATAAGTGGTTAACCAGCGAAGACCGAGTGTCTGTCTTCTCTCAGGTCTAACCTCCATGGGAACCTGGTAAGTGGAACCGCCCACACGACGAGCCTTAACCTCGAGCAGGGGCATGATATTCTCCATAGCGGCCTCGAAAGCCTCCAGGGGATCTTTACCTGTCTTCTCGGAAATAATATCAAATGCGCCGTAAACAATCTTCTGGGCAACACCCTTCTTACCGTCGAGCATGATATTATTGATCAGACGTGTAACTAATTTGGATCTGTAAATAGGATCCGGCAAAACATCACGTTTTGCGATTGAACCTCTTCTTGGCACTTTACTTCCCTCCTTCATAAATTTAATGATCTCATAGGTACTCGAAAGCGACAAACTCCCGTAGCCAATTCAGAGGCTTATATATAAAGCTCTGTAATTGGTACAGATGCGAAATAATTTAAAATTCGCTTAAAGTTTTGTCAATTCCTTATTTACCCTTCTTAGGACGCTTTGCGCCGTACTTGGAACGTGCCTGATTACGATTTGCAACACCCTGAGTGTCAAGTGTACCTCTGATGATGTGATAACGCACACCGGGGAGGTCCTTTACTCTACCGCCTCTGATGAGAACAACAGAGTGCTCCTGCAGGTTGTGGCCAACGCCGGGAATGTAGGAACTGACTTCAATTCCGTTGGAAAGTCTTACTCTGGCGATTTTTCTCAGAGCTGAGTTAGGCTTCTTGGGAGTAGCAGTCTTAACTGCTGTGCAAACTCCACGCTTCTGGGGGGATGTCTGGTTGATAGCTCTGTTCTTCTTAGAGTTCCAGCCCTTTAAGAGTGCGGGAGCCTTAGCCTTTTTCTCGGAAACTTCTCTTCCCTTACGAACCAACTGGTTAAAGGTAGGCATTGTTAGCATTTCTCCTTTCTCAAAAAATTTTATATGTTAAAGGGGCTAAGATAGTATAGCCTCTGAAACACCAGATATGTATATATTGGTAAAAAGCACAAAATCCTCAGTAAAAAAGCGGTTTTTGTAACCATATTCACCAGTGCGGAAAGCCCTTTTTGCGCATTATCCGACAATTAATAATACTAACAAATCGTGAACGTTTTGTCAACACTATTTTTTAAAAATTTTTATAGATAACGTCAGGCTTTCAAGGGCTCTGACACACTAACTCTCCTTTTTTTAAAAAGTCTCCTCTCGGGAGTTTTCAACATTTTCCACATACCCCCTTAGTTTAATAGCCGAGGTAAAGGTTGGCTTTTGTTTGGTTTATTTGTATTCACTTGTATTCTGTTTAGTTTAGTTAAATTAACTTTAATTTACTTAAATTAAATTGTGCCGGAAAAAGTCCGGAAATTTTCCGGAAACGTAAAAACAAAAAAAGAACACAAGAGCAACCTGTAAAAAAATACGCCCCCGCAAAGCGGAGGCATAAGTGTAGTCTGTTGCTCAATAGAAATTTTGAAAGATTACATTCTATAGAAATATCTCGCAAACTCCATGATCTGTTGATTCTGAACCTTAATAAATCGATCCGAATCAATCTCTATTTCCTTATATTCAAAATCTTCAGTCTGAAGGCTTTCGGGAGTGAGGGCTCTATTTCCCTCCTCATAAACCACACTGATCTCGTAGCCGTCATCCCACAAAACACCTTGCAGTTTGCCTTCTTCATCGTATTTATACGTTACTGCGCTGTCAAGCTCATACTCTTTTCCCTTAAAGGAGATGTATGCCTCAACCTTTGACAATCTGTCCTTCGAATCGTAAATATACTGATAATAACCCTCCATGGCAGCATCCTCTGCCCGGCATACCATCTTTACGATTCTGCCTTTACTGTCATATTCGTATGTACCATATCCCATATTTACGTTACCAAACTCACGCAAAAACCATTCATTATAATTCTGAACGTTGTTTTCAAGGGGAGAAAACTCTGTGTATCTGTCCTCTACACCCTCACGGGTACCTATGCGGGCAGGCATTCCGTCACTGCTGTATTCATAATACACAGTATCTGTAAGCATGTCGTTAATATACTTTGAGCAGATGCTGATATTACCCTTTTCATCATACTCATAGACATTATGGCAGGTGTTATCTCCTGATAAGTTCGATTCGGATTCATAAACTATCTGCGAATCCAGCCCCACCTTAGTAACAACATAAGCTGAGACTTTTTTAACGCTTGAATCATCCTTATCGGGTTTAGTCTCTCTGCATCCGGACAAAACAACAGCACTCATAATCAAAGCCATAAACAAACAGATAAACTTCTTCACGGTAACAACTCCTTCATCTTATTCTGCGCAGGGGCAGACAGACAGGCACTTTTGGCAGCCTATGCAAAGCTCTTCGTCTATCTCGGGATAAGGAAAGCCTTCACCATCCTCTTTCATTGTGACAGCCTCCTTGGGGCAGGCATTCATACAGGCACAGCAGCCCGTGCAGTCCTTTTTATTTTTAACAAGAATAGGTATATTTTTCATCCCTTTCACCTTGCTCCCTTCAGCTTTTTCTTCAGAATGAACAGCTTCTGTCTTATTTTTCTCACAGGAGTTTCCCTTACATATTTATAAATATGCTTTGAAAGGCTCTTGTAATTCTTCGAGAAGAACTCCTCTCTCTTTCTGTGAGGTCTGCAGGATCTATAAAGAGCAGAATTCGTTCTCCTTACAACCTCCTCAGAGATTTCCTTTGTCACAAGGGTCTCTTTCTTCTCATCAATAATATCAAGCACCTTATCATTTCTCACAATGGCAATACTGGTACCTTTATCGTCGAAAAGTTCGGGAAGCTCTCTCTGAACACCCCAGAAGTCTGCAACGGTAACATCAGAGGGACGCTCTAAGCCACGGAATTTACAGTCATAGCAACAGGGTCTGAGGTAGAGATTTGAGAGAAAGCCCTTGGTGAAAATGTCTGTCTGCAGGTCCTTCACATAAACGCTTCCATCAGTGTATTTCACCTTCAGAGAGAAGATTCTCCAGCCCTTGGTTTTGTCACGGAAATTAACAGCCTCTATCTCTTTGCCCTCGGAAAGCTCCTCTATATACTCTCGCCACACACGTCTTGATGGAACTCCATGGCAGATAAAATCGAGAGTCAGAAGGTTCTCATAGTCCCTCTGAAGATAGCTCCTGAGACCAGCCACCTGACAGGGGGTACCTGAAAAAAGCACAGGTCTTCCCTCTTTGAGGAATTTTTCCGCATCCTTGTAGGCACTGCCCACAAAGGACTGGACATACTTGCTAGTCATAAACGCTCTGACACCATCAAGGGTCTCGGTATAGCCGTGTATAACCTCGAAGTTTTCATCAAATTTCGCTCCGAAAACCACACCGCCCCGAGATATCACATTCTCTGCAAGGAGATAGAATACTCCTCCCGAGGAGCTTTGTTTGCGGATTTTTTCATCCTTATTGATAATCGCCAGAATCTTCATTGTCAAAACCTCTTTTCGACAAAATTAACTACACTTTAATTGTAACACAGTTATCCGAAAAAAGATAGTTCTTATTTATCCGAATCTTTCATACACAAAGCCTAAGAAAAAGGCTGTGAGAAATCACAGCCCTTTAATATGTCATATTAAGTTTAGCAAAGTCCTGCTATTCTCTTCTGAATCAAGGTGGCATCCTTAACATTGGTCTCGCCGTCGTAACTAAGATCAGAGATATGTCCCGATTCGTTGCAGATTCCGTAGAGATCATCACTGATATGCACAAGCCCTGCAACTTTTTTCTGGATGGTCGTTGCATCCTTTATATCAAGTTTGCCGTCATTGTTTACGTCTCCTGCTTTTCTGATATAGCCTCCCAGTCCGTCACAGGCTGAAAGCATAGAAGAAACAAGCTCAGGATTCATATCAAAAGCCTCTCCCAGAGTATAAGCATTACCTGTCTTGGGTTCATAAATATGAAAGCCTAAGGAGTAGGGTGTGTGACAGGAGCCTGTAATTACAATATGGTCACCGAAACGACCGCCCTCACCTTCGCAGGGAATAATCTCATTTCTTGCCGCAAAAACCAGCACATAGTCAGGAGTTGCCTCTTCTGAAACTTCATCCTGTGTTGCGTACCAGTCAAGGATCTCATAGTAGAAATACGTTCCGTACTCGTCTCGGTCAAGCTCAAGAGCGTCCAAAACATCTGCCTCAAATCTTCTGCCATCCTTATTATAAGGGTCAAGTAAGACTCCTTTGGCACCTACACCGAAGACAGAGAATGCCATAATAATTGCAACTAAAGCACACAACAAAACAGCCAAACTACGTTTCATAGAATCAACTCCTTTTAAAGTTCTGAGGTCGCCCTCTGCTATATATACGAATGAGCAGAGGGAAATGTCTCAAAAAATTAATAAAAAAATAAAAAACAGGCTCCGCTTTTTTGCGAAGCCTGAATTCTCAATATATATACTTTTTAGGATAACTTCATCCAAAGGCATATTAATCATTATTTCGAATCATCCCGAAACTAGTAAACTACCATAGTAACTTTTTTGCCCACTTTTCTGAAGATAACCATTGAAGGCTTCATTTCTATTTCCGACAGGCTTTTTTTACTTCTGAAGGCAGAAATATCCGCAGCGTAATTCTTTATTTCCGTAACATCGCCTTCTATTTTATGAATAGAATTCGAGTCCTCAACAAATCTGTAATATTCCTGAAGCTTTGCAAGCTGAGTCTCATCAAAGCCTGCTGTAGGTAAATAATTATTTGCAAGCTCGCTCATACTGAGCAAGGGTCTCTCACCTCGCTGTGCACTCTCTATGTCAGCCTTGCTTGCATCTGTAACTTCAAGGTAAAACTCTGTCAGGGTCTTATGGGAAAACTTTTCTCTGTCAAACGCCTTCAGGTCATCAAATAAAGAAATACATTTCAGACCATATTCTCTCAAGTGTGCAAACCTGTCTCTGAATTCATTATGGTATTCATAGTAAAAAGGAAACAGATTCTTATGCTCACAAATGTAATCGTAATTTTCTCTGACTCCGAAATCACTGACCTGATCAGAATACACATCTGCAAAAACCAGCTCATTCTTGTATTTATCATAATACTCTGTGCCGGGAAACATAGCGCAAAGATGAAGCTGAAAATACTTCACTCCCATAGCCTTAAGCTCGCTGATAAGCTGTAGTGTCTGCTCCAGATCCTCTTCGGTTTCCTCCGGAAAACCGTAAATAAACGACGCTGTCACACTTACATTCTTATCAACCAGCAGACGGCAAACATCAACCACATGCTGAATATCCAGCTTTTTGTGTATAATATCCTGCATTCTCGGAGAGCCTGTCTCGATTCCGAAATAAATTCCGGTAAGTCCTGCAGATACCATCGCTTCTATCATCTCAGCATCAATAGTATCTGTTCTTGAGGAGCAGACCCATTTTATATCAAGGGAGTTTTCCTTAAGCTGACTGCAAAACTCCAGAACGCTCTTTTTATTAGCTGTAAACAGGTCGTGCTGAAAAGAGAATCTGGTAATACCATATTTCTCTTTGACACGGATTATTTCTTCAATAATTCTTCGTGGACTTTTGATTCTGAACTTTCTCTGCCAGAAAAGACTGGTTGAGCAATAAGCACAATTATAGGGACAGCCTCTTCCCACCTCCAGAGGAAACTGAAGGTTATTGGCAACGGCATACCTGATGGTTTCATCATCAATGAAGCTATAGTCGGTAAAGGATATATCATCCAGACACTTTCTCAGCTGAGGTCTTTTATTTGTCACCGCTTTGCCTTGTTCGTTGCGGTATGTAAGCCCCTCTGTTGCTGTCACGTCAGTTCCGTTGAGGATTCCGCTGAACAAGGGATAAACTGTCTCTTCTCCCTCTCCCGAGCAACAGTAATCCACGCTTTTTATTACACTTAGAAGCTCCGCTGAAACAGCATCCGCCTGAGGGCCGCCAAACACAATCGTGATCTCACTGTTTGCTGCCTTAATTTTCTCTGCAATGCGGATATCTGTGAGAAAACAATCACATCTGCAATAAAAGGATACTATCTTAGGATTCCTTGAGAGAATGTTTTTTGCAGTATCGTTCACGAAAGCTTCAAATCCACTTTGGGAATCTGCCTCATAAAAACGATATATGTCTGCATCTATTCCTTTTTCCTTGAGAATTGTAGCAAGCAGAAGAGTGCCCTCACACTCATGGGTGAGTTTTCTTTCACTTGTTGGTGAGACAAACAAAACCTCGCTCATATTTTACCTCCTGAAAAAGCTCTGTACATTCCTCATATACACATACAGACCTTGCACAATAGCTGTGCAAAGTCTGTATTGATTCAGTAAATCTTACTGTTCATCGAAGGACTGGGGTGCCTGAGGGATGTAGTTCTCCTCAAGCTCAACGTCGGTATAACGACGCATACCTGTACCTGCAGGTACCAGCTTACCGATGATAACGTTTTCCTTAAGACCCAGGAGGGGATCCACCTTGCCCTTGATAGCGGCATCGGTGAGAACTCTTGTGGTCTCCTGGAAGGATGCGGCAGACAGGAAGCTGTCTGTTGCAAGAGAAGCCTTGGTAATACCAAGGAGGAGCTGTGTCCACTCTGCTTCCCTGAGACCCTCTTCGCCCTGAGCGATCCTCTCACGGATCTTCTTGTTCTGGTAGAGAACCTCACTCTTGTCATACATCTGACCGCCGAGGAAATCTGTGGATCCGGGCTCGTCAACACGAACCTTCTTCATCATCTGACGAACGATAACCTCGATGTGCTTATCGTTGATATCAACACCCTGGAGACGGTAGGTGCTCTGTACCTCGCTGATGAGGTAGTCCTGAACAGCCTGAGCGCCGAGGATAGCAAGAATATCGTGGGGGTTAACTGCACCATCGGTGATCTTGTCACCGGCCTTGATGACGTCACCCTCCTGAACCTTAACTCTGAAGCCGAAGGGAATCAGATACTGCTTCTCGTCGCCTGTCTCTTTATTGAATACAACTGCATGGCGGTTGTTTTTAATTGTATCGAAGCGAACCTCACCGTCGATCTCACTGATGATTGCAAGGCTCTTGGGCTTTCTGCTTTCGAAGAGCTCCTCAACACGGGGAAGACCCTGTGTGATATCCTCTGCGGAAGCAACACCACCGGTATGGAAGGTTCTCATTGTAAGCTGTGTACCGGGCTCACCGATAGACTGAGCTGCAATGATACCAACTGCTTCACCAACGGTTACTGTCTGACCATTTGCAAGGTTTGCACCGTAGCACTTGCGGCATACGCCGTGCTTTGCGTGACAGCCGAGGATAGAACGGATAGTGATCTTCTCGACGCCGGAATTACAGATGATATCTGCCTCTTCCTTACCCATAAGGGTATCCTTGGAAACGAGAACATTGCCGTTTTCGTCCTTGAAGTCCTCAACAAGGTATCTGCCCTGGAGACGCTCGTGCATACCCTCGATAACCTGCTTGCCGGACTTGATATCGAATACCTCGAGACCCTCTGTGGTATGGCAGTCGTCCTCACGGATGATAACATCCTGAGAAACGTCAACCAGACGACGGGTAAGGTAACCTGAGTCAGCGGTACGAAGCGCTGTATCAGCAAGACCCTTTCTCGCACCACGGGAGGAGATGAAGTATTCCAGAATATTCAGACCTTCACGGTAGTTAGCTCTGATGGGGATTTCGATGGTCTTACCTGATGTATTTGCAATAAGACCTCTCATACCTGCAAGCTGACGGATCTGGCTCATACTGCCTCGAGCACCTGAGTCAGCCATCATGTAAATGGGATTGTAGCGGTCGAGACCGTTCTGCAGTGCTGCGGTAACATCGTTTGTTGCCTTCTCCCAGATCTTGAGGACCTCATCGTATCTGTCCTCATCTGAACGAAGACCCATCATATATTCTTCACGAACTACGTCAACATCCTGCTCAGCCTGCTTGAGGATATCCTTCTTTGCTTCAGGAATAATTGCGTCGCATACTGCTACTGTAATAGCGCCACGTGTGGAGTACTTATAACCCTGAGACTTGATGTCGTCAAGAACTCTTGAAGTTATATCTGTGCCGTGGATACGAATACATGCGTCAATGATCTTTCCAAGCTGCTTCTTACCAACGAGGAAGTCGATCTCATATTTAAAGTAGTTGTCGGGATCAGATCTGTCAACAAAGCCAAGATCCTGAGGAATGGGGTTGTTGAAGATGATCTTACCCATTGTTGTATCAACAATAGCTGATCTCTCTTCACCGTCAACAACTGCTGTACGGCGAACCTTTATCTTGGAATGGAGGCTGATAACACCTGTAGAGTATGCCATCATAGCCTCGTCGGTGTCTCTGAACACCTTGCCCTCACCGGGCTCTCCGTCCTTATCAAGAGTAAGGTAGTAGGAGCCCAGGATCATATCCTGTGTAGGAACTGCAACGGGGTGACCGTCGGAAGGCTTTAAGAGGTTTCCTGCTGCAAGCATCAAAAATCTTGCCTCAGCCTGAGCCTCAGCACTAAGGGGTACGTGAACAGCCATCTGGTCACCGTCGAAGTCAGCGTTGTACGCTGTACATACAAGGGGATGAAGCTTGATAGCTCTGCCCTCAACTAAAACGGGCTCAAATGCCTGGATACCCAGTCTGTGAAGTGTTGGAGCACGGTTGAGGAGAACGGGGTGGCCCTTGATTACAACCTCAAGTGCATCCCATACCTCGGGCTTTGCTCTCTCTACTGCTTTTCTTGCTGCCTTGATGTTCTGAGCAGCCTTTGTCTCTACAAGTCTCTTCATAACAAAGGGCTTGAAGAGCTCCAGAGCCATCTCCTTGGGAAGACCGCACTGGTACATCTTAAGCTCAGGACCAACAACGATAACGGAACGACCTGAATAGTCAACTCGCTTACCGAGAAGGTTCTGACGGAAACGACCCTGCTTACCCTTGAGCATATCTGAAAGGGACTTGAGGGCACGGTTGTTGGGACCTGTAACAGGTCTGCCACGACGACCGTTATCTATAAGTGCATCCACAGCCTCCTGAAGCATACGCTTCTCGTTGCGGATGATGATATCGGGAGCTTCAAGCTCTAAAAGTCTCTTGAGACGGTTGTTTCTGTTGATAACTCGTCTGTAGAGGTCATTAAGGTCAGAGGTAGCAAAACGTCCGCCGTCCAGCTGAACCATGGGACGGATATCGGGGGGAATTACGGGAACTACGTCAAGGATCATCCACTCGGGACGGTTGCCTGACATTCTGAAGCTCTCAACTACCTCGAGACGCTTCTGAATTCTTACCTTCTTCTGACCGCTTGCATCCTCAAGCTCTGCTCTGAGCTGCTGAGAAAGCTCTTCAAGGTCGATCTCACAAAGAAGCTCCTTGATAGCCTCAGCACCCATAGCTGCCTTGAAGTCGTCCTCATACTTCTCTCTCATATCAGCATACTCACGCTCTGTGAGGAACTGCATCTTCTGCAGGTCACGGCAGTCGCCGGGATCTGTAACGATATAGAGAGCAAAGTAAAGGACCTTCTCAAGCATTCTGGGAGAGATATCCAGCATCAGGGAAATTCTGGAGGGAATGCCCTTGAAGTACCAGATGTGGGATACAGGAGCAGCAAGCTCGATGTGACCCATTCTCTCACGTCTTACCTTAGCACGGGTAACCTCAACACCGCAACGGTCACAGACCATACCCTTGTAGCGGATTCTCTTGTACTTTCCGCAGTGACATTCCCAGTCCTTTGTAGGTCCGAAAATGCGCTCACAGAAAAGACCGTCACGCTCGGGCTTAAGTGTACGATAGTTGATGGTTTCGGGCTTTTTAACCTCGCCGTGTGACCATTCTCTGATCTGCTCAGGAGAGGCAAGACCGATCTTTATTGAATCAAAAACATTGTTATCCATAGTTTAATTGCCCCTTCCTATTAGTATTCATCGCTGCCGTGGTCGTCAAAGTCAAGCATGTCGTCCACGTCTTCAAATATGGAATCCTCATCGAACATATTGCCCTCTTCGGAATCCTCGTCCAGCATAAAGCCGTCCATTGTTGTCATAACTTCATCCTCCTGAAGCTGTGCATCAGCAGGAATAACACCCAGATCCTCGTCCTCATCAAACTTCTGCTTGAGGTCGATCTCCTCGCCGTCACGGTCGAGAACCTTAACGTCAAGTGAAAGTGACTGAAGCTCCTTGATAAGAACCTTGAAGGACTCGGGAATACCGGGCATGGGAATATTCTGACCCTTAACGATAGCCTCGTAGGTCTTGACTCTGCCTGTAACGTCGTCAGACTTAACAGTAAGAATCTCCTGAAGTGTATATGCTGCGCCGTATGCCTCAAGTGCCCAAACTTCCATCTCACCGAAACGCTGTCCGCCAAACTGAGCCTTACCGCCCAGAGGCTGCTGTGTAACGAGAGAGTAGGGACCTGTGGAACGTGCGTGGATCTTATCATCAACGAGGTGATGGAGCTTGAGGTAGTACATATAACCGACTGTAACGGGATTATCGAAGTAATCACCGGTTCTGCCGTCCTTAAGCCATGTCTTGCACTCGTTTGTGATGCCGTTCTGTCTGATACATTCACCGAAGTCGATGCCTGTAACCTCACGTCTGTCGGGATAGCCGCCTGCAGCCTCCTTCTCCTTCATCAGGTCATAAGCTCTGAAGATGTCGCCTTCGTGAGCGCCATCGAATACGGGAGTCATAACCTTGATGCCGAGAGCCTTTGCAGCGTAGCCCAAGTGAACCTCAAGCACCTGACCGATGTTCATTCGGGAAGGAACGCCCAGAGGATTCAGAACGATGTCAAGGGGAGTACCGTCGGGCAGGAAGGGCATATCCTCAACGGGGAGAATTCTGGAAACAACACCCTTGTTACCATGACGACCAGCCATCTTATCGCCGACGCTTATCTTTCTCTTCTGAGCAAGATAGCAGCGAACGACCTTGTTTACGCCGGGCTTGAGCTCGTCACGGCTGTTCTCACGGGTAAATACCTTAACATCAACAACGATGCCGCTTTCACCGTGGGGAACACGAAGGGAAGTATCTCTTACCTCTCTTGCCTTCTCACCGAAGATAGCACGAAGAAGTCTCTCCTCTGCGGTAAGCTCTGTCTCTCCCTTGGGAGTTACCTTACCTACGAGGATATCGTCTGCGTGAACCTCTGCACCGATGTGGATGATACCGTCCTCATCAAGATCCTTGAGCATATCCTCACCAACGTTGGGGATATCTCTTGTGATCTCCTCGGGTCCGAGCTTTGTATCTCTTGCTTCGGTTTCGTACTCTTCAATATGGATAGATGTATAAACATCCTCACGAACAATTTTTTCACTGATAAGAACAGCATCCTCGTAGTTATAACCTTCCCAGGTCATAAAGCCGATGAGTGCATTCTTACCCAGAGAGATCTCGCCGTCCTTGGTAGCAGGGCCGTCAGCAAGAACCTCGCCCTTAACTACTCTCTGGCCTCTCTCAACCACGGGGATCTGGTTGATACAGGTGCCCTGGTTTGATCTGAGGAACTTGATAACCTCGTGATCCTTGATCTTGCCATTGTCGTACTTTACACGGATACGTCTTGCATCTGCGCTCATAACAACGCCGTCATCCTCTGCAAGGATACAAACGCCTGAGTCTGTACCTGCCTTGTACTCCATACCTGTACCTACAAGGGGAGACTGGGTCACCATAAGGGGAACTGCCTGACGCTGCATGTTGGAACCCATCAGAGCTCGGTTTGCGTCATCGTTCTCAAGGAAGGGAATCATAGCGGTAGCAACGGAAACAACCATTCGGGGAGAAACGTCCATATAGTCGAATCTGGAAGCGTCCATATCAACGAACTCGTCACGGTGTCTGCCTACTACTCGGGAATTAACGAATCTGCCGTTTTCATCAAGAGGAGTATTTGCCTGAGCAACGTAGAACTCGTCCTCCTGATCTGCAGTCATATATACAACCTCGTCGGTAACAACGCCTCTCTCCTTATCGATCTTTCTGAAGGAAGCCTCGATAAAGCCGTATTCATTGATACGGGAGAAGGTTGCAAGGTAAGAAATAAGACCGATGTTGGGACCTTCAGGAGTTTCGATAGGACACATTCTGCCGTAGTGGCTGTAGTGTACGTCTCGAACCTCGAAGCCTGCTCTGTCTCGTGAAAGACCGCCGGGACCCAGTGCGGAAAGTCTTCTCTTGTGAGTGAGCTCTGCAAGGGGGTTGGTCTGATCCATGAACTGAGAAAGAGGTGAGGAGCCGAAGAACTCCTTGATAGCCGCAGTTACGGGTCTGATATTGATAAGTGTGGAGGGAGAGAGAGCCTCCATATCCTGAGCCTGAAGTGTCATACGCTCACGGATAACTCTCTCAAGACGTGAAAATCCGATTCTGAACTGATTCTGGAGAAGCTCGCCTACGCAGCGGATTCTTCTGTTGCCGAGGTGGTCGATATCATCTGTGGTACCGATATGCTCTGCAAGGCAGTTCATATAGTTGATTGATGCGAAGATATCATCAGTTGTGATGTGGTTGGGGATAAGCTCCTCACGACGGGCTCTGAGAGTATCCTTAAGCTCCTCTTCATCCTTGCATACCTCAAGGATCTCCATAAGCACAGGGAAGAATACCTTCTCGTTGATGCCGCACTCTTCCTTGGCATCAAAACCTACATAGCCTGCGATATCTACCATGTTGTTGGAGATGATCTTAACGATCTTGCCGCCGTCAAGGCTTACAAAAGCCTCTCTTACACCTGCGTTCTCGATCTCGAGAGCCTTATCTCTGGAGATGGTCTCGCCACGAAGTGCCATAACCTCGCCTGTTACGGGGTTAACGATGGGCTCAGCAACGACCTGACCCGCAAGTCTGCCGGAAATACCCAGCTTCTTGTTGTATTTATATCTGCCGACTCTGGACATATCATAGCGTCTGGAATCGAAGAAGAGATTATTGATGTGTGTCTGTGCGCTCTCAACTGTGGGAGGCTCGGAGGGACGCAGCTTTCTGTAAACCTCTAAAAGACCTGTCTCGATGCTGTCGGTGGTGTCCTTCTCAAGAGTAGCCTTGATGCGGTCATCCTCACCGAAGTACTCGATGATCTCAGCATTTGTGCCGAGACCCAGAGCTCTGAGGAATACGGTAATGGGAATCTTTCTGTTCTTGTCGATTCTAACGTAGAAAACGTCGTTTACATCGTTTTCGTACTCAAGCCATGCACCACGGTTGGGGATAACTGTGGAAGAATACAGCTCCTTACCTGTCTTGTCGTGGTCCATCTTGTAGTAAACGCCGGGGCTTCTGACAAGCTGAGATACAATAACTCTCTCTGCACCGTTGATAACAAAGGTACCGCTGTCAGTCATGAGAGGGAATTCTCCCATGAAAACATTGGACTCCTTGATCTCGCCGGTTTCTTTGTTGAGAAGTCTTGCTGTAACTCTCAGTGCAGCTGAATATGTGGCGTCTCTTTCCTTACACTCGATAACGCTGTAATTGGGATTGTCCACATCCAGAGTATAGTCGATGAAATCAAGCACAAGGTTTCCTGAATAGTCGGAGATACCCGAAACATCCTTGAAAACCTCCTTGAGTCCCTCGTCAAGGAACCACTGGTAGGACTTCTTCTGCACCTCGATGAGATTAGGCATGCCGATGACTTCTTCGATCTTCGAAAAGCTTACTCTCTCGCTTTTGCCAAGCTGTACCTGCTTAACATTCTCCATTAGGTGTATCACTCCTTCGAAATTATATACCAAAGACTTTTGCTCCCGAAAGGGAACAGACGAATAACGAAAACAGCAGAAACAGTCTTCACAGATTCAACAACATATACATAAATATAGCGGTTACTCCGGGGAGTTTACCACAATATGTTCAAAGAGGTTCTGAAAAAACAATTTTCAGAAAAAGTATTGACAAGCTCTCTTTGATATGATATATTGTTGAATTTCGTACAAACGCTGTTTTCGTGAAGAGGGCACATCCCCCTATAATAGTACATCATAGAATTATATCTACCCTATCACCGCTTGTCAAGAGGTATTTGGAAAATAATTCATTTTTTTGTTATTTTTATTCCCCTTTAAGAAAAATAAATCAAAAATTCCTCTCTTCCCGATTTTTCGCAAACACCCGACCCCGTTTATTAATTTTACCTGCACACTCTTACCCTGCGGTTCAGCCTCTGTTTTTTCTAAAAAAACGATAACAATTTCTTAACATTTATTGAATAAATAATAATACCTTGATATAATAGTATAAAATTTTGTCGAATACGGCAGTTCTGAGTAAAGAATTGCTGATTTCACGGAGGACATTATGGCTGAAATCAAAACCCAATACTATGCTCCCGTTGCGGCAAGACCTGCAACTCTTCTGATTATCGATAAGAATCAGAAACCCGTTATGTGGTCTCTTCAGGGCGACACCACTCTGGGTCGTCTCTATCCTGAAAGCACCTGCGACATCCGTGTGGATTCCGCTATCACAGGCCGCAGACAGGGTGAGTTCGTCTATGACGATTCCGACGATTCCTATTACTACATTGACAACAACTCCACCAACGGAACCTTCATCAACGGTATTAAGCTGGAGCCCTTTAACGAAAGAGGCTCAAGAGCCTTCAAGCTCTCTGACGGCGACATAATCCGCATTGACCGCACACTCCTCAACGACCCCCATCCCGAGGCAGTTCTGATGATCTTCTCAAGATCCTTCGAGATGAGTGAAAACTGGGAGACTAAAAACATTTCAAACCTTCAGCGTATCACCATCGGACGAGACAGCCATAATACCATTTCTCTCAATAATCTCATGGTATCCCGTGAGCATGCCGTAATCGAGCGTACTCCTCAGGGAATGGTAGTCACTGATCTTCAGAGCCAGAACGGTATGTGGCTCAACATGAGATCCGTCGAGGGCAGAAACCCCATTTTTAACCACGATGTTCTGAGAATCACCAACAATGTCCTCATCCTCCTCGGTGACACCCTCCTCTACAACAACCCCAAGAGTTCAGAGGAAAAAGCAGGCGCACTCTCTGTAGATATTCAGAGAAAGACCGTAAACTTCGGAAAGAAAACCATTATCAAGGGAATCAACTTTGAATCCGATTCCAAGGATTTTGTGCTTATTCTCGGCGGCTCAGGTGCAGGCAAGACCACCCTTATCAATGCTATCCTCGGTGACGGCAAGGCTGAGGGCAGAGTAATCCTTGAGGGTCAGGACCTCTACACAAACTTCAAATCCCTCAAGTCCCAGATAGGTCTGGTGCCTCAGTTCATAAACCTGAGACTTAACGACAAGGTTCAGCAGACCCTTATGGATGTTGCTGACATCAAGCTTGATAAACGCTACTACAGCAAGGAGGATAAGCTCAAGAGAATCGACGAGATCCTCGACAGACTTGGTATCACCAACCTGAGAAACCACCTGATAAGACAGCTCTCCGGCGGTCAGAAAAAGAAGGTCTCCGTTGCAGTTCAGCTTCTGGGCTTCCAGAAGGTATTTATCTGTGACGAGCCTGACTCGGGACTTGATGCCGCTTCCAGAATGCAGCAGATGGAGATCCTCAAGGAAATTGCAAATCAGGGCAAGATCGTTATGGTAATCTCCCACGAGCCCGATGATGCAATGAACAAGCAGTCCGGGGAGTACTACTTCACAAAAGTACTCGTTATTGCAAAGAGCCAGAAAGAGGGCTGCGGTATGCTCGCCTTTTACGGCTCACCCGAGGAGGCAATGGCTCACTTCGGCGTAACCTGTCTTCAGGATATTATGGTGGAAATCAACCCTCCCCATGAAGGCGGCAAGGGTATGGCAGACCACTATATCGATAAATTCACTCAAAATCACAGGAGGGCATAAAATTTATGAACAACACTTCCTACTCAACCCAGACAGGGGTTTATTTCAAGAAGATTGCACGAATCTCCATCAGAGAAAAAGCCTGGGTATTCCTTGTGTTTGCAGTTATCATCGCAGGCGTAGTTGCCATTGTCACAGGAGACACTATGTTTAAGAATCTTGACCAGACAAAGTACGGCTTCTTTACTCTCGCTTCTGCCTGCATCTGGATAGGCATCTTCAACTCAATACAGTCCATTTGTAAGGAACACGATATCATCCGTTCAGAGTACCGTCAGGGCACAAAACTCTCCGCCTATGTAAGTGCTCACATTCTCTGGCAGGCAGTTCTCTGTCTTGCTCAGAGCGCAATCATTTTTACAATCTGTTTAGCTTTCGGTCTTTTTTCAGGCACAGAGAGCTATGCACTCTTTGGGGCTTATCCTGAATATTTTATAACTATCTTCCTGCTGACATTTGGTGCCTCCGTTATGGGTCTTATGGTATCCTCCTTCTCAGGTACCCCTACAACCGCTATGAAAATTATGCCTTTCGTGCTTATCGTTCAGCTTATTCTCTGCGGAGTTCTGTTCCCTATTGAAGGCGGTGTAGCAGCAATTACTCTCAGCAAATGGGGTATGTCCGCATTTGGTGCAACCAGCGGGCTCAACAACATGGAATCCGCTACAAACCAGAACATAGTTCCATTGCTTCAGAAAGAAATGCCTTCTGTACCCGACAACTATATCGATACAAAGTACGATTTTGGCGATGAGATGTTCATTCAGAGTGAAGGAACCATACTTCTTGCATGGGAACTTTGTCTCCTCATTACCTTTGTCTGCGCTGTAATAAGCGTAATAAGCCTCAAGCTCAAGAACAGAGGCTCCTAAATAATAAACCTAAACACACAAGTCAGGTGATATAAATGAACAGTACACCTAAGTACAATGTATATGTAACTACTGACACAGGTGCTGTCAGAAAAAACAACGAGGACAGCTTCCAGATCAATAACATCATAAAGCGTCCTCACAACAACCGTCAGAATATGAGAGGTCAGGCATTCGCAGAGCCCATTATGTGCTCCGTCTTTGACGGTATGGGCGGCGAGGCTCACGGCGAGGTAGCATCAGAGACAGCTTCGCTCATTGCAAAAAGCTTCTATTCCTTCATCATAAAGGACAGAAAAAACATCGATAACTACATCGGCACCTTCGTCAACAAATGCTCACAGGAGATATACAGAAAGCTCTCCTATGAGAGAGGCAGTCGAGGGGGCTGTACCTTCGCAATGGCATATATCTGCGACAATAAGATAAAGACCTACACCATCGGCGACTCCAGAATATATCTCTACTCAAACGGTACCCTCAGAAGAATTTCCAAGGACCACACTCTGGCAATGAAAAAATATGACGCCAATATCTACACCTGGGAAGAGGCTGAGAAAAGCAACGACAGCCACAAGCTCACTGCCTACCTCGGTATGGACACCTCAGAGAAAGAGCTGAAGCCCTACGCCTATGAGGATATCTTCCTCTCAGAGGGTGACAAACTCCTTATCTGCAGTGACGGCCTCTATGATATGTGCTCAGAGGAAGAGATTTTAAGCATCCTCAGAAAAGATTCGGACATCATTTCCGCAAAGCTTGCAAACCGTGCCATCGACAGGGGCGGCGTTGACAATGTAACCTGCATTGTTATTGAAAGAGCATAAGACAAGAGAAGGAGTAAGAGTATGTATTGCTACAACTGTATGAAAAACTTTCCCGACTCTGATTCTTGTCCTCTGTGCAAAGATGCGAAAAAAGCCGTAAATGCTCCCCACCACATTGCTCCCGGTACAGTTATCGGCGGTAAATACACCGTGGGAAATCCATTAGGCGAGGGCGGTTTCGGCATCACCTATGCAGGACTTGACAACACACTTGAGGTAAAGGTTGCCATAAAGGAATTCTTCCCCTCAGGCTATGTCAACAGAAACAACACCTTCTCAAACGAGGTAACCGTTACCACCCAGAAGCAGAAAGATTTCTTTGAGGGCGGTAAAGAAAAATTCCTGCAGGAAGCCAGAAGTGTTGCTCGCTTTCTGGACGAGGACGGTATTGTCAGTGTCCGAGATTTCTTCGAGGACAACAACACCGCCTACATAGTGATGGAATATCTCGACGGTCTCAATTTAAACGACTACACAAAGAAAAACGGCATTTTCAGCGCTGAGGAGATATTCACTCTGATGCTTCCCATTATGGATTCTCTCGAGAGGGTTCATGAGGGCGGAATCATCCACCGTGACATCTCTCCCGAAAATATAATGTTCCTCAAAAAGAAGAAAAACCTGAAGCTTATGGACTTTGGCGCTGCCAGACACTATCAGAATCAGGAAAAAGCTCTCTCCGTTATGCTCAAGCAGGGTTATGCTCCTGAAGAGCAGTACAGAAAGAATGGTATCCAGGGACCCTACACCGATGTCTATGGGCTCTGTGCAACCATCTACAAATGTATCACGGGAAAAATCCCCGATGACGGTCTTGACAGACTCTACGAGGATACTCTCAAAAAGCCCTCTGAGCTTTCGGCAAACATCTCCCCCGCCCTTGAGACTGTTCTGATGTACGGACTTGCAGTACACGCCAAGGACCGCTGTCAGGATATGCATGAGCTCAAGGAGCTGGTAATAAAGGCTCTCAGAAACGAGCCGATAGAAATCAGAACTGATGCAAAGGTTTGCAAGGAGCCTGCTCCCGCTCCCGATATCAACCGCACCATGATAGCGGATGAAGATGACTTTGTTCCCCCTGCAAGGGTAGCTCCTGCACCTGCTCCCGTAAATGCACCCAATCCTCAGGAATCAGGGCCTAAGAGGGTAAGCTCCCCTGCTCCCGTAGTATCCGTTCCCCAAAGTAACGCTCCCGCACCTGTAGCAGCTCCCCCTGCACACAGCGCGGTTAAGCCCACTCCTTTACGGGACATTCCTGCCATAAAGAAGGCAGAGCCACTGCCTGAGGATAAAAAGTCAGAAGGCAGTACCAAGAAAGGTAAAAATGCAGCATACCTCATCGTGGGCATCATCGCATCTGTGTTGGCTCTGGCAGGAATTGATATGATACTCAAGGAAATACTGGGTTTCGGTTTATTCTGATACCTCTACTCTCAGCCACACTTTTTTTATCATATATATTATCTATAGAAACAAAGGGGTCTATCTATGTATTGTTATAACTGTATGAATCAGATCGCAGACGGCAGCAATGTCTGCCCCATCTGCAACAAGCCAACCTCATCAGCTCCCATTGCTCATCATATTCTCCCCGGTACTATCCTCAACGGCAAATACACCATCGGCAATGTTCTGGGTGAGGGCGGCTTCGGTATCACCTATGTGGGTCTTGATAACACCCTTCAGGTGAAGGTAGCCATCAAAGAGTTCTTCCCCTCAGGCTATGCCAACAGAAACCACACTCAGTCAAACGAAGTAATCCTCACCACCAATAAGCAGACAGACTTCTTCGCAAACGGTAAGGAACGTTTCCTTCAGGAAGCAAGAAGCCTTGCAAAATTCACAGGAGAAGTAGGCATTGTAAATGTCCGTGACTTCTTTGAGTGCAACAACACCGCCTACATCGTTATGGAATTCCTCGACGGCTCTGACCTCAATAACTTCATGAAGACACACGGCACCTTCAAGGCAGAGGATATCTTTGCTCTGATGATGCCCGTTATGCGTTCTCTTGAGAAGATCCACGCATCAGGTATCATCCACCGTGATATCTCTCCCGAGAACATTATGAGACTCCAAAGCGGTACTCTGAAGCTTATGGACTTCGGCTCCGCAAGACATTATCTGAATCAGGAGAAGGCTCTCTCCGTTATGCTCAAGCAGGGCTATGCTCCCGAGGAGCAGTACAGCAAGAACGGAAAGCAGGGTCCCTGGACAGACGTCTATGGCCTCTGTGCGACCATCTACAAGTGCATCACAGGCGTAGTTCCCGAGGACGGACTTGACAGAATCCACGGCGATGAACTCAAGAAGCCCTCTGAGCTGGGTATCGCCATCAACCCCGCACTTGAGAGAATTCTTATGTACGGTCTGGCTGTGTTCAGAGAGAACCGCTGTCAGAATATGCGTGAGCTTATGGATCTTACACAGAAGGCTCTCAGAGGCGAAGCAATAACCCTCAAGAATGAAGGAAATACTGCAGGCGCTCAGGCTATGAACAATGCTATGGCTGCAGATTCCGTTCACAAGACAATGATCGCTGATGACCTTGATATTCCTCAGGTAAATACAGCAAGACCCGTAAATACATATCAGCCCACAGGCAACACCTATCAGCCCACAGGCAACACCTATCAGCCCCCTGTGGCACCCCAGCCTATCAGCAACACCTATCAGCCCATAAACACTTATCAGCCCCCTGTAGCTCCCCAGCCTGTAAACAACACCTATCAGCCTGTTCCCGCACCTGCTCCCAAAAAGCAGAAGGCTCCCAAGGTCAAGAAAGAGAAGAGCGGCAAAAAGCCCACAGCACTCATTATAATCGCAGTGATTCTAGTCCTTGCCATTGCAGGAGGTCTTATTGCTTTCTTTGTTATCCCCAAGTCAGAGCTTGGCGAGTGGCAGGTTGAGATTACCTATGAGGAGTTGATCAGAGGCTCTGGAGCTGCAGAATCCTATGAGTTTGATTCCAGCGATGAAACACTTCTGAACAGTCTGGATGATTATACCGTAACTCTCTGCGTTGAGTTCTACAAAGGCAACGAGTATGATGTCGTTGTAGAAAAAGACAGCTATGAAAAAGCCCTTGATGAAATCTCCAATGATATGGGCTTAGACCTTTCCTGGGGATATAGCACAGACCGTTTCGGAAACTACATCGTTGCTGAGGGCGAGTATGAGCGTGAGGGCAAGTACATCTACTTAAACGATGACGACAGCCTCTGCCTCACAGTCAATGTAGGCTTCAACACCATCGAGGTTATTGAAGACGAAGCATTCGGCGGCATGCTCAACGACAAGAAACTTGAAATTGCAGAATAATAAGTCTCTATAAAGCTATACGGCAGGAAGAATCTTTACTTCCTGCCGTTTTTCTGTGCACAAAAAAGAGGACACGAAGCCGTGTCCTCCAAGTGTATCAAAATTATCAGAGTCTCTCTGTGGTGTAGGAGAGCATGCTCTTCTTTTTCTTTTCGGGCTTTACCTTCTTGCCCTTCATCTTCTTAGCATATTTCCAGGCCTTCTGAAGCTCCTCGGAAAGGAGCTTTGAGAAGTCCTCTGCGTACTTCTCCTCTATTCCGTTGAGGATTACCATGGTGATGATGGAGCGTGTGTCCATATCGCCGTTGTTGTACTGAGTAGAGATCATCTGAGCCATCTTGTTCTTATCGCCCTTGGAGGCTGTTCTGAGGAAGTCGTTTACTCTCGTTACCACATTCTCACGGAAGAAGGTAACACCTCTGAAGTTCTGATAGCTCTCCTCCTCTGCCTTTACAAGGTCACGAAGCTCGGAGAAATAGGTAACAAATCTCTTTGCAAGGAACTTAGGGTCAGCATTTCCCTCGTCCTTGTTCTTTTTCTTCTTTGTCTGCTGAACTCTCTTTGTAGCAGTCTGTGAGGAAACAAGGTCGGAGAAATCGTTGCCGATGCTGTCTGCTTCCTTTTCTGTATCGATATCAGGATTATAAACCCATGTACCCATGGTCTTCCACTCGTTGTCGGGACCTTCCTCGGTCATGGCACAGGTGCGCAGGATCATGTACATCTTCTCCACCTGATAGATAACGCTGTATGCCACATTCTCACTTGTAAAGAGAGAAACAAGCTCCTTCTCGCTTCCTTCGATCTTTTCCTTCTTAAAGCCCTGAGCTTTAAGCGCTGTCTCTACCTTTGAGGAAACTGAGGCGAAAGCCTTTTTTACTGATTCGTTCATAATAACCTCCAACCCTTTCGGGTTCAGATACTTAATACTTTTTAAATAGTGTCATATAATTATACATAATCAAAACTGCTTTGTCAAAGGATTCGGTAAGTTATTTACAATTATTACATAAACTGTGGAAATAGAGGGGGCTTTACCCTTGCAAGTTTCATATATTTATGGTAGAATGACTATTTGGATAATGGATAATTATGTACTTATGAAAGTCAGGCGGTGATTTTATGCTCAGTAAAGATATGGCTATCGGTGTTTTTGATTCAGGTCTCGGCGGTCTCACAGCAGTCAAGGAGCTTATCAATGTACTTCCTCAGGAGAATATTGTCTATTTCGGAGATACAGGCAGAGTACCCTACGGAAACAGAAGCGTCGAGACTATTATCAAATACGCAGAGCAGGATGTTAATTTTCTTCTTAAGAACAATGTCAAAGCCATTATTGCCGCATGCGGTACTGTAAGCTCAGTAGCAACAGAGCTTCAGAGCAGAGTACCCGTCCCCTTTACGGGAGTTGTTATCCCCACCTCAGAAGCCGCCGCAAAGGCTACAAAAAACCGCCGTGTGGGTGTTATCGGCACCACCGCCACAATAAACTCCCACAGCTACAAGAAATGCCTTTCAGAAATCGACCCCGAAATAGAGGTCTTTGAAAGGGACTGTCCCCTCTTTGTGCCTCTGGTGGAGAACGGCTTTACCGAAGCAGACAGCGACATTGTAAGCTCCGTGGTTGAGCATTATATCGCCCCCTTGAGAGAGTGTATGGTGGATACAGTAATTCTGGGATGCACCCACTATCCCCTTCTTAAAGAAGCCATAAAGTGTGCTTTAGGCGAGGGTGTCACCCTCATTGATTCAGGCTATGCCACCGCACAATATACAGCAGAGCTTCTGAAAGAACGAGGCCTTCTCAGAGAAGACAATAAACAGGGCGTCTGCAGCTTCTTTGTAAGCGACACTCCCCACAACTTCGAAAATCTTGCGGGAGCATTCCTCGGCAAGGATATAGCAAAATCAGTCACTCAGATAGATATTGAAGAATACTAAGTTCAGGCGATGAATATGAAAGAAAACTACATTATTTCCGTAACGGGCATTCAGACCGTTGACGGCGAAAAAGATAAAATTGAAGTCACCTGTTCGGGTGAATACATATATACGGATGATAAAATCACCATAACCTATCGTGAATACGACAACGACAACCCCGAGATAAGCTTTTTAAGCACAGTGCTCGTGGAAGGAGATGTGGTGACCGTTATCCGCACCCACCCCGGTGAGTCAAGGCTCATTCTTGAGAAGGGCAGGCGTCATCAGTGCCACTACAGCACCATGTTCGGAGACTTGACTGTAGGAGTTTTCACCGACAAGCTGACCTGCGACCTTGATTCCTACGGCGGCAGGCTCTATGTCAGCTACTCCCTTGACTTCAATGCAGGGCTTGTAAGTCACAATGAAATTATTATAGATGTTAGAGAAAAAGAGGTAAATTAAGATGTCACAGACTTCAAAAAATGCACTCACAAGTTTAAGAACAGCAATAGAAAATGCTTTTAAGAAGGCGATGAGCGAGGGACTTCTCCCTGAAGCCGCTATCCCTGAGTTCATCATCGAGGCTCCTGCAAACCGTGCAAACGGCGACCTTGCCACCAATGCCGCCATGGCAGGTGCAAGGGTATTCCGTATGGCTCCCATGAAGATAGCAGAGGCTCTCAAGAACTCCATTGACCTTGAAAATACCCTCTTTGAGAAATGCGAGGCTGCA
The DNA here is from genome assembly GCA_045545015.1 of Ruminococcus sp. GTDB lineage: Bacteria > Bacillota > Clostridia > Oscillospirales > Acutalibacteraceae > Ruminococcoides. The sequence continues at coordinate 59,109 of JAZQAF010000004.1, forward strand.
GGCGCAGGCTTTCTTAATTTCTTCTACAAGGCAGAGTATTTTGCAGAGGTAATTGAGGAGATCGAGAAAACAGGCGAAAACTACGGAAGAAGCGACTACGGTCAGGGTAAGAAGTATATGGTGGAATTCGTTTCCGCCAACCCCACAGGCCCCATGCACATGGGTAATGCCAGAGGCGGCGCTCTTGGTGACTGCCTTGCCGCAGTGCTTGATGCAGCAGGCTATGATGTCTATAGAGAGTTCTACGTAAACGACGCAGGTAATCAGATAGAGAAATTCGCAAACTCCCTTGAAGCAAGATACCTTCAGATCTACAAGCCCGAAACCGTTTTTCCCGAGGACGGCTATCAGGGCGGAGACATAAGGGACCTTGCAAATGAGTTCAATGAAATAAACGGCGATGCTTTCCTTGAGAAGACCTCAGAGGAGAGAAAGGAAGCTCTTGTAGCTTACGCTCTGCCCAAGAACATTAAAAAGATGCAGGCAGATATGAAGAAGTACCGCATTGAGTACGACAAGTGGTTCTTCGAGAGCGAGCTTCACGAAAGCGGCAAGGTCAGAGAGATCGTTGACCTGCTGACCTCAAAGGGTCTTACCTATGAAAAGGAAGGCGCAGTTTGGTACAAGAATGCCGAGGTAGTTACAAAGAAGCTTCTTCAGGAGGGCAAAACCCAGGAGGAGATCGACAAGCTGGAGCTTAAGGACGATGTTCTTATCCGCCAGAACGGCAACCCCACCTACTTTGCCGCAGATATCGCTTATCACAAGGACAAGTTCGACCGAGGCTTTGACACCTGCATCAATGTATGGGGTGCTGACCACCACGGCCACGTTATGAGAATGAAGGGCGCCATGGATGCTATCGGCTACAATGGCGACAAGCTGGACATCGTGCTGATGCAGCTCGTAAAGCTTCTTCAGGGCGGCGAGGTTGTAAAGATGAGTAAGCGTACAGGCAAGGCTATCCAGCTTTCTGACCTGCTTGACGAGGTACCCGTTGACAGCACCCGCTTTATGTTCAACACCCGTGAAGCAAACACCCAGATGGACTTTGACCTTGACCTTGCTGTTACTCAGGATAATCAGAACCCTGTTTATTATGTTCAGTATGCACACGCAAGAATCTGCAGTATCTTCAGAAATCTCGAGGCAGACGGCATAGTGAAGCGTGACTGCACAAAAGAGGAGCTTCTCCTCCTTAAGGAAAGCGAGGAGCTGGAGCTTATCCACCATCTCTCAGCCTTCACAAGCGAGATCATCGCTTCCGCTGAGAACTATGATCCCACAAGGATCACAAGATATGTTACCACCCTTGCCACACTCTTCCACAAGTTCTACAACGCACACAGAGTTAAGTGCGGCGAGGAATCTCTCACTCAGGCAAGACTTGCTCTCTGCAGCTGTGTACGCAGAGTAATCAGCAATGTTCTCTCTATGTTCCACATCACCTGCCCTGAGAAGATGTAACAGAATAAAACATAAACGAGCCGCAGAGTTTTCTGCGGCTCGTTTTTTTATTTTTGAGGATATCTTTTTGTAACATCAGTCTGTTCAAGGAGATAATCTATGCTTGTATCATAAAACTGTGAAAGTTTAATGAGCACCTGGGTAGGCAGATCATTTTCTCCTGTCTCGTATTTTGAATATCCTGTCTGAGACATCCCTAAAAGCTTTGCTATCTGTGTCTGATTAAGATCCCTGTCTTCACGTAAATCCCGAATGCGTTTATACATTACATAACCACCTCAGGAAAAGTATATGTTAATCTGAATCAGGTTATTGACTTTTAACCTGAAACAGATTATAATCGTTATGGTGACGCTATTATTTTTTCCTGAAAAAGTATTGATACAATTAGGGAAATGTGTTACATTAATCTAAGAGGCTCTCCCCTGGAGCTTACACAAAAATCATTCATAAAAGGAGTGCTTGAAATGTACAAAAAGATACTCAGCTTCATACTTGCGATACTCTGCATTATCAGTTGCGGCGTCATCGGCGTCAGTGCAGCAGGCAACGGAACACCTGTTGAAGAGGGCAACTTTAAAGCTGTATGCTACAGTGACGGCACAGCAATGCTCTATCAAGCATCTGTGAATGAGGCACACGTTGTCATTCCCGAAACTGTGGGGGGATACGTTATTACGGAAATCTCAGGTGCTTTCGCAAATAACAAAAAAATCGAAAGTGTCACAATCCCCGATACGGTTACGGGCGTTTTCGGCTGGGCTTTCAAGGATTGCAAGAATCTTGAAACCGTAAATATGTCCGACAATGTTAAAACAATCGGCGGCAGTGCATTTGGGGGTTGTTCCTCCCTTAAAAGTATCGATATCCCCGATAGTGTAACAAAAATCGACAGCGAGGCTTTCTACGGATGCGCCTCACTTACCGAGATTACAATTCCCGAAAGTGTTGAGGAAATCGGAAACAGTGCTTTTCGTAGTTGTACAAATCTCGAAACAATCAATATCAATAAGAATCCCGACTTAATCATCGGAGCAGATGCATTCAATAACACCAAATGGTACAACTCTCAACCTGACGGCGTGGTTTACCTTGATCGTTTTGCTTTAAGCTACAAGGGAAATATGCCTGAGAATCTTAAGGTTGATTTCAAAGAGGGTACCACTGCAATTTGCGGCAGTATGTTTGGTGCACGGGAGTCGGATTGGGAAACCACTCAGCTTGTAGCCGTAACTTTCCCCGAAACTCTCACATACATCGGCGACTACACATTCAAAAATTGCGTAAACCTTGAAAGTATAAATCTCCCAGAATCTTTAACATTTATCGGTATAAATGCTTTTGAAAATTGTGCATCACTTAAAGAAGTAACCATTCCCTCACAGGTAAGAGATTTAAGAGATAGCTTTTATAAGAGTGGTGTTGAAAGTGTGACCCTTAAGGGAATTCCCGACATGTGGTACTATGCTTTCTATGAGTGTGAAAACCTTAAGGAAATAAAACTTGCCGATGGAATTGAAAACATACACGGCCATGCTTTTTACGGTTGCAAGGCTCTTGAAAGTGTAACACTTCCCCACAGCGTAAAGACCATTGAGGCATCTGCTTTTAAAAACTGCGAAAACTTAAAGGAAATAAACCACAGCGGTGAAATTTTAATGGTAGATAACAATTCTTTCCTCAATACCTCCTGGTACAACTCTCAGCCCGACGGACTTGTTTATTTCGGCGATGTGCTTCTGGGCTACAAAAGCAGCGACAGTAGTAACATAAAGGAGCTCATCATTAAAGAAGGTGTAAGGGGCATTGCGGGAGGCGCCTTTGCAAGCAACAGTGAGCTTAAAAAGGTGGTATTCCCTGAGAGCTTAAAAGTAATTGGATTGTATTCTTTCTCAAATACCGCAGTAGAGAACATTGTGATCCCCGAATCTGTGGAATTTATCGGTTATGGTGCTTTTACTTTTTGTTCTGATCTGACTTCTCTTGAAATAAATGGAAACGGCATCATTGAATATAATGCTTTCTTAAACTGTCTAAACCTTAAGAGTGTTACCGTATCAGCCGATGTTGAAGAAATCGGCGATACCGCTTTGGGATTCTATAACGGAATGGACGGCAAGGCTATCGTGGACGGCTTCATTCTCAAAGGATATGAAAACTCTGAAGCTGAAGTCTATGCAAATGAAAACGGTATAGAGTTTGTTTCTCTCGGCGTAGCAACCAAGCCTTCTGAAGGCAAATATTCACTGGGTGACGTAAATCTTGACGGCGACGTAAACGTCAGGGATGCAACCACCATTCAGAAACATCTGGCTTCAATCATAACTCTGGACGACCCGGCACTCGGTGTTGCAGACTATGATGGCGACACACGAATTACCGTAAGGGATGCTACCGAAATTCAGAAATTCATTGCAGGAATAAAATAAAACCATTAATCATCAGGAGCCGCAGAAAACTCTGCGGCTCTTTCCTTTTTTTGTCTCTTTGCCCTTTTTTGTGGCGTACTTTTCGCAAGTGCTTTCTCACGCATTGACACCATCTTTATGTATTTGATATAGTCATATCATAAACTATCCGAGGAGGTCTTTTTATGAAAAAAAGTCTCAGATCCATTATCTCCCTTATACTCTCAATCCTGCTTATGGTGTGTGCTTTTCCTGTCTCTTCCCTCTCCTATGTTGAGAACAGCGAATACCGCTACACCGTTGAAAACGGAGAGGTCATAATACTTGATTATCTTGGAAGCGATGTAGATATCGTTATCCCCTCCACCATTGATGAGCTTCCCGTTACACATATTGCTTCCCGTGCATTCCAACAGGTAAGCGGTCTCAAGACAGTCACCGTACCTGCCTGCGTAAGGGTGATTGAGGGCAACGTCTTTGACTTTAACCCCGGCCTTACCGATGTATTTGTTGACGAGGAAAACCCTTATTTCAAAAGCGTTGATGGTATCCTCTTTGACAAGGAAATGAGCACTCTCCTCTTCTATCCCGACGGCAAGGATGCCTCCTCATACAAAGTTCCCGAGAGCGTTACCGTTGTGGGAGCTATGGCTTTCGGCGGATGTGATAACCTCCGCACGGTAGAGCTTCCCGAGGGGCTTCTCTTTATCGGTCAGAACGCCTTCTTTATGAATGACGGTATCAGAGAGCTCCACCTGCCTGATTCCCTTATTGCTGTAGGCGATGAAGCATTTGACTACTGCGATGAGCTTCACACAGTTACCATGGGCAAAAACCTTGAATATATCGGCGAGGCACCCTTCAACAACTGTCCCTCCCTCAAAACTCTCGTTTGCGACGGAAAAAACACCAACTATATGACTGTTGACAATGTGCTTTACAGCTCCATGGATGAGCTTGTGCGCTACCCCGAGGGCAAGGAATTTGTTCATGAATACCCTGTACTTGAGGGTACCAAAGTTATCTGTGACAGCGCATTCTTCAGCTGTGACAAGCTCAACGTAGTCACCCTCCCTGACTCGGTGGAGACTATTGACGAGTACGCATTCTATCACTGCAGATTCAACGAGATAAACTTCAGCGAAAATCTTAAGGTCATTGAGGACGGTGCCTTCTATGACTGTCAGAATCTTGAGGAAATTATCGTCCCCGAAAGTGTAAATACCATCGGCACCAGCGCATTCGGTGCCTGCATTAACCTGAAAAAAGCTGTTCTTCCCTATACACTCAGCCATCTTGGAACCGATGTTTTCAATAATTGTCCCTCTCTTGTAAAGGTGACCCTTCCCGAGAACCTCCGTGTTATCCCCGACAGCACCTTCCGTTACTGCGTAAGCCTTACGGAGCTTCCCGACCTCAACGGTGCTGACACCATCGGCGATTCAGCCTTTATGGAGTGTCACTCCCTCAACAATATCACAATTCCCGAAAGTGTTACCACCATTGAAAACCATGCCTTCGCAAACTGCCACAGACTGGGAACTGTTACCATCGGCCCCAACGTGACCACCTTCGGGTTTAATGTCTTCCGAAGCGACCGCTATGATGTTACTATCGAAGGCTACAGAAATACCGCCGCTGAAAAGTATGCGCAGGAAAACGGCCATCTCTTTGTTTATCTCGATGAAGAAGGCAACGAGAATACCGAGCCTTCTGATCCCGACCCTTCTCTTCCCGATCCTGATGATGATAACAACCTCCCCTCTCCTGAAAAAATCATTATAACTCTGGGTGACAGCGATCTTTCGGGAAAGGTTACCATAAAGGATGCCACCGTTATCCAGAAGAATGTTGCAGGCATTCTGCTTTTACATCAGGAAAGCCTTGCTTGTGCAGATGTTGACAACAATGATGTTATCAATGTAAAAGATGCAACCATGATCCAGAAGTATCTTGCAGACATTGAAGTACCTGCAAAGATCGGCACCAAATTCACCATTGACAAGGACGAAGGCGGTTATGTATATATAAAGGACAGCGCAAACTGGAGCAACATCTGCTGCTACTGCTGGAACGACACCGCCTCAAACAAAGAGTGGCCCGGCGAGAAAGCAGAGCTTATAGGCGAGGTTGACGGCGCAAAGTTTTATCGTTACTATGTATCAGGCATTTTCACAAGCATCATTGTAGGCTCAGGCATCAATGATAACTACAGCCGTGACGCTTTAGTGGACTTCAACGCCATATTCGACACCGCATCAGGCGACTGGGAGCCCTTACTCTTAAACTGAGAACCCTTCAGTTTTCAGGTTCAGAATCTTATAATCAGAAAAGGAGCCGCATTTTCTGCGGCTCCTGAATTTTTGTAAATTATCGTTTTCAGAAGTTGTAGCAAAATCTACACGAAAAGCGACACAAAAGTCCCCATAAAAGCGATATGACCCTTAACCGTGTTTCTTCACACATCGGTTAAGGGTCATATCTGTGAACTCTTGTTATCTAACATCTTTGTTTACCTCTCGTTTCTATTGATTTGGATGGGTTTCATGTTTTTTGAAGTTTTTGATTCTTACTTTTTCTTTTTTAAGTTTGAATTTTTAACTTCGTTTTTACTTTCTCATTGGACTCATCCTTTCTGTCTATAATATAGCATAGGGGTAGGGGTTTTGCAAGACGTAATTTTGTATAAAGTTTACATAAGTTTTTAGTGTATTACAGAGAAATTATAGATATTCAACTAAAGTTATTGACATTTTCCACATTTATATGTTAATATAATTGTGTTGGGTGTCTGAAAAACGCCCTCTTTTTTGCTTTTTTGGCATTTTCGTAAGGGCGTGGAAACCCTCCCCTACAAATATTTGTCACAACTATTGTTTCTGCCGTAGGGTAGATACCATCTGCCCTAAAGGCTTCTCCTTGAGGAGAAGCTGTCACCGAAGGTGACTGATGAGGTGTAGGACACGATAGTGTCCGTTATGAAATTGTTATCGGAAACATTTCCACCTCATCCGACAAAACCAATGGTTTTGTCACCTTCCCCTCAAGGGGAAGGCTTGCGGGTCGTCAAAGGTGCCGACCCCTGCAAATCAACCGAAACCTTTCATCATATCTTCATCCTCTGTTCTTTTTTGAACAGGGGATTTTTATCTTGTTGCAAATCATCTCGGGATATGCTAAAATATAGGCACCACACCAACTTAATAAAATATCCTGCGTGAGGAAAACTACCTTGGTAAAAGGTGTTTTCCTCTATTCTCACGTGGGATAGATGGTTGGTGTGGTAACTTACCTGAGGACAAACACTTTTTCGGCACATCCTTCGGGGTGTGCTTTTTTTATCGGGGTGGTTTGGTGGCGACCATTAAAATAGTTATCGCAGGATCAAGACATTACAACGATTATGAAGAGGCAAAGGCTTTCATCGACAGGTGTATCAGTAATATCAGAAAGGACCACACGATTATAATAGTGTCAGGAGGGTGCCACGGTGCAGACAAGCTTGGCGAAATATACGCAGAAGAAAATAGTTTTGAAGTGATCCGTTTTCTTCCTGATTGGAAGAAATACGGAAAAAGTGCAGGCCCCAAACGAAATAAACTAATGGCAGAAGCAAGCGACTATGTAATTTGTTTTTGGGATGGCAAAAGCAGAGGCACTAAATCAATGATAGACTTTGCAAAAACGCACCATAGACCGCTGAGAATAAAAAGAATATAATACTCTCTTTCATCAGATCCACCACCAAAAAAGGAGCCGTGATTTTTCACAGCTCCTTGTTTTTTACTTTAAATCTCGCCCTTGAAATATTTTTTATGTCCCAGATAAACTATCAGAAGACCAACCCCGCAGAAAAGAGCAAGGGCTATGTATTTCACAAAAGGCGGCATCTGAGGGATAAGAGCAAGACCGCCGTAGAGTGAAACCCCCACACCCATGAGAATAACACCGATGCCCAGAATCTTTGCATAGGGCTTCACATCTGAACTCTCCACCTTATACGCCTCGTCGCCGTGGACAAGGTCTATCTTCTTTCCTGCCCATATCACAATTCCCACCACAATGAGAAATACTCCCATCAGCAGGAATATCCATCCTGTCATATCAGTACTCATCAGATCTCCTCCGAAATTGCATTGGCAAGGGCGGCAAAGTCCTCCATAGAGAGCTGCTCTGCTCGTGCCATGGGGCTTACACCTGCTTTATCCAGGGCGCTGAGGATTTTGCTCTTCTCAAGGGAAAGCAGAGAGGAAAGAGAGTTTGTAACCGTCTTTCTGCGCTGAGAAAAGGCACCTCTCACAACCCTGAAGAACAGCTTCTCGTCCTTCACTTCAACTGTAGGCTCTCCGTGTATATCCATTCTGATAACCGCTGAATCCACCTTGGGAGCAGGCATAAAGGAGCCTGCACTGACCCTGAAGAGAAGACGGGGCTCGCTATAGTATCTTACAGCCGCCGTAACCGCACCTGTCTGCCTTGTTCCCATCTGAGCGCAGAGGCGGTCAGCCGCCTCCTTCTGCACCATAACGGTGAGAGCCTTTATGGGAAGCTTCTCCTCCAGAAGCTTCATAATCACAGGGGAGGTGATGTAGTAAGGCAGATTTGCACAGACCACAACATCCATTTCGAAAAACTCTTCCTCGATAAGCTTATTAAGGTCTATCTTCATAACATCTCCGCTTACCACCTTGACATTATCATGGTCAGCGAGGGTCTTCTCCAAAATCTCGGGAAGCCTTGAATCCAGCTCAATGGCAACGACCTTTTTCGCTACCTTACAAAGCTCGTTGGTAAGCACACCGATTCCGGGACCTACCTCGATAACACCTGTATTTTCATCGGCACCGCAAAGCTCTGCCATTCTGGGGCACACCGAAGGATTCACAAGGAAATTCTGTCCCAATGCCTTGGAAAAGGTAAAGCCCGAGCTTTCCATTATTCTTTTGATCTCGCCCATTTCCCAGAGTCTTTCCATTTTAGTCCTCCGATTTACATTATTCTCAGTCCCTTGGGGTACTTGTTCTTGAGGCTTCCCCCTGAGACCTTACCGAAACCCAGCACCACACCCTCAACACAGACGGCGCAGTAGCCTTTCAGCTCACCCTCTACGGGAATTTCCTCTCCGTGGAGGTATTTTTTTACTCTTTCATCTGAGAGTGTGAGGTTCACTACCTGCCTGATATTCTCAGGCTTTTCTGCCATAAACAAGGCGTGAGCAGGCTCAAAGTAGTTCTTTCTTACCTCACCTGCAAAAACTCCCCCACGGATAACCCCAACCCCTTTGAGGTCGGGTGTGTCCTCAGGGAGGATATAAAGCTTGTCCTTCTGAAGAAGGGCATTCTCAAGCATAGAGGTGTCGTAAAATGTGCTTTCAAAAAACTCTGTGGCACATTTTGGAATGTTTTTTAATGGAGTAAGCTTCTCCCTCTCCACAGAGGAGAAATCACAGGAATCCTCGGATTTTCTAAGCTTCACAGCAAAGTGTCCCTCACCGCCGTGGAAAGGGAATATCCGAACTCCTATGCCGTCTTTGCCTCTTACACCGAAGCTTTCCTCTGTATTTACAAGCTCAAAGTCGGGATTAACGTCCAGGAATCTTCTCACAACGCCCTCATTTTCCGCTTCGGAAAATGTGCAGGTGGAATAGACCAGCTCGCCCCCTGCTCTCAGAGCCCTCTTTGCGCTCTCTAAAATTTTAAACTGCCTGTCCGCACAGGAGTCGGAATGCTGTGCACTCCAGTCTGTGAGTGCCTGAGGCTCTTTTCTGAACATTCCCTCCCCCGAGCAGGGCGCATCAACCAGCACCTTGTCAAAGAAGCCGCAGAGCTTTTCGCAGAGGGTCTCGGGGTCGCAGGAGGAGACAACGGCATTTTTTACACCGCATCTCTCAATATTCGAAAGCAGTATATTACTGCGGCTTTTTACATATTCGTTGCACCACAGAAGCCCCTCCCCCTGAAGATACGAGGCTATCTGGGTGGATTTGCCTCCCGGGGCGGCACAGAGGTCAAGAACACGCTCTCCTCTCTGAGGCTTTAAAAGGCTTACGGCAGACATTGCAGAGGGCTCCTGAAAATACACCGCACCTGCGTGATGCAGGGGGTGCTTTCCGCTGAAAGAAGCCTCCTCTTCAAGATAAAAGCCCACCTCAGAGAAAGGAGTATTCTCCCCTATTCCCTCGCCCTCGGTAAGCTCCAGAAGCTTGTCCGCACTGCACTTGAGGGTATTGACCCTGACCCCACGGAAGCCTTTGTTTTTATATTCATTTTTAAATTTTTCCAAGTCTTCTGAAGAAAGCAAAGGACTTATACGTGCAAAAAATTCTTCCATCGGAATAAACCCTCTTTTTGCTCAAATAATATAATCAAAAGGGAGGTGTCACCACTATGAACAACAACAATAACAACAATAACAAGAACAATCAGAACAACAACTACAATAACAATAATAAGAACAACAATCAGAATAACAACCAGAACAAGAACCAGAACAACAACCAGAATAACAACCAGAATAAGTAAGTTCCTTTATCTGATTTCTGCCCTCCGATCTACGGAGGGCAGGGTGTGTGTGTTACATATTATTTATCAGTAGCCCAGCTCTTCGCCTACGATGATGACCTTGATTCTGTCCTTCTTTCTCTGCTGGGCAGTAAGCACAAAGTTGCAGCAGATCCTGCCTGCACCCTTGCAGCCGTCGCAGATTTCAGAAGAGCCTGCGCCCTTGCAGATACCTGCATTTTCACAGTAGGAGCCTGTGTGAAGCCTTACTGTATTGAGAGGTGCGGCAACACTCTTTACTCTCTCCACAGCCTCACCTATACTGCCCACGATTTTATTATAGCCGCAGACAACGATTACACTCTTAGGGCCGTAGAGGAGAGCTGCAACACGGTTTGAATTGCCGTCAACGTTATAGAGAACACCGCTTGTGGTGAGAGCATTTGTGCTCATAAGGTATGTATCAGAGGTAAATGCACCCAGATAAACATCCTCCACATTCTCTGCAGTTTCTCTGTCGAGGTAATTATAGTCACCGCTTTTCATAAGAGCATCGATTCCGCAAGCCTTGAGGGTCTGAGAACCGCCTGAGGCTATGGTCTCGCCTTTTTTAAGGAGAGACTCCACTATAGCCTTTGCCTCCTCCTTAGTCTCTGCGAAATAGGGCTTCATATTATTACTTTCGAGATTTTTCATGGTCTCGTTTATAATTTCCATGGAAAAAGCTTTATTATCCTGCATAAAAACACTTCCCTTTATAATAATCTCCTTATATTATACCAAAACTTCGCTATAAATCAAGGTGATACAAAGGGTACTCCCAGATAATTTGCCACACTCTGTGAAAGATTTCTGGCGATACTGTCGATGTTATCTCTTATCCAGGCGGCATCCGTGGGATTATCGTGAAAAGCCACCTCCACCAAGACAGCAGGAGCCTTTGTTCTTTTTAGTTCCGCAAGGTTTCCCGAAGGCAGAGCGTTTATCTTATTCGGGTTATAGTAGATGGATTTGTAGTTCTCCGCAATTGTGTCCGCAAGCCGCCTGCCACGACTACTTGTGGGATAGTAATAGACCTGCACACCCGTAGCAGCCCCTGCCCTTGAGGCAGGAGAGGCATTGGAGTGAAGTGCAAGATGCAGGTCATAGTTACCCTGATTTGAATCAGCTATAGTCTTTGAGAGAGAGTCCTCAGGGTTATTTCGCACAAAATTTATACCGCTGGCTCTCAGATACGGCTCCATAGCATCCGCCACAAGATTCATATAATATTCCTCGTTCCCTCCTCCCACATAGGGGTTAAATTCCTGAAGTGAAGGTGAAAGATAAATAGTAGGCATAGATCATACTCCTTAATTCTGATTAATACATTATACGAGAGAGAAAAATTTTTATGACGGTGTTTACAAAAGGAGCTGGGTGTGTTAAAATAAAATAAATCAGTAATGATTATCAGTTTTGAAAGAAGGTGCAATATGAGCAGCCGAAATTTCAGCAAAAAGAGACAGATGATACTTGATACAATAAGGGATGCAAACAACCACCCAAGTGCCCGCTGGGTCTATGATACCCTCAAGGAGGAGATCCCTGATTTAAGCCTTGGCACAGTTTACCGCAATATTGCCCTTTTCAAGGAGGAAGGGCTCATAATTTCCGTCGCAAGCATTGACGGCGAGGAACGAATTGACGGGCACACCTCACCTCACGCACACTTTGTCTGCAAAGAGTGCGGAAGCATCTATGATATTTTCACAGAGGACAAGAGTGTCCTTACCTGCCCTCTGGAGGGATTTTCGGCTGAGAGCGTAGCACTTACCTACTTCGGCAGATGCAAGGACTGCACCGCCTCTGAATCTTAAGAAACTCATTTACATAAAACTTACAAGGAGGTCTCGGAATATGACTTGGGTCTGCACGATCTGTGGCTACAAGCACGAGGGCGAAGAAGCTCCCGAAAAATGCCCCATCTGCAAAATGCCTGCAGATAAGTTCAAAAAGGAAGAGGAGTAAGCTTCCAATAAAAAACGAAAGTCTCCGCCAAAAAAGAGGCGGAGATTTTTTATTCAGTGATATTGAAATAGGATTAACAGAGTGGTAAAATCAGACTAAGTTATGGGCCTGTAGCTCAGTTGGGAGAGCGTGCGGTTCGCATTCGCAAGGTCGAGGGTTCAAGCCCCTTCAGGTCCACCAAAAACATTGAGAAAAAAGTTCTCAATGTTTTTATCCAAGCCACAGGCTTGGTATATCATCACGACACAGTCGTGTATATCATCAAGGGCGGCAAGCCACCCTTGATTTTAACGGCATCGCATCATTGAAAAATATAACACTTTATGATACGATTACTATAAGTCAGATATATTTTAGGAGAATATTGCTATGAAGAATAAAAGTTTGTCTGCTTTGTTTTTTGAACGTCCCCAAAAATATGGCTACAGAGGAGACTATTATTTTTGGGAGTATTTGAAGCAATATTTTTCCGAACACCCCGAGCTTTCAAAAAAAGATGATATTAAGAAAACGATAATGCAACAGTTTAAACAGTTATCCCACGTTGAATTGACTGCTGATGCTATGCCTTGTGTGCATGAATTCGCACACGGTGGTATGTCATCCGGCTTCCTGAGCGGTGATTTTTGGTTAAATAAAGCAATTCCTCTATTGGAGGATCGATTTGATAAATCAAAATTTTAGGTACATATTAAAAAAACTTAAATACATCACACTAAGGGAATCCCCCACTATATCCCGTCACCGACCACACAGACTTCTACGAAAAGTACGGCTGGGAATTCCTTACTATGGTGCAGGGAGATTGCGAGGATCATCTGACAAGGATGTACATCCACAATTAACTCATATTAATCAACACTATCCTCCGCTTGCAAGGCGGGGGATTTTTATGTATAATAAAAGTAATTTATTAGGGAGGTATCACGTGAAAAAACACATAAACGACCTTAAAGCTTTAAAGCCGAAAAACTTTCTGCTTCTCTTTTTAGCAGGCTGTATAAACGCTTTCGGAGTCAACTGCTTCCTTGCTCCCGTAAAACTCTACGACAGCGGTATTTCAGGCACATCAATACTCCTTTCACAGATAACCCCTGAGTACCTGACTCTGTCGCTTTTTCTCGTTATCCTGAATATACCCCTCTTCCTTTTCGGACTCAGGCGTCAGGGCTCCGCCTTTACGGTGTACTCCATCTTTACAGTTCTTGTCTATTCGCTGGGCTCCTTTGTAATAAACAATGTACTCCCCATCGACGTAAGCATTGCATCGCCTCTTGCAGGTCAGGACCTGCTTTTATGTGCACTTTTCGGCGGAATAATCTCAGGTGTCGGCTCAGGACTTACCCTCAGATACGGCGGTGCCATTGACGGAATTGAGGTTATGGCAGTAATTTTTGCAAAAAAGCTGGGTATTACGGTAGGTACCTTTGTAATGATATATAACGTCATCCTCTATGTGATATGCGGTTTCATTATGGGAAGCTGGATCCTCCCTCTTTATTCCATCGTAACCTATGCCGCAGGACTCAAGACAGTTGACTTCATCGTTGAGGGCTTTGATCGCTCCAAATCTGTGATGATAATTACAGACAAACCTGAAGAGATCAGCACTGCTTTAATGGACGCATTTGAAAGCGGTACCACGAAAATAGCCGCAACAGGAGGATATTCCAATCAGGACAAGACCATTATCTACTTCGTTGTAAACCGTTTTCAGATAGCAAAAATGAGAAATATCATTGTGGAGATAGACCCCAAAGCTTATGTAACCATAAGCGAGGTAGCGGACGTCTTCAAGGGTAAATAAAAACTAAAAGGTCGGGTAAATCCCGACCTTTTTTAATACGAAGTGTCTATTAGCCTGCAGCGTTTGCGTTCACTATCTGAATATAGATATCGTTGGGGAGCATTGGTGTCTCAAGGGTCTTTACGGTCTCCTCTGAGAGGCTGAGCCTCTCGGAATACTCCTTGCCTGCTTCTCTGAATTTTTCCTTGAGAGGAGTTGTAAGAGGCTCGGCAGTAGGCTCTGAGAGCATGGGAGTTTCAGGGGTGCATACCACAGTAAGATTTCCTCCGAACATATTTCTGCACTGCATTCTCAGTCCGTCAAAATTGCCTTCCCAGTCGGGGAAACCGCAACCGCAAATAACCACATAGGACTTTGAGGAAAGGTCAAAGAGGGTGTCGTGCTCCACCTTGCCGTCCTCCTCCTTCATAGACATTCTGGAAAGAGGAATTGTGCGGTCAACAACCGCCTTCAGGTGTGAGGGCATACTGTAGCAGTAGAGAGGAAAGCTCCAGATTATCACATCTGCTTCAACTATCTTTTCAAGTATTTCGTTCTGGGAATCCTGCTGAATGCACTTTCCGTCGCACTTGCTCCAGCAGGCAAAGCATCCAAGGCAGGGCTTTATGTCCTTTTCAATTACATTCACTATTTCTACCTGATGCTCACCTGCACTTTTCATTCCCTCAAGGAAGGAATTTGTCAGGTGCATTGTGTCGCTCTTTTTCTTGGGGCTTCCGTTTAAAACTAAAACTTTCATGTAAAATAACTCCTTTTTTAAAGTCTGAATAAGGCTTTGCCAACGCTCATAAGCCTCTCCTCTGCCTCCTGTGCGGTAATGCTCAGCACTCCCGCCACAATGTAGGCTCCAAGTCCGTTGGCATAAACCGAGAGATCCTCTATACACCGTGCTGCAGATTCCTTTGACATTCCAAGCTCCTTGGCTACCCCTTCTGTAATCAGCTCGTTGTCCCCCGAAAGGGAAAAGGCGCTGAGTGAGTCGGCAACATAGGTGCCGCAGCCGTTCATAAAAATATAGTGAAATAGATTTTTATCCTCAATAGCAAGCTTTATATAATTTACACCCAGCTCAAGAAAGCCATCTATTCCACCTTTGGAGACCGAGGTCACCTTCTTGATTGCTACATTCCTAGCATAAAGAGAAAGCTCCCGCCTTAAGCCCTCCATATTGCCGAAATGCCACGAAATGGGCTGAGTTGAACAGCCGATCTCCTTTGCAACAGCTTTGATATTCACATTCTCATAGCCCTCACGTCTCAGGATATTGAGGGCATTTTCGAGTATCATTTCCTTTGGGATCTTGGGACTGCTTGGCATATTTTCACCACCACTATAAATCGGTTTACTGTAAATTGGTTTATAGTATAAATCAAAAAGGACTTTTTGTCAAGCCCCTGCTTTTACGGATAACGTATATCCGCTATGTATATTGATAACGTTGATATCTTATGGTATAATTTATTATGTGTTCTTGAATTATTTATAAGGAGTGTCTGTTGTGAAAAAAATATTATCGATAATACTCTTCTTGGTTTTACTGACGTCACCTTTGGCAGCGTGCAACAAGGAGGGTTCCGGGCAGTCCTCCGATACAACGGAAATCTCCGCAACATCAAACCTACCTTCTTCCGTTGACCTGAGAAACTATAACGGTAAAAACTATGTAACTCCCGTAAAGACTCAGTTATTTGGTGACTGTTGGGCTTTCAGCATTGCCGCAGCCTCAGAAATCTCTTATCTTTACGCAAACGATCTTGGTGTCCCAGCAGGAGAAGAAAACAATAATGTGAATTTCTCTGAGAAATACTTATCCTGGTACGTCTATAACGGCATTACCAAGGAGGATGTAACCATAGGCAAAGTTCCCGCCTCTCAGGTAGGAGAAGGCTATGATTTAAGTGAGTTGGTAAAAGAAGATGCGGATGCCGTTTTCTTCTTCGGAGGTCAGGGCTATGCCGGAGAAAGCTGTTTCGCATCAGGTTTTCTTCCTGTGGACGAAAGCGCATCTGTAAACGGAGAATATGTTTACGCTTACAGTGGCAAATACAGCAAGACTGTGGATGGTGAGTTGCAGTATGTCGCAAGTGATGACTGGTCTATTCCTCTCGGCACTGAGTATCGCAATCCACCTTCTGATGCTTTTTACAGAGGCAGTGCACAACTCCCCTCTCCGGCAAGCAAGGATGCAGAGGAAAACTATGTGTTTAACAAGGAGGGTGTTGATGCAATCAAGTCCGAAATTTCCAAAGGACACGGCATTTCATTCGGTATCAAAGCAAGCGAAAACATAAATACCGCAAACTGGGCAATCTACAATATCAAAGGCAAGCCAAATCATGCAGTAACCGTTGTGGGCTACGACGACAACTATCCCAAGGAAAACTTCACAAAGGCAACTCAGAAGTACAGTACCCCTCCTGAGAACGGAGCCTTCATTGTTAAAGATACCCGCGGTGAAAACTATGCCGATAACGGATACTTATATGTTTCCTATTACGACCGCACCATACAGGATCCGGTATGCTATTATTTTGACAAAGCAGATTCTGTAACCTACAAAAACGCCAACTACGATCAGTATGATTTGCTCCTTTCGGGTCTCTGCTGTAATTCAGACTATGAAGACGAAGTGAAAATGGCAAATGTTTTTGAAGCGTGTGAGGATGAGTTTCTTTTTGCTATTGAGTACAGAACAATAAAGCCCGACACCTCCGTGCATTACGAAATATATAAGAATCCCGAAAGTGGAAGCCCCTCATCCGGCACACTACTGGAAGAGGGTAACTCACTTCACCCCCGGGGCGGTTATCACAAGCTTGAGCTTAAGAACGAGTATGAGCTTAAAAAGGGTGAAAAATATTCTGTTATACTTACATTATCATATAAAACTGAGGACGGTACCTCATTATATACCAGTCTGATTCCCTTTGGTTACAATATGGACATTTCCTTTGCATACGACTGGAACAAGCCTATATCGGTAAACGCCGTTGTTAACGAAGGCGAAAGTCTTTTCTTTACAAACGGAAAATGGTCCGACCTCCTCGAACACCGTGATGAATTTGCCGAGACGGCATATTTTCAAACTAACGAGAAGGATATACTTGATCATGCAAAACCCCGCAGTACAGAGGATATTTCCATTGACAATTTCCCCATCAAGGCACTTCTCGTGCCTAAAAGTGAACACTGATACTCTTCATGGACAGCAAAAAAGGTCGGGTAAATCCCGACCTTTTCTCTATTCTGTGATGTTAAATAATTCTGATATTGAGGGTGTCTGTGCTGGCTGTGGGAACAGTTTTGTTTGAGGAAATAACGATAACGATATCGCCCTTTCTGACAAGTCCTGTCTCCAGAGCCTTGTTCATAGCCTGCTTTGTAATTTCGTCACTCTCTGTAAGCTCCTCGCCCAGAATTGAGGTAACGCCCCAGTTGAGGCAAAGCTTATTGCAGACATGCTGAGATGTGACAACTGCCACAACTGCACAGTCGGGGCGGTACTTTGCCATAGCACGCACCACAGAGCCCGTCTTACTCTCAACGATAATGGCGGTAGCACCGATGGAATCTGCAATGGTCTTTGCGGCATAGCAGATGTTTTCTCTGAAACTTGACTCGTTGGCACAGTGGTTGAGGGCATCCCTCAGCACATGAAGCTCCTTGTGCTTTTCAGCCTCGGTACAGATATCGCAGAGGGTACGCACACTCTCTACGGGGAACTTGCCTGCGGCGGACTCACCTGAGAGCATAACTGCAGAGGTACCGTCATATACCGCATTTGCAACGTCGTTTATCTCAGCTCTTGTGGGTCTGGGGTTGGTGGTCATACTCTCAAGCATCTGAGTAGCTGTGATAACATATTTGCCTGCCATTACGCACTTTCTGATAATGGACTTCTGAAGTTCGGGCAGACGGATAAAGGGAATCTCAACACCCATATCTCCACGGGCAACCATGATACCGTCGCTGACTCTGATGATGTTGTCAATATCTGCAACACCGCTTTGATTCTCGATCTTTGAGATGATCTCGATATTATCATAGCCGAGGCTGTCGATAAAATCTCGAAGGGTCATTACATCCTCCGCACTTCTGACAAAGGATGCGGCAACATATGTCACACCCTGCGCAAGACCGAACTCGATATCCTGTCTGTCACGAGCGCTTACATAGGGCATATTGATATGGTAATCGGGGATATTGATGCTCTTTCTGTTGGAGAGCTTTCCACCCTGCTCAACGGTCAGTACGATTCTGTCGGAGTGGGTGGATTTGACCTTCATAATGATCTTGCCGTCATCAAAGAGGATCTGGCGACCTATAACGGAGGAATCCGCCTTGAAGAGATTTACAAGTCTGGGATAGGAGATGCTGACACCCTTCTCGGTACCCATGCACTCCTCCTTGTAAAGCTCAAAATCCTGACCGTCAGAAAGCTCTACAAAGTTATTCTCAAAGAGACCTACTCTTACCTCGGGACCTTTGGTGTCGAGAAGAATTGCCACTTCCTTTTTGCACTCTGCGGCTGCCTCCTTCACCAGAGCGATATTTGAAGCAATATCATCATAGGTGCCGTGGGAAAGGTTTATTCTGGCAACATTCATACCCTCTTTTATCATTCTCATAAGGGTTCTCTTGTTGTTGCAGGCAGGTCCTAATGTACATATAATTTTTGTTTTTCTCATATAGATACCCCGAATCCTTTTAGATGAATTTTCAGATAATTAGTTTTTACAGTTAATACCATATTTATGATAACATTTTCCTATACATTTTTCAACTTAATATTTGCACACGTAGAAGTTATTTTTTACCCTCGGTTTTTGCAGGAAGGCACAAAGAAAAATGCATTTATACTGCAAAAGTAACGGCAAAAAGGCACAAATCTGAAAGATTTTTTATACGAATTGCAAAAACTCCTCATAATCACTTGAAATATCCAAAATATTGCTGTATAATTATGACCTGTTAAGGTATATATTGTTTTATCTTATAAATTTTAAATATTGGAGTGGTACAAATGGCAATCAAAAATGCATATCTTATCGAGCTTTTAGAGACCGTTAAGAAGCGTAACGCAGGCGAGCCCGAGTTCATCCAGGCAGTTACAGAGGTTATGGAATCTCTGGAGCCCGTTGTAGAGCAGAGACCTGACCTTGTAGAGGCAGGCGTTCTCGAGAGACTGGTTGAGCCTGAGAGACAGATTACTTTCCGTGTTCCCTGGGTTGACGACAACGGCAAGGTTCAGGTTAACCGTGGTTTCAGAGTTCAGTTCAACTCTGCTATCGGTCCTTACAAGGGCGGTCTCCGTTTCCATCCTTCCGTATATAGCGGTATCGTTAAGTTCCTCGGCTTCGAGCAGATCTTCAAGAACGCTCTCACAACCCTTCCCATGGGCGGCGGTAAGGGCGGCTCTGACTTCGATGCAAGAGGCAAGAGCGACGGCGAGGTTATGCGCTTCTGCCAGAGCTTTATGACAGAGCTTTCTAAGCACATCGGTGCTGACTGCGAGGTCCCCGCAGGTGACATCGGCGTAGGCGCTCGTGAGATCGGCTACCTCTACGGTCAGTACAAGAGACTCAGAAACGAGTTCACAGGCGTTCTTACCGGTAAGGGCATTCAGTACGGCGGTTCTCTTATCCGTCCTGAGGCTACAGGCTACGGCGCAGTTTACTATACAGTTGAGATGCTCAAGACTCTCGGCGAGTCTATTGAGGGCAAGACAGTTGCTATCTCCGGCTTCGGTAACGTTGCTTGGGGTGTAGTTAAGAAGGTTACAGAGCTTGGCGGTAAGGTTGTTACCATCTCCGGTCCCGACGGCTACATCTACGACGAGGACGGCATCTGCACTGAGGAGAAGATCAACTACATGCTCGAGATGCGTGCTTCCTGCCGTGATAAGGTTCAGGATTACGCTGACAAGTTCGGTGTTCCCTTCTATGCAGGCGAGAAGCCCTGGGGCGTTAAGGCTGACATCATCATGCCCTGCGCTACTCAGAATGAGGTAGGTATGGCTGAGGCTGAGAAGATCGTAGCTAACGGCATCAAGTACTATGTTGAGGTTTCCAACATGCCCACAACAAACGAGGCTATGGCATATCTCAAGCAGGCAGGTCTCGTAGTTGCTCCTTCCAAGGCAGTAAACGCAGGTGGCGTTGCAGTTTCCGGTCTCGAGATGTCTCAGAACTCCATGCGCTACAGCTGGTCCGCTGAGGAAGTTGACGAGAAGCTCAAGGGCATCATGAAGGATATCTACAAGAACTCCTACGAGGCTGCTAAGGCTTACGGTATGGAGGGTGACCTCTGCGCAGGTGCTAATATTGCAGGCTTCCTCAAGGTTGCTGAGGCAATGAAGGCTCAGGGTTGCGTTTAATCCTGAACTTACAAGGGTATAATTTGGAAGAATAGATAAAAAATCACGACCGTTTCCCAAAAGGAAGCGGTCGTTTTTTTGTGCCTGTATCAAAACATCAATCAGTAATAGAACTCTGTGTGGTCGTAGATGATAATACCCTTCACGCCCTCAATATCAGCTTTATTAACCTCTGTAAAGATATTGTGGAAAGCAGGTGTGCTCTCCCATTCCCTGAAAACATAGGGATAGCTATATGTGGTGTATAAATAGAGTATGCCATCTGAGAAATACAGCTCGTTCACATCAAAGAATGATGAACTGCTCTCGTAGTATCTGTAAAGATACACGAGACTTTTTGTGTTGAAGAATTCCGCATCATATTCGTCCATGGTAGAGCCGAATATACTCTTAAACTCTTCTTCTGAGTTGATGATGGTTGTATATTCCGTCACATCTCTGTTAGAGTTATCCATAAGGGTCAGTTCATCTGAGCCGTAGCGGTTATTTCTTCTGACAGTAATATCAAGAGGCTCTGCTTCATCGGGAGTAGAAGTATAGTAAACCACAGGATACATCTCTCGGCGGGAGGTATAGGAAAGACCTGCCAGCTTTTTCTGAATTTCGGTGGCATCCTTTACATTCACCTTGGAGTTACCGTCAAAGTCGGCTGTATTTATCTCTTCCTGAGAAGGGCTTGAAAGCCCTGCAAGATAAAGTCCTATGGCTGTTGCATCACGGATATTGAGCTCCCCGTCTGAATTTACATCCCCTACAAGATAACCACCATCGATAAAACCTTTCTCGGGCCAATCCTCATAGTCACAGAGCTTTCCGTCGTAATACCATCTTGAAACATCCCATTCATGCCTGTCCCACGCCTTATCGGCCTTCAGATTATACAGCAGCTTTCCGTCAAGCTCGGCAAAACTGCTTATTCCAAGCCCAGAAAATTCATATCTCTTACGAATATAGCAATAGGCTCGGTCATCTGTCTTATAATGCCAATCCATGAATCTGATTTCATAAATTTCATCAGCATCAGGAATCTCAGCCATATACACTCCGTCTCTCAGATAGGTCATATTACCCTTGATGGAACGGCTATAATAATCATCATAATACACTTCAAGAAGGATGTCGTTATCTTCCTCTTCTCCGGGCTCGGTATATATAAAATCATCGGGGCAGAGGAAGTATATGGTTATGCTGTCTGACTCTTCTTTTTCGCCCTCTGCTGCTGAAAACGAACAGGGCATACAGAAGAAAATCGTGAGCATAAGAATAAAAGATATTATTTTTTTCATAAAGCGTCCTCCTTAATTATATTTCTGTAATAAATGCATCTCCGAAAACCGCCAAAGAGTAATCGGTATAATACCCTGTGGGTCCGGTTCTTGAAATGGTTATGGTATAATCTCCCGAATCCGTGGGGTCAGGAGTAAATTTAATCACCTGAAATGTATTGCCTAAATGATAGGATGAATACTCAGTACCCTGGGGTGATCTTACAGTTAATTTCAGATGCGATATAGGATATAGGCTGATGCCGTTGTATGCATGGGTTACATTTGCCATTCTGCTCCAATTAAGTACTAATCTTACGGGTCCGTCATCCGTAATCGTAAGTCTCAGATTCACAGCTGCGCTGCCGTTAGCACTATAACTGCTTTGATAAGTTTTATCGGCAGCAAGCATACAATTCCTTGAGCGAAGAACATTTACTACTCCTGCACCATAAACTCTATCCATATATATTCCGCTCGGGTCAGTAGCAGTACTTGACCTTCTTCCGTCAGCTCCCGCCATTATAACAGATTTTACTAACGTGGGAGAAGTTAATAACTCGGGGAATTCCTGCATGAGCTGTGCAATACACCCCACTACAAGCGGTGAAGAAAAGCTATTTTGATCATAATCACTGGAAAAACCAATTATGTTAGCAATTATTCCCGGTGCAACAACCTGCGGGAAATAAATACCACTACTTGAATGGGCTGACTCCTGATTATGTAAAAATATGTAGTCACCATTACTTTTTCGCAAACGAATATTGCCAACAGAAATAGCATTATACGCATAATTAAATGGACTGACATCAGAGTTCGTCGAGGTTCCGAAATATCCTGCAGCAATAACAACGGTAATATCATGCTGATAAACAATATGGTCTATCCACTTGGAAAAATCGTTATCCTCTGTTTGACCATCATCTCTAAACGCAGAACTTATATTGATGATATTTACTCCTTGGCTAATCAACCACTCAGAGCGTTCCTTCCAACCTGTTGACTCGTTTGTGCTGTCCCTAGGAGTTGTACAATACAAGGTAGCATCTGGAACAACACCTACATATTCTTCACTTCCGGAAATTAATGTTCTTCCAACAAGAATAGTCGCAACCGAATTAGCATGTACGTCAATTCCAGTATGATTAATTGCAGATTCATCCAAATAAATCGTACTGTTTCGTAATGTATGAAACTCAACAGTAGGGAGATTATTATCTATCATTCCAATTTTAATACCGGAACCGGTTTTTCCCAATGTATCTCTCAAATATGTTGCCCAAACTGCATCTAAGCAATCCTGTGTATCCGCAGCAGACGTATTTTCTGATACGCTTTGGGCATCATAGTCGGTGGAATTTTCTTCTGATATGGGGGTTACAGTCAAATAAATTCTATCTACTTCGGGATGCTGAGCTATTCTGTAAATCTCGTCCTCTGTCAAAGACAAATCAATATTTGGAGCATAAGAGCAAGAATAAATAACCGCATCTGAGTCTATATCTGCTACTCTCATTAGTTCATCCGAAAAATCGTCGTTGCTACTTTCATACAAGTCTTTTGCACAGCTTCTGGAAACTTCAATAACTTCCTGCTTTTCTGAAATCACTTGGGAATTCGTCTTGATATTTGCAACCACCGGTTCAGCTTTATATGAATTTGATTCTGAGCTTTTGGTCATTGACAAAGTTTCCGTAATATTTCTCTTTAATTTTGTTTCATCTATGTTTTTAAACCATACGGAAACATTAATTTTTTCATCAGCATTTACTGATTCCAGCTTTTCTTTTAATGCATCGTCAAATTTCTCTGTGCTCTCAAGTCTTGCCTCCTCAGATGCCATTATCGGAACCTGAGCAATAAAGGTAACCATCAGAATCGCCAAAAGAATCACAAAAGTTTTTTTTACTAATTTTTTCATTTGTACTCCTCCTTCTACAGAATCTCTCAAAAAATTATGCCTGCAAAGAATAATTCAGTATAAGATAATCCATATCGGCAACACTCCAAACCATATTGTTCTGCCTTTATACTATCACTCATCAGGATATTTTTCAAGAATACAGTGTCGCTTTTTGCACATTCTGTACACCATCACAAAAGCAGAAATAATTTGTTGTACAAAATAACCATTGCACTACACTATAGCTCAGACAATCTAAAAGCGGAGACAGTTTATTCTTAAAACCATCTCCGCTTATTATCACGTCACAATATATCAGATTTTCTTAAAAGCCACCTTGCAACGGCGTCTTCGTCACAGCTTTCTATAACGGCTGTGGCGTATTTTTTCAGCTCCTCTTCCCCGTTTTCAACGGCGTAGGCTTCGTCACTCACCTTGAAAAGCTCAATATCATTTATTCCGTCACCGAAGGACACAAGCCTTTGACACCCCAGCATCTCCCGAAGCCTTAAAGCTCCCTTTGCCTTGGTGGCTTCTTTTGGCATAACCTCAAGGAAGTAATTGTCGGTGTAATTATCCTTCTGAAAAAGGCAGTTGCACTTATCCCTCAGGTACTCATAGACAGGCAGAAGCTCCTCATAGGGTTCCATAAAGGTGAAGTAGAAGATATCCCCCAGAAGGGTCCCCTCAAAGCCTGCGCCTTTAACTTCATAGCTTCTTTTGTCTCCCTCTCTTGTTCTTAAGAATTCATCTACATTTTTGCTTACACAGCCTCGGTCAAAGATGTACTTCTCCTCACCCTCAATGCAGGAATACACAATGGGGATAAGTGAGAATTTTCTGACAGCCGAGACTACGGCTGCTATCTCCTTCTCGTCCATAAAGTTTGTGACTATCCTCTCACGGGTTCTGCCGTCAACTATGAATGCACCTGTATAGACGATAATGGGTATATCCTCGCAAAGCCCCTCTGTCACCTTCATTGCAGTGGATGCTGATCTTGCCGTTGCAAAGGAAAACTTCATCCCCTTTTTCACAAGGCTTTTTATTGTACTGACCGTAAACTCCGATATTGTGCCGTCACTTCTCAGAAGTGTTGCGTCCAGGTCGGAAACATAAAGTGTTGACATTCTTATCTCCTTAATCGTTCTCTCTGAGGATAGCTCTCAGCATCTCCTCTGTTTTCTTTGCATTTGCCTTGCCCTGAGACTTACGCATTACATAGCCTACCAAAACCATTATAGCCTTGTCCTTACCTGAGAGGAAGTCATTCCTTGCCCCGGTATTACTCATTACAGCATCCTCGCAGAGGCTCTTCAGCTCTTCCTCTGTAAGTGCCACCAAATCCTCGCTCTTTATAAATTCCGACACGGGCTTCCCCGTACTGAGCATCTTGAGGAGAGTGGTCTTTGCAAGGCTTATATTAATCATTCCCTTTGCTACAAGGTCGGAGAGCTTTTTAAGCTCCAAAGGGGTAGTGAGTATCTCAAATTTCTCCTTATCCTTTTCGGTTTTAAGGGTCGAGAATATAGTACCCGTTATGAGCTTTGCAACGATAGCTGCTTCCACAGCCCCTGCTGAAGCCTCATCAAAAAATTCCGAAACCCGACGATAGGAGGTAAGATTCTCTGCATCATTCAAAGAGAGAAAAAGCTCCTCTTTATATCTCTTCGCTTTATTAAAGGGAAGCTCGGGAAGAGAGCGTTTCAGAGCCTCTGTCTCCTCATCTGAGAGGACAATGTACCCTAAATCAGGCTCGGGAAAGTAGCGGTAATCCGCACTGCTCTCCTTGCTTCTCATCATCTCGGTCTCACCCGTTGCATCGTTGTATCTCAGGGTAAGTCTCTCTATTTTTTCGCCCCTTTCAAGGAGCTTTTTCTGTCTCTCATATTCAAACTCCATAGCCTTTACTATATTGCCGATGGAGTTCATATTCTTTATCTCGGTACGCTCAAAGGCCTCTCCCTTTTCCTCGTCACAGAGGGAGATATTTACATCGCACCTAAGTGATCCCTCCTGCATTCTGCAGTCGGAAATACCGATGTATCTCATAAGTATCTGAAGCTTTTCCAGATACTCCCTGACCTCATCAGAGGACTCAAAATCAGGCTTTGTAACTATCTCTATGAGGGGTACACCTGCTCGGTTATAGTCTATGAGCACCTCATCCCCACGTCTTATGAGCTTTCCTGCGTCCTCCTCAATGTGGATCCTCTCAATACGGATTTTCCTTCCCGAGGAGAGAGTGAGAAATCCGTTCCTGCAAAGAGGCATATCAAACTGTGATATCTGATAAGCCTTGGGAAGATCGGGATAGAAATAGTTCTTTCTGTCCATTTTTGAACACTTCTCTATCTCGCAGCCAAGAGCCATTCCTGCCAGCACTCCGTACTCCACCACCTTTTTATTAAGGGTGGGAAGTGCCCCCGGCATACCTGTACAGACCTCACAGCAATGTGTGTTGGGTGCATCTCCGAATTTGACCTCGCAAGAACAAAAAATCTTTGTCTTTGTGCTGAGTTCTATGTGGGTCTCAAGACCTGCTCTCAGTTTATAGCTCATAGCTTCACCCCCAAGCTGCAAGGGCTTTTGATGCTGATTTCCTTTTCAAAACTCAAAGCCATACTCAGAAGCTCATCCTCGCAGAATCTTCTGCCCATAAGTCCTATTCCGATGGGAAGTCCCTTTTTATCAAAGGAAGCAGGAATAGAGAGCGCAGGCAAGGATGCAATATTTGCAGGGGTAGTGAGGATATCGCTCTGATAGGAGGCAACGCCTCTCTGCTCAAAGAGCTTAAAGGGCGGTGTGGGAGACACCGCTGAAAGCACAGCGTCGCAGGTTGTGAAGAGTTCATCGAATGCGGCTGTGACCGCTCTTCTCAGGCTCACAGCTTTCTTATAATACTCCTCGCCGAAGCCCTTTGACAGCACGTAGGTACCCAGAAGAATTCTTCTTTTGACCTCGTCGGAGAAGCCCTCACCCCTCACTCTTGCCATCATATGGTTAATATTCTCATAGGTATCTGTTCTTCTGCCGTAGCGGACACCGTCAAACCTTGAGAGGTTGGAGGAGGCTTCTGCACAGGCAAGTATATAGTAGGCAGGAAGGGTGTATAAAAGCTCAGGCATCTTGGTGTAAACTATCTCTGCCCCGAGGCTCTCATAAACCTTTATTGCCTCAGAAAGTGCTTTCAGAACACTTTCATCGCACACATTCATCTGCTCCTCGATAACCGCAATCTTCTTGCCCTTTACCGGGTTTGAGAGAGTGGCGTGGGTATCATTTATTCTGTTTAAAGCTGTGGTGCTGTCCTTTGAATCTCTGCCCTTTATGGCATCAAATACTATGGACACATCCTCTACACAAGAGCCTATAACACCTATCTGGTCAAGGCTTGAGGCATAGGCAACAAGTCCGTATCTTGACACCGAGCCGTAAGAGGGCTTAAGTCCCACCACTGAACAAAATGAGGCAGGTTGACGCACAGAGCCGCCCGTGTCACTTCCGAGAGAATAAACTGAAAGTCCTGCAGCTACGGCACAGGCACTTCCCCCTGAGGAGCCGCCGGCAGAGCAACTTTTATCAATGGGATTTCTTGTCTCGCCAAAGCAGGAATTCTCGCAGGATGAGCCCATGGCGAACTCATCCATATTGGTTTTTCCCAGAAGCACCGCTCCCTCTGAGCGAAGCTTTTCCCACACGGTTGCATCATATATGGGCTTGTGTCCTCTGAGTATCCTGCTGGCGCAGGTGGTCTCGATACCCTTTGTGCAGATATTGTCCTTGAGGGACATGGGAATTCCTGTGATGGGGCTTATCTCCTCTCTTCTCCTGATCTTTTCATCTGCAAGAGAAGCACAGTTCATCGCCTCTTCCTCTGTCACATTCACAAAGGCATTAAGGCTTTTATTATCTTTTTTTATGGCATCAAGGTATTTCTCTGTAAGCTCTCTGGAGGTGATCTCTCCTGCTTTCAGAAGTCTGTGAAGTTTAAGTATCTCTGACATAGCTTACCCCTTTTCTTTCACAAGGAAAAAGCCGTCACGGCTCTCTTCGGCATTTGAGAGTATATGGTGAGAAGGCAGAGACGCCCTCACCTCATCCTCACGAAGAGGGGTCCTAAAGGTCAGTTCCTCAGTTTCACGGGGCATATCCCAGTCCTCAACAACCTTTATGAAGTCAAGCATACTGCCGAGATTCTGAGAGAAAGCCTCAGCCTCTTCTTCTGTGAGGCTGATATTCGCAAGCTTTAAGAGACTTTTTACATCTTCTCTTTTCATTTCCATCACCGATTTAAAAATTTTGCCCTTTGCCCACACTATGAGTATGTACAAAAGGCAAGATGATATTTTTATTACTTTTTATTTCTCCTCAGGATTCTGAGGTGTCACATAAACCGTATGCTGATGAGTATATATCACTCTGCCGAAGGGTGCGCCCTGAGGCTTTGTGACATACCTTATCTCTGTGAAATCCACAGGCACCTGAGATGACTCTCTCGCCTTGGAATTAAAGGCACAGATGGCGGAAGCCTCAAGAATGGACTTCTCCGATACCTCTCTGCCCTCGGTGCGAAGAACTGTGTGAGAGCCGGGGATATCCTTGGTGTGAAACCAGAGGTCACTCTTGTGGGATTCCTTGAGGGTGAGCATATCGTTCTGACGGTTATTCCTGCCCACAAGAACAGTGAAGCCCTCCGAGGTCTTATACTCCTTGGGAGGAAGCTGTGAAGGTGGCTTCTGCTTGGTTTTTTGAGTTCTCAAATATCCGCCAAGATTAAGCTCCTGCTTTATCTGAGAAAGGTCACGGCTTGTCTCTGTACGCTCTATAAGGTCAAGCACAGACTCAAGGTAGAGAAGCTCTTCCCTGCCCTTTTCTATCTGCACCCTGAGTATCTTGTCTGCATTCTTTGCCCTTGCATAGTCCTTATAATACTTCTGGGAATTCTGTGCAGGGGTCTTTGCAGGGTCAAGCTTTATCCTTATAGTGGAGTAGTTTTCATCGTAGAAATTCTCCACATCCACAAAAGGGGCACCCTTCTCTATCCTATAGAGGTTTGCCTGCAGAAGGTCACCCCTTATTCTCAGCTCTTCTCTGTTTTTTGTATCCTCAAGCTCCTGCATCTGAAGTGAGAGCTTTCTTGATAGTCTGGAGATACTGCTCGAAACCAGCTTTGTAAGGTCTCTTGAGTGAGCCTTCATTCTCTCCATGGTATCTCTGGTGTGGTAGTATTCATCAAGAAGCTCACAGAAGCTTCCCATTTCACGCTTCTCTGCAAAAGCTCCGTACTGCTCTATATTAAAGAAACTCATATCAAAGGGCTTCTTCTCAGAATTAATCAGCATCAGAGGGGTGCCTTTTCCCTCTCTCACAAAGTCACGAAGCTTTATAATTTCCTGAAGGAGCCTTTCGTTTTCCTTATCTCTCATATCCGCAACGGGGAAATCAACAGCCCCTGTCACTCTGTATGAAAGCTCCCTGCACACAACGGGAGACACACCCATAAGCGTACTGAGCAATGCTTTATCAAGGCCTGAATTTTCAAGCTCCAGCACCCTTCTGAGGATAACTTCCGGCTCCACGCTCAGAAGTGAGAGCTTTCCCTGAGAGGGAGGAAGCTCGTATTTTAAAGCAGGAAGCACCATTCTCTTTGAGGAAAGGGTCATATCCACCCTTCTCAGAGCATCTATAATAACTCCCTCTGAATCTATAAGAATACAGTTGCTGTGCTTGCCCATGATCTCTACAGCAAGGGTGAGCATGGTCTTGTCGCCGATACTGCTTATACCCTCAAAGTCGAGGAAAACCGTTCTCTCAAGCTCGTGCTGACGCAGAGCCTTGAGCCTTGCGGAAGAGAGATGCTTTCTCAGAAGCATACAGAACATGGGCGGCGTCTGAGGATTCTCCGCAGAGTATGCGGTGAAATTCACCCTCGGGGTATCCGCCCTTGAGGATATGAGGAGCTTTTTGTTTCCGTCTCTGGTGTGCAGAGTGAGGATGATCTCATCCCTTGAGGGCTGATTTACCTGATTCACCTTTGCTCCCTCTGCAACCGCCTCTATTTCACGGCTGAGAAAGCTCATAAATATTCCGTCAAGTGCCATCTCAGCACCTCCTTAAAAATCTGATTACTTGTGGTATTTTCCCCCTGAGGAGATCTGAAACGCTCTGTAGATCTGCTCCGAAAGCATAACACGGGCCAGCTGATGGGGAAAGGTCATACGGCTCATAGAGAGCCTTATATCTCCCTTTTTCTTCACCTCATCGGAAAGTCCGAAGGAGGAGCCGATTATGAAATCCACCGCACTCTTGCCCGATACTGCCGCATCGGCTATTGCTCCTGACAGCTCCTCAGAGGAGAGAAGCTTTCCCTCAATGCACATAGGCACCACAAGGGAGTTCTTTGAAAGCTTCTTTATTATCTCCTTGCCCTCTTCCTCAAGGGCTTTGTCTATCTGTGACTTTGAAGCCTTCTCAGGAAGGGTGTATTCGGAAAGCTCCACTATACTGAATTTACAGAAAACGGAGAGACGGGTACTGTATTCCTTTATGGCGTCTGTAAGGTACTTCTCCTTGAGCTTTCCCACACAGATAATATTAACACTCAGCATAAGATCCCTCTTTCTCAGAAAATAAGCGACTTGCCTCTGGTCTCCTTGGGAGCTACCTCCAGAGTGAAGTCCTCTCCCACACAAAGCCCCTGCAGTTTGAGGGCGCACTCTGCAGTAACATAAGCCACATCGGGGGTGTTATTTTCAGAGCTTAAGTGGCCAAGCATCAGTCTCTTAACACCTGACTTTACAAAGTGAGGCAGTTCCTCTGCACAGGCGGTATTGGATAGATGTCCTCTGTCCGAAAGAATTCTTCTCTTGAGAGGATAGGGATAGGGGCCGCTCATGAGCATATTTATATCATGATTCGATTCAACAAGTGCCATATCGCACTCTGATATTGCGTTTCTTATGGTGGGGAGCATCACTCCCATATCCGTTGCCACCATAGCCTTTTTGCCGTCAGGGGTGGTAACTCTGTAGGCACAGCTCTCACTTGCATCGTGGGGAGTATCAAAGCGCTCAATAAGCATATCCCCAAGAGACACCCTGGATGTGATTATATCGGATGTAAATCTTGAATCAAGAAGTCCGCCTCTTTCAAGAGCCTCCATGGTACCCTGACTTGAATATACAGTGATGCCGTAGCGGGATGCAAGTACACGGAGCCCCTTTGTGTGGTCTGTATGCTCATGGGTAATGAAAATCGCCCTGACATTTCTCATATCAAGCTCGTTTGTCCGCATAGCCTCTTCTATCTGCTTACAGCTTCTGCCGCAGTCAATAAGAACTGCCTGCCCTGAGCTTCCTATGTAATAGCTGTTGCCTGAGCTTCCGCTGAAAAGTGTTACAAATTTCGCCAAAACCTTATCTCTCCTAAAGGAACAAAACCCTAAAACTGAACCTTAAAAATACTGAACCTAAAAATAAAAGGGGCACATCTCTGTACCCCTCAAAAAAATCTTATGCAGTAACTGCAGCGTCATCATCAGGCACATACTGCTTTTTGATATCTGCACCCAGAGCACGGAACTTGTCGATGATTTCCTCATAGCCTCTCTCAATGTAGTGGATAGAGGATATCTCTGTTACACCGCTGGCAACCAAGCCTGCGATAATCAGCGCCGCACCTGCTCTGAGGTCTGTTGCCTTAACGGGAGCGCCGTGCATGGGCATCATACCGTCGATAATGGCAACTCTGCCTTCTACTGAAATGTGAGCGCCCATAAGGAGAAGCTCACGGATATACTGATAGCGGTTGTCCCATACATTCTCTGTCACGATGCTTGTACCCTCAACGGTTGTGAGCATTGCTACAAACTGAGGCTGACAGTCTGTGGGAAAACCGGGATGAGGCATAGTCTTGAGATTACAGCGCTTAAGCTTTCTGCCTGTAGCGTCAATAAGCACAGCCTCGTCGAATTCCTCAACATAAACGCCTATCTCACGAAGCTTGGCGGTAATGGACTCCAGATGCTTGGGAGTAACATTCTTTACCAGAAGCTTGCCTCTTGTAGCAGCAACTGCGGCCATATATGTTCCTGCCTCGATCTGGTCGGGAATGATGGAATATGTGATGCCGTGGAGATACTCAACACCACGGATCTTGATAACGTCTGTACCTGCACCACGGATATTTGCACCCATGGAATTGAGGAAGTTAGCAAGGTCAACGATGTGAGGCTCCTTGGCGGCGTTTTCGATAATGGTCTGACCCTGAGCCTTGACTGCGGCAAGCATCAGGTTCATTGTGGTACCAACGGAAACTGTGTCAAGGTAAATGGAGGCACCCTGAATCTTTCCGTCGCAATGAGCATCAACGATAGCGCCGTTTACAAGGTCACAGGTAGCACCCATTGCCGCAAAGCCCTTTAAGTGCTGGTCAATGGGACGAAGTCCGAAGTTACATCCTCCGGGAAGAGCAACCTTTGCATTGTTGAATCTGCCGAGAAGAGCGCCTAAAAGATAGTAGGAAGCTCTCATGCCTCTGACTGCGTCATCGGTTGCACTGTATGTGTTTATGGGTCTGGGGTCAATGTCAAGGGTGGATTTGTTCACTCTGGTAACCTTGGCACCCAGATTCTGAAGAATTCTTGCTATTAATGAAACATCACTGATGTTAGGTATATTTTCGATTCGGCAGGGCTCGTCACAGAGAATTGCCGCAGGGATAATCGCTACAGCCGCATTCTTGGCACCGCTGATGGTAACCTCGCCTGAGAGCACACGTCCGCCGTTAATTATATATTTTTCCAAATCTGCACACTCCGATAATTAAGTAATTAGGGGGATACATTATTGTTTGTAATCGCTTTAAAAAAACTTATGGAACATTAAAGAAAACGCTAGAAAAATCCCTCCTTTTTCGGGGAATTTCAGGTTTTAATTCTTGTAAGTATTATACAAATGGTAAAGTGCCAATTTAGTCAAAACAACTACTTGGCATACAATAAAATGATAATACATAAACGCTTCAATGTCAACCGCATATTTGGAATTGTAACCCTTTTTTGGTAAACTTGTATTGAATTTCTTAAAAGGGCAGAATTTTTATTAAAATAATCACAATTAAGGCTCTGAATATACGAACAGAAGTTCTAAAATTCTCAGCTTTTATCAGTCGTTCCAGTATTTTTTGTCGAGACTTCTGTACTGAACCGCTTCAAGGACATGATCCTCTCTGATGATCTCGCTTCCGTCAAGGTCGGCAACTGTTCTGGAGACCTTTAAAACCCTGTCATAGGCTCTGGCGGAAAGAGAAAGCTTCTCAAATGCAGACTTAAGCACCTGCTGAGCCTTTTCATCGGTGATACAAACCTTCTTCATCATATCGGGAGTTATCCTTGCATTGCAGGTAACACCTGTTCCCTCAAAGCGGGCAGTCTGAAATGCTCGTGCCTTGTTTACTCTCTTTCTTATCTCCGCTGAGGGCTCTGCCTTAAAGGTACTGCTTAAGTCCTGATACTCCACCGCAGGCACCTCCACGTGGATATCGATTCTGTCAAGCAGCGGCCCCGATACTCTGGAGAGATACTTCTTTATCTGATTCTCATTGCAGGTACATTTCTTACCCTTACTTCCGTAGTATCCGCAGGGGCAGGGATTCATTGCCGCCACAAGCATTACGGAGCAAGGGTAGCTTACCGTTGCGTGTACTCTTGACACCGTCACCACGGAATCCTCTATGGGCTGACGAAGCACCTCAAGGGCAGTTCTTGAAAACTCGGGAAGCTCATCAAGGAATAACACTCCGTTGTGAGCAAGGGAGACCTCTCCCGGACGGGGAACCGTACCACCTCCCGAAAGTCCCACTGCCGAAACCGTATGGTGGGGACTTCTGAAGGGTCTTTCATAAAGCAGTGCCGAATTCTCGGGAAGTGTGCCTGCTATGGAGTGAATCTTTGAGGCATCTATCCTCTCGGCGTGAGTCATCTCGGGGAGAATTGAGGGAAGTCTCTTTGCCAGCATGCTCTTACCTGAGCCGGGAGGGCCTATGAGGAGGACATTGTGACCTCCTGCCGCCGCCACCTCCATGGCACGCTTTGCTTCATACTGACCGCAGACCTGAGAGAAATCGGGGAGAAATCCCATCTCTCTCTCAAAGGATGTAACCTCCGAAGGCTTTATGAGCTTTTCTCCCTTAAGGTGGTCAATAAGCTCATTGACGGTTTTAAGAGGATAGACCTCTATTCCCTCTACCACAGCACCCTGAGAAGCATTCTCAAAGGGGACAAAAAGTCTTTTAAAGCCACATTCCTTTGCCTTAATTGCCATGGGAAGAATTCCGTTTACGGCGCGTACCTCACCTGAGAGAGAAAGCTCTCCTAAAAATGCACAGTCCGACACATCCTCGCCCAGCTGTGCGGTAGCACGGAGTATTGCCACAAGTATGGGCAGGTCGTAGAGAGGGCCTTCCTTTCTGATATCCGCAGGAGCAAGGTTCACGATTATCCTTGACACGGGAAAGCCGAAGCCGCAGTTTCTCATTGCCGCACGGACTCTGTCTCTGCTCTCCCTGACTGCTGTATCGGGAAGTCCCACTATATCAAAGGCAGGAAGTCCCGAGGAAACATCCGCCTCAACCTCAACCTGATAGCCATCCATACCAAAAAGGCCCACGCTGCCTACTCTGACTACCATAAAGCCACCTCTTCTCCTTATTTCTTTGAAATCATACATACAGTTTTTATCTGTGTTTTCTGCAAAAAGTTACTTTAAGTTTAATTATATCACTAAATTCTCTGTTTCTGCTCACAAAAATAGATACACTTATTTGGTGAATTTGTATAATCTTCAGCATTTTTTTGAGAAAGTCGTCAAAATTTTATTGACTTTTTACATCTTTCAATGTATCATATATTAGAATACAAGGATTGTGAGGAGTTAGTTTGGCTGATAGCTGTTTTATGCAGGAGCAAAGAGACCTGGACGACCTCACTCTGGCTTTGAGAGTGCGAGAGGGCGACAATGAAGCCTTCCGTGAAATAAGTGAAAAATACAAGGGGCTTATCCTTTCCGTTGCGAATAAATATTCCGCTTCGGGCTTTGACAAAAACGACTTCTTTCAGGAGGGGCTTTTGGGACTTCTGAGCGCCTGCAAGGCTTATGACCCTGAGAAGAATTCACTTTTCCGTAATTTTGCCCTCACCTGTATCAACCGCCGTTTTCTCTCGGTAATCAGAAAAAACTCGGCGAAGGGAGCTATCCCCACTGATTCTCTCGTTCCCATTGAGGAGCTGGAGCTTTCTGATGAAAACACCTCAAACCCCGAAACCCTTGTCCTTGAAAAGGAGAAGGCAGAGGACTTCGAAAAGAAGCTTCACAGCATTCTTTCCCCTCTTGAGCTCTCTGTGCTTGAGCTCTACCTTCAGGGTCTTTCCTATCAGGATACAGCACAGAGGCTGGGCGTGTCCGTAAAGTCCGTTGACAATGCCCTCCAGCGAATCCGCAAAAAGATCTCAGGCGAATAATCTTATCTTTTTTTGCGTGTTCCCACTACTTTTGGTATCTGTCCCGACTAAGTTTTTGCGGTGCAAATCCGCGCGGGATTAATTTTTTGAAGAGAGGTAAATCTCATGTACGAAGACAAGACACTCATTTGCAAGGATTGCGGCGAAGAATTCATTTTTTCCGCAGGAGAACAGGAATTCTATGCTGAGAAAGGCTTTGTGAATGAGCCTCAGCGTTGCAAGGCTTGCAGACAGGCAAGAAAGAATGCTGTAAGACCTCAGCGCGAGAGATCCGCTATCATCTGCGCCGATTGTGGTAAAGAGGATTCCGTTCCCTTTACTCCCATGGAGGGCAAGGATTACTATTGCAGAGAATGCTTTGCAAAGAGAAACGCAGGTACAGACGCAGAATAATTCTAAGGATCATCTTCATATCAGGAGAATCTTCGATATATTTTGTGCACAAACGCTTCGGTCAGACCGAGGCGTTTTCTGTTTTAATTTTCTCTCTTTCTTTTGTTATTTTTCCGAAAAATGTAGCATTCCGCCGCAGGAAGTGGTATAATAATCTTCAAATTAATAATCAAACCACATGGAGGTATAAATTATGACAGTTACAAAGACAATGATTATCGGTGATGTTCTGGATATGTATCCTCAGACTGCAGAGCTTTTCCTTGAGATGGGTATGCACTGCCTCGGTTGCCCTGCTGCAAGAGGCGAGACCATCGAGGAGGCTTGTCAGGTTCACTCTGCTGATGCAGACAAGCTCATTGAGAAGATCAACGCAAAGATCGCTGAGTAATGTCAAGACTTTTTTCTCTTGATTCAAGGCTTGCGCTCTGCTCCCGGTTCGTAAGAGAGGGCAAGGTGGTTGCCGATATAGGTACAGATCACGCCTATCTCCCTGTCTCTTTGGTGCTTTCGGGCAAGGTGCCCAGGGCTATCGCCTCTGACATTAACCCCGACCCCCTTGAGAAGGGCCGATATACTATAAGAAAATACGGTCTCGAGGACAAGATAGCTGCAAGGCTCTCCCCGGGTCTTGAGAAGATCTCCTCAGAGGAAGCGGAGGATATTGTTATAGCAGGTATGGGAGGCGAGACCATCATCGCCATTCTTGATGCCGCCCCTTGGGTGAAAGACCCTGAGAAGAGACTTATCCTGCAGCCTATGACCAAGCCTCATCTGCTCATTGACTATCTCTCAAATGAGGGCTTTGAGATCCAAAGACAGGAGACCTGCACAGCCGCCGATAAGCTCTACACGGTTATTGCGGCGGCATTTACGGGAAATGCACCAAAGAAGGATATTCTCTACCCCTTCTGGGGCGAGCTGTCCCCTGAGAAAAATCACCTTGACCGTGCTTTTATTGAGGCTCAGCTTAACGCTCTTCTCAAAAAGGCTCCCTTCTCAAAGGAGGCAAAGGACCTCTCGGAAAAACTCACTGAAAGGCTTAATGCACTATGACTACCGTAAAGGATATTTTAGCTTTTACCGAAAGCTTTGCACCTCTTTGCTCTTGTGCGGATTTTGACAACTGCGGAATACTTCTGGGAAATAAAAACGCTCCTGTCAGGAAGGCGCTCCTTGCCCTTGATATCACCAAAGCTGTAATTGAGGAGGCAAAGGATACGGGTGCTGAGCTTATCATAAGCCACCACCCCGTAATATTCAATCCCCTGAAAAACCTCTCCTCTGACTCTGTGCCCTACCAGCTTGCAAAAGAGGGTATCACGGCTCTCTGTCTTCACACAAATCTTGACAGAGCAGAGGATACGGGAGTAAACACTGCTCTTGCAAATGCACTGAATCTTTCCGAGCAGAAACTTTACTCCGAGGATTTTCTCCTTGTGGGAAAGCTCGAAAAAGCCATGTCTCTGACTGAATTTTTATGCTTCGTCAAGGAAAGACTCAACTCTCCCTGCGTAGCCTGTGCAGGAAAAAAGGAAAGCATATCCACAGTAGCGGTATCCTCAGGAGCAGGTGCAGACGGATATCATAAAGCCGTCGCTCTCGGTGCGGATATTCTCTTAACGGGCGAAGCTCGTCACCATGAGTATCTAATGGCAGCAGAAGGTGAGATTCCCCTTGTCACCGCAGGGCATTTCCACACAGAGGATGTGGTTATCTCCCCTCTTCTTGAAAAGCTCTCTGAGAAATTTCCTCATATCGAGTTTAGTAAAGCTTCTTGGGATTTCCCGGTCACATATCTCTGATACAATAAAACTTCGGGACACAGATTTTTCTGTGTCCTTTTTTGTTTTCAGCAAACCGATTCCCGTAACATTCAGATAACAATTCCGTTAAGAAAATTCCCCTCTGAAAGCCACAATTTTCCTAAACCTTTTTGCATTTGTAAACATTATAAAAACAATGTAAATAATATGTGCAAAACGGTTGCAAAAACCACAATATTTTGATATAATAATATCTAACTAATGCACATATTGCGAAAGTCTGTAAATTTTTGGTGATAAAATGCGAATCCGTAAGAAAAAATGGGCTCAGCCCGAACTCGACGCCTGCAACTTTTTCATCGGTAATCCCACCGAGAAGAAAGGAAACTGGCAGAGCTTATTCGGTAACACAAACCCCATCGAGCTTGAAGTAGGCTGCGGCAAAGGAACCTTTGTTGCAAAGAAGGCTCTTCAGAATCCCGATGTGAATTTCATTGCTGTGGATATCAAAAGCGATATGCTGGGCGTTGCCAGAAGAAATATCGTTAATCTTTTTGAGGAGGAGGGCAGAACTCCCGAGAATGTTATGCTCACCGCCTACAATGTTGACAAGCTCTTTGATATCATCTCCACAGATGACAACATCGGAAGGCTCTACATAAACTTCTGCAACCCCTGGCCCAGAGGCAAGCACAACAAGAGAAGGCTCACCCACACCACAAAGCTTGAGATCTACAAGTCTCTTCTCAGAGACGGCTTTGAGGTACGCTTCAAGACCGACAACGATGAACTCTTTGAAGACAGCCTTCAGTATTTCGAGGACTGCGGTTTTGAGATAACCTACAAGACCTACGACCTTCATAACAGCGATATCACTGACAATATCGTAACCGAACACGAAAAGATGTTTTCTGATGAAGGCATCCTGATAAAATATCTTACTGCCGTTTACAAAAAGAAATGATAAAAAAGGAGGGCGGTAAAATGAAAAAAAGAATAATCTCACTTCTGCTTACCGTTCTTCTCACCCTCTCTCTGAGTGGCTGCACAGGTCTTACCTTCAACGTCTCCGAGCTTATGAGACCCCCAAAGGCAACGGGCGAAAATGCCGCCATTCAGGCGCTTATCGATGAGCTTGCAGGAGAGGGTTACTCACTGAAATATCCTCAGAAGGGTACCTACCGCTCCGCCATTACCTCTGTGGATTTTGACAGAGACGGCGACGAGGAGGCCATAGCCTTCTACCTTCCCAAGGGTGACGCCACCACCATCCACCTTCTTGTTATGGATCAGACCGAAGAGGGCTGGGAGATTCAGGGAGATTTCAAGGGTAAGGGCACTATGGTTGACCGCCTTATCTTTACCGATATGGATTCAGACGGCACAGATGAGCTGGTGGTTGGATGGGGTACCTACAACTCCCTTGTAAATGACCTTACCGTATATATGATAGATGAAGAGGACCATAAGGAATTCCAGTGTCCCAACCAATACACCGAGATCCTTATTGATGATTTCACCCGAAACGGAAAGAACGATCTGCTTCTTCTCTCTCTTTATTCTGCAGAGAGACCTGCAATGGCATCCCTCGTTTCCCTCAACGATACAAAGAACAGTATCTATGTTGCAGGCGAAACTCCCATGGATGACGAGGTCGTATCCTACAACCAGCTCCTCACGGGCAAGATCAGTGAGAGCCGCTACGGTGCCGTTATTGACGGTGTCACAAAGGACGGAGACTATAACACTCAGCTCCTTTATTTCCACGACTACTTCTCTTCACTTGAATGTGTGAGATTTACCGAAAACTTACCCACAAATCAGGCTCTCAGAAGCTACGCCACAAAATCTCAGGATATCGACGGCGACGGAGTTATCGAAATACCCAATACCTTCCGTATGCCTCTTGACACTTCTCAGCTTGATGCCGTGCCTTCAGCTCAGGTCTATTGGTGTGAATTCACCGACCTCGGCACCCTTGAGGTCAACGAGACCTGTATTGCATCCATTGTCTATAGTTTCTTCTTCTTCACCCCCGATAGCTGGCAGGACAAGGTCACAGCCTATGTGAACTACTCCACATCGGAGGTAACCTTCTGTGAGTGGGATCCGAAGAAGGGAAACGGCGATGTACTCCTTGTCATCAAGATTTTTGACAACGCTGTTTGGAACGACGGTATCTCAGGAAAGGGCTACACAGAGCTTGCAAAGATCGACTCTCAGGTCTATGCCTTCAGCATTCCCCAGAGCAACAACTCTCTTATGATGACAAACCAGCAGGTAAAGGATGCATTTACCCTGGCTAAAAAATAAAACACTTACGAAACCGACTTAAAATTTTACTCAGGCTATGATGCCATCAATATAAATGAGACGGAGGTTAATATTATGAAAAAAATTCTTGTCTGCGAAGATGAATCTGCAATCCGTGACTTTGTGGTAATCAATCTGCGCCGTGCAGGCTACGATGTAGTAGAAGCAGACTGCGGTGAAATGGCTCTTCAGAAATACGAGGAGCATGGCGGCGACTTCGATGTTGCCATTCTTGATATTATGATGCCCGGCATTGACGGACTTCAGGTATGCAAGGAGCTTCGCAATAAAAACGGCAGCATCGGCATTATTATGCTCTCTGCCCGCACTCAGGAGATGGATAAGGTAACAGGCCTTATGCTGGGTGCTGACGACTATGTAACCAAACCCTTCTCACCCTCTGAGCTTCTCGCTCGTGTTGACTCTCTCTACAGACGTGTCAGCATTGCAGAGCAGCGTGCAGGCAACAACTTCAAGGAAGAGCTCAAGAGCGGTATCTTTACTCTGAATCTTCGTAACCGCTCCCTCCTCAAGCAGGGCAAGCTCATTGAGCTTACTCAGGTGGAGTTCCAGATCATCGAGTACTTCTTCTCAAATCCCGGTGTAGCACTTGACCGTACAGATATCCTCAACCATGTCTGGGGCGAGGCTTATGTAGGCGAGGAAAAAATCGTTGACGTTAACATAAGACGTCTGAGAATGAAGGTAGAGGACGAGCCCTCCAACCCCAAATTCATCGTGACAGTCTGGGGTCTCGGATACAAGTGGGACGCTTAAACCCTCTCACCCTCAGAACTACTATCAGTTTATTTGACATAAGGGATACTATGCCCTTTTAGCCCACCACTCAGAAAGGAGGTCTCACATAAATGATAAAGGGTATCACCCGCCGCTGGGTCTTCAACACCCTGTGCACCATTGTTGCTATTGTTATATTTGCCGTAGTTTGTCTTTCGTACTTTATGTGGACCTACTACTACAGCTCGGTGGAGCAGACCCTAAGCGGCAGAAGCCTTGAGCTTTACAATACTCTGGCGGACTTTTCTTCCGACACGGACACCACCTTTGCAGTTACTGCAAAGGACTTTGTGGAAAACTCCTCAGACAGAGAGAGCATGGAGATAACCGTCATTGGCCACGAGGGTCTCATACTTATGAACTCAACGGGATTTACTCCCGAATCTCCCGAATCTATGCCCGACTACGAAACCGCCAAGAACAGCTCCTCAGGCTACGGCAAGTGGGTAGGTAAGCTCTCCTCAGGAGAGAAGGTAACCGCCGTAACCAGAGTTGTAAAAAATGCAAACGGAGATGCTATCTGTGCTATCCGCTATGTATCCTCCATGGAAGCAATAGACAATCTGCTTTTCTGGGCAATGATTATTTTCTGCGCTGTGGGACTTCTCATTATTGCGCTGGTCATTCTTTCAGGAAACTACTTTATCCGAAGCATCGTGAGACCTGTCCGAAACATTACCGAGACCGCAATGAAAATTGCTCAGGGCGACTTCAATGCCCAGATCGACAAGATGTATGATGACGAGATCGGCGACCTTTCCGACTCCATCAACGATATGGCAAAGGCTCTTGGAGCCTCTGACAGAATGAAACACGACTTTATCTCCAGCGTATCCCACGAGCTTCGCACTCCCCTTACTGCTATCAAGGGCTGGGCTGAGACCATGCAGGGCTCTACCCTCCCCGATCCCGTAACCTTCGAGAAGGGTATGGATATCATCGTCAAGGAATCCACCCGACTCACAGGTATCGTTGAGGAGCTTCTGGACTTCTCAAGAATGCAGAACGACAATATGATCCTCCAGACAGAAAAGCTGGATATTCTGGCTGAGCTTGACGAGGTTCTCTACATGATGAGAGACCGTGCCAGAAACGAACAGAAGCACCTGCTCTATGACGAACCCAGCTTTGTTGCTCCCGTTATGGCAGACAGAAACAAAATCAAGCAGGTGTTCATAAACATCATCGACAATGCTCTGAAATACACTCCCCAGGATGGGGTGGTGGGCGTTCAGGCTCTTCTCACGGAAAGCCACGTAAACATAATCGTCACAGACACAGGCTGCGGAATTGCCCCTGACGACCTGCCCAGAGTTAAAGATAAATTCTTCAAGGCTAATCAGTCGGTAAGAGGTTCGGGTATCGGACTTGCTCTTGCCAACGAGATCGTACTTCTCCACTCGGGAGACCTGCAGATAGAAAGCAGCATCGGCGTTGGTACCAAGGTGACCATCGCTCTGCCCAGAGCCTCGGAGTAAAATTTTACTTGAAAAGAGAATTATTATGGCAAAATGCAAAGAAAACTGTAAAAAAATCACTTCCATCGGCGGCAGTGCTCTTATAGAGGGTATTATGATGAGAGGTCCCAAAAAGACCATTATTGCTGTAAGGACTGCCCCCGATAAAATTGAAACCGAAGATATAGAGTTCAAGGGTCTTCAGTCCAAGTATAAGATCTTTCGCCTGCCCCTGCTTCGTGGCATCGCAGGTATGATCGACTCCCTGCGACTGAGCTACAAATCCCTGATGATCTCTGCTGACAAGGCTATCGGCGCTATTGAGGTTGAAGAGGAAGAGATGAGCAAATTTGAGCGCTGGCTCAATGATAAGCTGGGCGAAAAGGCTATGACCGCCATTATGACCGTGGCATCTGTCCTCGGCATCGCTCTGGCAATTATACTCTTCTTCTGGCTTCCCACCTTCCTCTACGGACTCCTTCGTCCTCTTGCTCCCTTCTTTGAGAGCAGAGCCGTTCAGTCTGCTGTTGAGGTTACCATCCGTATGATACTTTTCTTCGGCTACATCATCCTCTGCTCTCAGATGGAGGATATGAAGCGTGTATTTATGTACCACGGCGCAGAGCACAAGACCATCTTCTGCTACGAGGCAGACGAAGAGCTCACTGTTGAGAACTGCAGAAAGCACAGCCGTTTTCATCCCCGCTGCGGAACAAGCTTCATGGTAATTATGCTCCTTCTGGGCTTTATTATCGGACTTTTC
Source organism: Ruminococcus sp. (assembly GCA_045545015.1). Taxonomy (GTDB): domain Bacteria; phylum Bacillota; class Clostridia; order Oscillospirales; family Acutalibacteraceae; genus Ruminococcoides. Next base: position 101,859 of record JAZQAF010000004.1, read on the forward strand.
GTTCCTCAGTTTGCAGAGCTGGGTGTTCTCGGCACGATTCTCAGAAGTGTCATAAAGATCCTTCTTCTGCCTGTAACCGTAGGCTTCGGCTATGAGCTTATCAAGCTCTGCGGCAGACACGACAACGCCTTCACAAGAATCATTGCCGCTCCCGGTCTCTGGGCTCAGAGGATCACCACCCGTGAACCCTCCGACGATATGCTCGAGATCGCCATTGCCGCTATCACTCCCGTAATCCCCGAGGATGGCTCCGACATTGTAAAGTAATCCTATGACACTCCGAGAGCTTCTGAAAAAATCTGAGGATATCCTCAGGGCGTCAGGGGTGGATTTCCCCGATATTGATGCAAGACTTCTCCTTGAAGCCTCCCTCGAGCTTCCCGAGAGGGAACAGAGACTTCACTTAAACGATGAAATCAGCAAAGAAAAAGAGGAAAAGTCCCTTGCTTTCATAAACCGCAGAGCAGAGGGTGAGCCTCTGCAGTATATCACAGGCTACTGGGAATTCTTCTCTCAGAAGTTTTTTGTGGGAAAGGGTGTTCTCATTCCTCGTGATGACACAGAAGTTGTGCTGAGAGCTTCCCTGGAATTCCCCAAGAATACGAAAAAAAATAATCTCCGAATTCTCGATATCTGCTCAGGCAGCGGAATCCTCGCCATAACCCTTAAGAATCAGTTCCCGAGCGCCGAGGTTACCGCCATTGAGATTTCAGAGGATGCTCTTTTGTATCTTAGGAAAAACACCCTCTATCATAACGCAGACATTGAAATCGTGGAGGGTGACCTTTTTGAAAAGCACAAAGGCTTTTCTGAGGAACACTTTGACCTGATAATTTCAAATCCTCCCTACATCACAGGTGAGGATATGAAGGCACTTCAGAAAGAGGTGCTTTTTGAGCCTGAGCTTGCACTTTTCGGTGGCGAGGACGGCTGTGACTTTATAAGAGGTATTGTTTCCCTCTACACAAAAAAGCTCAGAAAAGGCGGTATGCTGGCTCTGGAGCTTGATGCAGAGGAGGCTCTCTACACCGCAGAGCTTATGAAAGACGCAGGCTATGAAAGCATCAATATACTTGATGATCTGGGTGGTATCCACCGAGCTGTAACAGGCATTCGTTCGACCTAATAGAAATTTTGTTCGATTTTCTATTGCAATTAAGGTCAGAATAACTTATAATATCTTTAAAAAGGCAGCCATCTGCCTTAGATTTTTACGAATAAATCTTTTTAGAGGAGACGAAAAATATGGCTATTGATAAGAATAAAGCATTAGAGACCGCTCTGGGTCAGATCGAAAAGCAGTTCGGTAAGGGTGCTGTTATGCGCCTTGGTCATAACGAGGCTATGAACGTGGGCCACGTTTCCACAGGCTCTCTGTCCCTTGATATCGCACTTGGCATCGGAGGTCTCCCCAGAGGCAGAATCATTGAAATATACGGACCTGAATCTTCAGGTAAGACCACACTTTCACTCCACTGTATCGCAGAGGGTCAGAAGGACGGCGGAAACGTTGCATTCATCGACGTTGAGCATGCTCTTGATCCTGTCTATGCCGCCGCTTTAGGTGTTGATGTTGAGTCACTTCTGGTTTCTCAGCCCGACACAGGAGAGGATGCCCTTGAAATCGCCGAGGCACTTATCCGCTCAGGCGCTATTGATGTAATCGTTATCGACTCCGTTGCTGCCCTTGTTCCCAAGGCTGAGATCCAGGGTGAGATGGGGGACAGCCACGTAGGTCTGCAGGCAAGACTTATGTCTCAGGCTCTCAGAAAGCTGGCAGGTGCTATCTCCAAATCCAACTGTGTCGCCATCTTCATTAACCAGCTCCGTGAGAAGGTTGGCGTTGTATATGGCAACCCTGAGGTCACTCCCGGCGGACGTGCTCTTAAGTTCTACAGCTCCGTCAGAATCGATATCCGCAGAACCGAAACTCTCAAGGTAAACGGCGAGATGGTAGGCTCCAGAACAAGAGCAAAGGTTGTTAAGAATAAGATCGCTCCTCCCTTCAAGGAGGCAGAGTTTGATATTATGTACGGTCAGGGTATCTCCCGCATCGGTGAGCTTATTGACCTTTCCGTCAAGGCTGACGTAATCCAGAAGTCAGGCGCATGGTTCAATTACGGCGAGACCCGTCTCGGTCAGGGTCGTGACAACGTTAAGGAGCTTCTCAAAAATAACACCGAGCTTGCCGCAGAAATTGAAGCAAAGCTCTGGGAGAATGCCGATAAGCTCTACTCCCGCACCCCCAAAGCAAAGGCAGCAACAGTCACAGCAGTTGCCGCCGCAAAGGCTCCCGAAGCTACGAAAAAGCCCTCAGCAAAGCTTGACATCCTTGTTGAAGACTGATGATAGTTACCGCTGTTGAGCCCAGAAAAAAGGCTCTGAGTGCTCTCTACATCGACGGCGAATTCGCCATGAAGCTGGACACCCAGACTCTGGCTGAATACCGCATCAGTGCCGGCAAAGAAATAAGCGACGAAGAACTCAAGGAGCTTATAGATGCCTCTGATTTCAGAAGAGCAAAGGAAAGGGCTTTGTGGCTTCTCTCCTACAGAGACCACACCACGGGAGAGCTTCTTGAGAAGCTCAAAAAAGACTTTCCCGAAGCCGCCTGCGAAAAAGCCATAGCGAGAATGCAGGAGCTTTCTCTCATTGACGACAGAAGAGTTGCGAAAAAGTACGCCGAGGAGCTTCACAGAAAGCACCACTCAGAGAAGGATATCATCTTCCGTCTCAGTGCAAAGGGCATTGATAAAGAGGAAGCTCGCCTTATTGTTGAGGAGCTTTCCATCGACCCTGTTTCTGAAATCTGCGCCCTTGTAGAGAAAAAACACCTTAAGAATCTCAACGATGAAAAGGGTCTCAGACGCACCTACGCCTCACTTCAGCGTGGAGGCTTTAAGTATTCTGATATTAAAACCGCCCTCAGAGAATTCACTGATGCTGATTTGGATCAGTGAATCGAGAAACGTAAATCAACATATACATAGGACATGAATATGGAAAATATAAAAGTTGCTATGGTATCTCTCGGTTGTGCAAAGAACCGTGTGGATGCCGAAATGATGCTTTACAAGTTAAGAGAAGCAGGCTTTCAGATCATCGAGGATCCTGCCTTTGCGGATGTTGCCATCGTGAACACCTGCGGCTTCATTGAAAGTGCCAAGCAGGAGAGCATTGAGGAGATCCTTGAGCTTGGAAAGCTCAAGGAGGAAGGCTCTATCAGGCATATCGTTGTGACAGGCTGTCTTGCAGAGCGATATAAGTACGAGATAATGAAGGAGCTTCCCGAGGCTGACGTGGTTATCGGTCTGGGTGCAAACGGTGATATTGCAGAGACTGTAAAAGGTGTCCTTGAGGGAAACCCTGTCTCTAATTTCCCCGACATCTCCCTTCATCCTCTTTCAGGAAAACGACTTCAGTCAACTCCCCTGCACTACGCCTATCTTAGAATTGCCGACGGCTGTGACAACCGCTGTACCTACTGTGCCATTCCCCTTATCCGGGGAGGCTTCAGAAGCCGAAAAATGGAGGACATCCTTGAGGAAGCAAAAGTACTTGTAGAGAGAGGTGTCAGAGAGCTTTGTGTTATTGCTCAGGACACCACCCGCTACGGTATGGACCTCTACGGCGAGCTTAAGCTTCCAGAGCTTCTCAAAGAGCTTGCAAAGATAGAAAAGCTTCGCTGGATACGACTTCTCTACTGCTATCCCGACTGGATAACAGACGAGCTTCTCGACACTATGGCAAGTGAGGAGAAGATCTTAAACTACATAGATCTGCCTCTGCAGCATGCAAACGGCAGAGTTCTCTCTCTTATGAACCGCAGAGGCGACAGAGCGTCGCTTCAGGCCCTTATAAATAAGATTCGCACAAAGCTCCCCGATGTGGTACTGAGAACCACCATTATCGCAGGCTTTCCCACAGAGAGTGACGAGGAGTTCACCGATGTGGCTGAGTTCTGCAAGGAGGTAGCCTTTGAGCGTCTGGGATGCTTCCCATACTCCGTAGAGGAGGGTACCCCTGCCGCAGAGATGGAGCAGGTGGAGGAAGATGTAAGGCGTGAGCGTGCAGACATCATAATGGAGCAACAGCAGTACATTATGGAGGCTTACGGCGAAAAACAGCTGGGAAAGGTTATTGAGGTTGTGGTAGAAGGCTACGACCGCTTCGGTGAATGCTACTTCTCAAGAAGCTACGCTGACGCACCTGAGGTGGATCCCAATGTTTTCTTCACCTCAGAAAGAAAGGTTATGCAGGGCGAATTCGTCAAAGTCCGCATAACCGACACCTTAGGCTGTGACCTTGTAGGCGAGCTCTGTGAGTAACTTAAAGTAAGGATAGGAATGATTATTTCATGAATACACCCAACAAACTGACTGTGCTGAGAATTATACTGGTGCCCTTTATGGTAGCCTCCCTTCTCATCGTTTTCCCCCACCACATGCTGGTGGCAGGAATCCTTTTCGGAATCGCTTCCATAACCGACCTGCTTGACGGCAAGATCGCAAGAGCCAGAGGTCTCATTACAGATTTCGGAAAATTCGCCGACCCTCTTGCTGATAAGATTCTGGTAATCTCCGTTCTTATCTGCTTCGTGGCAATGAAGCTCTGTGACCCCGTGCTGGTTATTATTGTGCTTTTCAGAGAATTCTCCGTTACCTCAATAAGGCTTGTTGCCGCCGCAAACGGCACTGTTATCGCCGCAAATATCTGGGGCAAGGTCAAAACAGTAACACAGATGGTTGCAATTATTGCTGTGTTTGTTTTCCAGTATTTTATGGAGCTTGTTAATATGCACCTTTTCCCCATCCCCTGCGAAATCGTCCCCGATATTGCCAAGTGGCTTCTCATCGGCGGTGAGATTCTTATGTGGATAAGCGGTGTATTCGCTATCATTTCGGGAATCATCTATATCAAAGACAACAAAAACTGCATCAAGGACAGATAAAAGTTCTATAAATTTACTTGTTGCAATTTTTACTTACACTATATATAATAAAGTATATCGTAAATGCTATGAACGGGAGAAGTACCTCTGTCGGCTTACCAGAGAGGGTGATGTATGCTGAAATTCACCTTAAGACAGGACTTTGGGAAATGCACCCGGGAGCTTCGGCGGCGAATTTTTTCAGTAGCTGTCGGCGGCTGACCCCGTTATCGGTCTCAAGAGAGTCCCCTGTGTTTTCAGTGGGGCTGAACTCGGGTGGAACCACGGCTTATCAGTCGTCCCTTGTATATGAGGGACGGCTTTTTTATTTGTCTCAGCTCTTAAGCATCCACCCACATCTTACTTTTCAGGAGATGATACAATATGTTCAAACGACTTAAAAGCGATCTTGACGCCTTTATGGAGCGAGACCCTGCCGCAAGAAGCCGTTTTGAGGTTTACTTCCTCTACGCAGGCTTCAAGGCTGTCCGTTCATACAGAAAGGCAAACTGGTTTTACAGACACAATATGAAATTTATAGCCCGCTGGATCTCTCAGGCAAGCAGACGCCGCACAGGTGTTGAGATCCACCCCGGCGCCACCATCGGCAAGGGCTTTGTAATAGATCATGGTATGGGTGTTGTTATCGGTGAGACCACCGTTATCGGCGACAACTGCATTATCTATCAGAACGTTACTCTGGGCGGTACAGGTAAAGACCACGGCAAGCGTCACCCAACTCTTGGCAACAACGTACTCGTAGGCTCGGGTGCAAAGGTGCTTGGCCCCTTCAGGGTAGGCAACAACGCCCGAATTGCCGCAGGCGCTGTGGTACTCTCCGAGGTACCTGATGACTGCACTGCTGTGGGTGTACCTGCAAGGGTTGTCAGACGTGGCGGAGTTAAGGTTGACTTCCTCGATCAGATCCATGTATCCGACCCCGTAGCACAGCAGATGTGCAGACTTGAACACGAAATCTCTACTCTCAGAAAAGAATTGGAGGAACTTAAAAAATGATTCTTTATAATACACTCGGACAGAAGAAACAGGAATTTACAACTCACGAGGCAGGCAAGGTTAATATGTACACCTGCGGCCCTACCGTTTATCACTATGCTCACATCGGAAATCTCCGCACCTACATTATGGAGGACGTGCTTGACAAGTATCTCCGCTTCAAGGGCTATGATGTGAAGAGAGTTATGAACATCACCGACGTCGGCCATCTTGCAAGTGATGCAGACACAGGTGAGGACAAGATGCTCAAGGGGGCAAAGCGTGAGAAAAAAACTGTTCTCGAAATTGCAGATTTCTACACAAAAGCCTTCTTTGAGGACTGTGCAAAGCTCAACATCAAGACTCCCGAGGTCGTGGAGCCTGCTACTCACTGCATCCCTGAGTTCATCGAGATGGTATCCACTCTCCTTGAGAAGGGCTATGCTTATGAGGCAGGCGGCAATGTTTATTTTGATACCTCCAAGCTCTCTCAGTACTATGTTTTCGGCAACCAGAACGAAGACGACCTTGCAGTAGGTGTCCGTGATGGTGTTGAAGAAGACAATATGAAGAGAAACAAGACCGACTTCGTACTCTGGTTCACGAAGTCAAAGTTTGATTCTCAGGAGCTCAAGTGGGAAAGCCCTTGGGGACTTGGCTACCCCGGCTGGCACATTGAATGCTCCGCTATCAGCATCAAGCACACAGGGGGATACCTTGACCTTCACTGCGGCGGTGTTGACAATGCCTTCCCCCACCACACCAACGAGATCGCACAGAGCGAGGCATACCTTGGTCATCAGTGGTGTCCCCATTGGTTCCACGTGCTTCATCTCCTTGACGCATCGGGCAAGATGAGTAAGTCAAAGGGTGAGTTCCTCACAGTTTCACTTCTTGAAAGCAAGGGCTACAACCCCCTCGCCTACAGAATGTTCTGCCTCCAGTCTCACTACCGCAAGCCCCTGACCTTCACCTATGAGAGCCTTGACAATACTGTTGTGGCTTACGAAAAGCTCATCTCAAGAATTGCAGCACTCACAGAGGACGGCGAGGTTGAGAGTACTGTATTTGAGGAATATAAGAATAAATTTATGGAGGCTATGGACAACGACCTCAACACATCCTTAGGACTTACCTGCCTCTACGATGTCCTCAAGGCTAAGACAAACGACAGCACAAAGCTTGCACTTGTCGCTGACTTTGACAGAGTTCTCTCTTTAGGTCTTATCCCTGCTGCAGAAAAGCTGAGAACTGAGACCGCAAACGAGACCTCCTCAGAGGAAGCAGAGGAGATCGAATCCCTTATCGCAGAGCGCCAAAGAGCAAGAGCCGAGAAAGACTGGGCAACTGCCGACAGAATCCGTGATGAACTGAAAGCTCGAAACGTTATTATCGAGGACACTCCTCAGGGCATCAAGTGGAGAATTCAGAAATAAACTAAAACTTCATAAATAATAGTCACCGCAGAGTTTATGCTTTCTGCGGTGATTTTTTCATATCCTCGGTCATATAGATTATCGAGGTGTTACTATGAAGATATGGACTATAACTGGGAAGCACCTGCTTCTCTTTCTTTGCTGTTTAGTGGTGGGAATTGCCACCTTGGGAATTGTGCTCACCACTGCTCATAAGGCGGTGACCACAGCCACAGAGCCGAGAGATATTCCCATTTACTGCGTTGAGACAGAGGAGAAAAAGGTGGCTATCTCCTTCGATGCCGCCTGGGGAAACGAGCAGACAGAGACCCTTCTTAAGATTCTTGAGGATAAGGGTGTGCGTGCCACATTCTTCCTTGTGGGAGAATGGGTAGATAAATATCCCGACTCTGTAAAGTCTATTGCCGAAAAGGGGCACGACGTGGAAAACCACTCAAGCACCCACCCCTATATGACACAGCTGAGTGAAGCCAAAATGTCAGAGGAAATAAGATACTGCAATGAAAAAATCGAGACGCTCACAGGCAAGTGTCCCACCCTTTTCAGACCGCCCTACGGTGACTATAATAATCAGGTAGTGGGTGCCGTAAAATCCGAAGGGATGTACTGCATTCAGTGGGATGTGGATTCCCTTGACTGGAAGGACCCCACACCACAGCAGATGGTGGAGAGAATAACCTCAAAAATCGGGTGTGGCAGTATCATCCTCATGCACAACGGAGCTAAGAACACCCCTGAGGCACTGCCACAGATTATAGATGCAGTAAGAGCCGAGGGGTATGAGTTCGTTCCTATTTCTGAAATAATTCTTGAGGGTGATTACACCACCGACCATGAGGGCAGAATGCACCTTGCAGAATAAAATAAAAAAGCTATGAGAGTTTTTTCACTATCATAGCTTTTTTAGTTCAATAAATCTGGTTTTATCTGTCGAGGTATATGTGAGGATCGCAACCATTCACACTCTTGATTGTTACATTATCCCAAATATCTAAAAGTGATTTCCCATCAAATACTTTAGCAGACGTAAACTCTTCAAAAGTTGAATAATCATAAGCATTTTTGCCATCATCAGTAAGTCCATACCAAAACACATCATTTTTGGTTTCTTTGTCCGGTAACTTACCCATCCAACACCAATTATACTGTGCACTATCTTGTACCTCAAATAATATCTCTATGCAGAATTTACCCTTGGTCTCAAACGCCATTAACCTTTTGAACTCTTCAAATACCATAACATACCACCCTTAACATATATTGGACTACATCATCCCAGAAACCTAAGTTTATCAATTAGATTATACTACAATTACTCTACAAAGTAAATCAGTAACCCTCTTTACTTTTGTATCAAGTGTTGATTCCCTTGACTGGAAAGACCCTACCCCACAGCAAATGGTGGAGAGGATAACCTCAAAAATCGGGTGCGGCAGTATCATCCTCATGCACAACGGAGCCACAAACACCCCTGAGGCTTTACCGCAGATTATAGACGCAGTAAGAGCCTTGGGGTATGAGTTCGTTCCTATTTCTGAAATAATCCCAAAGGGTAACTACACCACCGACCACGAGGGCAGAATGCACCTCTCAGAATAAAAGAAAAAAAGCCCTGTGCAGATGCACAGGGCTAAAAGTTAATCTTGTATTTTAATATCAGTAGAACTCGGGTCTGGATGTATCAAATGCGTTCTCTGCAACTGTGCAGCCTGCGGGAACCTTGCAGTTCTCGATTCTGTGACAAGCGGCGAATGCAAGTGAGCCGATGGACTCAAGACCCTCAGGAAGAGTAACGTTCTTGAGGATGAAGCAGTTCTTGAATGCGTCATTGGAAACAGCCTTGAGGTTCTCGCCGAGTGTAAGGTCGGTAAGGCTTCTGCAAGCCTGGAATGCGTGTGCACCCATATTCTCAATAGCATCGAGGTTCATAACGGGAGCAAGGAGGTTGCACTCAAAGAATGCCCACTCGCCGATAGACTTAACAGCGGAAAGGTTGATGGAAACCAGTCTGTCGTTTCTTGTGAAAGCCTCAGTCTCGATTACTGTGCAGGTCTCGGGAAGCTTGTAAGCCTCCATGCTGCGGCAGTCCTCGAATGCTGCGTAAGAGATCTTCTCAACACTCTCGGGAATTACAAAATTCTTGAGGCTGTGGCACTGGAGAGCCATGCAGGAGGGAATAACCTTTGTGCCTGCAGGAAGTCTCAGGTCTGTGAGATTGTGCTGGTAAGCAACTAAGCCCTCACCCATTGCGGTTACTGTATCGGGAATCCAGAGTGTATCAATAAGGATAAGCTCTCTGTCGAGGCTTGTAATGTCAAGGGCTGTGCTGAATGCACACTTGCCGATCTCTGTAACGGTCTTGCCGTCAAGCTTCTCGGGAATTGTAACAGTCTTGTCTGTGCCAACGTAAGCAAGGATCTTTACTGTGCCGTCTTCCTTAGTCTTGAAGTAGAAATCCTTAGCAGGATTCTCGTCGCCCTTCTTAGGCTCTGTGGGAAGTTCTGCCTCTGCTGAAAGCTCAACGCCTGCAGCTTCCTCGATAGTAGCACCGATACCTGCAATATACTTCTGAATTGCGGTAGCGTCCTTGATATTTACTGTGTCATCGTAGTTTACATCTGCATAGTATGCATCACCGAGCTCTGCAAGGGAAGCAACGCTCTTCTGAATGATGGTAGCATCCTTGACGTTGATGCTCTGGTTCATATCAGCATCGCCGGTCTCAATGAAAGCGGCACCTGCGGACATTACGGACATACTCAGCATCATGAGCATTGTCATAATCACAGCTGTGATTCGGATAAACTTTTTCATAATAACATCTCCTAATACATCAGAATTTTGGAATTCGATATAAAGTCACTTTGATTATAGCAGACTTCATCTTCATAAGTCAATAAAAAAGAAGATTTTTCCTGATATTTTACCTTATTTTTATATTATTACGCCTTGGGAAGAACTATCCTCAACGCTTTCTCTTTTATCCTTACAACGGGATTTTTCTCGGGAAATATCTCACCGTCAACGTTGATGTCGATCTTTTCATCGGAAATAAACTTTATTTCCTTACATCTTTTAAAGGTGACAAAGGGGAATTTGGGGTTATTAATGTGAAGACCCTTGGTGTATTTACCGAGGAGACTTATGAGTTTAAAAACAGAGATAGTATCTGCATGAACAAAATCTATGTATCCGTCGTCAAGGGAAGCCTTGGGCGCCGCCTTGATTCCGCCTCCGTAGAAGCATCCGTTACCGCCTACGGTGAGGAGTGTAGTCTTCTCCTTGGATTTTTCGAGAATTTCTCCATCCACCTCAATAAGCACCTTGGTCTTTCTTTTGGCAAAAAGGCAATAGACAATGGATATCTTGTAGGCAAGACTTCCGCTTACTAGAGGAAGCTTTTTGAAGCGCTCAACGTTATTTGCCACCGCACAGTCAAAACCTACGGAGAATACATTCATAGAGTATTTTCCGTTGCACTCTATAAGGTCTATCTCCTTTTCGCTTCCCCCTACCATCCTCTCCACAGAGAGAAAATCCTCTCTCTTAAAGGGTGTGAGTGAACGGACAAAGTCGTTACCTGAGCCTATGGGAATAATACCCATCGCAGCATTTTTCATACCGGCTAAACCTGTGAGCACTTCATTGGCGGTGCCGTCGCCTCCGCAGGCATAGATACGAACCTCGTCCCCCATGCTTGCCTCTCTGCGGGCGATTCTTTCGGCATCCCTTACCCCCTCGGTAATAAACACCTCAACCTTTTCGTCCGTGCAGAGCTTTTCGATCTGAGTTCTGATCTCACCTGTTCTGTCAGTTTTTCCTGCGGCAGGATTAATAATAAAAACGTGTCTCATAATTCACACCTTTTCTTCCCTTTATTTATACCCCTCAATTAAATACCTCAAGCTCTCTTCTAAGCTGTGCCACGGGAAGTCCCACCACAGTCAGGTAGTCTCCTCGTATCTCCTTTACAAACAGTGCCGCTTTGCCCTGGATACCGTAAGCACCTGCTTTGTCCATAGGCTCACCGCTTCTGACATAACTTTCTATTTCCTCCAAAGTGAGCGGATAGAACTCCACCTCAGTCACAGAGGAAAAGCTTCTCACCATATCTCCCTTAATAAGGGTGCAGGAGGTTATTACCTTGTGGGTCTTACCGCTTAGAAGTGACAGTATCCGCACAGCATCTGCCTCATCCTTGGGCTTTGTAAGGATTTCTCCGTTGAGAATCACCACAGTATCTGATCCTATGACGATATTCTCAGGGTAGTCCTTTGCCACGGACTGCGCCTTGAGCCTTGAGAGCAGAAGGGGCACATCCTCCGCCTTAGTGTCCTCAGGCAGAGTTTCATCCTCACCCGAAACCACGCACAGCACATCCTCTGTTATGAGCTTAATAAGCTCCCGCCTCCTGGGAGACTGCGAAGCGAGTATCAAAGTCTTCAAATTAATCTCTCCTGATTCTTTTACATACACAATAATTATATCTGTTTTTTCGACCTTTTTCAACAAGTTACGATATATGTTTTACACCCCTCTTTTTGTAAATTTTCACAACACATCTTTGTTAAAAATCACATAAATTTAGCCTTTGATCTTGAACATTACGATAAAACTCTCTCTGAAATCACTAAAAATCGCCCCTTTTTATGTTCTCAATAGCTATAATTTTATTATTTTATCGTCATTTTTTATCGCAATAGCCGAAATTTATTAAACTCCTTTGACTTTGATATTTCCTGATTATATAATGATAGCAAAGCGGATACCGCTTATAATCGTTAGATTTTAAGAAACGAGGTAATAATAATGGCAACAGAGAAGAAGACTGCAACAAAGGCAGCAGCAAAGACTGAGACCAAAGTAGCAGAGAAGAAGACTGCTACCAAGACCGCAACAAAGACTGAGACTGCAGCTAAGAAGCCCGCAGCAAAGAAGACAACAACCACAAAGAAGACTGCAACTAAGGTAGAGCTCTTCATCGAGTTCGGCGGCGTTCAGGTTTCTGCTGACGAGATCGTAGAGAACATCAAGAAGGTTAACGGCAAAGCTCCCAAGAACCTCACCGTTTATGTAAAGCCCGAAGAGAGCAAGGCTTACTTCGTAGCTGACGGCGAAGAGAAGGACATCGACGTTTACTTCGTTTAATTCATTCCCGTATAAAAAATCCCGACACATCTGTGTCGGGTATTTTTTTGCCCTTTTTGCCTTATTCTCTCTTTTTGTCCCCAAGGTATCTTTTTGTTTCGCTCTTTATCACCTTTGAGAGCCTGAGAAGTGCATATACATTTGGAATCACCAGCACAGCATTGAGGATATCCGCAATATCCCATATAGCCCTCAGAGTTATAAACGGTGACACAAACACTCCCACAGTCCATATAGTGAGATATATGCTCCTCTGCCTCTTGCCCGTGAAATACCCTGCACATTTTGCTCCCACACAGGAAAGACCGATAATGGTGGAAAAGGCAAAGACCAGAAGGGAGAACACCAGGATTCCCTTACCTATGTAAGGTATCCTTGAGAAAGCTATGTAGCACATTGTCTCCCCCTCTGCCCACACCATCTCCCCCTCTTTCGAAAGGGCGAGAAGAGAGCTTACGATTACCACTCCTGTTACCGCACACATCACAACCGTATCCCAGAACGTTGCTGTCATACTCACGAGAGCCTGCCGCACGGGGTTTTCTTCCTTTGAAGAAGCAGAAACTATGCTTGATGTGCCAAGACCTGCCTCATTCGAAAAGAGGCCCCTTGCCACTCCGTACCTTGCAGACAGCATAAGGGATGAGGAGAGAAAGCCTGCTCCTGCTGCCCTCAAAGAGAACGCCTCCCGAAGTATGAGAGCAAGACTTTCCCCTAAGAAATCTCTGTTAATAATAAGTATCAGAAGCGATGCGAAAATATACACAGCCGCCATAAAAGGCACCATTACCTGACAGACACCACCCAAGGAAGAAATAGAGGAAAACACGGTAAGAGCTGTGAGAATCCCGAGAACTACCCCTGTAAGGACTGTCACCAAAGATAACCTCTGTCCGCCCACAAAAAAGTACATATCCCTTCCCGAGAAAACATCCTTAGTTACCGCAGCCACTGAGCCCGACTGCACCACAGAGCCGGTAATGAGCAAAGATGCGGCGGCAACTGCGGCATATACACCTCCCAGAAGCTTACTTCCCACACCGTCTCTCAGCACATACATGGGACCTCCCGTGAAGTTTCCGCTTAGATCCTTGGTGCGGTATTTTACAGAAAGCAGCACCTCACCATACTGGGTTGCCATACCAAGCACACCCGTAAGCCAGCACCAGAACACAGCCCCTGCTCCTCCCATTGCTACAGCTGTACCTACTCCGATGATATTGCCCGTACCCAGAGTTGAGGCGAGGGTGGTGGAGAGCGCTGCAAAGGGGCTCAGCTCCCCCGACCCTCCCTCTTGGGTTTTTAATGAAAGCTTCACTCCCTTTAGGGTCTTTCGCTGAATAAGACCTGTCTTAGCTGTCATAAAAATATGAGTGCAAAACAAAAGGGCTATCATGGGAAAACCCCATAGATAGCCGCTTAAACTGTGAATGATAGAATACATATTATCTCCCTTGGATGTATGCTACTTTATCATTCCTGTATTCTTTTTATGATCTCTATTGCCTCTAAAAGATCCTCTGCCTCAGCATATATGAGAGAATTAAGCTCATCGTCTGCACGGGAAAGATCGGGCACCATAACAGTGACACAACCTGCAGAAGCTGCAGAGCGTACTCCGTTGGGAGAATCCTCAAACGCCATACACTCAGAAGGCTCAAAGCCCAGACGCTCAGCTGTTGCCAGATATATGTCGGGGGCAGGCTTGCCGTTTTTGATGAAGGCTGAACTCTGAACCTCATCGAAATATTGCCACAGCCCCTTGGAGGAAAGCCATCTCTCTGCAATGTCGAGAGGCGTGCCTGTAGCCAGTGCAACACGAAGTCCCTCAGCCTTGGCAAATTTCAGAAGCTCCTCGGCACCTTTTTTGAGAGGAAGTCCATACTTATCTATATGCTTGTGCATATACTCCGTATGACGTTCAAAGCATCCGTGAAAATCAAAATCCTCACCGAAATAGCCTCTAAATATCTCTTCGCATTTCTTTATGGAATGGCTTCGGATGGGAAGGAACTGCTCCATTGTGAAAGTAAGTCCCTGAGCCTCAAGGTCAAGCCTTAAAGCCTCGTAGGAGAGACTTTCAGTATCAATGAGAAGTCCGTCCATATCAAAAATAAGACCTTTAATCTTCATAAATACCTCAGACTTATCTCTCAGAGAGTGCCTTATACTCTCTCTCCTCTGCAACACTCATATATGCAGGACGGATGATCTTACCTGCATTGATAAGTTCCTCCATACGATGAGCGGACCAGCCTGCAATTCTTGCAATGGCGAAGAGAGGTGTGTAAAGCTCTTTGGGAAGTCCCAGCATGGAATATACAAATCCGCTGTAGAAGTCAACATTGGCGGAAACGCCCTTGTAGATTCTCTTCTCCTCGGCAATAACCTCGGGAGCAAGCTTTTCTACCAGAGAGTAGAGAGCGAATTCCTTATCAAGACCCTTCTCGTGAGCCAGCTTGTCAACGTAACCCTTGAAGACCTTGGCTCTGGGGTCGGAGATGGAATAAACTGCATGACCCATACCATAGATGAGACCTGCCTTATCGTAGGCCTCCTTATGGAGAAGCTTTCTCAGGTATTCCTTCACAGCTTCCTCGTCTGTCCAGTCCTTAACACTCTTCTTCATCTCGTTAAACATTCCCACAACCTTGGCATTTGCGCCGCCGTGCTTGGGACCCTTGAGAGAGGAAAGTGCCGCTGCAATAGCTGAATATGTGTCTGTGCCTGAGGAGGTTACAACTCTTGTTGTGAAGGTGGAGTTGTTACCGCCGCCATGCTCTGCGTGAAGCACCAGAGCAATATCGAGAACCGTAGCCTCGAGCTTTGTATATTCCTGATCGGGTCTTAGCATCATAAGGATGTTCTCTGCTGTGGAGAGCTTCTTGTCAGGATTATGAATGAAGAGGCTCTTGCCCTTGTGGTAATGATTAAAAGCATGATAGCCGTAAACCGAAAGAAGAGGGAATACGGAAATAAGCTGGAGACACTGTCTCAGAACATTTGCGTGTGAAACATCGTTTGCATTGGAATCGTAGCAATAAAGAGTGAGAACGGATCTTGCAAGAGTGTTCATCATATCTCCTGAGGGAGCTTTCATTACTACGTCACGGACAAAGTTCTTAGGCAATGTTCTGTAGGAAGAAAGAAGTGCCTTAAACTCCTCAAGCTCCTGAGTATTTGGGAGCTGACCGAAGAAAAGAAGATAGATAGTCTCTTCAAAGCCAAATCTGTCGTCACTGACAAAGCCCTCTATAAGATCGGTAACGTTGATACCTCTGTAAAAAAGTTTACCGTCGGTGGGAACTACTTCGCCGTTTACGATTTTATTCTGGCGGATTTCGGAGATCTCGGTAAGACCTGTCAGAACGCCTTTACCGTTTAAGTCACGGAGACCTCTCTTAACATCGAATTTTGCATAAAGGTCAGCGTCGATGCGTGAATTTTCGACGCACTTGGCACACAGATTTTCGATAACGGGGGAATTCTGTGAGTAGGAGTTAAATTTGGGTGTCAAGATAATCACTGCCTTTCGTATATTTAAATTACCAAATTTATATTAACAAAAACAGGAAGAAAAAGGTGAAACCATGCCTTAATTTTCTGTGGATTTTATGTAAACACTCAAAGTATCAAAGACACCTTTTACCCTATTTTATACTTACGAATTATTATAGCACATAATGCTTCATAATTTCAAGTGATTTTTCCCAATAGACGGCTATTTTCTTTAAATAATGAAAGATTTGTTTTTAAATTATGCAAAATCAGATGTTATTCGATGCTTTTTACGGGTTTTCATCCTGCAAATGCTTTTTTATTTTTCGTATCCTCTTCATATTCTTTTCACATTCCTCATATATCCTTTCTGATATGTGAGGAAAAAGGAGGCAAGGTCTTGGCTTTTCAGTATATTTTCAAGCGTGTTGAGAAGAAGTATATCCTGAATTCTCAGCAGTATGAAGCTGTACTCTCGGGAATAAGCGAGCATATGGAAATTGACCGCTACGGAGAGACACCGATTCTCAATATATATTTTGACACTCCTCAGAATCGTCTCATTCAGATTTCCATAGACAAGCCCGTCTATAAAGAAAAGCTTAGGCTGAGAAGCTACGGTGTGCCAAAAGATAAAGATCATACGGTTTTTCTCGAGATAAAGAAGAAGTTTAAGAAGACCGTTTATAAACGTAGGGTCTCAATGACCCTGTCTGAAGCAGAGAAGTACATAGAAACGGGAGTTTTTCCCGAGAAGATATCGGGTAACATTCCCCGTGAGATAGACTATATGATCCACTACTGGGATCTTTCCCCCAGAGTTTTCATTGCCTATGACCGCACAGCCTACTATTCAAAGGAAACCCCCGAGCTTCGGATAACCTTTGACAGAAACATCAGAAGCCGATACGAGAACATCTCCTTTCTCAGCAAAGACGAGGGTGAGGCTCTGCTTCCTCAGGACACCTACATTATGGAAATAAAGATTCCCAATGCCGCTCCCCTGTGGCTTGTAAGACTTCTCTCGGAGCATAACATTTTCAGTCAGAGTTTTTCCAAGTACGGAAATGTGTATATAAATAAATTCTTAAAAGGAGACTAAGAATATGTATGTATTCAGCAGTATCATCGACAAAACCCTTGGAGCTGTGGATGTAAAAAGCGTGGCCATCTGTGCCACAGCATCCCTTATCCTCGGCATTATGGCAGCACTTGTCTATATGTACAGAAGTGCATGCACAAAGAATTTTGCCATTACCATCGCTCTTCTGCCTCTCATTGTCCAGTCACTTATCCTTCTTGTGAGCAACAATATGGGTGCGGCAGGCATTGCGGCTCTGGGTGTTTTCAGCCTTGTTAGGTACAGAAGTGTCCCCGGTAATTCAAGGGAGATCCTTGCCATTATGCTCTCTATGGCAATAGGCGTAGCAAACGGTCTGGGGTATGTTGCCTTTGCGGTATGTGTAACCGTTCTTATTTGCCTGATGTGGATACTCCTTTTCACCATCAATTTCGGTGAGAAGCGAATGGAGAAAAGCCTTAAGATATCCATTCCCGAGAATCTGGAGTACAACGATTTTCTTGACGATGTCTTCAAGGAATTCACCACCACTCATAAGCTCACCTCTGTGAGAACAACAAATATGGGAAGTCTCTATGAGCTTTCCTACACAGTAATTATCAGGGACGAAACAAAGGAAAAAGCCTTCCTTGATGAAATCAGAACCCGCAACGGAAACCTTCCCGTAAACTTAGGAAGATTCCCCATGAATGCAGGGGAGCTTTAAGAGCTTAAATTAACAAGAGGGATATTTATGAAAAAAAGAAATGTTACTTTCCAGAGTCTTCTCCTTGTCCTGATACTCCTTTCAGTTTCCTTCTCCGGCTGCGGACTTAAAACTCAGGAGGAGCTTCTAAGCGAGATAGCTGAAACCTCCACCTCCATAGACCCTGCCTCTCAGGGTGAAATTTTTCAGGAGGAGAGCGGAGAGTTTTCTGATCTTGAGGAGAGCTTTGATACCTCGCTACAGGTGGAAATAGATCTTGATGAAAAAAGCACCTCAAGCGGTGCCTTGTTTACTGATAAAGGTCTCACCATAAACAAAGGAGGCTACTACAAATTAAGCGGCAAGCTTCAGGGTCAGCTTCATATTAATGCCGATAAGCAGGATGTGTGGCTGATGATGGATAACGCTGAAATAAGCAGTGAGGATTCTTCAGCGATTTACGTTGAAGACGCAAAGAACACCTACATAGTCCTCAAAGAAGGCACCGAGAACTCCTTATCCGACACATTAAACTACAAGGCGGATGAATCAGGAGACCCTGATGCCACCCTTTTCTGCAAAAATGATCTCTTTATGGGCGGCAAAGGAAGTCTTTCCATCACTTCAGCTTATAGCTGTGCAATTCACACCAAGGATACTCTTCAGTTCTCTGACGGAACACTTGATATTACCTCTGCTGATTCAGGCATCAAAGCAAAGGATGGTCTGAAAGTATCAGGCGGCAGGCTCTCGCTTACAACCCAGGGAGATGCCATCAAGACCACCAATGAAGAGGATCCCTCTTTGGGACTTCTCCTTATTGAGGGCGGAGATATCACCATTAACTCTCAAAGCGATGCAATTACCTCGGACAACACCCTGAGCATCACAGGAGGCAATTTCAACATAGTCACAGGCGGTGGCAGTGAGAGTGCAGATATGCCTCAGGGTGATATGATGGGCAGAAACTGGTACAGCGATACTTCCGCAGACACCTCCTCTGATATCAGCCGTAAAGCCATAAAATCTGCATCAGATGCCACCATAAGCGGTGGAATTTTCAATATCGACAGCGAGGATGACGCCCTCCACTCCAACAAGAACCTCACCATTTCAGGTGGTGATTTCACCATCAAAGCAGGAGATGATGGCGTCCATGCTGACAGCAAGCTAAGCTTTTCCGATGGTACTCTCAATATCCTCTACTCCTACGAGGGAGTTGAGGGCGAAGAGATTGAAATATCAGGCGGTGAGGTAAGGATCTCTGCCTTCGATGACGGAATGAACTCCGCAGGCGGTAACGATGAAAGTAATATGGGCTATGGGCGTCCCGATGCTTTCAGCTCGGATTCCTCCTGCAGAATCCTCATAAGCGAAGGCTATGTTTATGTTGAGGCAGAGGGAGACGGCATCGACAGCAACGGAAACCTTGAGTTTAAAGGAGGCACTACCATTGTCTATGGTCCCGAAAGCGGCGGCAACGCTCCTCTGGACTTTCAGGGTGAGTGCATCATAAATGGCGGCACCGTTGTAGCGGCAGGCTCATCCCAGATGGCAGAGAGCATTTCCACCTCGTCAACTCAGGAGACCATTGTTATGTATCTAAACGGCACTCTGGCAAGCGAAACCTTCTGCAACATCACCTCAGAAAGCTACTCTCTGAGCATCTCCCCTAAAACCACATACAGCTACCTTCTTGTAAGCTCTCCTGAATTTTCCTCGGGAGACACCTGTGTCATAAGCTTTGAGGGCGAGGATTCAGGCATGGATAAGGACGGCATTTTCACCGCAGGCAGCTACTCCGGGGGAAATGAAGCCGCAGAAATCACCCTCTCCTCCACAGTCACCACCTTAGGCTCAGGCGGAATGGGAGGTCCCGGCGGTATGGGAGGCCCCGGCGGTATGGGAGGCCGCAGATAAAAAAGAAAAAACAAGAGGGAAGATTACATTATATAAGCCGAAAAGGTGTGCATACTGTTTATAAGCTATGCACACCTTTTTTATTTATTTTTTCAGCTCCTCAAGAAGCTTTTCCTTATCTTCCGTGGTTTGCGCCTCAAGGTATTTCTCAATAAAAAACTGCTGTCCTGCAAGTCCTAAGACCGCATATCCGTTTGTTGCCGAGGCACTTCCTGCAAGCGCCAAAAAAAGATCAACAGGAAAACCTTCTTTCGTCTCTTCACTCATATCTTCACCCCGAGTATATTTTTAGCATAGGAGAAAAAAATATAAATGGTACATATCACCGAAAAAGCCCCGTGAGAAGGAACTCACGGGACTTTGCAGTAAAAATATTCAAGGATTTTTATTCTTCGGTTTTATTGACCTTTTCGAGAATTGAGGTCATCATAGTGCGGATCTCACTCTCAAGATCGGTGCGGTATGTGTCACGAAGCTTCTCCAGTCTTGCAACCTCTTCTGAAAGCTCCACCTGACGTGCTGTACTTTCCATAATGATCTTTTCAGCCTCAGCTTTTGCCTTTGAAACAATCTGCTCGGAAAGCTGCTTAACGATAACCAGTGCCTGAGCAATGGACTCCTCACGCTTTTCAAGCTCAGAGATTCTGTTTCTCTTATCCTGAAGATCAAGAATAGTATCGTCTGCATCGTTTGCGAGGTCAGCAAGAAGTCTGTCAACAGCTTCCTTCTCATAATACTTTCCCTTCATCACAGGGAGCATATAACCTTCAATTTTACTTCTGGATATACCCACTCTTAATCCTCCTCACTCTATAAAAAGCACGGAATTCTGAATCATAACAAACCAATTTATAACAAAATTGTATCATATATGTAGTGGTTTGTAAACCTTTTTTATCAATATATTTGGTTTTTTACAAGGAATTTTGCGATTTTTCCTTGCTTTTTCGTGAAAAGGCACAAGCAATTTTCAGATAGAGAAAAATAACAGACGGCAGGAAAAACTGCCGCCTGATTTTTTGTAACTTTTATGTTTTGCTTTTTCTTTATGCCTTGCTGAAATATGCAACCGCAACTGCGCCGGGGCCTACATGAGTACCTACAATACTGCCGATGCAAACATACTGAAGCTCTTCCTTGCTGTCCTTCCAGAGCGCAGAGCTGTCCTCAATATACTTCTTCAGCAGGTCATCGGAAAGACCTGTGTAGCCTAAGAGGACGGGCATGGAGAAATCAACACCGCCTGAAGCTTCAATCTCCTTAACAAGCAAGTTGTTTGCCTGACGTGAGCCTCTTGCCTTACCTCTCATCTGCACCTCGCCCTCATCCACAGCCACAACGGGCTTGATGGACATAAGCTCACCTGCAAATGCTACAGCAGAGGAAATTCTGCCACCCTTCTTGAGATACTCAAGAGTATTAACCATGGCAATAACCCTTACTCTGCCTTTTACTTCTTCAAGAGCATCTGCTATCTCCTTAGCACTTCTGCCTTCTTCCTTGAGAGCTACAGCATACTCTGCAAGGATACCGCCGCCAATAGCAACACTGAGGCTATCCACAACATAAACCTCGGCGTCTGTCTCGGAAGCTGCAATGCAGGCGCTCTGATAGGTACCTGAAAGCCTGGAGGAAAGGGTTATCACCACAACGCTCTCCCCTGCTTCGTGAGCCTTTTTGAAAGCCTCTGCGAAGTCAAAGGGCATGATCTGGCTTGTGGTGGGAAGTGTGTCGCTCTCAACGAGCTTTTCATAGAATTCCTTATGGTTGATCTCCACTCTGTCGAGGAAGCTCTCCTCACCAAAAGTGATGGTCATAGGAAGCATCTCAACCTTTTCGAGGATCTCAGGCTTTACATCCGCTGAGGATTCTATAATAATTCTAACTTTCTTTGTATCAGACATAGATAATTCTCCTTCTGTTATGTGAGGCAGATACTCAGTCAAGACCATGCTCAGAGAGCTCTCTGAGGTTTCCTGAAATCATATCGAGAATATTGTAGAAAATAATTCTCTCCTTCTCGTTGTATCCCTTACTTGCAAGCTCTACTGCCTTTGCAGCCTTTTCAGCTACGATTCCTGCAGCCTCTCTGCCTTTTTCGGTGAGCAGAATTTTTGAGCGATAGGTTTCGGTAGCACCTGCCTTGCGGACAACAAGACCTGTTTTCTCAAGACCGGAAATGCCTCTGGACACTGCCGCCTTGTCCTTGGCGCATTTTTCAGCAAGCTCCTTGGCGGTAAGACCCTCCTTGCTGATATAGATAGCCATAAGATACTGTGCGTGGGAGCCTTTGAGGTTATATTTCTCCATTTCAATGGATTCTATCCGTGTTATGTACTGATTGATGCTCGAAATAGCCGATGAAAAATGAGCATAACGATTTACCATAGTCTTTCTCCTTTCAAAAAGGGTGCTATATTGATATCAATTCAACTTGTTGACCACTCAACGTTTTCGATTATACACTATAATTGTTGCATTGTCAACATTTATTCGTTGATTTTGAGCAAAAATTTCGAAGTTGTCACAAAAGAACCTGAGAGTAGCGGTTGTGGCAAATATTATCTCCCCTGCAATTTCTATAAAGTTTTCCCTTTACCCGCAGGGCGATTCACGAATTGCCCCTACGAATACATCAGCCATATCCTCTCTTAGTAGGAGAAATTCACAAACTGCCCGAAGCACAAAACAAAATGGAGGGTACAAATACCCTCCCGAAGATTTTCTTTAAACTATATTTTATTCAGAATAACACTGCAGACGGCTCTCATTCTTCCCACACAAGGGACAAGATGTAATCATCCGTTTCCTCTGAGCGAGATTTCATATCCCCTCTCTGAAGGGAAACTTCGCCTTTTTCGTTTATGGTGTTCACATTCTGAAGTCCCCCCGAGAGACCCTCTCCAGTAAACTTAAGATACGCTTCCTTCATAGTCCAGATTCGCAGGAATTTTTTTGCCTCCTTCGGAGAAAGTTTTTCCCTTAAATCAACGTCTTCCGTCACATAAGAAATCTCCTCTTCAGAGAGCGATCTCCTCAGCACCGCCCTTGATACTTCACGGGGGCACTCTATATCCACGCCGACCTCTCCTGAATTTACCGCAACAGCAACGAAAGGGAAGCTATGAGAAATGCTTAAAGATACCGATTCTCCCTGCACTCTGAGTTTTCCTTTCTCATCAGGCGAAATTTCTATCTCTTCACAAGATTTACGGAGATACTGTGAGAGCATAGAAAGTGCCAGCGAAAAGGCGAATACCGAAAGCTTTCTGTCCTCTGTACTTTTGAGCTTCTCTGCCTTTTCCTGCCTCCAAAGGGGCAGTGAGGAAAAAGCCTTTTCATATTCAATTTCGGAAAAAATTCTTACATCCTGCACTCTCAGCTTCACATTCTCACCTCTTTATACCATATATATTAGCACATGCAAATCCGCTTTTCAACAAAACAAAAATTCTCCTGCTTTTTCTTTTATTTCTCAAAGGTTATTTACTTTTTACCTCTCCTCGGTCATAATAATACCATAACCTTTCGGGAGGCGGAAATATGAAAATCGAAGCTATGCAAAAACTCACCCTTCTGGACTATCCTCAGAAGATGGCGGCAACAATATTCACCTACGGATGCAACTTCCGCTGTCCCTTCTGCCACAACGCAGGACTTGTGACAGAAGAGTCGGAGCAAAGCATCTCCGAGGAGGAGGTACTGAGGTTTCTTTCCACCAGAAAAGGCATCCTTGACGGAGTGTGTATTACAGGCGGCGAGCCTCTGCTTCAGCCTGATATTGAGGATTTCATCCGTAAAATCAAGGAGATGGGATTTCTTGTAAAGCTTGACACCAACGGAAGCTTCCCGAAGAAGCTTAAGGATCTGGTCTCAAAAGGTCTTGTGGACTATGTGGCAATGGATGTGAAGAACTCAAAGGAGAAGTACGCCCTCACCTGCGGAAAGACTGTCTTTGACCTCTCAAAAATCATCGAAAGCGTGGATTTCCTCAAGATGGGTACTGTCCCCTATGAATTCCGCACCACGGTCACAAGAACCTTCCATACCTTTGATGACCTTGTGAGTATTGCAAAATGGCTCTCAGGCTGTGACGCTCTCTATCTTCAGCAGTTTGTGGATTCAGGCAACCTCATTGATAAGAGTATCGAAGGCTATGAAAACGATGAACTGAAAAGAATGTACAAAGAGATCAAAAGAAGCTACCCCGCCACACATTTGAGGGGAATCTCCTGATTTTTCTTAAAAATTCTCCCCCGAGCCCCAGATATTGGGATCGCAAACCCAATATCTGGTATAAACACAATATTTAGTGGTTACAATTAAATAACACCACAAAATCTTCAAAATATGCAAAAATCGCATAAGAATGGGCTTTGGAGCGTTTTTGCACCGTTTTTTAATTCCCCCATGCAATTAAGAATAACAAAACTGTCACAATATATTGTGGTTTGCCTATTGACAAACCACAATTTTTTGTGTATTATTGGAGAGCACCACGAAAACAACTACTTAAAAATTTACAGAAAGAGGTGGAGTTATGTATCAGGTTATTAAAAGAGATGACAAGGTCGTTGATTTCGACCTTTCCAAAATCGCAAAAGCTATCGAACAGGCTTTCCAGGCCACCAATAAGGAATATCACAGCTCCGTAATTGATCTGCTTGCTCTCAAGGTTACAGCAGACTTCGCTCCCAAGATCGTCAACAACAAGGTTGCTGTTGAGGATATCCAGGACTCCGTTGAGGATGTGCTTATCCAGACAGGCTACGGCGACGTTGCCAAGGCTTACATTCTTTACAGACGCCAGAGAGAGAAGCTCAGAAGAGTTAAATCCACTATCCTTGACTACAAGGAGATCGTTGACAACTACGTTAACATCAACGACTGGAGAGTTAAAGAGAACTCCACCGTTACCTACTCTGTAGGCGGTCTCATTCTCTCAAACTCAGGCGCAATTACTGCTAACTACTGGCTCTCAGAGGTTTACGACGATGAGATCTCCAACGCTCACAGAAGAGCTGACATCCACATCCACGACCTTTCAATGCTCACAGGCTACTGTGCAGGTTGGTCTCTGCGTCAGCTTATCGAGCAGGGTCTCGGCGGCATCACAGGTAAGGTTACATCCTCTCCTGCAAGCCACCTTGCAACTCTCTGCAATCAGATGGTAAACTTCCTCGGCATTATGCAGAACGAGTGGGCAGGCGCTCAGGCTTTCTCCTCCTTCGACACATATCTTGCTCCCTTCGTTAAGGTTGATAACCTCACATACGAGCAGACAAAGAAGGCTCTTGAGAGCTTTATCTTCGGTGTTAACACCCCCTCCCGTTGGGGTACACAGGCACCCTTCTCCAACATTACTCTTGACTGGGTAGTTCCCCCGGATCTTGCTGAGCAGGATGCTATCGTTGGCGGTAAGCCCCAGAACTTCAAGTACAAAGACTGTAAAAAAGAGATGGATATGATCAACAAGGCATTCATCGAGATCATGATCGAGGGCGATGCCAACGGCAGAGGCTTCCAGTATCCCATCCCCACATATTCCATCACTCGTGACTTTGACTGGTCCGATACAGAGAACAACCGTCTCCTCTTCGAGATGGCTTCAAAGTACGGCACACCCTACTTCTCAAACTACATCAACTCCGACATGGAGCCCAACGATGTTCGTTCAATGTGCTGCAGACTTCGTCTTGACCTGAGAGAGCTCAGAAAGAAGTCCGGTGGTTTCTTCGGTTCAGGTGAGAGCACAGGTTCCATCGGTGTTGTTACCATCAATATGCCCAGAATTGCTCACACCTCTGAGAATGAGGAAGAGTTCTTCAAGCAGCTCGACCACATGATGGACATCGCTGCACGTTCTCTCAAGATCAAGAGATCTGTTATCACAAAGCTTATGGACGAGGGTCTCTATCCCTACACCAAGCACTACCTCGGCACCTTCAACAACCACTTCTCCACCATCGGTCTCGTTGGTATGAACGAAGCAGGCCTCAATGCCAAGTGGGTAGGCAAGGATATGACTCATCCCGAGTGCCAGAACTTCACAGAGAGAGTGCTCAACCACATGAGAGAGCGTCTCTCCGACTATCAGGAGATGTACGGCGACCTCTACAACCTTGAGGCTACTCCCGCAGAGTCAACTGCTTTCCGTCTTGCAAAGCACGACCTCAAGTATTATCCCAACATTATCACTGCAAATCAGGAGTCAGGCGTTCCCTACTACACCAACTCCTCTCACCTGCCCGTAGGCTACACAGAGGATATCTTCTCTGCTCTTGACATTCAGGACAGACTCCAGACCCTCTACACCTCCGGTACAGTATTCCACGGCTTCCTCGGCGAGAAGCTCCCCACCTGGGAGAGTGCCGCAAAGCTTGTCCGTGCTATTGCTGAGAACTACAAACTGCCCTACTTCACACTTTCTCCCACATACTCCGTATGTAAGAATCATGGCTACATCGTAGGCGAGCATTACACTTGCCCCGAGTGCGGTGAAAAGGCAGAAGTTTATAGCCGTATCACAGGCTACTACCGTCCCGTTCAGAACTTCAATGACGGTAAGGCTCAGGAGTTCAAGGACAGAAAGGTATATAACATTGAGAGAAGCGTTCTCAAGAAGTCCGCTCCCTGCGCATGTGAGGAAAAGGCTGAGGAAACTTCCGCAGCTCTCTCAGACGGTGTATATCTCTTCGCTACAAAGAGCTGCCCCAACTGTAAGGCTATGGCTCAGCTCCTTGACAAAGCAGGCATCGCTTTCGAGAAGATCTACGTTGAGGACAACGAAGAGCTTGCACGCAGCCTTCAGCTTCGTCAGGCACCCACTCTTGTTGAGGTTAAAGCAGGCGTTGCTGAGAAGTTCGTAAATGTTGTGGCTATCAAGTCCTACATTCAGGGAAAAGCCAGCAAGATCGGCTGATAATTTCTGACACTTTTACAAATAATATAAATGCCGCCGCAAAGTTTTAAGACCTTGCGGCGGATTACTTCTATAGACAGATAGGGTGAAGCTTATGTATGATATCATTGTAGTAGGCGCAGGTCCTGCAGGACTAACTGCCGCCGTTTATGCCCGCCGTGCAGGCAAGTCCGTGCTGGTTCTTGAGAAAGCCGGCTTCGGCGGTCAGATTACCTACTCCCACAAAATCGAAAACTACCCTTCGCATCAGAGTATCAGCGGCACTGAGCTTGCTGATATGATGCTGGAGCAGGCTCTTTCTCAGGGTGCTGAGGTTGAGCTTGAGGAGGCGCTTGAGGTCACAAAGGACGAGGACGGAAACTTTACTATCAAAACCGATTTCAGTACATTCCAGTGTAAGTCCGTTATCATCGCTACAGGTGCCAAGCACCGCACCCTGAATGTTGAGGGCGAGGAGAACTTCATCGGATCAGGTATCTCCTTCTGTGCTGTCTGCGACGGTGCCTTCTACAGCGGCAAAGAGGTTGCCGTTATCGGCGGAGGAAACTCCGCACTTATCGAGGCAACTCTTCTTTCAGAGACCTGCAAGAAGGTTACCATCGTTCAGAATCTCGAGAAGCTCACAGGGGAACAGAAGCTCATTGAAGCTCTTGAGGCAAAGGACAATGTAGAGATTATCTACTCCACCACAGTAAAAGCCTTCAAGGGCGATGGTGAGCTTCAGGCTGTTGTCCTCAAGTCGGAAATTGACGGAACAGAGAGTGAGATCACTCCCGATGGTGTTTTCGTGGCTATAGGCCTTGCCCCTGACAATGATGTATTCAAGGCTCTCACAGCTCTTGATAAATACGGCTACGTTGTGGCAAGTGAAGCCTGCACCACCGACACCGAAGGCTTATTCGTTGCCGGCGACTGCCGAACAAAGCAGATCCGCCAGATCACCACAGCCACCGCTGACGGTGCTGTAGCAGCACTGGGAGCATGCAGTTACATTGACAGCAAAGCCTGATTACATTAACACACAATATAACAGAAAAGCTTCAGGGGGACGAGATTCGTCCCTCTATTTTTGCGTTACATAAAAATGGGCTGACCAAAAAAGGTCAGCCCATAAGCTTTATTTATTGATTATTTCCTTGAGAGAGAAATCTTAACCTTGGAGGAGTCAAGCTTGTAAGTAAATACATAGATACCATCCTCTGTAGCATTCAGCTTACAGTTGCCTGTACCTGATGTAAATGTCCAACCTGACTCTCCTGCCTCCATCGTACCTGTGTTTCCGTACCAGCTTGAAGAGCTGTTGTCAAAGAACTTAAACTCGTAAGAACCCTTTGTGAGCTGATAGGAAATGGAGTAGCTACCGTCAGAATTCTGCACCATAAACTCAAGACCGGAGTTACCCCAGTTGTTGAAGGAGCCTCTGATTGCATAGGTGCCTGTCTTGCTACCGTCGATAGATGTAGCATTTGTGGTTGTACCTGTAGGCAGAGAACCACCTGAAGAAGCAGCAGAACCAACATGGTTGGGGTTGTTCTTCTTCATAGTATTGTATGCAGTAAGAGCATCATTGATAGCCTCGTATCCTGCATCTGTAGCGGAATCCTTATATGTTAAGTAAGCCTTCTTCAGAGCCATATAAGCATTATAGGAGGCATAGTAGGACTCATCGGAGAGAGTTTTCTTAACTGTAGAAACAAGAGTAGAGAATTCTGTAGAGGAAACGCCAACCTCTGCAGGAGCAGTTTTTGCCTCAACGGGGAATTCTGTAATAAGGCCTGCAACATGCTTCTGAACTGCTGTAGCATCACGGACGTTTACTGCCTTGTCTCCTGTTACATTTGCCTGAGTGAATGCAACGTCATCGAGAGCGATCATATCCGCTGCAAATTTCTGAATTGTTGTAGCATCCTTGATATTGACAAGTCCGTTGAGGTCAGCATCACCATAGAGATACTCCACAGGAGTGGGCTGTGTCTCGGTCTCTGTAGGCTTTGTCTCAGTTACTGTAGGTGTAGTCTCTGTGGGAGTGGTCTCAGTGGGAACTGTAGGAGCCTCGTAGTTGTAGGTTGTTACATCCCACTTGTTTGTGCCTGCAGAAGATCCCAGCGCATAGCAGGTGCCATCAGCGATCTGTGCCTTGCCAACATTGTTTGTGCGACGGTTAGTTGTTGTACCGTCGACGAACTTGATATAA
Organism: Ruminococcus sp.; assembly: GCA_045545015.1. Lineage (GTDB taxonomy): Bacteria > Bacillota > Clostridia > Oscillospirales > Acutalibacteraceae > Ruminococcoides. Next base: position 130,669 of record JAZQAF010000004.1, read on the forward strand.
TCGATATCTGCAGGAATGTTTGCACTATAAATTGCCTTGCCGTTATCGTCAGTTTCAACGAAGGTCATCTTTTTGCCGGGATATTCGCCCAGAGGCTCACCTGTAGCGGTGCCGCCCTCAACGCCGTAGAAGCCGTAGATATATACTTCAGGCCATGCGCTGTCCTTGACAAAATAGACTGTAGCTGTATTTTCGGGATCGGGCTCAGAATCAGGCTCGGTTGCGGCAGTTGACTCTGTGGGAATGGTCACAATTTCGCCGCTGCCATCTGTGAGAGTATAGCTACCCTCATACTCAGCAACAACATAGGGAGTAATGGAAAGGTCTGCAGTCTGGGATGATCCGTTGTTGAAGATGATCATATCGGGATCAAGACCACCGGGAAGAAGAATGGTGTAGGAACCATCGGAATCCTTTGTCATTGCTACGCCGGGCCATGCGCCTGCATTCTGGTTAGTGGACTGATTCCATGCATAAGCGTTAACAACCGCCCAACCTGTGCAGGAACCGTTCTCTTTTGTCTTGATATCTGCAAGATTAACCTTAACCTTTAGACCGCCGAGAACGACCTTGCAGTTTGCAACTGTATATTCACCGGAGGAGCTTCCGTTTACAACGAACTTCATCTTTGTGAACTGAGTGGAAACCTCTGCAACATAAGTGCCTGCAGTTGTCTTGGACATTGAAACTTCCTGAGTGAGAGAGGTCTCGTCTGCGCCATAAAGCTTAATCTTAACGGAAGAGGGATTCTCGGAGAGAGCCTTTACATCAACCTCAACCTGAACCTTTTCGTAGTTCACATCGGGCTTATCAGGCATATCGTTTTCCACAAGCTTCTCACCTGTGTAGTCAACAAAATATGTGTAAGCAGGAAGGATCTCGTTCTTCACGAGGTCTGTGCCGTTGATAACAACATATTTATCATAGACATCAACAAAGTAACCCTGTGAGCTGTCAGGACTCATGATGTAATCATTTGAACCTGTGCTTGCATTGGGGTGAGTTGTAGAGGAAGTGGAAGGAATATGAACCGTGTAAGCTGTTGCACCGTCCATATTGCTGAAATTGTACTTGTACTTAAAATCAACGTGGCTGTGTCCTGAGAACCAGATGATATCCTTGTTTGCTTCAAGGATGCTCATAAATCTCTTAACATCTGAAAATTCAGGGTTAAGGGCGCCGCCATAGTAAGGAGATACAAGGTCATCGCCTGCACCGTACTGCTTAATAAGTGCGTGCTGGAAAAGAATGATCTTGTGACCATCGTCCTTGTACTTCTTTGTCAGACCCTCGAGCCAGTCAAGCTGTTCGTCAGAAAACTCAGAGTACTCATTGGGAGAACCGCTTTTCTCAAGAGTCATAAAGAGGTAGTGGTCGCCGTTTATGGTCTTTTCATAGTAGGTTGTGGCGGGCAATTTACCGGTCTCAATATTAAGACCTGAAGCGATCTTGTAGATGCTGTGATCCTGAGTCTGGGCAGAGGAACCGCCGTTACCCTTGATCTCATGGTTACCGTTTGTTTCGTAAATGGGATTTGCATAGCTGGAGTCTGCAAGGATCCTCAGGTACTGAGGCCATTCCTTCTCAAGGTTGGAGTAGCCGTAGCCGTTTACCTGGTCACCGCAGATAGCGATAAACTCAACATCTCTCTTTGCAGCCATCTCAAGTGCATTTGCGAAATGAGACTTACTGTGTACCCAGTAGGAATCATCGTGCTGAATGTGGATATCGGAAAGAGCCTGGAAGTCGTACTGCTTAGTGGAGCTCTTTACAAACTGCTTCTCAGCAGGAATGTCGTAAACAGCAGAAGCAGAAGCAACTGTCTTGGAAGTTGTGCTCTTTACTGCAATAACCTTTGTAGCATCAGCAGGAATTGCTGTAAACTCGTCAAACTCAAAATACTTCACTGAAGTGTTGAGTGTAAGTGTTGTAATGGGTGCATAACCATCAAGGGCCTTGGTGTCGTTTGCCCAATAAAGGTAGTATGTACCATAGTCAGCACTGGAACCTGCCTTCAGCTCGACTCTGCCTTCAGCATAGCCTGCATTTGCGTACTTGAAGTTGTAGGAAAGGGTCAGAACACCGGCTGCCTGAACACTTACAAAACCTACTGTCAGTACGGACAGGAGCATCATGAGTACCAGAACGATTGAAACAATCGCTTTGGAGCGTTTTGTGAATTTCATAAATATGCCTCCTTGGTATTTTTGTGGAAGGTATTTCTTCCCACTTTTTCACAAGGTAATTATAGCACAAATCCCCAAAACCTATCAATTATCAATATTGATAGATTTTGGGGAGATTATATGTGCAATTTGCTTTTTGCTTCTTTTAGTCAGGTTATTTATTCACAGAATCGTTACAATTCCTTGGTGCATCAGTAACGTCAGGATCTGACTGATAGCTTCTCTTGTTCCGTTTTTTTCTACAGAAAACTATCAGTATAAAAGCCGCCGCTCCTACGCAGGATACACAGACACCAAGAGTCAGACCCTTGGGATAAAATTTAAGCTCTATGGTATGCTCGCCCTCTGAAAGAGGAAAGGCAATGAAGGTATCTGCCACAGGAGTTATCTCCACCTCTTTGCCGTCCACAAAGGCTCTGAAGCCCTCATCATAGAGAATTGAGGTATAGAAAAGTCCTGCTTCCTCAACGTTTATTCTGCCTTTTACAGAGGTATTGGTCTTTGAGGTAAGCTCCATTGTACTCTCTGAAAGCTTCTCGACTCCCTGTCTCAGAAGCTCCTCATCCACACGATACAGGCAGGAAAACATTTTGCTGTCCTCCCCTGCCTTCGCAGGAAGCTCCACCGTAAGGATATCGCCCTTTTCAAGCCTGCCTGCTGCCGCCACATAGGTGTAGGACTCATCAAGCTCTCTTCTGCTTTTTGCATCGCCGTTTATGGTAACATAAGCCTTATTGACACTTGAGTTCTTGAAAATTCCATAGTATGAGCCTGCCTCTTCTATCCTGTATTCGGCAGTAAAAATTATATCGTCCCTACTCTTTGGGGTTTTATTCTCAAGAGACACATTATAGTAATCCTCAAAGCCTGCTATCCGTGAAACTGCATCTGAATATTCTCCCTTAAAGCCTGAGGCAAGAGGCACAAACTCAAGGACATTCTGCTCTATTCCCGTAGCATCTGAGAAAAATTTATTCTGAACCTCAAAGGGACTTACCCAATCCTCGTGAAGCTCTGTCTCAAGAAGCTTCTCTGACACCATAAAGCCCATGGGAACGTAGGCATTATTCTCATAGAGGGTGCAGTCACCTATATCCCCCATTTTCTTCATAAAGGTACTATCTACAGCTTTTTCTCCTGATAGTCCGAAGATATATCTCACGTTCAGAAAGAGATTGAATACGGGTGTTGTCTCAAAATAGGCATATCGGTTATTCACCTTGGAGCCTGCAATGCCGAATTCCGTCAGAAAATCCGTGTAGGACTTGTTCACCATGGAGTTGAAGGTGGATATACCGAAGGTATCATAGATATCGCCGTCATTCAAGGTGTACCACGAGGTAAACTCTGTGCGGTAAAGCTCATCCTCGGGAAGGCACATTGTCCTGAGTTTTTCGACCTCCGTCTTGTTTGCGGGATAGTCGGTAATTACAGTGTTTCCAACTGTGGCAACACCCACGAATGCAGAAAGAAAAGACTCCGCTAACATGACAACGCAGAGAAGAAGAGAGAACACGTTAAAGCTTATGACCCTCTTTCTCATAAGTATCACAAGGATAAGTACGAGCACAGCAAGACACAGAGTAATATATACGGAGATGTGTCTGTGGAGGAAGAAAGCCGCCACCAGATAAAGGCTCAGCACCGCAGATACAAGGATAAACCTCTTCTTGCTGACAGTCTCAATAAAGGTATAGGCTCTATAAGCCAGAACGATGAGTATAAATGAAAAGATAAAGCTGAAGCGGTAATAAACCATAGCGGGAGTTGCCATTCCGTGCCAGATATAGTTGAGCTGATTTACAATAAAGCTCATAACCATAAAGGCACAAAGCACACCGCTTACTATTCTCTCCCTGAGAGAAATCTTCTTTGTGATAAAGTAAAAAACTATCAGCACAAGTGCCAGCACAGAGCAGGCGATATTGGGGGCTCCCACATCCATTTTAAGGGGATGATTATATGAGAGGAGATTAGTCAGGGTTTCCATAGTGGCGGAAACAGTATTGAGAAGCTGATTCTCCCCTTCGTATCCGAAGCCCTTATTCACCGTATATTCCTTCGGGAAAGCGGAGATAACTCCTGCGGAATCTGAGCATCTGAGTGCTTCAAAAGCAGGGAAAGTAATAAAAGCCGTCAGCATAAATGCAACCACAGTATATAGAAGCATTCTCCCTGCGTTTTTAAGGCTTTCCTTGAAGCTCACAAATGAAACCGCAGTATAAGCAATACTGAAAAGCAGTACAAATATGCAGACCATATAGCCCATATAAAAATTGAAAAGGACGGAAAGAGCAAGAGCCACAGTATATAAGGAAAACTCCTTATCCCTCAGCACCCCTACCACTCCTGCAATAACAAGGGGAAGCATTGCCACGGTATCCAGCCACATCATATTCCAGTAGTAGCCCATAATAAAGGCACAGAAGGCGTACATCAGGGAGAAGGACACAAGGGAGATATCATTTCTCCCAAACACCTTTCTGAGAAATACCGAGAAGAACATACCTGCAAGTCCGATTCTCAGCACCACCGTAAAGGCGAGGAACACCTGAAGCCAAGGAGATCCCGAGGGGACAAAGTAGGAAAGCAGATACAGAGGACTTCCCAGATAATTTGCAATAACGCCTATGAAATTTGCTCCTCCCCCCGTATTCCAGGAATAGAGCATAGAGGCACCCTCCTTGAGCATTCTCTGATACTCTGCAAGGAAGGGATAGTACTGGTGCCAGCAGTCAGTTACCAGTATCATTCTGTCACCAAAGGGAAAAAAGCTTTTAATCATAAAATTCAGGGTCATAATTACCGAAGGCGCCAGAAAGGATAAAAGTATAAACCTGTTACTGCTCAGGAATTCTCCGAATTTACCCTTTTTCTCTCTGCTTTTCGGTGCAGTCATAAAGCTTCCTCCCTTCTTCTGAATACTATCTTTGATTATACATAGGGAGAATGAAAAAGTCAAAGGGATAGGCATATCAAGGTAAGTTTTTGTTGACCTTCACCGCTTTGGGTGTATAATAACTTTATATAATAAAGCTCACAAAGGAGATATAAATATGAAAAAGACAATACTGAGAGAATACGCAAAGCTCCTTGCAAGAAAGGGTGCCAATGTTCAGAAGAATCAGGAGGTTATGATCTTTGCAGAGCTTGACCAGCCTGAATTCGTAAAGATACTGGTTGAGGAGTGCTACAAGGCAGGTGCCTCCAAGGTAAGTGTGGAGTGGAGCTACCAACCCCTCACAAAGCTCCATGTAAGATATCAGAAGGAAAAGGTACTCTCCAAGGTAGAGGAATGGGAGATCGAGAAGATCAAGCACAGAGTAAAGGTGCTTCCTGCTCTCATTTATCTTGAGAGCGAGGACCCCGACGGTCTCAAAGGAGTAAACCTTAAGAAAATGGCAAAATGCAGCGGTATCCGCCGTGGAATCTTCAAGCCCTACCGTGACGAAATGGACAACAAATACCAGTGGTGCATTGCCGCTGTGGCAGGCAAGGCCTGGGCTAAGAAAGTGTTCCCCGGACTGAGAGCGTCAGTTGCAGAGGAAAAGCTGTGGGAGGCAATTCTCCACACAGCCAGAGCAGAGGGTGACGGCATCAGAAACTGGGAGGAGCATAACCGTGACCTCAAACAGAGATATGAATACCTCAACTCCCTCGGAATCTCTGAGCTTCACTACAAGAGCTCAAACGGCACAGACCTCAAAGTGGGTCTTCTCAAGGAAAGCAGATTTATGGGAGGTGCTGACCTGCTCCTAAATTCTGATGTAGAGTATAACGCAAACATTCCCTCTGAGGAGGTTTTCACAGCCCCCGACAGAAATCGTGCCGAGGGTATCGTTCACGCGTCTATGCCCCTTTCCTATCAGGGTGCGCTCATTGAAAATTTCTGGTTCAGGGTTGAAGGTGGCAAGATAGTTGAGGCTCACGCAGAAAAGGGTGAGGAGCTTCTCAACTCTATCCTCGACACCGACGAAGGTGCAAGATACTTCGGCGAATGTGCTCTTGTCCCCTTTGATTCCCCCATCAGAAACACAGGCATCCTCTTCTACAACACTCTCTTCGACGAGAATGCCGCTTGTCACATCGCTTTCGGCGAGGGCTATTCAAGCTGTATCGACGGCTTTGAAAATCGCACTCTGGAGGAGATGCGTGAGATGGGGCTTAACGACAGCATCGTTCACGTTGACTTTATGATAGGCACAGAGGATCTCTCCATCACAGCCACAACCTTTGACGGCAAAGAGGTAAAGATCTTCGAAAACGGCAACTGGGCATTCTGATATTTTCAAAGCATCAGAAAAACTATATAGCATTCTCTCCGTCAAAACCTTGCGGTTTTGCCGCCTCCCTCGTCAGAGGGAGACAAGATATAGTGCACGAACGTATCCTTATAAAAACAAGCCTCGGAGTTTCCTCCGAGGCTTTTTCTTTGCTTTGATTCACTTAATCCCAATAGTACTCTGTTTCTTCGCCATCATAATGGTATCTGAGATATTTCAGTTCTTCTTCCTTTATATCATAATAAACACCAACAATTCGGTCTCTCTCGTCACCACGTTTAATATCCTTCGATTCAAAAACCCCGTTTACAAAAAAGCCGCCACTCACATAGAGTTTACCTTTATTAACCGAAAGGTTTGTGCCCCTTGCAGTTCCGTCATAAAGCGAAAATAGGTATTCTGAGGAAAAGTCCTTGAGGGACACTTCATAGAATTTATTCTCAAATATCGCACCATCATCAAGGCGTTCACACTCAAAATAGTAAAGCTTGTCCCTCTTCTCATCAATGGTATATGCCCAGATATTTCCCGAAGCTATCTCCTCTACCTTTTTGCCGTTCTTCTTCATTCGGTAAATGGTGCTTTCGTCCTCACAATGCTCGATGAAATAGATCCTGTTCTTGTAAATACCCAGCTTTGCATATTCACACACGTAAAAAGGCTCTTCAAATTCATAGAGCATCTCCATATCGCTGCCGTCGGTTTTCATTTTATATATGCCGACCTCTTCGCTACCCTCTTCGAGAGCACCAGCGAAATAAATCCACTTACCATCCACTACATAGTTCATTGTGCGGATATCTTCGTCAATATACTCTATCTCCTTATCCTTCATACCTATTCTGGCAAGCTTCTGCTCACAGGTCACAAAGTATATGTAATTATCGGAATACTGCATAAACATCAAGTTGTATGAATTCCTGCTTCCGTTATCAAACTCGGGATATTCGCACAGCTCCTCGGGAGTAAGCCACAACTCGGTCTCTATCTCCGTCTCGCCTATGAAATCAACTTTATATATTCCGTAAGGATATTTTATCTTACTATTATCCGGGCGCTTTCCCCACTCCATCGCTTCGGAAGAATCCATGTATCCCGTATAAACATACATACTATCCTTGACCATAACACCTGTACCATTGCGGGAATCATAAAAATAAGGAGCTGTAAAGGATGACGAATACTCAAATTCAACAGGACCATCTTCCACTCGGTCCATGTTAAAAAGATTAGAAGCAGAATAATAAAAATCCCCATAACGATTAGAAAACGCAACCGGATCTGCTCCTGCTGTTATATACCTGGGTTTAGTTACCCACCACACACCGAAAACGGAACCTGCCACGATAAGAACTGCGAGAACTATTGCAGTAATCTTCAGAGCTTTTCTCTTCTTAGGCTTTTGAGGTTCAGATTCTGCCGTAGTTTCAACTTCCTGATGTAAGGGGGGGGCAAAAATATTCGCCTCGGAAACATAAGTCACACGTACCGCTTCAGCTTCAGGAACAGCAGGAGCTACAGCCGCAACCTGCACCTCGGGTGTTGCTTGAATCTTTGATATCTCTTCTTTTTTCTCGGGGATCTTGTGGGCGCACTTAGGGCAAGCTATCCACCCTTCCTCAAGGGGTGTTCCGCACATTCCGCAAAATTTTGCCATAGTTACCTCTCCTTATTCTGAATCTCTTTATTCCTCAAGAAGTCTCTTGATTTCCTTTATATTCTCAATGCCTGCCTGATAGCCCTCAAAGTAGGCGTGGTCAAGGTTTTTGAAGCTGTACTGGGACATTCCCGTAAGCTTCGGAAGAACTAAAAGATCGGGCTTTTCCTTTGTAGTCTTGCCTTCGGTATTCTCCTGATCCATAAGCTCAAAGGCTCTTCCCAAAACACTTGCAACGGTTTTATACTCCTCCTTGGAGGAGTCCCTTGTAAAGACATCCACCGCTACAATAACATCAGGCTCAAACCGCCTGATGGCATCAATGGGCAGGCGGTCAAGGAGACCTCCGTCAAGGTACTGCCTGCCACCCACTGTAACAGGCTCAAAAATTCCGGGAATGCAGGAGCTTGCGGTTATAGCCTTCACCGTATCATAGTTTCCGTCAAAGACCTTTGCCTCACCGCTTATAAGGTCTGCGGCAACACAGCAGAAGTCTATGGAGAGGTCGCAGATACGTTTATTTCCAATAACGCTTCGAAGCTTCTGCTCTACCCTCTTGGTGGAGAAAAGTCCGTTTGAAGAGAGCTTTGGCAGAGGCTCAATAACCTCACTCTTTTTAAGATTCTGAATCTGAGAGTACATTTCCTCAGGTGTAAGCCCTGCGCCGAGACAAGCACCTACCACAGAGCCTGCGGAAGCACCCGACAAGCAGGATGGCATTATTCCGTTTTCAAAAAGCACCTGCAAAAAGCCGATGTGTGCCACACCTCTGGCTCCGCCTGCACCCAGAACAAGACCTAATTTTTTGCTCACAGCATCCACCTCCAAATTCCGTGGCACTTAACATTTTCTTCCTAAATTATATCATCCCCAAAATATGCAGTCAATTACCGAGACTTAAATAATCTCTTAACATTTTGTGTTGACATACCCCGTGGGGAATTTTATAATTAAAGAAATTCTTTTTAGAAAAGGTGAAGTATATGAAAAAATGTTTTTCTGCTCTTTTGGCTCTCCTTCTTCTCATGTCCTGCTTCGTTCTCCCTGCAAGTGCTGAGAGCACAGGCGCCGCAGTTTTAAAGGCTACGGTTCTGGGCGACTCCATCGCATCAGGATATGGGCTTGACGATATGAGCCACAGCTACGGCTACATAATCGCAAAGGAAAAGAAATATTCTCTTCACAACAATGCTGTTCCCGGTCACAAGACCACAGATATGCTCGCTCTTATGAAGGAAAATGAAACTGTAAGAAACAACGTTTCCTCCTCAGACCTTCTTATTATCTCCATCGGCGGCAACGATCTTCTGGGACTTCTTCAGAACGGCACCGCCTCTCAGCTTTTTGACATTATGCTCAACGGCGCAGAATCCGCTACAGTCAAGGCCGCAATTACCCTTATGAAGTCAAACCTTGATGCTCTGATGTCTGAGATACGCAGATTAAACCCCGACTGTGCTGTTATATTCCAGACCCAGTACAACCCCATCTATGCACATCCTCAGTACAGCTCCTACGCTCCCACTCTGGATAAGCTGGCACCCGTATTCAACGGTCTTTTCTATGATATCGCTAAGAATTTAACAGGCGTTTATGTCACCGATACCTTCACTGCCTTCGATAATTACTACAAGGAAGCAGGCAAATACGACATTATTCAGGCGGACGGAATCCACCCCTCCGTATCAGGTCACGCCCTTATTGCAGAGACGATTCTCAAAACCTTAGGTGAGCTTGAGGCAACAGGCGCCATCCCTTCAGAGCCTGCTTTGCCTGACAGGATCTACTTCCTTTTAGGCGATTCCAACTCCGACTCAAAGGTGAACATCAGCGATGCTACCACCATTCAGAAGGCAGTTGCAGGACTTTTAGGTCTTGAGGGAGAGGCCCTCTTCTCCTCGGATACAGACTTTGACACAAAGATCACAGTTAAGGATGCCACCCTCATTCAGAAGCATTTAGCAGGACTTCTCACGGATTCCGTCATCGGAACAATGGTAGAAGCAAAATAAAAGAAGATTTTAAAAAACGCCACCTTCTCCAAGGTGGCGTTTGATGTTTCATATTAAAATTATATACTCAGAAAAAGCATCATCAGGGGCATTGTGAGTATTGACGTAATAGTTCCCAGAAGCACCACGGAGGATGCCTCCTCCTGACCCTTTCCCGACAGCTCCGCAAAGTTTAAGACATTGCTTGCTACGGGACAGCAGAAGAGGATAAAACTGAGCTCCTTGAGAAAAATATCCATGGGGAAAATCAAGAGGAGCAGAAAGATAAGTGCAGGTGCGATTATCTGCTTGATAAGCACAGTCGCATAAACGGAAATATCGGAAAAAAGTTTTACAAAGCTTACTCCTCCCAGACGCATTCCCAGAATCAGCATACACATAGGTGTTGCCATTCTTCCAAGCAGGGTCACAGGCTCCGAAATGAAAGAGGGAAACTCAAGAGAGAGGATAAACATCACAAGGGCAACAAAAAAGGAAATGGTCGAGGGATTCACAAACACCCGTTGAAGCTTTATGTACTTTTTCTCACCCGTTACTATAAAAAGCACCAATGTCCAGCAGAGGATGTTCATAGCAAGGGAGAACACCATGCAGAGTGCCGCACCCTGAGCTTTTTCAGGGAAGAGCTTCTCCACCACGGGAACTCCGAAAAATCCGCAGTTACTGATAACCGTTGCTATGGTAAAGATGCGGTACTTGGCTTTTTCCTCGTAAAATCTGCGAAGTATAAAATATGCTATGAGCATAAGTCCCAGCTGAGAAACCAGTGCCAGCAGAAAGAAAACTCCCATCTCCCAAAGGAGAGAGGGCGAATACTCTATCTTTGAAAAGGAATAAAGAGTAAGGCAGGGCTGACAAACAAAAAGCAGAACCTTGGCAAAGGATGGAATTGATTCCTCTTTGGTAAGCCCCGATTTTCTCAGTATAAATCCGGGCAGAGCGTATAAAAGAAGTGTCAGCACGGAGAGTGCCGTTGTAGTAACCATTTTTCATCACCGCACATATTTTATCACCCTTTTTATTAAATAACAAGAATTATAGAAAAACCTCTTAAAAAAACTGTAAATATATGGTAGAATAGAAAAAATAAAAATTTTTTAAAAAACGCAACCGAAAAGCACAAAAAGCTGTCTATATAGGTGAACGGCTTTTTGAGAAAGGAGTTCCTCGTGAGGGAAAGCGAAATTCTCGACCTTTATTTCGAGAGAAATGAAAAAGCCATAAGCGAAACAGCCTCTCTTTACGGCGATGCAGTAATGAAGATTTCCCGAAACATTCTTAAAGACGAGAGTGACAGCGAGGAAAACGAAAACGACACCTACGTCAGCTTATGGAACTCAATACCTCCCCAGAGACCTCAGTCTCTCATAGCCTACATTTCTAAAACAGCACGAAACCTTGCTCTTAATAAACTGGATAAGAGAAACACCCTGAAAAGAAGTGCTCACAAGGATGCCCTTTCCATCCATGAGCTTGACGAGTGTACCCCCTCAAACCTCAGCGTTGAAAATGATGCCGACTCAAAGCTCCTCTCCGAAACGATTTCAAAATTTCTCAGGGGCGAGAAGGAGGATGCACGAAACATCTTCATAAGAAGATACTTCTTCTGCGACAGCGTTAAGGATATAGCAGAGCTTCTCTCTCTTTCAGAAAGCAAGGTAAAGTCCTCTCTCATGAGGACCAGAGGCAGACTCAAGGATCATCTTTTGAAAGAAGGGTTTATTATTGAGTAACAACATCATGGAAAAAGCAATAGGGAACCTGAGCGATGACCTTATAGCTGATGCCGCAAACCTTAAAAAACGCAAGGGTAAGATCATCTCCTTTTACACCATAAGCGCTCTTGCCGCTTGTCTTGTGGCTGTTATTGCTCTGACATTTATACTTTCAGGCAGCAAGAAACCCACCCTCTTAGTAAACGGTGAGCCTCTTGAGGGAAGTCTTGCCATCACGGAAAATGCAACAGCAAACGTAAGAACCGCTGATGTGTTGCCTCTTACGATCACACTTGAGATCGAACTTCACAAAAAGTCTGAGATCTCTGTATCAGAGGGAAATTTAAGTGTCCTTTCAGGCGAAGCTTACGAAGATAAGGGTCTCTCCTTTGAGGGCAACGGCACGGTAAAGCTTCTCTGGAATATCGATGCTCCCGAAGAGGGCAAAAGCTACACCCTCTTTATAAACGAAGAAACCTATGCTACGGTTTCTTATAATCAAGGCAGGAATGTCTGGATGATATCCGGACAATAAAAAATATAAAAAATAAAAACAAATCGGAGGAAATCAAAATGAAAAGAATTCTCGCAGTAATCATGGCAGTAATGCTCGTTCTCTCTCTCGCAGCTTGCGGCGGCGACACAAAGACAGAGACAAAGACAGATGACACTGCAAACACAGTAACAGAGGCTAAGCACTATGCAGCTCTCGATGTTCTCAACACAGTATGGGCAGCATATCCCGAAGAGGCTAAGTTCCCCGTAGCAGGCGGCGACTTCAGCGAAGAGAACGCAAACTGGGAAGGCCCCGGCAAGCACAGCGTTGAGGGTGAGGATAACACAGCAAACCTTATCGCAAGCTATCAGTTCCCCGAGGCAGAGCTTTCTAAGATCAATGATGCAGCTACAGTTATGCACGCTATGATGGCTAACAACTTCTGCTGCGGTGCATACAACGTAACAAATGCTGAGGATATCACAGCAGTTGCAGAAGCACTCAAGGAAAGCCTTGCTAATGCACAGTGGATGTGCGGTCAGCCCGAGGGCTATGTTGTAATTACTCTCGGTGACTGCGTAATCGCATACTACGGTCTCGGTGAGGTTATCACAAACTTCACAACAGCTCTTACTACAGCATATCCCGATGCAGTTGTAGTTTGCAACGAGGCTATCGCTGCTTAAATTTAGAATCCCTTTTACTAAATAAAACCAAATTCAAGTGTAACGGAGTAAAGCTATGATTTTTTCAAGCATACCTTTTATGTTCTATTTCTTGCCGGCGGTAATACTTCTCTATTTCGCCGTACCAAAAGTCCTGAAAAACACGGTTTTACTCCTTACAAGCCTGTTTTTCTATGGCTGGGGTGAACCCAAGTTCGTTGTATTCATGGTTCTGTCGATCGTACAGGGTTATGTGTTCGGATTACTTATAGAAAAGCACCGTGGCAGCAAGCGGTCAAAAGTATTTTTGACCGCTTCTGTTGTTTTAAGCCTTGGTCTGCTCGGCTACTGCAAGTACGCCGACTTCTTTATAAAGAACTTCTCTGCTCTTACAGGTCTCTCGATGCCCCTTCTGGGCATAGCACTTCCCATCGGCATCAGCTTCTACACCTTCCAGATATTAAGCTATGCTGTGGATGTATATAGAGGCGACACAAAAGCTCAGAAGAACCCCATTGACCTTGGCGCATACATCGCAATGTTCCCTCAGCTTATTGCAGGTCCCATTGTCAGGTATTCTGACATTGCCGCACAGCTCAAAGAGAGAACACACTCCTTTGAGAAGGTCTCCTATGGTGTGAGACGCTTTGTTATCGGTCTTTCCAAGAAGATCCTCATTGCTGATATTATGGGAGAAGCAGTCAAGATCTTCCTTGATTCAAGTGAAAAGACCTTTGTATTCTACTGGCTCTATGCCATTGCTTATGTTCTCCAGATCTACTTCGATTTCTCCGGCTACAGCGATATGGCCATAGGTCTCGGGAGCATCTTCGGCTTCAAATTCATGGAGAACTTCAACTACCCCTACATCTCCAGATCCGTTACCGAATTCTGGAGACGCTGGCATATGTCTCTGGGCACATGGTTTCGTGATTACCTCTACATTCCCATGGGAGGCAACCGTGTTTCCAAGCTCCGCTGGTTCTTCAACATCTTCGTAGTGTGGATGGCAACAGGCTTCTGGCACGGTGCTGACTGGAGCTACATTATCTGGGGTCTCTACTTTGCAGTTTTCCTTATTGTGGAAAAGGAATGGATCCTCTCCCTTATCAAAAAATATAAGGTAGCACAGATAATCTACATCCCCATCCTCCTTGTGATAATCATCACAAGCTTCGTAATCTTCCACTCCTCAGATTCAGGAATTCCCATCTTCGAAAGCCTCAGAGTTCTCTTTACGGGTCAGGGTGTTCCCTTCTCAAATGCAGAGAGCCTCTACTACCTGAGAAACTACTTAGGCGTTATCCTCATCGGCATCGTTGCCGCTACCCCACTGGGTACATCCTTAACAAGAAAGATCCGCACCACCAAATGGGGCGCTGTCACACTTGATATCTTAGAGCCTGTAGTTCTTACAGCTCTCCTCCTTGTCTGCACAGCTTACCTTGTTGACGGCTCCTTCAGTGCGTTCCTATATTATAAATTCTAAAGGGAGGGATACTTTTGAAAGTCAAAGTAAAAGACATTATTATCACCGTTCTTTCGGGAGTATTCATCTTCGGTTTTTCTGTGGGTGCATTTTTGGTCCCCGATACCGACTTCCTTATGTCTGAGCGCCGTGATGCTCAGACCTTCCCCAAGTTTTCATTCTCCACCCTAATGTCGGGAGATTTCCGTCAGGAACTTGAGAAATACACTCAGGATCAGTTTCCCTTAAGAGACAGCTTCAGAGGTCTCAAGGCTATTTCAGCATTCTATGCCTTCAGAAACCTTGAGAACAACGACTATATTCTCTGTGACGGCGCTATCTCAAAGCTTGACCCCAAGCTGGATGAAGAGGACATAAACTACGCCGCCACCACCTTTAAGTGGGTCTATAGCAATATTCTGAAGGACAAGAACGCAAACATCTATCTGAGCATTATCCCCGATAAAAACTACTTTATGGCGGAGAAGAACGGATATCTCGCTCTTGACTACGATAAGCTCATTGGCACCATGAAGAACAATATGGACTATGCAGAGTATATCGACATCACAAACACTCTTGAGCTTTCCGACTACTACCGCACAGACACCCACTGGAAGCAGGAGTGCATCACCGAGACAGCACAGGCCCTTGCAAATGCAATGGGCGCTACCCTCCCCACAGAGTACGAGGAGGTTTCTGTCTATGACAGATTCGAGGGTGTGTACTTCAAGCAGGCAGCTATCCCCGTAAAGCGTGACGAGCTGAAGCATCTTACAAACAGCACTCTGGAGGCTCTCAAGCTCTACGACTATGAGACAGGCACACCTGTGGAGGCTCCTCTCTATGACGAAGAAAAAGCAAAGGGCAGAGACGGCTACGAGTATTATCTCCACGGCAGAAAGGGAATCCTTCAGCTTGTAAATCCCAATGCAGATACTCAGAAGGAGCTTGTGGTTTTCAGAGATTCCTTTGGAAGTTCCATAGCTCCCCTGCTGGCTCAGGGCTACAGCAAGGTGACCCTTATAGACCTTCGTGCCATAGGCAGAATGACTGTAGCAAGCCTTGTGAATTCAGGAGAGATAAACATAGAGAATCAGGATGTACTCTTCCTGATGAGCACCACAATTCTCAACAACAGTAAAGAAGAAGGCTTTAAATAAAACCTCATATAAACTCAAAGGAGCTGTGAAAAATCACAGCTCCCTTTTTCTATGCTTTATTTACGTTTAATACTCCAGCCCTGCAATGTGTTTCTGAATAGCGGTGGCGTCTTTTACATTTCTCTCATTGTCACGGTTGAAGTCGGAAATGTATTTGAGAGCTGACCAACAATCCTCATACTGAACAATATAATCATCCTCAAGCTCGGCAAGACCTGCAATAAATTTCTGTATGAGGGTAGCATCCTTTACAGTGAGTTTTCTGTCCTTGTCAGTATCTCCGATAAGCTCTCCAACGCCTACTTCCGTGAAGACCTTTTCGATACCTTCTATCCCCTCAAAATAAGCATCTCTCAAATAATAAAGCTTATCCTCCCGAGGAACATAAATACCATAGCCTGCGGTCAACGCAAGCTCATCTGAGCCCTCTCTCATAATATAATCTCCAAGAATTGATACACCTTGGGTAGCACAAATATTGCCGGTAATTCTAACGAGCACATAATCAGGAACAGTTTCATCATCTGACGAAATATCTTCGCCGTAATATTCGTAGATTTCTCGGTAATTCGCCACAAATTCATCCCAAGAGAAGCAATGGGAAAATTCTCTGGCAAAATCATGCTTCAGCACATCCTCAGCATATTTGCTGTTCTCCTCAACGACCATTTCCCCTGCGAAAGCAGAAATACAGGATGTTGCCAGCAGTATAAGCATCAAAGTGAAAGCTAATATTTTCTTCATAAATCTCATCCTTTCCGAAATTTTTGCTCAACGAGAGCCATTCTATAACGAATACTTATGACAGTGCCGAAATGTCTCAAGCTTTTTAAAATTTTTCTCCGACTGTTTAAAAACAGCCCCGACTTGTTATTTAAAGTCGGGGCGTTTTGTATTAAGCTATACTCTATGAATCAGAGGTCTATTGTAACCTCTACGGGACAATGGTCAGAGCCGAAAATATCAGAGTGGATCTTCGCCCCTGTGAGCTTATCCCTGAGACTTCCCGAAGTGACGAAATAGTCAATACGCCAGCCTGCGTTCTTCTCCCTTGCCTTGAAGCGGTAGCTCCACCAGGAGTACGCTCCCTCAAGCTCAGGATAGAAATGCCTGAAGGTATCCACAAAGCCCTCCTGCATAAGGAGATCAAACTTTCCTCTCTCCTCATCGGTAAAGCCTGCATTCTTTCTGTTGGTCTTGGGGTTCTTAAGGTCTATTTCCTTATGGGCAACATTGAGGTCACCGCAGAAAATAACGGGCTTCTTCTCCTCGAGTGCCTTTATATAGGCACGGAAATCGTCCTCCCAGCTCATTCTGTAGGAGAGCCTTCTCAGCTCGTCCTGAGAATTGGGAACATAGACGGTGATGAAGTAAAAATCCCCGAACTCAAGGGTGATGAGTCTGCCTTCGTGGTCATGCTCATCAATACCCATACCCAGCTTTACTGAAAGAGGCTCCTGCTTTGTAAATATGGCTGTACCTGAGTAGCCCTTCTTCTCTGCGTAGTTCCAGAAAGAGTAGTACCCTTCGGGTGCAAAGTCTATCTGTCCCTCCTGAAGCTTTGTCTCCTGAAGGCAGAAGATATCTGCATCAATGCTCTCAAAAAAATCACGGAAGCCCTTCTGCATACAGGCTCTCAGTCCATTTACATTCCAAGAAATAAATTTCATAGTATCTCCTTACATATTGCCGTAGGCGCTGTAAAGCTCCGAGTAGAGACCGCCCTTTCTGAGAAGCTCCTCGTGGCTGCCCTCTTCGGCAATGCCGTCTTTTGTTATAACAAAAATTCTGTCTGCGTTCTTAATTGTTGTAAGTCTGTGGGCAACGGTTATGGTCGTTCTGCCCTTTGAAAGCTCCGAAAGTGACTTCTGCACAAGGAACTCTGATTCATTATCAAGGGCAGAGGTTGCCTCGTCAAGAAGGAGAATGGGAGGATTCTTAAGGAAGGCTCTGGCAATGGAAATTCTCTGCTTCTGACCGCCTGAGAGCTTTACTCCTCTCTCGCCCACATAGGTGTTGTAGCCATCGGGAAGCTCCTCGATAAACTCGTGAGCTCCTGCAAGCTTCGCCGCTTTTATTATCTCCTCTTCTGAAGCACCGGGAGCGCCGTACTCGATGTTATCAAACACACTTCCCGAGAAGAGATAAACATCCTGCTGAACCACACCCACATTCTGCCGAAGCGACTTGAGTGTCACGTCGGTGATGTCCTTTGAATCAACGGTTATTCTGCCTGAGAGAGCCTCATAAAACCTGGGGATAAGGGAACAGATGGTGGTCTTGCCGCCGCCTGAGGGACCTACAAGTGCCACGCTCTCTCCAGCCTTTATCTTAAAGCTTACGTTATTGAGGACATCCTCGTTTTCTTCGCTGTAGCGGAAGGTGACATTCTCAAATGCTATCTCGCCCTTTATCTTCTCAAGGGGCTTTGCTCCCTCTTTATCGGTAATCTCAGGCTTTGTATCTATGATCTCAAAGAATCTCTCAACACCTGTCATACCTCTCTGGAACTGCTCGGCAAACTCCACTATCTTGCGGATACTTGCAAAGAGGGTGGTAACATAAAGAAGATATGCCACAAAGTCGGAGGAGTTGATAACTCCCTTTATCATAAAGAGTGCGCCAGCAACCACAACTACAATATACATAAAGCCCTCAAAGAATCGGGTAGATGCCTGAAAGCCTCCCATATATTTATAGTTCTTTGCCTTTATCTCAAGGAATCGGCTGTTGCCCTCTTTGAACTTTTTCTCTTCTATGGCTTCATTGGAGAAGGAGCGGACAACTCTCACACCAAGGAGGCTGTCCTCAACGGAAGCATTAAGCTCTCCCAGCTCCTTTCTCTGCTGACGAAAGCCCTCACGCATCTTCTTATTGAAGTAGTAGAGGATAAGCACCATGGGAGGAATTACCGCAAAAACAATGAGAGTAAGAGGCACGCTCATTGTGCAGAGTATAGCAAAGGATGCGATGATCTTAATGCCTGCAATGAAGAATTCCTCGGGGCAATGGTGGGCAAATTCCGTAACATCAAAAAGGTCAGAGGTTATTCTGGACATGAGAGTTCCGACCTTGGTATTGTCGTAGTATTTAAATGACAGAAGCTGAAGATGAGAGAAAAGATCCCTTCTCATATCGGTCTCTATCATGGCACCCATTACATGGCCTCTGTTTGCCATATAGTAGTAGGCAAGGGCATCTATAATTCTCAGCACAAGGTATGCAACCCCAAGAGTAAGCACAAAGCTTACTGTAAGCTCGGTACCTGAGCCCCCTGCTCTCAGAGTGATCTCTCTCACAATCAGAGGCAGCAACAGCTCACAAAGGGTAGTAAGAGATGCGCAGAGCATATCCTTTGCCATTATGCCTCTGTACTTTTTATAGTAAGGCAGGAATCTTATGAGATTCGATGCCTTTTTTTCCTTTGACTTTTTAACTTTTTTGCTCATTTTACTCCTCGTGATCTTTAAAAATAGCATCTGAAGAAGACTTTTTTTGTGACTTCTTTATTTTGTCTTTTTCCTCAGCCTTCTTTGAAAAATACACGCTGAAGCCAAGGAGCGCTGTGACAAAGAGGAAGGTAAGTCCCCAGTACCAAGCACCGCCTATGAAAAAGAGTATTGCAACAATAACGCAGATAAGCCCGAGAAAAATGCAGTATCCGTTAAGTGCCTTCTCAGTGCGAAGCCCCCAGGACTGATTTGCTCTGTTGAGATTTTCCACCTGAGGTCTGTTTCTATACAGTAGTTTTTCTTTCTCTTCCATTATCACACTTCCTCAAAAATCTATTCTTTGGGTGCTTCCTCAAGGGAAACCGTTCCCTCTTCGGATATTCTCATTATTTTATGGCAGTATTTAAGCATTGAGCTGCGATGGGTAATGATAAAGCAGGTCTTGTCTGTTTCCTTGCTGAGTCTTTCAAAGATTCTCTTCTCTGTGCTTTCATCAAGCGCCGAGGTAGCTTCATCAAGGATAAGCACAGGCTTGTCTCTGAGGATGGCTCTGGCTATTGCAAGTCTCTGAGCCTGACCCTCGGAAATTCCTCTTGCCTTTTCCTTGAGAGGAGTATCCAGTCCCTGCTCGCTCTTTCTCACAAACCTTGCAGCATCGGCAATCTCCAGCGCTTTCCATATCTTTTCCTCATCCGCACTTTCATCGGCAAGGAGAAGGTTGCTTCTGATAGTTCCCGACATCAGGGTGTTTCCCTGAGGAACAAAGGAGATAAATCTTCTGGAAGCAGGAGTTACCGCCTCGCTCTCACCGTTCTCAAAAACATACTCAAGAGTACCGCTCTGTGGCTCTGTCAGAGACATCAGAAGGCGGATAAAGGTGGTCTTTCCTGCACCTGAGGGGCCTACTATGCCCACTCGCTCGCCTGCATTTATTTCAATGTTTATGTCCTTTAATACCTTACCTGAACCATAGGAAAAGGAAACATCCTTTGCTCTGAGAGCGACCTTCTTCGGCATAAAGGAGATCTCCTTGTACTCCTCGCACTCAAGCTCTGTAATCTCTCTTACTCGTCTGGCTGAAACAAGGGTGGAAATGGTCTGGGGAATAATACCGCCGAGGCTCTTGATAGTACCCTGCAGAGTACCCACAAGGGATAAAAAGAGGGTCATTGTGCCGTAGGTATAGTCACCCTTTGAAAGTCTGTAGGCACACCAGCTGAAGGCGGTGATGTAGCCTGCTCTGTAGATAATTCTGGTCAGCACGCTCATGAAAGCTCCCAGCCTTGAGCTGGTCATTACAAGGGAAAGCCTGCGCTTTCTTACATCTGCAAAGTATCTGTTGTTTGTCTCTTCAAGCTCAAATGCCTTGAGCACGGAGAAATTATAGAGAGATTCCTGAAAGAAGGAGTAATACTCCGACTCGCTTTCACGAAGCTTCTTCTGATACTTCACAAATTTCTTTCTGAATATCGTAGCAACAATAAGTCCCAAAGGACCTACTACCAGTCCTATAAACGCCATTGTGGGGTCATAGCGAAGCAGGATAAAAAGAACTATCACAAGCTCTGCCCCCGCAACTATAACAGTAGGCATTATGGAAATAACTGCAGACGCCACGGTGTTGATATCTCCCGTAAGTCGTGACAGTATATCGCCGCTGTGGTATTTAACCACATTCAGCCAGCGGCTGCGCTGAACTCGTGAGAACATCTCGGCTCTCACGGAGAAAGCAAACTTCTCGCTGACATAGCTTGTGAAAAGTGAGGAAAGGAAGCCAAACAGAATGGTAGCGGCTGTGGTGATTATCATAATCGCTATGTAATTCCAGTAAAGCCCTGTATTAAATCCCGTTGCCGCATCAACAACATATTTTCCTGCAACAGATGCACCGAGGGACACTCCCATGGATATCATATTTATGATGATGAATCCGAATACATATTTGCGAAAGCCCTTACCCAGGGAGAAAAGCCACTTTATGCTTTCCTTGCTTTCTTTAAAGTCCTCTCTGTGCTTTAATCTCTTTTCTTTTTCCAACTGCCTCACCTCCGTTTTAATATTGTTAAGTTTTTATCTTTTTATTATATCACGGTTTATTTATCTATGAAAGGCTTTTCTTAAATTTCCTTTTCTCCGGGAAAAGCTTTGAGCATTTCTCTTACCGAGCGGGACATTTCAATGCTGAATTCGCTGTTAAATTTCCGCTCACAGAACCGCTTTATCCAGAGGGACAGCTCCTCCTCGGATTCTATCCCCTGACGCTCTCTGAGCATTCTCTCCATATCGTCTGCCTTTTTCCTGTCGTAGGTATTTACGTGAACAATATCCTCAAGGTTGAATCTACGGGGCTTTTTCCTGTTCTCCTGACCCTCTTTGGGATAGCCTATTACAAGCATACAAACAGGCACTACATACTCAGGAAGCGAGAGAAGCTCACGGTGAACCTCAAAATGCTCGGTAATATCTCCGATGTAGCAGGATCCCAGTCCCAGACTTTCTGCCGCTACAACGCAGTTCTGCGCCGCAATGAAGGTATCGGCACAAGCCAAATGGAAATCGCCCTTATCAGGGGTCCGCACATACTCACAGTTTTTTTCAAAGGCTTTGTACCAGCGATAATAGTCCGCACAGAAAACAAGCACCATGGGAGCCTTTGCAATGAAAGGCTGATTGTCGCAGGTTACGGAGAGTAAAAGCTTCAAAGATTGCTCTTTGATATCAAGTATGGAATAAAGAGTCATATTTCCTGCCGAAGGTGCCTCAAGGGCTGCAGCGAGGATTGCTCTTCTTATCTTCTTGGGGATATTTTTTTCCGAAAAAGCTCTGAGGGAACGGCGATTTTCTAAGGATTTAATAATTTCATTCATAGCTTTCACCTTGCACAATGCCCCCGAGAGAAACTCGGGGGCAGATTTTTTATTTATCAGAACATATCGTGATCATCGTCTGTCATGAACTCTCTGCCCACAACACGCTTTTTCTCACGCTGCTCCTCTACCATATCAGAGAGCTTATTCTTAACATTCTCTGCATCCTTTACGCACTTGATATCCACCTCGGGAGTTGACTTATCTGCGGTACAGAGATGAATGGTGCCTACCTTGAAAAGACGCTGGAAAAGAGATCTCTTGAGGGTAAGGTCCATAATTCTGTAAAGACGGATCTCCTCCTCGTTCTTTGAGAAAAAGCCTGTATCTATCATCAGCTTCTCCTCAGTAAGCTTATATGTAGTAAAGCTTAAGGGAAGTCCGAACAGAGGACGTTTTTTGTCACTCCATACATAATTTACACTACTCTTTTTAGCCATATAGAAACCCTCCTGATATATACTGTATTATAGACGTTATCAGTATATCACATAAATCTTCATTTGTCATCATTTTTATACACAAAAAGGACACCTCACAGAGATGTCCTTTTAAATACTGATTATTTGCCTGTTGAGAGGAATCCGCCGAGAACGCCAGCTACAGCGGAGATAGGCATAGTCTGGATCCACACATGACCGGGACCGGTTACAACCGTGTTAAAGAGACCTTCTCCGCCAAAGAGAACGTTCTTAACACCTGAAACGGTCTGAACCTCCATAGTGCAGGTTGCATCCATTGCTGCAAGATAGCCTGTATCAAGCACAAGGCTCTGTCCTGCCTGAAGTTCATACTCCACAACATGGCCGTCAAACTCAGCAAACACAATGCCGTTTCCTGATACCTTCTGCATAATGAAGCCTTCGCCGCCGAAGAAGCCTGCAGAGAGCTTCTTCTTGAAATGAACGGAAAGCTCTACTGTGCTCTCTGCTGCAAGGAAAGCACTCTTCTGGAATATATACTCCTTACCGGGAGAAACCACAAAGGGCTTGATGCTGCCGGGGAAGCTGGAAGCAAAGGCGATCATGCCTGCACCGCCCTGTGCTGTATATCTGTTCTGGAACATACTCTCGCCTGCAAAAGCTCTGCCGAAAGCCTTTCCTATACCGCCGTTGGTGGTGGTCTCCATCTTCATATTGGGAGTCATCCAAGCCATGGCGCCGCTCTCTGTAATCATTGTCTCACCGGGGTTGAGTGTACAGATAACTACGGGTAAGGTCTCACCCTGAATCTGATATTGCATACATTTTCCTCCTTAGAATCCTTATAGTAAAGGGATATCCCTTTTACAGCAATTATACCACTTTACTTTAGCAAAGTAAATAGTTTATCCTAAAAACACATCTGCCGCAAGCATCACACAAAATCCTGCAAGCAGAGCATAGGTAGCTCCTCTCTCGCTTCCGTGAGCGTGGGTCTCGGGAATCATCTCGTCGCTTATAACATAGAGCATTGTGCCTCCCGCAAAGCTTAAAGAGAAGGGTAGAACAGCCTGAGAGATGCTTACCGCAAAATAACCGAGAAAAGTGCCCAGAACCTCGAAAAGACCCGTTATAGATGCGATAATGAAGGTCTTTGAGGGCTTCACTCCTGCTGAGAGCATAGGACCTATTATTACCATTCCCTCGGGGATATTCTGAAGTGCAATACCGCCTGCTATCATCATTGCCTGAGAGGTATCTCCTGAGCCGAAGCCCACTCCTGCGGCAATTCCCTCGGGGATATTGTGGATAGCTATGGCTATGACAAAGAGCAGTACCTTGCTGAGAGAGGAGTTCTTGTGAGCCTCCTCGCCCCCTCCCACCAGTTTGTGAAGATGAGGCACCAGCTTATCAATAAGGCTCAGAGCCGCCGCACCCGTGAAAATTCCCCCAACAGTCACAAGAACTCTCAGAGGAGAATCTCCCTCAAGGGAGGGAAGTATAAGTCCTAAAACTGCAGCAGAGAGCATAACTCCCGCAGCAAAGGACAGCACTATATCTGAAAATTTATGCGAAATGTTCTTGAAAGCAAAGCCTAAGACAGAGCCGAAAACGGTAGCACCGCCAACACCCAGAGCCGTAAGTAATACAAGATTCATAACATCACCTCTTAAAAGAGTATCTGGTTTATTATATCACCAATTTCTCAGTTTTTCCATACCCCGGGAATTTCTTTATATGGAAAGCTTTAAGGAATTATGATAAAATATTAAAAAGCATGTGACCTGTGAGCAAGTTTTTTCGTTTATATAGGTGAAGAGGGGAGGAAAAATTATGGATGACAGAAAAATAATAGAAAAGCTTTTCGCTCGGGATGAGACAGCTCTGGAGGATGTCCGAAAAAATTACTCCTCCCTCTGCTATGACATTTCCCTGAGAATTCTTAAAAGTACCGAGGATGCCCGTGAATGTGAAAACGATACATATCTGCGGCTCTGGAACACTGTGCCTCCAAAGGATCCCCCTTCCCTGAAAAATTACCTCTCCCTACTTACACGAAGCATCTCCCTTGACCGCTACAGAAAGCAGAATGCCCATAAAAGAAAGGGCGGCATAGCAGTTAACTTATGGGAGCTTGAGGAGTGTATCCCCGAGGGAAGGGAAATTTACGAGGAGCTTGAAGAAAAGGAGCTTGCGTATCTTATCTCAAAGTTCCTCAGAAAGCTTCCGAAAGACGAGTGCAATGTCTTTATCCTCAGGTACCACAGCTTCATCTCCGTGGGAGAAATCGCAAAGAAATACGGCTTTTCTCAGAGCAAGGTGAAGATGATGCTCCTGAGAAGTCGTGAGAAACTCAGAACAGAACTTGAGAAAGAAGGTGTATTTGTATGAAATCAGAAAAGCTTCAGAACGCCATAGGCCTCATAGACGAGGAGCTTCTGGAAGATGCTCAGAAGTCCTCAAAAAGCAAGAAGGCAAAAGCTAAATACTATGTAAGCAGGCTTGCTCCCATAGCGGCGGTGCTGGTAGTACTCATCGCCGTAGGTGCTGTTCTTGCACCCTTTATGAAAAAAGACAGCCTCCCCACAGAGGACGGCACCGCCACAACCGCCACTCCCTATGATTTCACCATTCCCACCCCCTCTGTCCCCTCCGGACTTAACCGACCTCCTGTAGCAAAATTAGAGGATACCACCCTCCCCTTCTGTGTTGCGCAGGCTCGTTATCCCGCTATGGCAAAGTACCCCAGTGTTGAAACTGTAACCACCGAAATTGATATGGATGGTCACACGCTTACCCAAGTGTATGATGACTATGACGAAGATGCCTACAAAGCATGGAAAGAGGACAGAGCGAAGCAGCGCACCTATCTTCAGGATACAGCTCCTCTTGATATCTTTTTCCTCAAAAGCATGCAGGAATTCCTTGTATCAGAGGATAACGAGAACCTTGTCTATTCCCCTGTGAATGTCTTTATGGCACTCTGTATGTGCGCCGAAATTTCTTCGGGAAATACGAGAGAGCAGATTCTCACTCTCCTTGGAGCAGAAGATATTGAGGACCTGAGAAGCTATGCTTATGCTGTGTGGAACGGAAGCTACTGCGACGACGGAACCGTTAAGAGCATCCTTGCAAATTCCATGTGGCTGAATGAAGATGTAAACTTCAACGAGGATGTTATTAATAGCCTTGCACAAAACTACTTTGCCTCCACCTTCAGCGGTAAAGCAGGCAGTAATGAGTTCACCCAGGCTCTGAGAGACTGGATAAATCAGCAGACGGGAAACCTTCTGAAGGATGAAGTAAACGCCCTTGAGATAACTCCAGAAACCATAATGTCCCTTGTCTCCACCATTTATTTCAAGGCGAAATGGGATAACGGATTTTCAGAGAAAAACACAAAAGAGGATATCTTTTATTCGAAGGACGGAGAAATCACCTGCGACTTTATGAACAATACCAATTCCAACGGCACTTACTACTGGGGCGATAAGTTCTCTGCTACATCACTTGGCCTCTCCGAAAGCGGTGAGATGTGGTTTGTACTTCCTGACGAGGGAGTTGAGGTAAACGACCTTATAGGCGACCCCGAGCTTCAGGACTTTCTTCTGTCAGACAAATACTCCCCTGATTATGTTAAATATGGTGCGGACGAAGAAAGCGTCTGGGCAAATCAAAAACGTATCAAGATCAATTTCTCCATGCCCAAGTTCGACACAAAATCCACCATCGACCTCAAATACGGTCTC
This sequence comes from Ruminococcus sp., assembly GCA_045545015.1. Classification (GTDB taxonomy): domain Bacteria; phylum Bacillota; class Clostridia; order Oscillospirales; family Acutalibacteraceae; genus Ruminococcoides. The sequence goes on from JAZQAF010000004.1 coordinate 156,804, forward strand.
AGAAATTTAGGGGTCACAGATTGCTTCAGCCCCGCAGATGCCAACTTTTCTTCCCTTACCGATGAAAGCGTATTTGTTTCAGACGCATCTCACAGCGCCCGAGTAATGGTGGATGAAGAGGGCGTTATCGCCACCGCCTTCACAGTAATGATGCTTTGCGGCAGTGCTATGCCTCCCGACGACGAAGTTGACTTCATTCTCAACAGACCCTTCCTTTTCTTCATTGAAAACGAAGAAGGTGTTATGCTCTTCTCAGGTGTTGTGAACAACCCTTAAAATACAGCGAATAAACAGAAAGCTCACCTCATAAAAGAGGTGAGCTTTTTTGCGAGCAATTCATATAGTGGAAAGTGAATACCGAATCAATCCCTCAGCCACCTACGGTGACAGCTCCCTTTACACAAGGGAGCCCTTTGTGCGACTTGAGGTAAGGTATGATTGTTTACGGACAACACGTGAATTGCCCCTACGGCGAGAGATGAGATGTTATTAATCGTAGGGCGGGGGCTTGCTCCCGCCGTCACCTTTCCTCCCGAGGATTTTTTCGGGGCGCTGAGGGCATCGCCCCCTACGGATAGAAACGGAATGCCCACATAAAACGGCAAATGAAAATAAACGTTTGATATAAAATGGTAGGGGTTGGCGCCCACGACAACCCGCCGTCACCTTTCCTCCCGATGTACTTTTCGGGCGAAAAAAGCCTTTCCCTCGAGGAAATTCCCCTGTCAGGGGAAATGTCGGCAAAGCCGACAAAAGGGTTGCCGTTCCTGCAAGGAAAAGGTGCTGAGCAAAAGCGAAGCGGATGAGGTGGACAGAGATTAATAATCAAAGGTTTATAACGGGCACCAAGGCGTCCTACACCTCATCAGTCACCTGCGATGACAGCTTCTCCTCAAGGAGAAGCCTTGAGGGCATTTCGTGAACCGCCCCTACGAACTTGAAGAAACGTTTGATTTTAATGTGTAGGGGAGCTTCACGAGGCTCTCTCCTTAAACCGACAGCATAAATACAAGGCTTTGGGATATCTCCTCCCCTATTTCTCTGCCGTCTGTCGAGAAAAACTCCGTACATTTTTCCGTTTTTGTTCGGTAACGAACAAGATGATAAGATTATATGTTGAATTGCTCTTGTTTCCGGGCTAAGATAATAACCGAACAAGATGTTCTGTATCGAATATGTTGTAAAGTACAGCATAAACTTAGCCAAGGAGGACTTTATGAAAACTCAGAGAAACATTTTAATTGCCTTTATCCTCAACCTTTCTTTTTCAGTATTCGAGGTTGTGGGAGGCTTTTTCACAGGAAGCATCGCCATTGTCTCCGATGCGCTTCATGACGCAGGAGACGCTTTAAGCATCGGGCTTTCCTACTTCCTCGAGAAGAAAAGCAAAAAAGCTCCCGATGAAAACTACACCTACGGCTACAGAAAATACTCTGTGCTGGGAAGCCTCATCACTACCATGATACTGCTCTGTGGCTCTGTTGTAGTAATTGCAGGAGCTGTGGAGAGGCTCTTTAACCCTCAGAGCATTGATTACAGCGGAATGATAATCTTTGCCGTGGTGGGAATGGCTGTAAACTTCCTTGGAGCAATGTTCACTCACAGCGGAGATTCTCTTAATCAGAAAGCCATAAACCTTCATATGCTGGAGGATCTTCTGGGCTGGGCGGTAGTGCTTGTGGGTGCAATAGTTATGAACTTTACCGACCTTTCCGTTTTAGACCCTCTGATGTCCATCGGCGTAGCACTTTTCATCTTTATTAATTCCCTTAAGAATCTCAAGGAGGTACTTGATATCTTCCTTGAGAAGGTGCCTGAGAATATCTCCTTGGAAGAAATAGAGAAAAAGCTCCTCTCCGTTGAGGGTGTCGAGGATGTTCACCACATCCACGTAAGAAGCTTTGACGGCAATGTGAGCTTTGCCTCTATGCACATCGTCACAGAAAAGGACCCCATAGAGATCAAAGAAAAGGTGAGAGAAGTCCTCGAAGGCTTTTTAATATTCCACTCCACTCTGGAGCTTGAGAGCCCCTTGGAGAACTGCGGACATAAGCATTGTCACATAGAGGAGGGTGAATGCCACGGACACCACCATCATCACCACCATCATCACTGATAAAGAAAAAAGCGGATGTCACCATCCGCTATTTATATTGCCGTTTTATAGCTTTGAAAGCTCCTCTGCCGTAAGGCGCTCAAGAGTTTCTGCATCTATTCTGTCTATCTTCTTCACCGAGGTCACACCCTCTTTGGGAGTGTTTACATAAAATTTATTGAGGGCATTGTCGTAGCTTGTAATCGTGTCCTTCTCAGAAAGCACGATAATCTTCGGGGAATACTGATTAAAGGAAAGGGGATTTGCCATGATCTCTCCGTTTATCATCAGAAGCATCCACGTGTCCCCTGTGGCGGTTACATAATAGGTCTGATAAACAGGATGCTTTTCATCGGAATCGGCAGAAATCTCGTAGCCGGGGTTGCTTATTCCCTGCATATCATATTCCGCCAGAATCGAAAAGGTACTGAAGCCCCTTACAGAGAGGGCATCGTATGCCTCTTTCTCCGTCTGAATGTTATTTGCATGCTCAATAGTAAACTCCTCCTGCACATTGGTATTCTTATGGAAATACTCATCCGCATCCTTAAAATCATTATCGTAGGGAAGGGTCTCCTCTGTAGCCTCTGTAGCGGTAACAGTCTCGGAGGGCTTTACCTCTTCGCTCTTTCCCTCATCCTTTGAGCAGGCACAAAGTAAAATGCAGATTACACCTATCATCATTAATGCAAAAAGTCTTTTCACTTTCTCACATCCCTTTATAAACACTACAAGCATTATACCTTTAAATGAGCTTTTATGCAAGCAAAAAGAGGCTCTGCGTACCAAAGCGATACGAGGAGCCTCTCTTTCAATTTATTCTTTTGAGGTTTTCTTCTTTGAAATGAAATCTATAAGAACGAAAAGATAATAAACCACAAGTCCTGCTGCAATAGCAACTACAAGGTCAAAAATAACAGTGAGCAGGAAGGTCATCACAAGTACTATGGATGCTATAAACTTCTTCTCCTTGATAATGCCCACAAACTTTTTCCACTCGCTCATATTGTAGGCAACCATAAAGAGGATAGCCGCAATGGTGGGCATGGGAATGAAGCTTGCAAGAGGCATAAGGAACAGAAGCACCAGAAGAAGCACCAAAGAATGCACCATACCTGCTATGGGAGTTCTGCCGCCGCTCTTGATGTTAGCTGCAGTTCTTGCGATAGCACCTGTAGCAGGAATACCGCCAAAGCATACGGATGCAATATTACCCACACCCTGAGCCACAAGCTCTGCGTTGGGATTGTGCTTGGAATCTGTCATACCGTCTGCAACCACGCAGGAGAGAAGAGACTCAATGCCTGCAAGCACAGCTATAGTCACCGCACTGGGAAGAAGAGACACAATATTCTCCATACTCAGGTCAATACCCGAAAAGGACACCTTGGGAAGTCCTGCAGGAATTGTGTAGAGGTCGCCTATAGTCTTCACTCCCGAGGAAAACCAAGGGATGAACTTTACCATAAGCACACCTGCCACAACAGCCACAAGGGATGCAGGCACACGCTTCTCAAGTTTGGGATACACAATGAGTATGAGAAGGGATATAAGTCCCACCACAACTGCAGGAATGCTTGTTGTAGCAATGGAGTGAACGTTTGCCTCCACCTTCTCAAAGGTCTCAATGGGATTTACGCCATCTTTGTAGGAAAGCCCCATAAAGGACTTTATCTGTCCGATAAGAATTGTCACCGCAATACCTGAGGTAAAACCTACTGTAATGGGATGAGGAATATACTTAATAAGTCCGCCCAGCTTGCAAATTCCCATAAGCATCAGGATAATGCCCGCAAGAATTGTGGCAACGAACAGACCCGTAAGCCCCTTTGTCGCAACTATTCCTGCCACAGTTGTTGCAAATGCCGCTGTAGGTCCTGCGATCTGAACGTTACTTCCGCCCAGAAGTGACACGAAAAAGCCTGCGGCAATAGCGGTATATACGCCTGCCTCAGGAGAAACACCCGATGCAATAGCCAACGCAACGGAAAGAGGCAGGGCAATAATTGCAACAATAAGACCTGCGGTGAGATCCTTTACGAGCTGACTTTTTGTGTAGCCCTTAAGGGAAGTCGCAACTGCAGGCTTCAGATAAAAAGATTTCATTAGTCTCACTCTTTTCAGTTTTCATAACGTGCCAAAATGGCACAACGCCCTCAATATTAGCACTCCCGACAGAAGGTGTCAATATCCGACAAGTAGCTTCCTCACATTGCATACTATGTGAAACCAACACTCCGAGAAACTATGAATTTTCACCATAGAAATCAGAGGCTTTTTATTGACGAAAAAGATATAAAGTGAGATAATCATCCTGTACTAAAAAGCCAAAAGGGAGCTTCTTATGAAAAAAGGACTTATACTTGAAGGCGGTGCAATGCGTGGGCTTTTCACCGCAGGAGTTATGGATGTGCTTATGGAAAACGGCATTTCCTTTGACGGCATTATAGGTGTATCTGCAGGTGCGGCTTTCGGATGCAATTATAAATCAAAGCAGATAGGCAGAGTTCTCCGCTACAACACAAAATACGTAAAAGACAAACGCTACTGCGGACTGAGAGTTCTCCTGAAAGAGGGAAACCTCTACAGCACAGAGTTCTGCTACAACGAGGTACCCCTGAGGCTTGACGTTTTCGACTTTGATACCTTTGAGAAGGACCCCACGGAGTTTTATGTGGTCTGCACCGATACAGAGACAGGCAAGGCGGTCTATCACAAATACGAGGGAAAAAGCGACCACGGCTTTGACTGGATCAGAGCATCTGCCTCCATGCCCCTTGTGTCTCAGATAGTTGAGATAGAGGGGATGAAGCTTTTAGACGGTGGAGTGGCTGACTCCATTCCCGTAAGGCATTTTGAGGGTATGGGCTTTGATAAAAACATCGTGGTGCTGACCCAGCCCGAAGATTATGTAAAGAGCAAGAACCCCCTCATTCCCCTGATGAAGATAAAGTACCGAAAATACCCGAAGCTCACAGAAGCTATGGCAAAGCGTCACGAGGTATATAACGAGACCCTCCGATACATTAAGGAGAAAGAAAAAAAGGGCGAGCTTCTTGTCATCCGCCCCGAGGAGACTCTGCCTCTTAAGAAAGCGGAAAAGGACCCCGAAAAGCTGAGAGCCGTATATAATCTGGGCAGAAAGGTCGCAGAAAAACGACTTGAGGAAATAAAAGAATACCTTTCATAAGTAAAAAAGCGTTGCAGTTTTTTTCTGCAACGCTTTTTCTTATTGAACCTTGGTATATTATTTATTGTCGTCTGTATCATCAGAGGGAGAGGAAGGTCCTGCCGCATGAAACAAGGCAGAATATGGATTTTTCAAAGCAGGTATTTTCGTAGCGGATATATAACACGCTTTGCAGAAGAAGGAATGCCAAAACTACAATGCTTTAGTTTGTGCTTAAGCCGGACACCCGAAATCCTATCATATTGAAACATCCCCATAAATTGCGGATTCCGAGAACATTTTGTTGCATATTGTCAATTTCTGTGGTAACATTTTTATATATGTGCTTTATTTGAGAAACACTAAAGAACGAGGGATGTTTATGAACAAACCTGAGCTTATCGTAATGCTGACCCACAATGATTATACCGTTAAGAATGCGCTTGAAATATTTGAAGCCTGCAAGCACACTCCCGTTAACTACTGGGGTGTTAAGGAGCAGGGCGTGTCCCGTGATGAACTCATAAAGCTCTGCTCTGCCATCAAGGAAAACGGCAAGTCCTGCGTGCTTGAGGTGGTGTCCTATTCGGAAAGCCCCTGTCTTGAAAGTGCAGAGATTGCCGTAAAATGCGGATGCGATATTCTGCTGGGCACAAAATACTTTGATTCGGTAAATGAGCTGTGCCATAAAAACAACATCAGATATATGCCCTTCGCAGGAGAGGTCTCTCAAAGGCCCTCTGTACTTGAAGGCTCTGTGGAGGATATCATTTCAGAGTCAAGAGATTATCTTGAAAAGGGCGTTGCCGGCATTGACCTTCTGGCTTACCGATACAAGGGAGACATCCACCGTCTCTGCCGTGCATTTACGGATATTCCCGACCTGCCCCTCTGTCTTGCAGGAAGCATTAACAGCTTCGAGCGGTTAGACGAGGTTAAAAAGCTTTCTCCCCAATATTTCACCATAGGAGGAGCCTTCTTCGAAAACTGCTTCGGAGAGGATATTGCAGCTCAGATCGAGCTGGTGTGCAGGTACATAAGCAATTAAGATTTTAGAGAGGGAGCCACCCGATGTTTCGTTCTTTATATCCCGATGCTTACGCAAAGGATGTTTTTTCCATAGACTATGAAAAGCTGTATGAAAAAGGCTACAGAGGAATTCTCTTTGATGTCGATAACACCCTTGTGCATCACAACGGCGATGCCACCGAAGAGGTAGAAAAACTTTTCATAAGGATTCATAAGGCAGGACTTAAAACTATTCTTGTCTCAAACAACGAGGCCTCCCGACTTGAGCGGTTTCTCAGAAACATCGACTCTGATTATGTGTCCGATGCAGAAAAGCCCGATACAAAAGGCTATATAAAAGCGCTTCATAAGCTCGGTATTTCCCCTGAAGAGGCTGTGTTCATCGGAGATCAGATGTTTGTTGATATTCTGGGTGCCAACAAGGCAGGAATTGACAGCATTCTGGTTCACTACATTGTGGTGAACGAAAAGGAATTCATCGGCATCCGTCGGTACATAGAAAAATTTATCCTGTTCTTCTTTAACATCCGAAGGGGATGCCACAAGCTTAACGATATTGTTATCAAGAGGTGAAAAGTATGCTATGGTTTAAAAAGAGCTTTTGCGAAATCCACCCCATCTGCTACAAGATTTCTGTTCAGAAAGAGGTAATCAAGAGACACATCTCGGACTTTTTCTCCAAAGAAAAGTTTGCAAAAACCAAAAGCGAGGATAAGCTTCCTGAGGTAATCTCTTCCTTCAGCACAACAATGATAAAGCGTGCCCCAGGAGTAGATCCCGTCTCACAGATAAACAAGGCAGAAAACATCCGTATTGCAGGTTCAAATATCAACAACACCCTCATATGTCCGGGAGAGACCTTTTCCTTCTGGCACAGCGTTGGGAAAATCACCAGACGAAAGGGCTACAAGGACGGACGAATCCTCTCCTCAAAGGGCCTTATTCTGGGACTTGGCGGCGGTCTTTGTAACCTCGGCAACTCCCTGAACCGCATTGTGCTTCAGAGCCCCCTCAGCGTCACCGAGTTTCACACTCACTCCGACGCCCTCGCTCCCGATGAAGGAAAGCGCATACCTCTGGCTTCGGGAACCTCCGTCAGCTACAATTATGTGGATTACCGCTTCAGGAATAACACAGATAATACCTTTCAGTTGATCATGTGGTGCGAGGAAGATGATTTCTTCTGCGAGCTGCGTGCTGAAAAGCCAGTAGAATTCAGCTATAAGCTTATAGAGGAGGATCACCACTTCCGCAAAGAGGGCAGAAAATTCTATCACTTATCCAAGCTCTATCGTGTTACATACGACAAAAACGGCACAGAGGTCGCAAAGGATCTGATCTGGGATAACCACTCCGAGGTATTGTTTGATTACAGCCTCATCCCCGAGGAGCTTATCAGAGAGTAAAATATCTTCTCACACTCAAAAAAGGAGCCATTGATTTCTGCCATTGACTGTGCCGTGAATGGAGAAAATGTTATGCAGACGTTTGATAACAGCGAATTTGAAAAGTACAAAACTGAAGCCGAGGAAAAACAGGGCAAAACCGACGCATACAGTGAACGCTATAAGAATAACATTGACAAGCACAGAAGCGGTACTGCAGGATTTTTCTGCGAAACAATTAATGTATATTGCCACAAATAGTTTCACTTTTACCGACAAAACATAAAACTATATTTATAAACAGCAAAAGCGTTGCAGAAAACCTCTGCAACGCTTGTATTTTTACCCTCTGTTTATTTACCTATTTTTGCCCAGCTCATAAAAAGCTACTGCAGAAGCGGCGGCAACATTCAGCGAATCAACGCCGTGATACATGGGAATCTTCACGGTAAAGTCGCAGTTATCGATAGTTTTGTCTGCAAGTCCGTCTCCCTCTGTTCCCATAACTATGGCGAGCTTCTCCTCTTTCGCAAGCCTTGGATCATCTATGGAAAGAGAATTATCTTTAAGAGCCATGGCTACAGTCTTAAAGCCCATTGCTCTTATTTCGTCAAGGCTGTCGTCGCAAAGAAATGCCCAGTCGATCTGAAATACTGTTCCCATACTTACTCTTGCGGCACGTCTGTAAAGAGGGTCTGAAGAGCCGGGAGTAAGGAGTACAGCATCCATTCCCAAAGCCGCTGCTGAACGGATTATCGCTCCCACATTGGTGGGATTCATAACCTTGTCCAGAATAACGATCCTGCTTTTGTCCTTGCAGATCTTTGCTGCATCAGCAGGGGGCTTTCGCTTCATGGCACAGAGCATACCCCGGGTGAGCTTAAAACCGGTAAGCTGAGTCAGAACATCAAGCTGTGCGCAAAACACGGGAACACCCTTCATCCTTGCGAGGACGTGCTTATTTTCACCATTTATATGCCTTTTTTCCGTAAGGCAGGAGACGGGCTCGTATCCCGCATCCAAAGCACGTTCTATCACCTTGGGGCTTTCTGCTACAAACAAGCCTTTTTCGGGGAATTCCTTATTAAACAACTGAGCCTCTGTAAGCCGTGCATATATATCCAGCTCAGGGGCGCTGAAATCTGTTATTTCGATAATATTATTCATACTGTTCTCCATTTTGTTTATGAGTATATTGTAGCTTCATAATCTTTATGTGTCAAACGTTTCCCGCCTGAAACTTAAAAAACGACATATTTTTACAGCAAACGAGGTAACACAAACTATATCTGGCAGATTTTTCTTTGATATGAATAAGCTTTTGAGCTTTATTACAAAACTTCCCCTTCCCTGCTGTTAATGTAATAAAGATTTGTACTTTCCGGGCTTCTTTTCCTTGATATTCACTATCGTTGTGTTATACTTAATTTATACTTACTCAGAGGTGGTTGTATGAAAGCTCTCAATTACTCAAAAAGCACATTCAGAAGGATGTTATCATCCGTTCTGGTTCTGATACTGCTCTTCTCCTGCGCTCCTCTTTACACAGAGGCAAAGGCGGCTGTGCAATATGATGACAACAACGTTCAGACAGATTCCCTGCTCCTTATTAATGCTGATACCCACGAGATTCTCTATTCCAGAAACCCTCGTGAAAAACGACCCATCGCCTCTGTTACCAAGTTGATGACCTGCATCCTGGCTCTCGAACACATCGAGAATCCCGAAACCTATATGATTACCATAAAAGAACAGCCAATTTACGAGATAATCACTCAGAACGCCTCTACTGCAGGCTTTCAGAATTTCGTGGGGATAAGCTTTTCCGCTTTGGATCTTCTTTACGGACTTATGCTCCCCTCGGGCTGTGAAGTTGCTCAGGTGCTGGCTTACGAGATAGGCAAAACCCCGTCGAATTTCGCAAAGATGATGACCGCCAAGGCAAAAGAGCTGGGCTGCAAAAACACATATTTTGCCGAGCCTCACGGCGTTACGGACAAAAACTACTCCACCGCCGAGGACCTTGCAATAATAGCAGAATATGCTCTTGAGAATCCCCTCTTCCGTGAAATTGTTTCCACAGAATGCTATCAGCCGAAGCACTTCTCCTACCCCTTCTACAACACCAACAGACTAATCAGGGAGGAATACGACAACGGCTCCTACAACAAATATGTCATCGGCGTTAAAACAGGCTCCACCACCAGAGCGGGATACTGCCTTGTTTCTGCTGCCGAGAAAGGCGATGACCTCTTTATCTGCGTTGCTCTGGGAGCCGACTATAATGCTCCTGTAAATTACGCCACAAGGGACACTTCCTCCCTTTACGATTGGGCGCTCAATAACCACACGGAGAATGTTTACATAGACATCGAAAGAGATTTTGCATCGGTTGATATCGGCAAAAAGCTTGCAATAGATGCAAAGATCACGGATACTACAGAAGCCGCAGATTCCACCTCGGACGAAGCAGAAATCCTCTGGCACTCCTCTGATGAAAGCGTTGCTACGGTAGATAAATACGGCGTGGTTTACGGTGTGGGCTTCGGGCAGGCAAAAATCACCGCCACCACCTCCACGGGAAATTTTGACACCCTGAAGGTCTCCGTAGGCTTCTACAACGGTATCACCCTGACCTCCCGTGACGGAGACTACACCTCAGGAAGCAAGAAGGCTGTAAACTGGGATGCCGTGAAAAATTCAGGCTTTGATTTTGCCGTGATCCGTGCAGGCTGGGGAAGCGAATACTACCCCGAACAGAACGACCCTCAGTTTGTTTATAACGTAAAGGGTGCCGTATCAAAGAAGATGCCCTTTTACTTAAGCTTCATTGCCTATGCTCAGAGTGAGGCTGAAGCCGTGAGAGAAGCAGAATATTTCCTCAGAGAGATGAAGGACTATTTCCCAAAAGCAGGAAAGGATTACCTAGTCTCGGTTATTTACGATATGACCTACGACACCTTCAGCGAAAACAGCAAAAAGCTCAACACCAACATCGCACTTGCCTTTGCAAACAAGCTAAAGGCCAGCGGCTACAGCACCATAATCTGTGCCGACAGATCCGTTGCGGACAAGCTGGATACCGCTATGATCAAAAAACAGAACGTTGGTATTTATTATCGCCATTATCCCTACTTCCCCGATTTCTCAGAACCCACAAAGGTAAGCGGTAAAGCCGCCGATATGTGGGAATTCAGAAATGACAAATACTACCTGCCTGCATCCCAGTCAGGCTACGCAACCCTCTGTGTATCTTACGATAAGCCTCTTTACAATGCCTCTTCAGGCAACAAGGGACTTCTCGGAGACGCAAATTCTGACGAGGCAGTGAATATCAGAGATGCAACATACATTCAGAAGGCTGTCGCAGGCATTGTGGCTCTCACAGAGGAAGAGAACCTTCGTGCCGACACAAATCTTGACAAGAATGTGAATGTGCGGGACGCAACACTGATTCAGAAGCACCTTGCAGGCATTGAGACAAACTCCCCCGTGGGTGAGAGAATAAGCTGAAAAGACAACACCTTTAGAATCAGGTATTGTGGGGCATATCTTCAGCAAGATTGCATATAAGACAGCAGCTATGTTATAAATTTTCGAATATAAGGAGAGATTACCATTATGACTTTAATGGGTAAAGTGATAAAGGAAAACCGAATTGCCAAAGGCTACACGCAGGAGCAACTCGGAACACTTCTGAATGTATCCACTCAAGCTGTTTCAAAGTGGGAAAGGGGAGGCTCGCCTGATATAGAACTGTTGCCTTACCTTGCTGATGCCCTTGACATCAGCCTGGACGCACTTTTTGGCAGAGAAGCAAAAAGCGTGGAAATGGCAATCGCAAAAACCCTCAGACAGTTACCACTTGATGAAGGCTATAAACGAGCGTTCAAAATGTGTTGGGCAATTAACGCCGGACTTGCTCACGAAGAATCTTTGATTAATGATTCTCTCGATAATATTAAATATAAAGATACGGACCATAAATATTTTTCTCAGGCTGTTATGGATGAGGGAATTATTAATATGAGGTTAGCAGAGGATTTCAGAACTTTCTTTTTTATGCCCGAGCCCCAAGGGGGAATAGCGGATAAATTTGAAAGTATGGAAGAATTGCAGCGTCTTTTCAGCTTGTTTGCAGATATAAATGTTCTGAAGATAATATATTATATGTATTCCCGTCTTAACACTCCTATTGACGCTTCCCTTATCAGTAAAAATACAGGGATTAATGAAGAATCTCTGTGTGATTATATGAAACTTATGGAGGATAATAATTTGGTAGATATTACCTATGTAGAAACTGCCAAGGGTACGGTTGCATCTTATACTTATCGTCAGGAAAGTTCAGTTATACCCTTTCTATGTTTCGCAGATGAAATTCACAAAAGGCTCACCATAGATTATTGGGTCCAGTTTGAAAGAACAAAACCTTTGTTTTATTAATACCAGACAAGTTGTTAAACCGTCGGTTGATTTTTTCTATTTCACGTCTATTGTAAAACTTCATGTTCAGTGATAAAATCTCAGTTGAAAGGAGTTTTGACTATGAAATTCAAAAAAACAATCGGCGTTTTATTTTTAATAGTAATATTGCTGTCAACGATGGCTCTGCCTGTATCTACCTTTGGAGCTGAGACTCTATCTATACAGGAATATGCAGATAAACAACTGGAAAAGTATAATATAAATGGTGTTTTATATGTCACCAAAAACGGAAAGGTTGTTGCTCAAAGTGCCAGAGGCACAGCAAATACATCTGAAGATAAAGAAGTAACAATCGATACTTTGTTTCCAATAGGTTCAAACTCAAAGCAGTTCTGCGCTGTAGCAATATTTATGCTTAAAGAACAAGGGGTGTTGAGCTTAGACGATACACTTTCAAAGTACTTCCCCGAATATACCGCAGGTGCGAAGGTTACAATCAAGCAGATGCTTACCATGCGTTCTGGCATTCGTGATTTTCAGGAGGGAGCATTCAGAGATTTTGTTCCTGTAACAGATGGTACACAAGAAGAAAACCAACAGATGATTCTTGATTGGCTTAACACTAAGACCCTCAGAAATAAACCTGGCAGCGATTATGATTATTCAAATACAAATATGCTTTTACTTTCCATGATTATTGAGCAGGTAACAGGAGATAGTTACGAGAATTTTATCAAAGAGAATATCTTTGTTCCGCTTGGTATGGTTAATTCCGGGTTTTACGAAGAACTAAAGAACCATCCTGATCTGTGCGAAAACACATATCCCGACTTACCCTCTGTAATTTCTACCGTTGATACAAGAGGTTGTTTTCAGGGAAGCGGTGATTTAGTATCAAATGCCGTTGATATGGACAAATGGTCTTCCTCACTCAGGAACTGCACTTTGATCTCTGAGGAAAGTCTGAAAGAGATGACTACCGTTTGGACAAAAAACATAGAAACAACAAACGGCATCAGTGTGGGATATGGATGCGGTATTAAGGTCTTGGCTGATGAAGTTGTAGGACATAGGGGCTTTATCGACACATATGTCAGTGCAACACTTTCTTGTTTTGATGAAAATGTCAATGTGTTTGTTGTAACAAATAACGATCAGAGTCTGAAAACCGATATGCAGGACTTTGCTCACAGTTTGATAGTAAACCTGAAAGAAGCAAAACTCTGCGGGGATTCAAATATGGATATGATTGTTAATGTAAAGGATGCAACCACAGTTCAAAAAGCCTCTGCCGACCTTATTATTCTTTCCGAGATTGAAACGATCTGCGCAGATGTAAACGGCGACTCTGTTATTAACGTCAAAGATGCCACTGCGATTCAGAAGCACGCTGCAGGATTGAACACAGGCTCCGATATAGAAAAGCTTATAGGAAGATTCTGGATAAATTTGTGACAAACTGAATGTGTTAACAAAACAGCAAAGCTTGACAGTAGTATAATAGCTGTCAAGCTTTTGTTGTCTAAATAAAAAGCAGAGAAGACTCCCCTACCAATTGGTGTGAGAGTCTTTCTTTGGTATAAACTAACCACAGAGTTTATCAACTAATTAATTGTGGCTATTGATAACTTGAGAAGATCTGTTAGAAAAAAGGTTGTAGTAGAATTATCAACCTATGAGCTTTCTGCCCTAATAGAATGTTTATGTAATCATACTCAAACCCTTGCACAGGCAAATAATGTTTATAACAATTTTACGATAGTCCTATGATTTAACGATAGGTTTATTTGTTTTACCAGCAAAAGCATAAAATCACATAAATAATTACAACAAAAAAGCGTTGCGGATGAGGAAGAGTATCAATTTACTCCTTCAAACTGCAACGCTTGTTTTTTATTCTCTGCTTATTTACTTGGCTTTTCGCTAAAAAAATTAACGATAAAACAACCTAACCTCTATTGACACTACCCGTATCAATAGAGGAGTCACGTTTGGCAAAAAGCCAAAAAGCCGATATGAAATTTTATCGGTGAAGCGAGAACAGACACTGCTATGTATTGACAGAATAAACCGCTTAGGTGCTAAAAACGACCGATTACTTCATATTCCTTTATTTTCTTAATATCAGCCTTTATATTAGAGCTATAAAATCTCAATGCGGAGGAAATGAAATATGAAAGCCATAAACACCATAAACTTGACAAAAAAATACAAGGATTTGACTGCTGTCGATAATCTGAACCTGCAAATTGAACAAGGAGAGCTGTTCTCTTTGCTTGGTGTCAACGGAGCAGGAAAAACGACAACAATTAAAATGCTTTCTTGTCTTACAAAGCCTACAAGCGGCGATGCGTTTGTAGGTGGCTGCAGTATCGTAGGAGAGGAAACAAAAGTTAAAAGCATTATCGGTGTATCACCACAGGAAACTGCGGTAGCTCCTAATTTATCAGTTAAAGAGAATCTGGAGCTAATATGTGGCATTCACAGTTTCTCAAAGAAAGACAGCACAGCAAAAATCCAAGAGCTATCAGAGCAATTCGGTTTAGAAAATATACTAAATAAAAAGGCATACAAACTTTCCGGTGGTTGGAAACGTAGGGTAAGTATTGCCATGGCTCTCATAAGCGAACCTAAAATACTGTTCCTTGACGAGCCCTCATTAGGTCTTGATGTGATTGCCAGAAGCGAACTCTGGGACACTATTCGTTGTTTGAAAGGAAAAATAACAATAATACTTACAACACACTATATGGAAGAGGCAGAAGCGTTATCTGACCGTATCGGTATTATGAAAAACGGAAGGATGTTGGCACTTGGAACAGCCTGCGAGCTTATGGATAAGACCTCTACTGAGAAATTTGAAAACGCTTTTATCTCAATCGTAAAGGAGACAACAAAATGAGAATGTTTACATTTGGCAAAAGATGTGCGAAGGAAATTTTGCGAGACCCGCTGAATTTATTGTTCGGATTAGGTTTTCCGATTGTGTTACTGTTATTGTTGAGTGCAATACAAGCAAGTGTCCCTGTGAGTTTGTTTGAAATAGAAAGTTTAACACCCGGTATTACGGTGTTTGGACTTTCGTTTATGACTCTCTTTTCTGCCACTTTGGTAGCAAGAGACAGAGAAAGTGCTTTGTTGCAGAGGTTGTATACTTCTCCATTAAGAGCGTTTGATTTTATCATCGGATACATGTTGCCGCTTATACCGATAGCGATAGCACAATGTGCAATCTGCTATCTGGTGGCGATTATTCTTGGTCTGCCTGTTACGGTTTATATCTTATATGCGATTCTGATGATTATTCCATTTTCGATATTTGAAATTGCACTTGGCTTATTATGTGGTAGCATTATGAATGTAAAGCAGGTAGGTGGTATTTGTGGTGCATTGCTTACTAATTTGACAGCCTGGCTCTCAGGGGTTTGGTTTAATCTTGACCTTGTAGGAGGCTCTTTCAGAAAAATAGCAAATATGTTGCCGTTCGTTCATGCAGTCGAACTTGAAAAAGCAATGATAAGTGGTGACTATACTGAACTTTTACCACATATTATTATAGTGATAGGATACACAATCATTATAACACTATGTGCTGTTTTATTGTTTTTGCGACAAATGAAAAAACAATAATAGCTGATATCCATTCAGAAATAAGCATGCAAATTTTCCTATTCTTGTGAAGCAGGAGATAATAAAACAACAAATGTTTTTGAGTAATAATACGTTGCTTGATGTTGTACATCAAAAATCATTATGATATAATCATCTCAACCCTATAATGAGCGTAGGTTTGGGGGATTTACCCGCAAAGACGAAAAACTTCATATTTTTACACAACAAAAAAGCGTTGCGGGAGAAGGACACGATACATTTATGCCCTCAAACTGCAACGCTTGTTTTTTATTTTGGTTTGGATAATTATTAATCAGATGAAAGTGGAAGAAAGTTGGTTTTTAAATCAATAAGGTGCATATTGTCGTTTATGTCTTTGATTTGAAGTTTTGGGAATTCACACTCATATTCTCCCTTTAAAAAACCATTTATTATAGCATTGGTTATGAGAAGAATATCCATAGAGTGATAATATCCTTTTGGCTTCTCTGCAAACTCTATTGCTGAAGATATTTCATGAAAATCTTTTATCTCCAGAAGTAGCTTTGTTATTTCTTTTGGTAAGAGAGATTCTTTGTGATACTCGGTTAAAACTTCATAAGTGTCCGCTATAAGTCCTTCTATATCTGAAACAGAAAGTTCCTTTAACTCAATAACCGCACCTGTCATATCTTCCCATTCTCTTGTAAGACCTTTTATGTTTTCGCATTCCATGAAAACTATTTACCTCCTGAGCACTAATTTATATTATCATAACAAAAGCGGTGGTAGAAATCTTTCTGCCGCCGCTTGTACTTTGTTCCTGTTTATGCACGAGGTAATTTTTCGATTTCTTTTTCGAAAAACTCACAGGTTTCTTTGAGCATATTTCCTTTTAAATTGGAGTATAACACACGAATATAGCTCGGGAATAAATCCACCTCGGAGGTGTTGCCATCAGGAAATGTTACTTTACATCTGTAACCGTCTTTACCTGTAGCGGGAAACTGAATAGTTTCGATGTACTCAATATCTAAAATATCTGTTGTGATATTGAGACGAGCCACTTCCTCCTTGTCTTTTAAGAAGATCATTTGAGAGAAGCTGTATGCTGAAGATACTTTCTCTTTAGGTGGATTACCCAATGCAATCCGGCAACCGTTATACTCTCCTGAGCTAACTTCACCATAGATCGTAGCAAGGGCTGCTCCTACTTTTTTTAAAACATTGTCTAAAAAACCCATTACATTTCCTCCTTTATTAACCTGCTTATCTTCTGGGTGTAAAACCTGTACAGGTCGGTGTCTTGTTATATGCCATCATATTGCAACGACCGGCATGGGCACATGCTCGACATTGTGCCTGTGCTAAATTACTTTGCTTTCTTTCCTGTTCAAGATTATTCATGTGTTTTTTATATTCTTCTTTTCTGATTCGCTCTTTTTCATCATATTTCATACGAAGTGCTTCTCTCTCACGTGCACGGGCTTCTTCTCGAGCACGGTTCTCTTCATCCCTGAGTCTCCGTTCTTCTTCACGACGACGTCGCCTCTCCTGATCCTCACGGAATTTCATTTCTTCTTGATGACGACGCTCTTCGTCCCGACGGCGTTGTTCTTCTTCGTAACGTCTTCTCTCTTCTTGTTCCCTTTGTAACTGTAATTGTCTTTCGCGATAAACCATATCTTCATAAAGATTAATTGCTTCTTTAAAGTCATCGGCTCTACCACTTTTAAGAAGATCTATAATTATGTCGATAGCGGGAAGATATTCAGGAGTAATAATATCACTGATTTCTGCCAACTCCTGCAGAGCAGGTGTGAACTCCTCTTCTTCTATCTTCGCAACAGCTGCTACCCTGTCTGCTTCCAATTTTGCAGCAATTTGTTTCTCTTCATTCTGACTTTCAAGATACAGATTACGCCAACTGGTGTATGCTTCAATAAAATCAGCCCTTGATAATTTATAGGAAGTCATAAGAGACTGATACTCTTTCATATCCTGCTCGTATTTTTGCTCTTTCTCCTTATTTCTTTGCTCATAACCTGCAATCGAAGCTTTTGTAACCTCTTCGTCTGCTGCTGTCAATTCTTTGATTCTCTTAAAGAAGAAGAAAACAGCAACACCACAAGCCGCAATAACCACAAGATTTAAAATAATGGTAAGTGCATCGCCGGAGAATAAGCCCCCCGAAATTAAAGAACAAACAACAACAAAGCCGGCAACAAGAGGAATCCAACCTTTCTTTTTCTTGTACTCATTGGTAAGAGGCGTGTCTAGTCCGGGCTTCCTACCGAAATCCGGTTTTCCGGGTTCTCGAGGACAATAACGTGAGTCAAACTCTTCTGTCATTTGTTCTATGGCATCTTCGTCCTCGTGGTCAACCGAACATTCCAAATCTTCACGATCCTCTTCATCTTCATACTCGCCAGGAAAAACAGGAACTATTGATTTTCTTTCGTAATTATCTTCCGGTACGAAATTTGCCATTTTATGTTTGATTGACAATGCTTTGTGGTGTAAAAACGAAATTTTTTCTAATTTTGCTATCAATTCGCTTTTTTTATGACTCATACTTCTACCTCATTTCCAAAAACATTCTGTTGTTTTGATTAAAGTGAGCAACTTCACTAAAATAATTATAGTCCTATAAAACTAATTAGTCAACCTTTTACAACTAATTATTTGATTTATTTATGCTAACATATTCTTATAAGACTAAGTGAGGTGTAAGTCTATGAATGTTAGCAAAAGACTTCGAAGCTTAAGAGAACAATGCGGATACACACAAAACGGATTGGCCGAAAGGGCAGGTGTATCTCAGACCCATCTGCGACGAGTTGAGCTCGGACAGGCCGACATCACTGTAGGGCACCTACAGCTTCTGTGCGATGCAATGGAAATTTCGCTCAAAGAGTTTTTTGACGACTCCTCGGAGTCCAACGAGTTTGCCATTGCATTTTCAAGATTGTCGCCTATGCAAAAAACAAAGCTGCTGACATTCCTCGAAAGTCTTTAAAATTTAAAATTCCGAATTTTTATGAGGTGGCATAGTCCACCTCTTTTTACTTATTAAAGCTATTATATATCAAAAATTTTTTCTTATCCTTTACTGTCAGTGTATTGACTTTTTTGAAACATTGTGTTAAACTACCTCGATTTTTAACAACCGAACAATTTATTGCATTTTTTGTCATATTGTGCTATAAGTAAAACAAAGGGGTGCTTTTTATGCAAAAGGACACATCTGAAATTGTAGAGCAGCTTCAGCTTTCTCCCGATTTTCAAAGCTTTTATCAAGAAAACAAGGACTATATGGTAGATAAATCCTTGGCGGAGCTTTTGGAGCAACTGCTTAAGCAGAGCGGTATCAGTAAATCTGCCGCTATAAAAAATGCGGAGATGAGTGAAACATACGGCTACCATATTTTTTCGGGCAAGCGCATACCTGAGCGTGGCAAGGTTTTGGCGCTGGCTATCGGAATGGAGCTGAATCTGGAGCAGGTCCAGCAGCTTCTCAAGGCCGCAGGCTACAGCCACCTGTACGTAAAGCGCCCGTTTGACAGCATTGTGCTCTACGGAATTTGTAAGAAAATGACAGTAGCACAAATAAACGAGCTTTTATATGATTACGGATTTGATACGTTAGGTCAGAGTGTATTATGAAATTATGCCCAAAATGCAAAGCAGAATTAGATGACAGCGCAAGATTTTGCCTGCGCTGCATGACCCCCTTGGATGAGAAGGAGCAGATTCAGCCACCACTACGCAAAAAGCGTCGGTGGCCGTTTGTGCTGGTCGTTTGCCTTGTTTTATGTGTAGCATCGTTCGCTTTAATTATCGCAATTTACTCAGACAATGAACAAAATGACGACAACCCCTCTCTCAGTGACACCACAACTACAACAGCTAACGCAAGCACCTCAACTACCACCACAAAAAGCGATACGACTGAAGAAACAACGCTTGCACCCAACGCCCCTGATGTTGATACATCAACAAAAACCTGTACTGTGGATGGGGTTACATACACCTTCCGCCGGGCAACTCGTAACGAGCACCCCACGGCAATAATCCTCGAAAATAATTTCACGCTCACACGCGTTGAGGGCACTTCGCCCGACGGAGTGTATCGGGTGCCCTCGTTTGTGGGCGACGATATAAACTGCATCGTAGCTGCTGTTGCAGACGGAGCGTTTGATGGCACTGATGCACGTGTTATTGACCTTGGTTATAATGTTAAATATGTGTGGGGAGATGCTTTTAAAGGCTGTGCGCTTACAGATCTGTACTTGCACGAGGATGTTCTTATAGAGGAATCAACTCTTTCCGATTGCTCGGAAAACCTGATAATTCATTGCCCCGTATATATAGAAAACACGCAGGGACTTCTCTGGTCAGAGCTTGCCGGTGACTACGGCTTTGAGTGGCAGGAAGAAACTATTTGACAGACATTCGGAGAAAAAATGACGAGAGAAGAATATATTAGCAAAATAAAAGAGAGCTTTGCAATTGTTGAGGCACTCAGCACAAAGAATAATTGCAAGGTGCTCAGGCTTCGCCACAAAGAAACGGGCAGGGATTTGGTGCTCCGCAGTTACCCTCAGAAAATAAACGCCTACGAAATTCTCGTAAGCATCCGTTGTAAAAATCTACCCGAAATATTTGATTCGATTATACTTGACGACGGGCACATTGTTTTAGAGGAATTTATCAGCGGTGTGACAGTTGCCCAATTTATGAAAATGGACAGCTATCATAAAAAGGGCGCTCGCACAGTTATGGCAGGGCTCTGTCAGGCTATGGATGTGCTTCACTCACGTGGTATCGTCCACAGGGATATAAAGCCCGAAAACGTAATGATATCTGACGACGGCAGAGTTGTGTTGATTGATTTCAATGCCTCACGACAGACAAGAGAATGTAATCGTGACACCATTATTATGGGCACGGTAGGATATGTTTCGCCTGAGCAATTAGGTGTTTCCCAGACGGATGCACGCACGGATATTTATGCCGCAGGCGTTCTGTACAATGTAATGCTTACAGGTCAGCATCCAAGTATTTCCATCGTCTCAGGTAAAGCCGGACGAATTGTCCGAAAAAGCACGGCAATAAACCCCGACGAGCGCTACCAAACCGCCCATGCACTGTACTCAGCACTGTGAATTATGTAAAAAATATTAAAATGGAATTTTAAAAGTCCAGAACACCAATTATGTGTAAGTTCCTGATAACATTGATGTCCGGTTTAGCCGAGGAAGAGTCCCGTTCTATCTCAGAGAACGTAAAATGGGGACAACGCAAACGCTTTGCTGACGGAAAACACCATATGCCGTTCAAGTACTTTTTAGGTTATAGAAAAGAAGCAACCCCTCTGTTTTTGGCAGAGGGGTTGCAAATTATATTTATAAGTTTTATTTATGCTTTACTTAGATTAACTTTATACAAAAGGATTTATCCCTATACTTTTATATCTCCGCCGTAACGGAAAGGTTCAATTTACATTTGACCTGCCCAAAGGCGGAATTGCCCACCGTAGCTAACGGTTAAATAGGCTCGCCAATGGGATAACCTGTTTCGATGCCTGCGATGTGCTTCTGGATTGCAGTTACATCCCTAACATTAACCTTTGTGTTAAGATCTGTGTCTGCAAGAGCTTCGCCCTTTTCGGTAAGCTCTGTCAGATTGGCAATAGCCTTCTGAATCAGGGTCGCATCCTTAACATTAACCTTGCCGTCGCAATTAACATCACCCAGCAGAGAGGGAATCTCTATGGGTGCAAACTCAACCGTAACAGTTCTGTCTGCGGTCATATCCTTAACATAATAGTAGTCGCCGATGAAGTTTGTGATCTCTGTTTCGCCATCGGTAATCTTCACTACCTCGTAACCATTCTGAGGCTCTATATAAAAGCCTCTGGAGCCGCCCTTTACAACCTGCTCCTCGGTGTCGCCGCCGTTACAGATACCGCCCTCGTTCCAATTAACGGTAAGGGTTACGTACTGAGTTTCGGGAGTAGAGAACTCAACGTAGATGCGGTGTGACTCCTGCACATTATCAAATGTATAGGACGCAGAAGTGAGTTTTTCGTTGCCTGCATTACCAAGAGTTGCAAGGTCAACATCCTCGCCGTCAACAGTTACTCTCAGGATTTCAAAGCCTTCTTCTGCCTGCATATTAAAGGTGATGCTGTCACCCTTGTTTATATATTCATCGGCATCCTCGTAATAATCGGGTGCCTCATAGGTAATGGTACCGTTACCGCTCCTTGAGCCATAAACAGAGAACGCAACCTCTTCAAACTCTACCACAAGGGACATAGGAGCAGTTACAGCGGACATCTGATACTCATACTCCGTTGCATTTTTGGGAACATTGATTGTTCTGCCGTCAAGAGTTACGCTCTTGATAACGGAGCCCTTTGAAGCTCTTACGGTAAGAGTTGGCTCCATTCCCTCGTTGATGGCGGCAACATCGCCCTCGTAATCAAGGTCAGTGTTTATGCCCTTGGCATAAACATTCACATAACCTCTGCCTGTGTTGCCCTCACCAATTGAATATGTCAGATTATGCTTAGTGGGGGCTTCGCCGCCGTAGGTAACAGCGATTGTAAGGTCATTCCAAGCATTGGGGTCATCCTTGAACTTAAAGTAGTCGCGTGCCATCTGCTCCTGGTCTTCCCAATCAAGAAGCTCGTAGGTGCTTTCGTCCGAAAGGTCAAACATTACCTCGTCGTTTACAACTACCTTCTGCACCCAGAAGCCCTCAAGAGGAGCAAGGCGAATCCAACCTATCTTCTCGTTTTCTGTACGGATAAAATTATCGGTTGAGTAATCATTTGCTCCGTAGTTCTGGTAGTCCATTGTGATAGAGTACTGCTCAACCTCGGGAACGGTAATCTTTACAACCTCACTGTAATCTGAATAAAGATCAAAATAGTCGGTTCTTACCTCTTCACCTGAGTAGTTATAAGCCTCGTGCTCCAAACTGTACCTTGCTCGCAGATAGACCTCCTGCTCTTCCCACTCAAATGCACGCCAAGTGTTAGTAACCTCGGGGTCGCGGATGAGCTTCCACCAGATGTCAATAGTATCAATGTAATATTCCTTGGAAGAAAGGTTGTGGTATGCTACCTCCTGCCAGTTTTCACCATCAAGGCTTGCTTCTAAACGGATATTCTCATAATTAACCGATTTAACCGAGATTTCCTCAATATCAAGCTTGATGCCGTCAAGGTATGATACCTCGAAGGGAGAAAACGCACGGAGCCAAATCTTGTTTGCACCGTATTCACCTGTACCAACCTCAATGTAAGGGTCTTCGATTGTGGGCGGAGTAAGAGTTGCAGGTATCTCTGCCTGGGCATCGTTTGAAGCGCCGTAGGAAACAGGCTCGCACCAATCGGAGTAGATATAGGACACTACCTCTTCTTTATCCTCTACAGAATAGTAGCCTGAGGTCTGCTTAACACGGTATCTTGCTCTGAACTCCAAGGATTTGCTCTGGTCAAAGAGGTAGTAATTATCCCAGCCGTCAAAGTACTCGTCAAAATAGTCCTTTAAGGGATAGTACTTGCTGCCCTCTTCTGCGTTGTAGCAGTCAGTTCCTCTAAAAACTCTCCAGTAAGTACCTGAAATGTCGCCCCACCAGTCGAAGCCTTCGTAGGTGGGATTGTCAAAATAGTTTTCTGTGTCCCATTCCTCGGTGTAGTGCCACTCGCCGCCGGGGATTCGCCAGTCGTACTGGAAATCCAAATCAAAACGTAAGCCGTCACCGTACTCTTTAGTCCACCAATAGTCGTTGTCGGTCCTGCCGCCCTCGGCATCACCCCAATAGCCGTCGGAATACGCAATGAATCTCTGCAAATCCTCGGGGTGAACTGCGTTTACATAAACACTTCCGTTATTGTCCGAGGTTATGTAGATGTAAGGTGCAGTAAAGGAGGCGGGAACCTCCTTAAAGTCATTGTCAGCGGCGCTGACAGCCCCCATAGGCACCAATGCCAGAACTAAAGTCAGGCAAAGGATAAGTGATAATAATCTTTTTTTCATATTAAATCCTCCTTTACATAATTATTTTTCGCTTTATTCTTAACACAGGATTTCTTCTGTGCTATTAGATTTTGTTACAGAATTTCTGTTTCGTCGTCGCCTTTTTCATAAGAAGGTACGAACACGCCTCCTGCACTTGCTGCGACAACATTCTCATTATCAAAAAAAGTGATTCTTATTTCTGCAGATTCATAAATTCTCTTCACTTTCTATTCTCCTTTTTTATTACCACTCAATATACCACTGTGCGTACTGTGAATATGTACCCAGTGAATTCATAAGCTCTATAATCTCTGTCTTTTCTGACCACTGAGCCATATAACCATAGCTTGCAACACTGTACTCAAGAGTTACATCGCCTACCGTAACTTCATAAGCGTCGTAGATATCCTGTGCAGGAATATCTGTAATCTTCAGCACATAAAGGTTACCGTTCTTTTCAAGCTCTGCTTTCTTACCGTTTACTGTTACATCGAGGGCAGACACATCTGTACCATTATCAATTATAAAGTAGTGTAAAATTGCAACCTCTGATTTAAGAGAAAGTGCCGTACCGTAATATGTTACCTTCTCGTCCTCTTCGGTAATATTTAATGCATAGTCGGAGAAGTCTATTTCATCTACTGCCTTGTCGTCCTCTGAAAGAGACTCGTTTGCAAGTGTATCTGTATTGTAGCCAAAGTAAGTCTGTGCAGCGGCACCGTAGTTGAGCATACTTCTTACTATGTCATATTCATTCCAATATGTATCTGAATTTGCAAGAATATACTCTGCATACTCCTTAACAGAGTATGAAAACTCCTGGCTCTCCTGAGTGCTTGTTACAACCTTGCAGGTTATCTCTGAAGACATATCCTTTGCAGGAACCTCACAGGTGAACCTGTATCCGCTGTTTGTATACTCACCCTCACCGAGAGGCACTTCCATAGTTTTATCCGCATAGCTGAACTGAACCTTTGCATTCTCGTCAGCAAGTGCTATGCTCGAAAGATTCATAAAGAAGTTAACACCGATATTACCTGTAAGAGTAAGGCTGTAGCCTGTAGCCTCCGCAACTGGAGCTGCAACAACATATACACTGAAGTGGTTGGTTTCAAACACCAGATATCCACCTACATATTCAGCATTCATATCGTGAAGTATGCCGTCAAGCTGCCAATGGTAAACTCTTGCGTTCTCATCATCACAGGGGATTCTTACCGTTACGGTACCGTCAGGCTGAACAATTGTGCCGTTCTGTGTAAGAGTGATATCATACACATCTGTAACGTCCATATTCTCAAGAAGCTCGTTTACCGCATCATCCTCAACAGGCTCTACGCTCAGTTCAACATCCTCATCCGTAAGAACAGATACCTCTGTCTCCTCGTCAACGAGCTCCTTAAGGTTTGCTGTAGCTACAAGCTTTGTAGCCTTGTCGCCGTTTGCATCTACAATAGTTGTAACATAATCGTAGCCGTTGTAGTATGCACCTACTGCTCCGCCCTCAGGCTCAGCTACTGTCATATTTGTGAATTTAAGAGTATCAAGATCAGGCTCACCCTCACTGTAATTTGCAAAGATAACCATACCCTCACTCTCAAGATTCAGGTTGCAGTTGTCAATCTTCATATTTCCATAAGACTGAATAGCACGGTCGGAAGCCTCTACATTAATTACGCTGTTGATAAGGTTCATATTCTGCTGGCTTACAAGACCGTAGTTTGTATCTGAAATTGCAATTTCGGAGTCAATAACAACCAGATCTTTGTAAGACTCAACCCAGTATGTTGTGTTAACAGAGGAATTTGCAATAATAAGATTTCCTGCGGGAATTTCGTTGTAATCCTCATCGTAACCATAGTATGTTCTGATACCGCTGTCACTACCGTAGTCGTTAAATTCGGTATTGGCAATTACAAGTCTGCCGCCTTCTACATAAGCTGCGTACCATCCGCTGTTAACGTCAACATATCCGCCTGCAACCGTTACATCAACACCGTCACCGTAGATACCGTTGCCGTATCCGTCAAGGGTAAGCTTGTGGTAGTTTGTATGAATCTCCAGAGGACACTCTGTGGTAATACAGTTTGCATCAGACCAATCCATATAAATACCGGTGCTGTCAAGAGTAACATCACCTGCAAGGTAAAGCTTCGCCTTGTCTACGGATTTTTTGAAATAAACCGCCTTAACTGCTGTGTTTTCTTCAAGGAGAAGATAGTTATTCTCCCAATTCCAACCGTCGCCCGTAGCTTTGCCGTCGTCAAGAATTGTAAGCATTCCGTTTGGTGCAAGATATGCGTCTGCTGTTATAACCTTCATACGCCATGCGTCGTTGTTATTCCAGTTGTAGCCGAACTCATTCTCGATAGTACCCTCTATGTCACGGTAAGCAATAACCATAGACTCGTCAGAGAAAGTGGGAGAGCAGTTCCAAGCCTGAGCAACCCAAGGAGCCTCCACATCTGTCAGACCGCCGTAAACATCAAGATTTGAACCCTTGGAAAGGCCTGTCAGGTCAACACCGCCCGATGCATTACAGAAAATGCCGCAGCTATACTCAAGGTACTCCCAATCAACTGCTTCTTCGGGAAACTCGACACCTGCTGTCAGGTTACCGTCACCAATGATTTTGAGCTCACTGGGAGGGTCAGCAACAGCAGTTGAGAACACGTCCGCACAGATAGCATTGTAGCTTGTGTACTCCGAAGGTGCCGAAGTAACCTTGTGCTCCAAGTAGTTATCACCCTTGAGCTCGATTGTAAGCACGCCCTCAAAGTAAATAAGAGCTTCTTTCCTATTACCCCAATCAGTGTTGAACACTTTGCTCTGTGTGATTGTACAGTCCTCAAGAGTAAGTGTTCTTGTCTTGTGGTTGTAGCTCCAGCCGTCGCCCTGAGGCGTCTGGAGTGCGTCAACTCCGCCAACGTAAAGTTCAAACACCTTTAAGGGTGAATCGTAAACATCACGAGCCGAAGCCATGGGAACGCCCAAGGTCAAAAGCATTACTGCAGTCATTAACAAACATAATAATTTTTTCATAACAATCTCCTCTGAGCATTTTATTATAAGCTTTTATCACTTAAACAAATCGAAAAAGCTTTTTTGCTTTTTGGGTTCGGGTTTTACATAGTCAAAGCCGCCTGCAGGCTCTGCTACATTAAAGTAAATTGTTGGGGTGTCACTGTCACCCTCAAAGCAATGCTCGGTGTCTGCGTGGTAGCAGGTGCCGTTTATCATTTTGTAAAGGTGGCAAATGCTTGGGTACTGACCTGCCTGTCTGAATCCGTTATTCATAAGAAGCTGACGGTAGTCTTCGACCGCCTTTTCTGCAGAGAAGTTACTGTCAAACCTTGCAGAAAACCAGCAGTAGTCAGGCTCTTTTTCCAATATAAAGTTTTTACCGCCACAGCTCCACACAGGATACTGAGGCAGATACTCTTTAAACTCGTCAAGAACCTTTTGGTCTTTACTGAGCTGAGCATTTTCTTCATTTACCGCAAAGGGAAGCTTAGCTCCGCAATTTTGGCAAAATTTTGTGCCCACATTGTTCTGTGTGCCGCAGGAGGTACATACAAGCTCATCTGCTATGGATTTTTCAGGTAATTTCTCACCGCAGGAGGGACAGAACTTTTTGTCCGCAGTAGTGCTTTCTCCGCAAGCGGAACAAACTTTCATATTCTTAGCCGCTTCGGTGGCGTATTTTGAAGCCGCACGCTCAAAATTTGAGAACGCACCCTCTAATGCCGAGCCTGTCTGTGTGTTTGCAGGCTGAGCATTCACATTTGTTGTGGAAGAATCAATTTTATCTGCCGCCTTATTCACAAGCTCCGTAGCCTTAGGCTCTACGGCATTTGTAATTGCCTGACCCACGGCTTTGCCAACGGCGTCACTTACACCTCGTCGTATTGCTCTTTCTAAAAAGCCCATAAATACACCACCTTAAATCTCTTTATATTTAATCAACAGCTGCTTTCGGCTGTTAATGCTGAGTTTTTTGTAAATGTTTTTACAATGAAAATGCACCGAGGAATGCGAGACAAAAAGCTCCTCGGCAATCTGAGCCTGAGTTTTGTCGGTAAGAAGCTGTGCAAAAACCTCAAACTCCCGTTTGGAAAGTAATGAAAGCTCGGGGTATTTTTCCAGTAACAATTTATATTCACTTTGTGCCAGAGCGAGATAGTCAAAATAGTTTAATTTCTCCATATAATTCCCCCTGAAAAAATTATACTTTATCTAAAGCAATTCGTAACCTACCCAACAAGGGGTTAATATTGGTAAATAATACCTATTCGGGTAGTTTTACTAATAATCCGTTGAAAATTTTTTAGCAATAATGTATAATATTTGAAAATTTAATTCTTATTCCTCGGTTAAATTATAGTGTATTTTGGAGGGTATGCATATCCCACACCGGTGGGATATTGGAGGAATTACCGCCCGAAGGGATAGATTTTTTCGCAAAAGAGTGAGAATACCCCTCTTTTGGGGCAAAAAAGGAGGTTAAGCTGTGAACGAATCACTTCTTACTGAAAATCTAAAAAAGCGACAGGACAAACCGCTGTGGCTTCTTGTGTGCTTTGCTATGTTTAGCTTCTGGCAGATGGGCTTTATCTATTTTGTGGGACCGTCTTTGACCATTGACGGCAAAACCCCTCTGCCCATTGATATGAACAACGCAACCACACTTATTGCAGTATGCTATGTACTTAGTATACTTTGGATGATATTTCTGCCAAAGACTGTGGTATGGACTCAACGAATCGCCACAAGTGTTGCTCTTTTGTCAGTTGGGGGATTGTTCCTTCCTCTGCCTGAAGATGCCTTGCGTCTGCTAATCTATGTTCAGATTTTCTCCTGCTGTCTGATGATAGGCTTTGAAACCTTTCTGATGGTCAACTATCTTTCTGAAAAAACCACCATCAAACACCTGACCTTTGCCTACGGTGTGGCAACCTTTATGATAGCATTGCTTCAAAACGAGTTTCTGCCCGTCACCTTCCCCACCTTCCGTTTTGTAATGGTGGCGGCCCTTGTGCTTCTCTTTATCTTCTTTCTGAATATGCCGACAAGCCGTGATGTTCAGCCCCGTTACATAAAGAAAAGCGATAACCTGACTGCACCGAAGAAGCTTCTTTACGGAACCTATGTTCTTGTGTTTATATGTTCACTAATGGGAGTTTCGGGACCTGCCATTGCCGGCGAAGTTCAGCACGGTGTGTTTATTATGTACTTTGTAAATGCCATTACTTCCTTTACAATGTATTTTCTTTACAAAAAGTCCAATATTCACCCCTTCCGACTAACCCCAATATTGGTTGGACTTGGGGGTCTTAGCTTTCTTCTTATGTTCGTCGCAACTCAGGTTTCTGCACTTTCTTACATCGCCTGTGCCCTTATAGGTATAGGTGTCGTACCTTGTCAGATGCTCCCTTTGTACGGCTCGGTAATTATGAAATCTTATCCGTCCAAATACATATCCCCTATAATCATCTTCCTTGCTCTTGTGGCGGTTTTAGTGCAAAGCAGTATGGTCGAGATGTTTAGAAATGCACCTGTTATGCTGTATCTTGTTTACGCAGTAATTATGACGGTACTGGTTTTCATATATGCACAGATTGAACCTTTCTTACTGTTTTCTTTACGCAGAAGAAATGCCGAAAACAACGAAACCGCACAAAAAGACATTTCGCCTGTCCGTGAGACTGTTACAAAACCTGCACAAACCCCTGCACAAACCCCTGCACAAACCCCTGATATTCTTTCTGTTCTTACTCCAAAGGAACGGGAGGTTACCGAATTTATTTGTATGGGCTACACCAACAAGGATATTGCCAAGATAATGTTTATTTCCGAAAATACCGTTAAAGACCACACTAAGAAGATTTACCCCAAGATGGGCGTTCACAGCCGTTTCGAGCTTGCAACTCTTGTCAGCAAAAACCGTTCGGAAGACAACTGATTTTGATTTCGTTTTCTGAAACAACTACACAATAAAACCATACATTACATTAACATTAATCAAAATCGTATAATCACGCCGCCATTTAATATATGTAGAAGCTATTACCCGGATAAACTAATAACAGCTTGACTTTTAGCGGCTTCAGAGTGATATATAGCATACCGAAAATCAAGGAGGTATGTTATGTATAACATTAGCGAAAAAACTTTGGAAAGATTAAAGGCAGAGTATCCCAAGGGTGCTAGAGTGGAGCTTATCTGTATGGACGCCCCATATAACAAAAACTGTACCCCGGGTAGTAAGGGTACAGTTAAGTCTGTGGATGATATGGGAACGATTCATGTGCGGTGGGACTGCGGTTCAACCCTCGGAGTGGTTTACGGCGAGGACAGTTGCCGTGTGGTAGAAGGTGACGAATAATGGCCGGTGTTATTGAAGAGCTGTGGTACGGTAACATCGACCCACAAATACAGAGGGTTGAAGGTAACAGCGAGATAAAAAACCTGCTTAACCTTATGGGTAAGAATTGTGATAAATTGTCCGGCACACTTACGGATAAGCAAAAAGAAATCCTCGAAAAATACGACGACTGCCTAAACGAAATGTACTGCATTATCGAGCGAGAGACCTTCGCTTATGGTTTCCGCCTCGGTGGCAGGCTGATGTGCGAAACGCTGTCGGGCGATAACGACTAAACCGCTACAACTGAAAACAGACAAAGAGAAAGCCACAAGCGTGATGTGTGGGAGTCTTTCTTTGGTTGCTTCGGTGCGACTTGAAAGAGCGGTCCGTTTGCGGTGCCCAAAATCATCGGGCACAACATAGTTGTTGACGATTTTGACCGCTGCACCCTCACCCCCTCGCTTCATCTGCCACCGGCAGCGCATCACCGGTTCGCCCTTTGGGAGGTCGAAGCTCGTTTCATAAACTTTCCATAACAAAAAAGAAAAGACACCCTGTTGGGTGTCTTCTCATTTTTTGAAAATATAGTGCTATTTTGATACAATGCAACGCTATTGAGGTTAGCGTTGCATTGTTCGTTGCAGGCATTAATCGAACCAAAAGGGCGCATATCCGTCTTTGATCAATTCTATTTCACCCTTAAACAAAGCGTTTACATTATCCAGCTCGAACCAACGGTAATCCCACGGCATCATTCGGTTACTATAATAAATAGGTTCCTCGGTTTTGCCGGTTTTATCGATTTGCTCTATAAGCTCTTGCAGTTCATCGGAGGACATATCATCAATGATAATCTCTGTATTATTTATGGTATTATTATTTCTATTTATACAATTCCCATTGCTATCTCAACAACCAGTGCCACGATTACCACCAGTGCCGAGATGATAAAACCGTGGATCATCGGACGGATACCGGCTTTCTTCATGCTTGAGAAGGATGTGTTGAGACCGATGGCTGCCAATGCACATACCATAAGGAATTTGCTTGCACTCTTGGTGCCGGATACAACAGCGGCAGAAATTGGGAACACGCTTGCTACAATAGACATTGCAAGAAATCCGAGAATAAACCAAGGGAATATCTTTGC
>JAZQAF010000005.1:0-79888 GCA_045545015.1 Ruminococcus sp.
CAAAAATAACAATGACTTAAGTCATGTAAAAATGGAGGAAATTTTAAATGTCAGTTAAAGTTGCTATTAACGGTTTCGGCAGAATCGGCCGTCTTGCATTCCGTCAGATGTTCGGTGCAGAAGGTTATGATGTTGTTGCTATCAACGATCTTACAAAGCCCTCAATGCTTGCTAATCTTCTCAAGTATGATACAGCACAGGGTGGTTACTGCGGCAGAATCGGCGAAGGTCTTCACACAGTTGAAGCTGACGACGAAGCAGGTACAATCACAGTTGACGGCAAGACTCTCAAAATCTATGCAAAGGCAAACGCTGCTGAACTCCCCTGGGGTGAAATCGGCGTTGACGTAGTTCTTGAATGTACAGGTTTCTACTGCTCAAAGGACAAGTCACAGGCTCACATCGATGCAGGTGCTAAGAAGGTTGTTATTTCAGCTCCCGCAGGTAACGACCTCAAGACAATCGTTTTCAGTGTTAACGAAGATACACTTACAGCAGAAGATACAATCATCTCAGCTGCTTCTTGTACAACAAACTGCCTTGCTCCCATGGCAAAGGCTCTCAATGATTACGCTTCAATCCAGAGCGGTATCATGTCAACAATCCACGCTTACACAGGCGACCAGATGATTCTTGACGGTCCTCACAGAAAGGGCGACCTCAGAAGAGCAAGAGCTGGCGCTGTTAACATCGTTCCCAACTCCACAGGTGCTGCTAAGGCTATCGGTCTCGTAATTCCCGAGCTCAACGGCAAGCTCATCGGTGCTGCTCAGAGAGTTCCCGTTCCCACAGGCTCCACAACTCTTCTTTTCGCAGTTGTTAAGGGTAACGTTACTAAGGAAGACATCAACGCTGCTATGAAGGCTGCTTCCAGCGAAAGCTTCGGCTACAACGAGGACGAGATCGTTTCTTCCGATATCATCGGTATGAGATACGGCTCACTCTTCGACGCTACTCAGACAATGGCAACTTACATGCCTGAGACAGATACAACTCAGGTTCAGGTTGTTTCCTGGTACGACAACGAGAACTCCTACACATCTCAGATGGTTAGAACTATCAAGTACTTCGCAGAGCTTGACAAGACTCTCGCTGACTAATTTCTGACTTAAGTTCAATTAGATAAAAAGGCTGTCTCACGAATTTGTGAGACAGCCTTATTTTTTTATATTATGATGCCAAATTAAAACAGATTCAAAAAAACTACTCCTTAAATACCTTCTCCTTTCCCACGGGATATAGCCAATGGGCTTTCAAATAATAAGTAAGAAGTGAAACGGTGCTCAGTCCCCAAGTGAGCGGATACACCCAGTTTACAAAAGCGATATTATCAGTGAGAGGAACCGTTATCTCAAGAAAGCTTACTCTTACGACACACCAGAAGGCAAGCATAATAAACATGGGCACAGTGGTTTTTCCGGCACCTCTGAGTACCGCTGAAAAAGCGTGGGATGCCGCAAGGAGGCAGTAGAAAAGACCGCATATCCTTGATTTCTGCACACCGAATTCTATAGCCTTAGGTTCTCTTGTAAAAGCCGCAATAAGTGTTGGTGCCAGTATATAAAGGATAACACCCACCAGTTCAGCAAGAAGAATTGAGGAAAGTATTCCGAAACGAGAACCCTTTTTAACTCTTTCATAATTTCCTGCTCCGATATTCTGACCTACAAAGGTGGTAATTGCACTTGTAAAACTCGTTATGGGCAGGAAAGCAAAGCCCTCGAGCCGTGAG
This sequence comes from Ruminococcus sp., assembly GCA_045545015.1. Classification (GTDB taxonomy): domain Bacteria; phylum Bacillota; class Clostridia; order Oscillospirales; family Acutalibacteraceae; genus Ruminococcoides. The sequence continues at coordinate 1,733 of JAZQAF010000005.1, forward strand.
TAAGCACCGCACCCTGCAACAGCCATTTCTCCGAAATGATTTATATTTGACTGCACCACCACATTTGCAAAGGCAATGATGGAGTTCTGCACACCGCAGGGTATTCCGAAGCGAAGGATCCGCTTAAACATCTGAAGATTTATACGAATCTTACGTAGCTCCACTTTATATATTTCAGTACTTCTTACAAGCCTGATTATACAAAGCACAACGCTTACCATCTGTGATACCGAAGTGGCAAGTGCCGCAGCCCAGACTCCGAATCCCAGAACAGATACAAGGATCACATCAAGCACAACATTGATAACCGAAGCAATGATAAGATAATGAAGTGGATGCTTGCTGTCCCCCACCGCCTGCATAATTCCCATACAGGCATTGTACATAACAAGACCTACACTTCCTAAGAAATATACCCTGATGTACTCCACCGCCTGGGGCATTACACTTTCGGGAGTTCCCATCCATAAAAGCAGTTGCGGTGCAAAGGCTGTACCAAAAAAGGTGAGAAACAAGCCTGCAAGGAATGCAAAGGCAAGCTGAGTGTGAATGGCTGTGCGCAATTTCTCTTTCTCGGATGCACCGAAATACTGAGAGATCACAACACCTGCTCCAAGTCCCATGCCCTGAAAAAAGCCCACCATCAGAAATACAAGCATCGCTGTAGCACTTACCGCCGCCAAGGCTGTATTGCCCAGTTTATTTCCCACTATCAGCGAATCAGCAGTATTGTAAAGCTGCTGAAACATATTTCCGAAAAAGAGAGGAATTGCAAAACGAATAAGGGACCCGGACATGGAACCTTTGAGCATATATTCTTGTTCGTTCTGCATCTTCAGTCTCTCCTTTACGATATTTCATATTTTTAAATTATAATCATTAGAAAAATATTGTCAATAAGCTGTATTATTATAATGAAAACTAAGTAATTTTTGGCATTTCTTACAAATATAAAAGATAAACTTTGTTAACCATTCTTCTGTTTTTTATTGAAAAATTAAAAGAGGTTTGTTATAATATAATAGATTAAAAGTATATTGCAACTTTGCGATATATTAAAGGAGGATAAAAACCAATGAATTATTCTTTTAATGATGAAAGAGATCACATACAGCGTTTCTTTGACGGCGACGCTATCCGTGCCTACGAATTTTTCGGTTCTCACGTTGAGAACTGGGATGGCAAGCAGGGCGTTGTCTTCAGAGTATGGGCGCCTAATGCTCTTTCCGTATCTGTTGTAGGTGACTTTAACGGCTGGAATCAGGATGCTAACCACATGTATAAAATCGCAGAAGGCGGCATCTGGGAAGTATTTATCGAGGGTCTCGGTGAGCGTGCTATCTACAAATACTGTGTAGAAACACCTTGGTCAGAGAAGCTCCTCAAGACCGATCCCTATGCATTCCATTGCCAGACAAGACCTGATAATGCTTCCATGGTTTACTCTCTCGGTAACCATCAGTGGCGTGACGAAGCCTGGTTTGAGTACAAGAACCAGAGAAACCACTTCGAGGAACCCCTCAACATCTACGAGGTACACGCAGGCTCCTGGAGAAAGTATGCTGACGGCAACAGCTTCTCCTACCTGAAGCTGGCTGATGAACTCATTCCCTACGTTAAGGAAATGGGTTACACTCACATTGAATTTATGCCTATCACCGAATATCCCTATGACGGTTCATGGGGTTATCAGGTAACAGGTTACTTTGCTCCCACATCCCGCTATGGCTCTCCCGATGACCTTATGGAGTTCATCGACCGCTGCCATAACGAGGGTATCGGTGTTATCATCGACTGGGTTCCCGCTCACTTCCCCAAGGACGCTCACGGTCTCGGCAGATTTGACGGCGTTCACTGCTACGAGTACGAGGATTCCAGAAAGGGCGAGCACAAGGAATGGGGCACCTATGTATTCGACTTTGCAAGATACGAGGTTATCAGCTTCCTTATCTCCTCCGCCATGTTCTGGATCGACAAATACCATGTTGACGGCATCCGTGTTGACGCTGTTGCTTCCATGCTCTACCTTGACTACAACCGTAAGGACGGCGAGTGGGTTGCAAATATGTACGGCGGCAAGGAACATCTTGAGGCTGTTGAATTCCTCAAGAGACTTAACACTGTTGTTCATATGTATCATCCCACAATTATGATGATCGCTGAGGAGAGTACATCATGGCCCATGGTTACCCGTCCTGTTTATGACGGCGGCCTCGGCTTTGACTACAAGTGGAATATGGGTTGGATGAACGATATGCTTCACTACATGTCCATCGATCCTCTCTGGAGACCCTTCAACCACGACAATCTCACCTTCAGCTTCCTCTACGCATTCTCTGAGAAGTTCCTGCTTCCCATCTCCCACGATGAGGTAGTTTACGGCAAGGGCTCTCTCATCAATAAGATGCCCGGCGACTACGACACTAAGTTTGCAGGCGTTCGTGTATTCTACTCCTATATGATGGCTCATCCCGGCAAAAAGCTCACCTTCATGGGTTCCGAGATCGGTCAGTTCGACGAGTGGAACGTAAACGAAGAGCTCCAGTGGGGTCTGCTCGAATATGAGAAGCACCAGAAGCTCAACAAGTTCTTCGCTGATATGAACAAGATGTACAGAGATCTTGACTGCATGCATCAGGTTGACTTCAACTGGGAAGGCTTCAACTGGATCCATCACGATGACTACACACAGAGCATCATCGCATTCCGCAGAATCGACAAGGACGGCAACGATGTAATTGCTGTATGTAACTTCCAGCCCATGTTCAGACACGACTATCGCATCGGTGTTACTCAGTACGGTGTATATAACACCATCTTTAACACTGACGACGATCAGTATGGCGGCTACGGCTGCGCAAACAACCCCATCGACATTATGTCTGACGAAGAGGGTTGCCACGGTCAGGATCAGTCCATCGTTATCAATATTCCTCCTATGAGTGCAATGTTCTTTAAGTGCGTGAAGCCCATGGAGAATCCTGCAGTTAAGAGAAGAGAAGAAGAGGCTAAGAAGGCAGCTGAAGAAGCAGCCAAGAAGGCAGAAGCAGAGGCCAAGAAGGCAGCTAAAAAGGCAGCCGCAAAGAAAGCTCCTGCTAAGAAGGCTACAACTAAGAAGGCGGCCGAGAAGACTGAGGAGAAAGCTCCCGCTAAGAAGGCTCCTGCTAAGAAGACAGCTGAGAAATCAGAGGAAAAAGCTCCCGCTAAGAAGGCTCCTGCTAAAAAGACAGCCGAAAAGGCAGAGGAGAAAGCTCCTGCTAAGAAAACAACCGCTAAAAAGACCACCTCTTCCGACAAAAAATAATTGATTTCAAGTAGTATAATCAGGGGCGGAGTAATTCTTTTACTTCGCCCTGATTTGCGAAATTGTAAACAACTTTAATTTCACATTTCAATCACTTTCCACTATTTATCTAAATTGGAGGTTCAGCTATGTATCCCAAACAAGAGGTCGTAGCAATGTTGCTTGCAGGCGGACAGGGTTCCCGTCTGGGAGTACTCACTAAAAAGCTTGCAAAGCCTGCCGTTCCCTTTGGCGGCAAATACAGAATCATCGACTTTCCCCTATCAAATTGCATAAACTCAGGTATTGAGGCGGTAGGTGTTCTCACACAGTATCAGCCTCTCCTGCTCAATGAATATATAGGCAACGGACAGCCTTGGGATCTGGACAATATGGACTCAGGTGTCACTTGTCTCAGCCCTTATCAGGCAGTTGACGGCGCCCAGTGGTACTCCGGCACTGCAAATGCCATTTATCAGAATATCAGCTATATAGACAGATACAGCCCTGAATATGTTGTGATCCTCTCAGGCGATCACATCTACAAGATGGACTACTCAAAAATGATCAAGGCTCACAAGAAAACAGGTGCCGCTTGCACTATTGCGGTTATTGATGTTTCTATCGCAGAAGCCTCCCGTTTCGGTATTCTCAACACCTACGAAGACGGCGAGATCTATGAGTTTGATGAAAAACCCGAGCATCCCAAAAGCACAAAGGCTTCTATGGGTATCTACGTTTTCAGCTGGGATAAGCTGAGAAAATATCTCATCGACGATGAAGCAAACAAGGATTCCGACCACGATTTTGGCAAAAACGTTCTTCCCCTGATGCTTAAGTCCGGAGAGAAGATGTATGCCTATCAGTTCGAAGGCTACTGGAAGGATGTAGGTACCATTGACAGCCTTTGGGATGCTAACATGGACCTTCTCAACCCCCATATTAACCTTGATCTTAAGGATGTATATTCCAGAAACCGTATGCTTCCTCCCCATCAGCTCGGCGAGAATGCTGAGATACAGAATTCCCTTGTTGCTGACGGCTGTGAGGTAGATGGAAAGCTTGAGTTTTCCATTCTTTTCTCCGGCGTAAAGGTAGGAAAAGGAGCCGAGATCAACTCCTCTATCATTATGCCCGGTGCGGTTATCGAAGATGGTGCAAAGGTGCTTTACTCCATTGTTTCAGAGAATGCACACATCGGAAAGGGTGCTGTTATAGGCGGTCTTCCCGAGGATTATCCCAATCGTGATGAGTGGGGTGTAGCCGTTGTCGGTGACTCCCTTAAAGTTGCTGACGGAGCTTTTGTTGCACCTAAAGCTATGATTTACGAGGATGTGGAGGTGTAATTATGGGTATTAATCTTGCAGGTATCGTTTTCGCCAATGTAGGCGAAAAAAATCTGACTTCACTTACTTCCAAGAGAACCATGGCAAGTGTTCCTTTTGGCGGAAAATACAGACTTGTTGACTTCCCTCTTTCCAACATGTCAAACTCAGGAATCAACAACGTTGCTCTCATTGCCAGAAACAACTTTCACTCCCTTATGGACCATTTGGGCTCAGGCAGAGCGTGGGATCTTTCCAAGCGCCGTTCAGGACTTACCATTTTCTCACCCTACGGCGGACATTCCTTTGTAAACCGTGTTGAGGCGCTTTATCACATTATTGGCTATATCAAACACCTCAAAGAGGATTATCTGCTTATCACAAACAGCAACCACGCCGCCAACATAAACTACAACGATTTCTTTGAAAAACACCTGGAGAGCGGAGCCGACATCACTCTTATGTACAAGAACATGGAGATTCCCGATAAGAAGGAGAATCCTGTTGTTCTTACACTTGACGAAAATAACAGAATTGAAAAGCTTCTCATTGAGCCTGACAGAAAAGGTAATTGTAACCTTTCCGTAGGTTCAATGCTGATAAAAAAGGAGCTTCTGGTTGATCTCGTTTCTAAGTGTATGAGTGCAAACACTCTGGACTTTGAAAAGAACCTCTTGCAGGATAACATGGACCGCCTCAAGATTTTCGGTTATGAATTCAAGGGACATCTGTCTCTCATTCATACTCTTGAGGGTTATTTCTTCGAGAATATGAAGCTTATGAATAAAGAGATAAGAGACGAGGTCTTCAATCCCCTACGCCCCATTTATACAAAGGTGCGTGACGACGCCCCCTCACGCTACGGTCTTACAAGCCAGGTCAAGAACTCTCTCGTGGCTCAGGGCTGTATCATCGAAGGCATCGTTGAGAACTCCATAATCTCAAAAGGTGTGTATATTGCCAAGGATGCTGTGGTTAAAAACTGCATTATTCTGCAGGACTGCACTATCTCTGAGGGCGCCCACCTTGAGTTTCTCGTAATCGATAAGGATGCTACCATCACGGAGAACAGAATTCTCTCGGGATGCGATAACTATCCTCTTTATATAGCAAAGGAATCAGTTGTATAAACCTTCGCCTTAATTTACCAATTCACCGAAAGGAAGGATATATATGAAAATTCTTTACTGCACCTCTGAGGCTAATCCCTTCGCAGGCTCCGGCGGACTTGCGGATGTGGCAGGCAGCCTCCCCCAGACTCTTTGCAGAAAAGGTCAGGACTGCAGAATCGTAATGCCTCTTTACGGCACTATTCCCTACGAGCTGAAGAGTCAGCTCAACTTTATCACAAACTTCACAGTACCCGTTGCGTGGAGAAATATGTACTGCGGCCTATTCTGGGCAAGACATAAGGATACCACCTACTATTTCATTGATAACGAGTACTACTTCAAGCGTGATAAGCTCTACGGCTTCTATGACGATGCCGAGAGATTCGCTTTCTTCTCAAGAGCTATTCTTGAGATGCTCCCCCACATTGATTTCCATCCCGACATTATCCACACCAATGACTGGCAGACAGCTTTGGTTCCCACCTACTACTATCTCTTCTATTCCAAGAACCCCTGGTATCATAACATCAAGAATATTTTCACTATTCACAACATTCAGTATCAGGGCAAGTACGGCTGGGAGGTTAATACCGAGTGCGTAGGCATCCCCAAGTCAGAAGAATGGATTCTCGAGGCTGACGGCAAGCTCAATATGGTAAAGGGTGCTATCCAGACGGCAGTAAGAGTTACCACCGTTTCCCCCAGCTATGCTCTGGAGATAAAGGATCCCTGGTACAGCCACGGTCTTGACAGATACTTAAACGAGAACCACTTCAAGCTCTGCGGAATCCTCAACGGCATTGAGCCTCTCGACTGGGATCCTGCCACAGACTTCAACCTCTACAGAAACTACACCATGGACGATATGTCAGGCAAGGGTGAATGTAAACGCGCACTTCAGGAGAGACTTGGTCTTGAACAGCGTTGGGATGTTCCCCTTGTAGGTATGGTAACAAGACTTGTATCCCACAAGGGTCTTGACCTTGTTAAGGAGGGTCTCAAGGAGCTTCTTGATACTGAGAATATGCAGTTTGTAATCCTCGGCACAGGCGATGAGGAATACGAAAAGTTCTTCAGCGATATGCAGTGGTTCTATCCCGGCAGAGTTTCCTTCTGCAGAGGCTTCGTTCCCGAGCTTGCAAGAAAGATCTACTCAGGTGCAGATATCTTCCTCATGCCCTCAAAGGCTGAGCCCTGCGGTCTTGCTCAGATGATCGCCCTCAGATACGGCACAATTCCCGTTGTCCGTGAGGTTGGCGGTCTTAAGGACTCTGTATTTGATTCAGCAGACAACTACGGCAACGGCTTCACCTTCAAGAACTACACCAAGGATGATATGGTCCACACAGTAAGACGAGCACTCAGAGGTATCTATGACGACCACGGCTGGCATCAGCTTATGTGGCGTGCTATGATGAGCAATAACTCCTGGGACAGAAGTGCCAACGACTATATTGTTGTCTATGAAGACACAATGCGCTGGGCATAATCTGAACTTAATAAAACAAAAAAGTGCTTACCAAAAGGTAAGCACTTTTCTTTTGGACCGTCGAGGACGCCGGTCCCTACAAAATCATTCTGTTTTTGCTGCTTTCCTCTCAGGCAACTGAGAGATGAGAATAGCCATGAACATCAGCACACAGCCGAGGGCTTCGTAGGCTGTAGGAAGCTTAATGCTCTCCTCAAAAAACATACTGAAGAATATAGCGGATATGACTGCAAAGGTTGCCTCAAGGCTCATAATCATTGAAGCAATATTGGGATTTGTGTATTTCTGACCGAATATCTGCAAAGTGTATGCCACTCCGCTGGATAAAATTCCTGCCCATACGATGGAAAGCCATGAGGACATAATTCCCGAAACAGTGGGTGTTTCAAAGATAAGCATAGGTGCAACGGAAAGCACCGCAACCACAGTGAATTCAAGCAGAGAAAGCTTTAAGCAATCCACAAGGGATGAGTACTTATCAACGAAGAGTATCTGCACAGAGAAAAGGAAAGCACAGGCAATAATATAAACATCACAGCCCTGTATGCTCAGAGCAGAGAGGGTGTCCTTACTGAATAAGGCCGTAAAGGAAAAGGATGACAGTTCTCCCGTCATGGTCAGGAGAAACAGACCGCATAGAGCAATTACAATGCACAGCCAATGAAGTCTTCTGACCTTCTTTCCTATAAACAGACCGAAGATGGGAACTATAAGCAGGTACATAGCCGTGATGAATCCTGCTTTTCCTGCTCCTGAGCCTTTGAAAATTCCTATCTGCTGAGCCGCCGAAGCAAGGAAAAGCGCCACACCGCACAGAACTCCCCCTATAAGAAGAGTTTTCTTCTCAGCTTTGTTATTTTTCATTATTCCTTTGTTCTGTCTGCTCTTTTTCTTTATAAGATCACTTACAATCACCACGGGCAGCAGAAACATAACTGCCACCAAGGAGCGCATTGCAAGATATGTAAAAGGCTCTACAGCCGTCTCCTCCTGAGCAACAAAGGTACTGCCCCAAAGGAAAGAACAAATAAATAGCAGTATAATTCCGATATAACTTTTAGATTTCATAACATTCCTCCGATATGGGGAATTATATCACATAAGGGGTTAAAAGGGAATATTTTTTAAAAATAAACATTTTAAGGATATAATAATCTTCAGTTTATCTATTGATTTTAAGAATCCTTTGTGCTATAATGTCAAGGTAAATGCAAGCTCAACTGCTTTCGTTTATATAATCGAGCGGCAGGCCCTGTACGATTGAGGCCTGTGAACTATGTCAGGCGGGGAACCGAGCAGCATTAAGCAGTTTTCTTGATGCGATATAGTAAGTCTGTCGTTCGCTTATGTAAACGACTAGGGTGTGCTTGCATTTTTTATTATCAGAGAATGAGGTGATTTTATGTCGGCTTATCAGGTGCTTTACAGAAAATACCGACCCAAAACCTTTGAGGACGTTATCGGACAGCCTCAGGTTACCGTTACTCTTAAAAATGAACTCAAAGCCGGCAGGATAAATCACGCTTACCTCTTCACAGGTACCCGTGGCACAGGCAAGACCTCCTGCGCCAAGATTCTCTCTAAGGCAGTCAACTGCTTAAACCCTCAGGACGGCGAGCCCTGCTGTGAGTGCGAGATCTGCCGTGGTATCGAGTCAGGTGAGATCTTTGATGTTGTTGAGATGGATGCCGCTTCAAACCGTGGTATCGATGACATCAGAAAAATAGTTGAGAAGATCGCCTTTACTCCCGAGAGAGGCAAATACAGAGTTTTCATTGTGGATGAGGTTCATATGCTCACCACGGAAGCATTCAATGCTCTTCTTAAAACCCTTGAGGAGCCTCCCTCACACGTTCTCTTTATTCTTGCTACAACGGAAGTTCACAAGCTTCCGGCTACCATACTTTCCCGCTGTCAGAGATTTGACTTCCACCGCATCTCCGCTACTGATGTAGCCGAGAGAATAAAACGCATCACCGAAAAGGAAAATGGTACCATCACAGATGAAGCTGCTCTTCTTGTGGCTGTAATTGCCGATGGTGCAGTGAGAGATGCCCTCTCACTTCTTGACAGATGCCTTGCTCTTCGCAATGATGTGGATGTGGATGTTGTAAGAAGTGCCGCAGGACTTGCGAGCAAGGATTATCTCTTAAGCCTTGCCTCCTCCTGCGTAAATAAAAACAGCGAAAGGGCTATTTCCATAGTCAATAAGCTCTACAATGATTCCAAGGATATGAGCAAGCTCTGTGATGAGCTTATAAATCACTACAGAAACCTTATGCTCATAAAGACTGTGAGAAATCCCCGTGAGCTTATCATTATGTCCGACGAGGAATACGACACCGCCTTCGATCAGGCACAGATCCTCTCTCTCTCGGATATCGTCTATGCTATGGATATTCTCCAGAGTGCTTTCGAGAGAATGGGCAAGGGTGCCGATAACCGCATTGAGCTTGAAATAGCCTTGGTTAAACTCAGCTCACCTGAGCTTGACGCCTCCATAGAGTCCCTCATCAGCAGAATCAGCGCACTGGAAAAGGCACTGAAATGCGGTAATTTCCCCGCACCTACACCCACAGAGGCAAAGCCCTCTGCAACAAAGCCTTCACCTGCTACTCAGGAGATTTACGCTCCCAAGCCTCAGGAAACACCTGAGACAACAAGAGAGATAAAGCCTCAGAAGAAGGAGCTTACTCCTGCAGAGAATTCAAATGTTATTAATGAGACACCAAAGCCTTTGGAGGAGCCTAAAAAGGAAACTCCCGCACCTATAGTCAACACTCCCCCTGCCCCACCAGCTCCAAAGCGTGGCAAGTCTCAGGAGGAAATGAACAGCATTATGCTCTCGGCTCAGCCTCTTATCTCATGGCCTGAGATAGTTCAGAACCTCAAGCAGTATTCAAGAGCGGTGGCTTCATCCTTTGAGGGTACCAATGCTTATATAAGCGGCGACTATCTCCTCATTGATTCAAAGACAGACATCCCCTTCAAGCTCCTGCAGAACTCCTCTCAGAGAGAGAATCTCCGTCAGGCAGTGCAGGAGATCACAGGAAAAAGATACATCCTCGGTCCCTACAAGCGACCCGAGGAGCAGAAAAAAGAGGCCGACCCTCTGGAAAATCTGGCATCAGAGCTTCAGAGTGCAGGCATAGAGGTTATTGAAGAATAATCTTAAATTATAAATATTATTCCTTTAAGGAAGTATATAATAAATAACAGTAAGGAGTTTTTAATATGAAAGCAAGATTACCTCAGGGCTACGGCTCAGGCGGCGCAACAAACCTTCAGCACCTTGCAAAGCAGGCACAGAAGATGCAGGCTGATATGGAGGCTGCAACAGCTGAGCTGGAAGCAAAAGAGTATGAAGCACAGTCAGGCGGCGGTGCAGTTAAGGTTGTCGCAACAGGCAAAATGGAAATTAAATCCATCGATATCTCTCAGGATGTTGTTGATCCCGATGATGTAGAGATGCTCTCTGACCTTGTTATGGCCGCTGTAAATGAGGCTCTCAGAAACGCAAATGCCGACAAGGAGAACACAATGGAGTCCCTCTCAGGCGGCTTCGGCGGTCTCAATATCCCCGGTTTATTCTGATATGGCAGCATATAACGTACCTGCACTTGCAAAGCTTATTGATAAATTCGAAAGCCTGCCGGGTATAGGCAACAAAACCGCCCAGCGCCTTGCATATTATGTCCTTAATATGACCAAGGAGCAAGCGGAGGATTTCTCAAAGGCTATCACAGATGCTCACGAAAAAATAAAATACTGCTCTGTATGCTGTAACTTCTCTGACGAGGAGCTATGCCCGGTCTGCAGAGATACCCAGCGTGACAAATCCGTCATCTGCGTTGTGGAATCTCCCAGAGATGCCATGGCTATGGAAAGTACCCGTGAGTTCAAAGGCACCTACCATGTGCTTCACGGCGCCCTGTCCCCCATGAGCAACATTGGTCCTGATGACCTTTACATCAAGGAGCTTCTCCAGAGGCTTTCTGACGATACCGTAAAGGAGATCATTATGGCAACCAACCCCACTATTGAGGGCGATACCACAGCTATGTATATCTCAAGGCTTTTAAAGCCTCTTGGAATCAAAACCACAAGGCTTGCATACGGTGTACCTGTAGGCAGTGACCTTGAATATGCCGACGAGGTAACTCTCGCCCGTGCTCTGGAAGGCAGGAATGAGATGTGAGCGACCAGAAAAACATCAAGATCACTGCTCAGAATAAAAAAGCCTTCCACGACTATTTCGTTGAAGAAAAGTACGAGGCAGGCATCGAGCTTTTCGGCACAGAGGTTAAGTCCATCCGTCAGGGAAAGCTCAACCTCAAGGACAGCTGGTGCTCCGTTGTGGAAGGTGAAATTTTCATAAACGGAATGCACATAAGTCCCTATGAGCAGGGAAATATATTTAACAGAGACCCTATGAGAGTGAGAAAGCTCCTTATGCACAAGCGTGAGATAATTAAGCTTTTCTCCCTTGTAAAGCAGGACGGCTACTCCCTTATCCCCCTTTCTGTCTATTTCAGCGGCAGCAAGGTTAAGGTGGAGGTAGGTCTCTGCAAGGGTAAGAAGCTCTACGACAAGCGTGCCGATGCCGCCGCAAAATCTGCGAAGCGTGACATCGACAGAGCGATGAAGGAGCGTCAGCACTAAGCCTGAAGGTTTAGTATAATAACTAATTGATTAACTATCTAAGGTTCGGGAATTCCGGACCTCTTACGGGGGCGCAATGGTTTCGACGGGGACCACGGACTTCAGTAAGCGGGTAGCGGTGCGGCAACCGCTATAAAAGCCGCAACCTTAAAAACAAACGACAACAATAAAGTTGCATTAGCAGCTTAAAGCTGCTCGTCCACCCGAGGAACACCGCGACCTCGGCTTGGGCGTCGATTAGCGGTAAAGGTGAACAGAGGTTTGCTCCTGCCTCTGTCATCACGTGGGAGCTGCCGCACATATAATCCCGTTGTTGGGAGTATGTGTGCGAAAGACTAATACGACAACTACACCCGTAGAAAGCTGTGGCGAGTGATTTTCGGACAGGAGTTCGATTCTCCTCGCCTCCACCAACACAAACAAAGGCGAACTCTCCAAGGCATTTATTTCCTTGGAGAGTGTCTCTGGGTTTTTGATAATTTCAGTGTATCAACAGCTCTGACACTTTTGTGTCGGGGCTTTTGTTTTTCATGGGAGAATCGAACTCGGGAGAGTCTGTGCGAAAAGAAAAGTTGCCTGTGGCAAGTTTTCCGCACAGAGCGGTGAAGGTGCTATGCACCGAGCCATAAGTATGCGAGCGGCTTGCCGCCGCAGACGGTCGTTCTCCTCGCCTCCACCATTCTTCTCGCAATCGTATATACGGTTGCGAGTTTTTCTTTGCACGCATTGTAAAGGAAACTCGCATCATACTAAAACAAATAAGACTGCACATGGAGTCTTTTCCTATGCAGTCTTATCCTATTATAAATCGTAATTATTAATTAAACTGTTAATAAGCTCAATTATATCAGAATCAGAATGCCCCTCTAATTCTTCTTTATTATCATAAAATCTAATCAATATATGCTTATTAGTTTGTTCATTTAAAACTATACTATATATTAATTTACCAGTCCAACTTCGATAAAAATACAGAGCACCATCATCATAATAAAAGAACCACTTTTCTTCCATGTCAGTCGGTACACGTCCAGCCTTTAAAAGCTTCAATTCTACAGACGTAAAGTCATGCATTATCGTAGAATACATCATATTTTTTGGTGCACGTTCGCATTTCCAATCTAATTTTGTTGCCTTAGGTTTATATGAGCTATGTGCAGAAGGTAAACATTCATCGTTAATTCTCAATCCCAATTCCAATAAACGTGACGATATTTCTTCCATCGATTTTTTACCTAAGTTTCTAATCTCCATCAACTGATCTATATTCAATGAGACAATATCTTTTACTGTTTTTATTCCGGCTTGTCTTAACGCTCTATATGTTCTGATACTAAAATTCAGTTGCTCAATAGTAGCATCCAAAATAATACTATCGATAAGTTGATTTTTTACAATCACACCAATTGGATATCCGCATTTTATACATTGTTTTACAGCAGATGACAGTTTTTTTCCGCACTCAGGACAATTTATCAATGACATTATTCTCCTCCTAAATCAATAATAAATAACATGCTTACAATAAAGGTTTTCACTATACTATTATCTAATAGATTAATTATATCATAATTTTATCTAAAAGCAAATGTCTACCGATATAAAATTACCCCTCGCACCATTTTCAACAATAGTTATATGCGAGCCCGTAGCAAAAGGGCGTTTCGAACTCTCCCCCAAAAAGCTCCACATACTTACTCGTGACGGAATTTGAGTTTTTCTATGATCCGATATATATCAGATGATTTATCAACATTAGAATAATTCTTTATAAGAAATTTGTGTTTAATTACCTTATCTTCCCTGTACTCAGCTATCGTTACCTCTTCCTCCCCGCTATGAGAAAAAGCCACCTTGAAGGTGGCTTTAATTTTTCGTTGGATATTTCAATTTTCTCTCACAGCTTCTCTGTAAGGAAATTGTAGAAATCTTCGGCATAGACGGATCTTGGGTGTCTTTCATGAAGCTCTACGATGAGGTCTCGCTGACAAATGGGGCTTGAGATTTTAAGCAGAGTCAGGTTTTCATTATGAAGCTTGCCCCATGAATGCTCGGGCCAGAAAGCGATGCCTGCACCCATACTGATGATATTCTGTACAGCAGTGGGTGAATCAGACTCAAATATTATCTTCGGATAGAAGCCTGCCCTGGAGCAGAACTCGTTACAGATCGCACCGAAGAGACGGGTGTTTGAGAGCATAACAAAGCTCTCGTCCTTCATCTCGCCCAGCTCCACCTCCTGAGTTTTTGCGTATTCCGAATCCTTGGGTACTGCAAGGAATATCTTCTCTTTCTTTACAAAGCGGTGAAGATTTCTGCTTTTGTCCTGAGGGTCAAGTCCGTTGGTGGTAATTAGGATATCGCAGTTGTGCTTAAGCTCATTTTGCTCAAACTCAAAGATAACATCGTGATGCAGAGTTTTATATTCCATCAAAGTATTGATAACAAAGGTGGATGCCGCCAAAATGTTGAGCCTGACGGTTTTTGTTTCTGAAACTTTAATCTCCTCCATTTCTGTAGCCAGATGGTCAAACTCGGGAAGCAAGGTGTCAAGTCTCTGCTTCAGATACCTGCCTGCATCGGTGAGAACCACCTTTCTCCCCTCTCGCTCAAAGAGATCGACCCCAAGCTCCTTTTCGAGGCTGTGGATGGCTTGTGTAAGGGATGGCTGGGAAATGTGCAGAATCTCTGCCGACCTTGTAATATGCTCAAGCTGAGCCGTTGTGTGAAAATATCTGAGCTTCTGTATATCCATAGCTCTCCTCTTTTCATAGGTGTTTCCTATTATTTATATAGTAATTATATATTTTACATTATGTATTGTCAAGGCTATAATAAACATAAGAAAGGAAGGTATTTATATGCAGATCTTTGAATTTATTATGCTCTTTTGTTTCGGTATATCCTGGCCCATATCAGTTTATAAGAGCATCCGCACAGGCTCCACAAAAGGAAAAAGCGCCTTGTTTATCTTTGCCATCATTATCGGCTACATCTCAGGTATCATCGGTAAAATAGTAAACCATCAGATATCCTATGTTCTTGTCCTCTACTGTATAAACCTTGTCATCGTATCCATTGATCTTGGGCTTTACTATAAGAATCTTAATCGTGAAAGAAAGCAAATGGTCTTAGCTTGATTGGCTCACAGCACAATACTTGCCTTATGCAAAGTTTAATTCTATATGCCTGACAAAAAGAAAATACCGAAGCCAAACAAGTTGGTACTTTATTGTTGCACATATCGGGAATTTGTGATAGCATAAAGTATTGTGGGAATAAATATCGTTATTCCTGTCAGACTATACTTTGTCATGGAGGCAAACTATGAAAAAGATAATCGCAATGCTTTGTGTCGCACTTCTTGCGATGAGTATTTTTACGATCACAGGATTCAGTGCCGACAGCAACGAAAGTTTAATACTGCTTGGAGACTCTGATCTGGACGAAAGAGTGAATATCAAGGATGCAACTGCAATACAGAAACATCTTGCAGGTATAGCAACTCTTTCTGATAAGGGACTTCTTGCTGCTGACGCAGACTGTAACGGCACTATCAACATCAAGGACGCAACCGTTATTCAGAAGTTCATTGCAGGCTATAAGTTCGAGTATCCCATCGGTGAGCCAATAATCACAGAGGATACTGCTCCCTCAGAGCCGGATATCACCCCTGATGAGAACACATCACCCGACGAGCCTGTTACACCTTCTGAGCCTGATTCAGTTACTCCTTCCACTCCTGATGTTCCTGAATTTGCTCCTGTGGATGGCGATCTTTCCGATCCCGTTACACAAGAGGTCCTCTGGAAAATAGAGAAAGGCTTCCTCCGTCTGGTTAATGAGGAGCGTGCAAGGCTGGGCATCCATCCCCTTACCCACCACAAGCACCTTGATGATGCAGCTCAGATCAGAAGCGCTGAAATTATCGATTCCTATTCTCATACAAGACCCAACGGTGAATCCTTCAACTCTCTTCTTGATATCACAGAATATCCCTATATCACAGCCGGTGAGAACATTAATATGAGCAGCCACGTTCTGGGCTTCTTCAATCCTGCAAAAGATAAGTTTATCGGTTCAGAGGAACAGATAGAAAGTGTCAGTGCACTTCTTTATGAGGGATTTAAGAACAGCCCCGGTCACTATGCAAATATGATCGATGCAGATTACAAGCACACAGGCATCGGTATCTCCTACACTTACGACGCCGAATGGGGACTTCCCTATTTCTACATTTCTCATATCTTCGGCTCCGATTCGTAACTTAAGATAAAGCTATACAAAAAGTCCATCGGCAAATGTCGATGGACTTTCTCTTTTGTTATTCTGTTTATCTCCATTAAAGAAACACTTATTTATGGATGAAAAGCACCAAAAGCATCTCTCCCGGTCATATCAGACTATACGGCCTATATACGGAATCTTTTTTACAATATGTACGCCGATCATACATCCCAGAAATACAATAATGGGACAAAGGAAACGGAAAACATATCCTGCAGGATTAAGATGAATCAGAGTTGTGAGAACCATAATTCCCAATGAATGAGTAAGCCACACGCCCATGCAGTCTTCTGATGCTGCTCTGATTAGCTTTACTGTTCTGCTATTCTCTGAAGGTGCAGAAAGGCGGGGCGAATTCTCAAACAGATGCTTCACAAACACAAATATTGCCGCACCTGTCAGAGCTGAGGGAAAGAATTCATAGGAGAGCATATATGTCTTGGTCTCTCCCGCAACTCCTGATCTGTATATAGTAAAGATACAAGCAAACATTCCGCTCAGAAAAGCTGATACATAAAGAGTAATTCTCTTTGCCCTACTCCAGCTTTCCGTGCTTATGAGGTATCCGAACAAAGCGTACATCATAAAGCCTCCGCAAACAGGGAAAAGCATATAGGAATTGTAGCGGATTCCTGTAATTCCCATTATAGGACGAAGTACAAAATTAAATCCAAAGGTCATATATACGGCATACCACAGATATTTTCGGTGATTCTCAGCCTGAAGCACCAGAGATATTACGGGGATGGCAAGATATATTGCAAAAAGAGGCCAGAAGAACCAGAACCTTGACTGAAACTCTGAATTGAAAAACATCGATAATAATTCTTTTACGGAATTACCAGGTTTCACAGGTCCCAACAGGAAACGATAAGCCACATAAAACAGATTCCAGAATATAAAGGGAACTCCCACTCTCTGCAATCTCTTCTTCAGATACTCCTTGGTCGTATAACGGCTTCTGTAGTTCATAAGCTTTGCGCCTGTGAGCATAAAGAAAATGGGAATTGCACTATATACCACTGTTCTCTCCACAACACTGATTTTCCAGCTTATGGTGTCTGAGTAGGTGTTAATAATACCGTTACAGTGAAAAAATACAACCATAAGACAAGAAAGGATAGTCAGCACATCAAAGCACAGATTATACTTTTTAGTCAAATTTATCTCTCCTTTGTTCTGATATTCTGAAAGTAAAAAACTATTTTCTTTTTGTGGCGGCATAACCGCATCTGCGACAGAGGTTTTCGGTGACATTTCTTGTTTCAAAGGATCTCTTCAAAGCCATTGCCCGTGGTGAAGAAATAATCTCCTCAATGGTGCTTTCAAAAATATTACCCAGAGCAATAACTCCGTCAGCATCAAGACAGCAGGGCACCACGGTGCCGTCACACAGCACGCCCACCTGATCTCTCAGTCCGTAGCAGGAGTGATGGGAGCCGAAATCCTCAGCCTCTTCGTCTGGCCACTCAAAAAGCTCACCCCACTCAAGGAACACCTTGTGGGAAAGTCTGTAGCCTGAGTATCGCACCTCCCACTCCTCAGGGAAATACTCTCTCATTTTTTCAAGTATCTCATCATTGAGCTTATCGAAGCCACCCTTGTTCCACAGTCGCATTACTGCAAATTTATCTTTCTCAGCCAATTTCTTCGAAAATTCAAAACAGGTCTCAAGGTAGGCATCCATACTCATCTTTATAGTGTTCACTTCATAGGAATGCAGGGAAATGCTCACCTTATGAAGTGCAGGGGCACTCAAAAGTATATCTCCCTTTTCCCGAAGCAGGGTACCGTTAGTGGTAATAATAACCTTAAACCCCAGCTCCTGTGCTATTTCAAAGAAACGGGAAAGCTTCGGATGAAGCAGAGGCTCACCCATGAGATGAAAATACAGGAAGTCCGCAAAGGGTCTCAGGTTCTTTGCGGCAGTATAAAACTCCTCCTCAGTTATTAATCGAGGAGGTCTTTTTGTTTTATGGCAAAATTTGCAGGAAAGATTACAGACATTGGTAATCTCAAGAAAAGCTTTTTTCGGCACGCTTTAACTCCTTATAACAAAAACATCTCTATACATTATATATATAGATTTTCGTGATTTCAAGCGCAGGTTATTTTTTGGTCTGTTTCCATAGATTATTACTTGACTATTTGTTAGAATTAATCAAAAATCTTTATATGCTTCAACATATAGTCCAAGTCAGATAAACTTTTTTTGGTAAAAACACAAAAAACTTTCGTCCATTATTTGGATGTTACAATAAAATTAAGGAAATAATAGATTATTATGTTGAAATTAGAATACAAATGTGATATAATGTGTAATCATTTATATACAAATTACAGTAAAACCATAATCATGTCCTGAGAAGTTTGACGGCTTTTGCCCGAGAAATCAGGCTAAGTCGGTTAAACTGAAGAAAGGAACATCAGTATATGAATACCAAAACTCTGTTTTACATTATAAAGAGATTGTTGCTGGCTCTCCTGACTGTATGGATTGTTATTACCATCACCTTCTTTGTAATGCACGCTGTTCCCGGCGGTCCCTTTATGTCTGAGAAGGCTCTTTCCGAACAGGCACAGGCAGCTCTGGAGAAAAAATACGGAATGGACAAACCTCTTGATGAACAGTATTTCAGCTACCTTAAGGATATTGTCACTAAGTTTGACTTTGGTCCCAGTATCAAGGACCGAGGCAGAGATGTTATCGATATCATTCTCGTCGGAATGAAAACATCCGTCAAGATGGGTCTTATTGCAGCAGCAGCAGCTACTGTGGTAGGTGTTGTTCTCGGCTCTGTTGCAGCTCTGAGAAGAAACAAGATCCTCGATAAAGTAATCATGGTATTTACTACTGCATTCGTTTCCATGCCTTCGTTTATCATCGGTACACTATTACTGCTGATATTCTCGGCAAAGCTGGGATGGTTCCCGGCAAACGCAGCCGCAAAGGGTGGTCTGGTGCTTCCCATCATCACTCTTTCTCTGTATCCTGCCGCATATATCACAAGACTTACCCGTTCCTCTATGCTTGATGTTCTGGGCCAGGATTACATCCGTACAGCAAAGGCTAAGGGCGTTTCAGGTGTTAAGGTCATCTTCGGCCATGCTCTTAAAAACTCCCTCATCCCTGTTATCACCTACCTCGGACCCATGCTTGCTTATATCGTAACAGGTTCTCTGGTTGTTGAGCAGATCTTCGCTGTTCCCGGAATCGGCAGAGAGTTCGTAAACTCCATCACATCCCGTAACTATCCTCTGATTATGGGTACAACTATTGTTCTTTCAGCTCTTATCGTAATTATGAATCTTCTGAGCGACATTCTCTATAAGGTTGTCGATCCCAGAATTACCCTTGAATAAGGAGGTGCCAAAGTTGAATAAACCTTTCAGTATGCATGTAAATCTTGAGGATTTTAATCCTGCCTCAAGTGAAGAAAAAGAATATATGGTGCAGATGCGTCCCTCTACAACCTTCTTCAAAGACGGTGTAAAGCGTCTGCTTAAGAATAAGATTGCAACCATCAGTTTCATTCTTATTATCCTTATAACTCTGGCATCCATCATCATTCCCTTCTTCTGGCCCTACGGCTATGAGCAGCAGCTGGGACAGAGCTGGGGTAAGCCCATGGATGCTTCCTATAATAACCTTGCTCCCTTTGAGTATGGTGAGACAGAGCAGAAGTATATTGATGAAGGCTACAGCGTATTCCCCCACATCTTCGGCACAGACAACCAGGGTCGTGACTACTTCATCCGTGTGGTTTACGGTACCAGAATTTCTCTTGCTGTTGGTTTCTTTGCAAGCCTTATCGTTCTTGTTATCGGTCTTACAGTAGGCTCCATCGCAGGCTATATCGGCGGCAAGGTAGATATCGTTATCATGAGAATCGTTGATATCATCTATTCTCTTCCCGATACTCTTATGGTTATTCTTCTGGCTTCGGTTATGAAGGTTACCTTAGGCCCCGCTATTGACGGCACAGTATTCTCAAAGCTGGGAAGTAACATGATCAGCCTTTTCATTGTGTTCGCACTTCTTTACTGGGTTTCTATGTCCCGTCTTATCAGAGGTCAGATCCTCTCTCTTCGTGAGCAGGAGTATGTTCTTGCTTCCAAGGCAGCAGGTGCAAAGTCCGGCTGGGTTATCAGAAAGCACCTCATCCCCAACTGCATCAGCGTAGTTATCATCTCTACAGCTCTGCAGATTCCCAATGCTATTTTCACAGAGAGCTACTTAAGCTTCCTGGGTCTCGGTGTTAACGCACCTATGCCCTCTCTCGGCTCTCTTGCTTCCGATGCTCTCAACGGCATCAATGTATATCCCCATCGTCTGGTTATTCCCGCAATCGTAATAAGCCTTATCGTTCTTTCTCTGAACCTCTTCGGCGACGGTCTGCGTGATGCCTTTGACCCCAAACTTAAAAACTAAAGAAAGGAGCTACCCAATATGGCATTTCTTGAAGTACGAGACCTGCACACAGCGTTTTCTACTCCCGCAGGCACCGTAAATGCAGTAAACGGTGTCTCCTTTAACCTCGAGCGTGGTAAAGTCCTCGGTATCGTTGGCGAGTCAGGCTCAGGTAAATCTGTTACTGCCTACTCCATTATGCAGATTCTGGAGAAGAACGGTAATATCGTAGGCGGTTCCATCAAGATCGACGGACAGGAGCTTGTAGGCTGCGGCGAAAAGGTTATGAAAACCATCCGCGGTAACAAGGTCTCCATCATCTTCCAGGACCCCATGACTTCCCTTAACCCCACATATACTATCGGACATCAGCTTGTTGAGGCTATTGTCCTTCATACTCCCAGAAACAAAAAGCAGGCTAAGGAGAGAGCTGTTGAGATGCTCAAGCTCGTTAATGTTAATGAGCCCGAAAAGCGTATGAAGCAGTATCCTTACGAGCTTTCAGGCGGTATGCGCCAGAGAGTTATGATCGCTATGGCACTTGCCTGCGAGCCTGATATTCTTATTGCTGACGAGCCCACAACTGCTCTGGACGTTACAATTCAGGCTCAGATCCTTGAGCTTATGCAGGACCTCCAGAAAGAACTGGGCATGGCAATTATTATGATCACTCACGACCTCGGTGTAGTTGCACAGATGTGTGACGAGGTTATCGTTATGTACGCAGGCTCCATCTGTGAGCAGGGTACAGCTGACGAGATCTTCTATAACCCCTGCCATGAATACACAAAGGGTCTTATGCGTTCTATTCCTACACTAAACAGCAATGATGAAAAGCTCCAGCCTATTACAGGTACACCTATCGATCTTCTCAATATGCCCAAGGGCTGTCCCTTTGCTCCCCGTTGTGATGCTGCTATGAAGATATGTCTCAGAGAACGCTGCGAGCGTATGGTAATCAATGAAAACCACGCAGCTACATGCTGGATGAATGTAAAGAATGAAATGGAAGCTGAGAAAGGCGGTGAAGCAAAGTGAGCAAAAATGAAATCCTTGTTGATGTCAAAAATCTGAAGGAATACTTCAACATCAACACCGGTCTTTTCCGTTCTAAGCCCCTCAAGGCTGTAGATGATGTTTCCTTTGCTATCCGTAAGGGCGAGACCCTTGGTCTCGTTGGTGAGTCCGGCTGCGGTAAAACTACTGTCGGCAGAACTATTCTCCATCTCTATAAGCCCACAGCCGGTGAGGTCTGGTTCAAGGGTAAGCAGATAAAGACAAAGGCTGACCTTCGTGAGTACCGTAAGCAGACTGCTATGGTTTTCCAGGATCCCTATTCCTCACTTAACCCCAGAATGACAGTTTCCGATATTATCGGTGAACCTCTGGATATACACAAGCTTTATGAAAACAAAAAAGAAAGAGAAGAGAAGATTCTTGAGCTTATGAGCCGTGTCGGTCTTAACTCTGAGCATGCCAACCGCTATGCCCACGAGTTCTCAGGCGGTCAGCGTCAGCGTATCGGTATCGCCCGTGCTCTGGCTACTTCTCCCGACTTTGTTGTTTGTGACGAGCCTGTTTCTGCTCTGGACGTATCTATCCAGGCACAGGTCATCAATATGTTTGATGAGCTTCAGGATGAAATGAACCTCACCTACCTCTTTATTGCTCACGACCTTCTGGTTGTAAGACACATTTCTGACAGAATCGCAGTTATGTATCTCGGCAAGATGGTAGAGCTTGCTGATGCAAAGGAGATCTACGATCATCCTCTGCATCCCTACTCAAAGAGCCTTATGTCTGCAGTTCCCGTGCCCGATCCCAAGATCGCACGAGAGAATAAGCGTATCGTTCTCTCCGGTGATATTCCCTCTCCCCTCAACGCTCCCTCAGGCTGTCCCTTCAGAACTCGTTGTCCTCACGCATGCGACGCTTGTGCAGAAGCAATGCCTGAGCTTAAGGAACTCTCTCCCGGACACTTTGTAGCCTGCCACAGAGCTGCTAAGATCAACTGATAACTCCGCTTTGGCGGATCAATAATGTTTCATCCTCGATGCCAGACGAAACCGAGCATCGAGATTGGATAAAAATTTCTTATAAGAAAGGAAAATGTCCCATGAAAAAACTGTTTGCACTGCTTCTGGCTGTTCTTATGGTTGCAGGTCTTGCTGCTTGCGGTAAGCCCGCTGCTCCCACACAGAGCAACTCCGATATGGAAGCAAGTACAGCAACCGTAAAGCCCACAACTGCTGAGGAAAAGGCAGCTGCTGAGGCAGAAATCCGTTACGCTCTTGGTCTTATCCTTGACCGTAACTACATCGTTGAGAGCGTATCTCAGGCTGGTGAGGTTCCCGCATCCTCCTTCGTAGCTATGGGTATGTCCGACTTCAGCGGTGAGTTCTACAAGAACGCTGGCACAAGCGCAGACTTCGATGGCTACTACAATGTTGACAAGTCAGCTTTCGAGGCAAACTTCAACGAGGCTATTGAGATCCTTAAGAAGTACTACGATTTCGATGGTACTAAGTTCTCCGGCTTCCCCACTCTCACTTACATCTACAACACCAACGATAACCACAAGGCTATCGCTGAGTACATCCAGGGTGCATTTGCTAACATCGGCATCACAATGAACCTTGAGAACCAGGAGTGGAACACATTCCTTAACACAAGAAAGAACGGCGACTATAATGTTGCTCGTAATGGTTGGGTAGCTGACTACACAGATCCCATCTGCTTCCTTGACATGTGGGTTACTGCTTCCGGTAACAACGACATCCAGTTCGGTAAGGGCGACCACGCTAACCTCGCTATCTACTCTCTTGACCTCACTCCCTTCGGCATTGAGTACAAGGTAGAGAATGCTACATGGGCTGAGACATACGATGTTCTCATCACTGAGATCAAGAAGTGCACAAACGACGAGAACAGATATGCTATGATGCACCTTGCTGAGGATATCCTCATGTCCACAGGCGCTATCACTCCCATCTACTACTACACAGACCTTTACATGCTCAATCCCTCTGTTGAGGGCTTCTTCTCCAACCCCCTCGGCTACAAGTACTTCCAGTACACAACAGTTGACGGCGGCACAGAGACTCTCGCAGTATGTCTTGCTTCCGAGCCTGACACAATCGATCCCGCTCTTAACTCCGCAGTTGACGGTGCTACAATGCTTATGCACCTCTTCTCCGGTCTTGCAAAGTGGGAGCAGGCAGAGGACGGCACACTCACAGTTGTTGCTGACTGCGTAACAGAGCTCGTTGAGCCTGTAGAAAATGCTGACGGTACAGTTACATACACCTACACACTCAAGGACGGCCTCAAGTGGTCTGACGGTCAGGCTCTCACAGCAAAGGATTTCGAGTTCGCATGGAAGCGCGCTGCATCCGTAGAGCTCGGTGCTGACTACGGCTACATGTTCGAGGTTGTTAAGGGTTACGGCACAGAGAACAAGGACGATCTCGCAGTTAAGGCTATTGATGACAAGACTCTCGAGGTTACACTTGCAAACGCTGTTTCCTACTGGAACGAGCTTCTCGCATTCCCCACATACTTCCCCGTACGTGAGGATGTAGTTGCTAACGAGGCATGGGCAACAGATCCCTCCACCTACGTTGGTAACGGCGCATACAAGATCTCTGATTGGCAGCACGATTCCGTTATCACTATGACAAAGAACGAGAACTATCATGGTGCAGCTGATGTTACTATGAACGAGATCAAGTTCTACCTCTCCGATGACGCTAACAACATGCTCACCAACTACAAGAACGGTGACTGGCTCCTCATCGACGATGTTCCCACAAACGAGATTCCCACTCTTAAGGCTGACTATCCCGACGAGTTCACAATCGCAGGCCAGATCGGTACTTACTATGTTTGCTGGAACGTTAACGAGTCTCTCCTTCCCCAGTAAGGAGCTCTGAGAGTTTCATAAATCTTAAATGATTTCTCCCCTGTCTCATTCCGAGGCAGGGGATTTTTTTGCATTTTTCTATCTTCATAAACTAAAAACATTCCTTTTTCTGATACTTTAGTTCTCTAAATTATAAAAGTATTGTCATATCACTTCTTTTATGATATAATGCTTATATTATGCGGTCATATCCGCAAAAGGAGGAAAATATGACATCAAGTAACATCGTTATCCTGATAACCATTGCGGTATATCTTCTTGGTATGGTTATCATCGGTGCCGCTTTCGCAAGGAAGAATAAAAGCTCAGACGACTTTTATCTCGGCGGCAGAAAATTAGGACCCCTTGTTACCGCTATGAGTGCAGAGGCTTCCGATATGAGCGGTTGGCTTCTTATGGGACTTCCTGCAGTTGCACTTATGACAGGTATTCCCGAGGCCTTCTGGACAGCTCTAGGCCTTGCCATCGGTACATATCTTAACTGGCTCTTTGTGGCAAAGAGACTGCGTGTCTATTCCCACAGAATAGATGCCTTTACTCTCCCCGACTTCTTCTCAAAGCGTTTCGGCGACAATAAGCACATCCTCACCGCTGTTTCTGCTGTGTTCATCGTGCTTTTCTTTGTCCCCTACACAGCTTCAGGCTTTGCTGCATGCGGCAAGCTCTTCTCTTCCCTCTTTGGTATGGAATATGTTACAGCCATGCTCCTGAGCGCCGCTGTTATTGTTATCTACTGCACCCTCGGAGGCTTCCTTGCAGCTTCAACCACCGACTTTATTCAGAGCATTGTAATGACCATTGCACTGTTTGTGGTTCTTGGATTCAGCGAAGGCATTATTCACGGCTTTGATAATGTATTTGCAAATGTTGCAAATCTAAGTGGTTATACGGATGTATTTAAAGGCTTCAATGTAGTTACAGGTGATACTCTCAGCTACGGTGCTCTCCCTGTAGCATCCACGCTTGCATGGGGTCTGGGTTACTTCGGAATGCCTCACATTCTTCTCAGATTTATGGCTATCGAGGACGAAAAAAAGCTTAAGCTCTCCAGAAGAGTTGCTTCCGTATGGGTTGTGATCTCTATGGGCGTAGCAGTGCTCATCGGTATTACAGGCTACTCTCTGATGAAGAACGGAATCATCCCCACCTATGAAAGTGCTTCTGCAGCTGAAACCATCATCGTAGATATCTCCAAGTTCATCAGCTCCTATGGATACATTCCTGCTATGGTTGCAGGTGTTATTCTTGCCGGTATTCTTGCATCCACCATGTCCACAGCAGATTCACAGCTTCTTGCAGCTGCTTCCAGCATTTCACAGAATCTCCTTCAGGAGACCTTCGGTATAAAACTGAAGCAGAAGACCTCTGTATGGATCGCCCGTATCTCTGTTATACTGGTTTCCGTGGTTGCCGTATTCCTTGCACTTGACCCCAACAGTTCTGTTTTCCAGATCGTTTCCTTTGCATGGGCAGGATTTGGTGCCGCATTCGGTCCCGTAATGCTCTTTGCTCTCTTCTGGAAACGCACCAACAAGTGGGGTGCTCTCTCAGGTATGCTTACAGGCGGCATTACAGTTCTGGTTTATAAGCTTGTTATCCGCAAGATCTTTGCAGGTACGATTCTCGACTTCTACGAGCTTCTCCCTGCATTTGTGCTTGCATGTATTGTCATTGTAGTTGTAAGCCTTATCACAAAGGCTCCTGAAAAGGAAGTTACAGATACTTTCGAGAAGATCAAAGCAGAAAACTAAATCACATAAAAACCCCTGAGTCGGCTTATGACTCAGGGGCTTTGTTTTTTATGTAACATTTTTATTTAATTTATACGGAGTATTGCGGCACATTTTCCGTCCTCTTTAACCGCTCCGATTTCCAGGGAATTATCGCATCTTCTCATTCTCAGGGAAAGCTCTTCTCCCTCAAAGCACTGTGTGCGGTAGGTGATCTCCATCTCTCTTATGTTCATCTCCTCTATCTCTTTGCAGGAAAAAGCGGAAAGGAAAGCTCTTATATACGCTACATTGTTCATATGCTGACTCAGATCGATATCCGTAGATACCACCTTGTGTCTGAGTATCTCGTCGCAGTCTGAAAAGTCTGCACTCATTCGTGAGAAAGGAATATCACAAACAACATCCTCAGTATGAACGATGTCAGAGGGATATACATCTGCGGTCTTTACGGGGCGTCCGCTCTCTAAACTGAGTATGGTCCATTCAGTCTTTCCTTCAACAAGGATATTACCATTATGCTCTATTGTGTAATAACGGTTACAACGGATATTACCGGGCTTCTCGGGCCACGTTACAGCTTTTGCCTCTGTGAGCATTCTTGGTCTGTCTGTAATTTTCACCATAGTCTTTGCAGCTACCCAGAAGCATTTCTTCTCCTTAAGTGCATCTCCGCCAACACCAAGGAGAGCAGCGTGGTCGGTTGCCATATCCATAAAAATATCAAAAATTCCCGGATAGCTGAGCTTTGCAGTATTGTCACACATACTTACTGGAATTATATAAGACTTCTCAAGCTTATTCTTCACGGGAGTTTTCTCCTTTCATCTGACGATGTATCTCATCAAAGCATTTATCAAGATAAATTTTATAAGAAACAGCGAAGATGGTATTTCTCAGCATAGTCTTTTCATCGCTCTGCTCCTTGCCTACCTTCTCAAGCTTATCGGTAATACCGAACACAAAATTCATAACGTTCTGAAATTCTCTGACAAAATACTCGTATGCGGTACGACTGTCATAGGACTTTTTCTGAATACTGATAAGGAGCTCAACATCCTCAAGAGAAAGCACGGTTTTAGCTACGGCAATAAAGAGAAGATACGCTATCTGGTCTCTGCTGTAGCATTTTTTCTGAGGACTTTCTATAAGCCCTTGCTTCACATAGTTTCCCACCATATTGGAGGTTATGGTAACATTTGAAAGTGAGCTTAAGCACTCGGAGATATATCTGACTGTCTGCTCAAGATAAAGACCTATCTCAGGGATTTCCTCGTAGGAGGGAAGTCTGAGAGTTTCAAGGGATTCTGCAACACTTGCTTTCAGATTATTGTCCACTGTTATCACCTGCCAAAAGGAATGATACCACAACAAAAACAGATTTTCAATACTTTTTTATAAGGTTTTGAAAACCTCTTGACAAGATTTCTTTTACGATGTAATATAATGCTATAGTGGTTTAGTGTTTTTATTTTTTCACCACAAGCCAAAGGAGTGTTCAATATGACAACAAATATGAAAATTGTTGCTGATTCATCTTCGGATGTTATTTCCTTTGAGGGAGTGGCTTTTGCTTCAGCACCTCTCAAAATAATCACCTCCAAAAAAGAGTACATAGATGACGAAAATCTCGATGTAAATAAAATGGTAGAGGAGCTTCTTGAGAATACCGAAAAGACCTCTACTGCCTGCCCCTCTGTTGAGGACTGGCTCTCTGCCTTCGGCGATTCACAGTATGTCTTCTGCGTTACAATTACCAGCGGTCTTTCAGGAAGCTTCAACTCCGCCTCCATTGCAAAAAGCGATTATGAGGAGGCGCATCCTGACAGAAAGGTATTCGTTATAGACTCTCTTTCCGCAGGTCCTGAACTGAGACTTATTATTGAGAAGCTCTCCGACCTTATATCAAAAGACAAGGATTTTGACACCATCTGCAAGGAGATTAAGGAGTATCAGAAGCACACAGGTCTTGTCTTTATGCTTGAGAGCCTTAAGAATCTTGCCAACAACGGCAGAGTAAGCAAGCTCGTGGCAAGTGCCGCAGGCATTCTGGGAATCAGACTTATCGGCAAAGCAAGTGACGAAGGCACCCTTGAACCTATCACCAAAAAGCCCGGTGAGAGAAGAGCTCTTCCTGCACTTAAGGAGCTACTTAGCACTCTGGGCTACAACGGTGGCAAGATACGCATCAGCCATTGTCTCAACGAGGGTTGTGCAAACAAACTCAAGGAGCTGATACTTCAGGAATTTTCAAAAGCTCAGATCGAAATTCACAAAGCAAGAGGACTTTGCTCCTTCTATGCAGAAAAGGGCGGACTTCTTGTAGGTTTTGAGAAGAAGGGCTGTAAGGCTTAAATAGTTTTATATAGCAGAAGTCTCAGGGCTTCTGCTTTTTTGTGTCTCTTTCAGTTGATAAAGCTGTCAGAATATGCTATAATCAGTTGGATTTTCAAAATAAAGAAGTGTGATTATATGATTCAGAAAATCAAAGATAAAACACTTAGGGGTATAGAATGTGCAAAGGGCTTTTTCTTCTGGCTCCTTTTGGGTCTGCTTGCAGGAAGTGCAGGCGGTGTACTGGGTACAGTTTTCTCAAAAGTCCTGAGCTTCGTCACAGCTCTTCGTGAGGAACACCGCAGTCTTCTCCTGCTCCTTCCCTTGGGCGGTCTTTTATCGGTACTTATCTATAAGCTCTGCAAGGTGTCCGATGTTGGAACAAATCAGGTGCTTTTAAGTCTTAAAAAGGATAAGCCTGTATCTCCTCTCATTACTCCCGCCATTTTTTCAGGTGCAGTCATCACCCACCTTTTCGGTGGTTCTGCCGGCAGAGAGGGTGCAGCTCTTCAGCTGGGAGGCGGAATTTCATCAGGAATTTCAAAGCTTCTGAGGCTTGACGACAACACCACAAAAATACTCACCCTTGCCTCTATGGGTGCAGTGTTCGCCGCTCTTTTCGGCACACCTCTGGGTGCTTGCATCTTTGTTCTTGAGATTATCAACGTGGGAAGTCTCTTTTCCCCTGCAGTTTTTCCCTGCATAATCTCAGCCTTTACAGCATCTTCCATTGCCCGCTTCTGCGGCATAAAGGCAGAAAGATTCACCCTTACAACCATCCCGGAAGCCTCCATTTCCATGTTTATGAAGATACTTCTCATAATTTTTTGCTCGGCGGTAGTGAGCATTCTCTTCTGCAAGGCTCTCCACTTTGGCGAAAAGCTTATGAGAAAGCTTTTTAAAAATCCCTATCTGAGAATCTTCACAGGCGGTCTGATTATAGTTTTTCTCACTCTCATTCTGGGTACATACGACTATAACGGCGGCGGAATCAACATTATCGAAGAGATTTTCCACTCAGGTCATGTGAAGTACGAGGCCTTTGCGCTGAAGCTTCTCTTTACGGTTATTACCGTCTCGGCAGGATACAAGGGCGGTGAAATAGTTCCTACTCTCTTTATCGGTGCAACTCTCGGCGGCACCATTGCCTGCCTTGTGGGACTTCCCCCTGCCTTCGGTGCGGCTGTGGGCATGGCGGCGCTTTTCTGCGGTGTTACCAACTGCACTCTGGGTACTATCATAATTTCCATTGAGCTTTTCTCAGCAGAGGGACTTATCTATTTTGCTCTGGCGGCTGTACTTTCAAGACTTCTCTCAGGTGCTGACAGCCTCTATAAGGGTCAGGAGTTTGACCTAATCCCCCACAGAAACAAAAAAGAGGTGACCTCCTCTTGAAAATAATCGCAAGAATCAGAACGGACTTCCCAACTAAATTCGGAATTCCGAGACAAAGCGGCCTTGCAGATACCGAAGCAGTCATTGTTTTCGAAAAGGAGTACCGTGTGGATGAGGCTCTGAGAGGCATCGAGGAATTCTCTCATCTTTGGCTTATCTGGCAGTTTTCCGAGGCTCAGAGAGACGGCTGGTCACCTACTGTGAGACCACCCCGTCTCGGCGGAAACAAAAGAGTGGGTGTTTTTGCAACACGCTCTCCCTATAGACCCAATCCCATCGGTCTCTCCTGCGTAAAGCTACAGTCCCTTGAGAAAACCCAAGAGGGCACTGTTCTGCGTGTAACGGGAGCAGACCTTATGGACGGCACCCCTATCTACGATATCAAGCCCTATCTTCCCCTGAGCGATATGAAGCAGGATGCAAAAGGCTCATTCTCCGATGAAAGGGCAGACTACAGGCTTTCAGTTGAGATTTCAGAGGAAATGCTCTCTCTTCTCCCCGAAAGCAAAAGGGATATACTCAAAGAAATCCTCGCTCAGGACCCGAGACCTCAGTACATCGAGGATGATAAGAGAGTTTTCGGCTTCCCCTTTGCAGGCTTCGAGATAAAATTTACGGTTTCCTCAGGTATTCTCAAGGTAACAGAGATAACAAAAACAGAATAATGTATTTTTTAAGGCAACAGATTTTCTCTGTTGTCTTATTTTTTTGCATTAGTTTTTTAGAACATTGTCCTAAATTTTTATTGGTTTTTTGTAAACATTATCAAGAAACAATCGTTTAACTGAATTTCGCATTGCAATGCGGATTTTTATGGCAATATTGTTGTAATTTTCACGATAATTTTTGCATTTTAATGTTTACATCTATCAATAAATGTGGTATTATGATTATGTGCGTTAAACAGCAAGTTTTTTCCATTTGCTTTTACAAAACATATTATTTTTCAGGGAGGATAAATAATGCAAAAGAAAATCAGCACTGCCCCCTTCAACGGCACCCCCGAGCAGGAGGCAAAACTCAAGGAAATCATTGAAATGCACAAGGACGATCCCGGCGCAGTAATGCCCGTTCTCCAGAAGGCTCAGGATGTCTATGGATATCTGCCCCGTGAAGTTCAGGCTATGATCGCTGAGGGACTGGGTGTTCCTATGGAAGAGGTTTACGGTGTTTCTACCTTCTACTCTCAGTTCTCACTGACTCCCAAGGGAAAGTACACCATCTCTGTATGTCTCGGTACTGCTTGCTACGTTAAGGGCTCCGGCGACATATTCGACAAGCTTTCCGAGAGACTCGGTATCGCATCTGAGGAATGCACAGAGGACGGTAAGTTCTCTCTCACAGCATGCCGTTGCATCGGCGCTTGCGGTCTTGCTCCTGTTCTTACAGTAAACGAAGAGGTTTACGGCAGAATTACAGTTGACGATGTTGACGATATTCTCGCTAAGTATCAGGACTAATTTTTCGTTGCGATAATTCACTTTTTATAAATCCAGAAATAAGGATTGATGATCAATGAAAATCAGCACCATAAAAGAATTACTGGATGCAGATGTGGCTTGCTGCGAAGAATACCTCGGCAAACACGTTTATTCTGCCTGCGGTAGCGATATGATGAGCGATGTTCTCGCCTTTGTAAAGGATCAGGCGGTGCTCCTCACAGGTCTTGTGAACTCTCAGGTCATCCGCACAGCTGAAATGATGGATATGATATGCATCGTTCTTGTGCGTTCAAAGCTGCCTACCCCTGAGATGATAGAGCTTGCCAAGGAAAGCGGCATTGTACTTCTTACCACAAAGAAGCGTATGTATGATGCCTGCGGAATCCTTTATGTTAACGGCCTTGTAGGCAACAAAGTGAAAACGGCATGAGCGAGCTTCTCACTTTCCACTTCGATGTAGATGGAGATGACTTTACCTCGGCGGGACAGGCTTCCGTCCAGATAAAGAAGAGTTTAAGGCAGCTTGGAATTGCTCCTGACACCATCAGAAGGGTTTCTATCGCAATGTACGAGGGCGAGATCAATATGGTTATCCATGCTGACGGCGGTGATGCCGACGTAAGCGTTACAGAGGAGTACATTGAGATCGTTCTCAAAGATAAGGGTCCCGGTATCGCCAATATCGAGCAGGCTATGCAGGAGGGTTTCTCCACCGCCCCCGATACCATCCGTTCACTGGGATTTGGTGCAGGTATGGGTCTTCCCAATATGAAGCGTTATACCGACTATATGCACATTGATTCCGTTTTAGGTGAGGGAACCACCATCACCATGAGAGTTAATCTCTGATTACCTTACACTTTATGAGAAAGGCAGGGGAGGACAAAATGAACAGTTACGAACATTCAGTTTATCTTGACGTAAACAGATGCATAGGCTGCACAACCTGTCTGCGCCACTGCCCCACACAGGCTATCCGCATTAAAGACGGTCACGCAGTCATAAACGAAAAGCGTTGTATCGACTGTGGAGAGTGTATCAAGGTCTGCCCCAAGAAGGCAAAGAAGGCTAAATGCAACAAACTCTCCGAGATGGAAGCTTTTAAGTGGAAGATCGCACTTCCCGCTCCTACACTCTACGGTCAGTTTGAAAACCTTGATGATGTAGATTACGTTTTAAACGGTCTGCTTAAGATCGGCTTTGACGATGTATTCGAGGTATCCACCGCTGCTGAACTGGCTTCGGCATACACCAGAGCCTACCTTAGAAAAGGAAATCTCCCAAAGCCCGTTATCAGCTCCGCTTGTCCCGTGGTGCTGAGGCTTATCTCGCTGAGATTCCCCTCTCTTAAGGATAACGTATTGCCAATGCTCCCTCCTATGGAGATTGCCGCTATGATGGCAAGAGACAAAGCGAAGAGTGAGCACCCCGAACTCAAGGATGAGGATATCGGTGTCTGCTTCATCTCCCCTTGTCCCGGCAAGGTTAGCTACGTTAAAAATGGCTTCGGCGGATATAAAAGCCGTGTGAATAAAGTAATCTCCATAAGCGATATTTACTTTGAACTCATAAACGCTATGAGTCACAGTGATGAAATTAAATCCATTTCCCATTCGGGAATGATCGGCATCGGCTGGGCTTCCTCCGGCGGTGAGGCAACATCCCTCTTTAACGATGCCTATCTGGCAGCTGACGGTATCGAAAATGTAAACCGTGTGCTTGACCAGATCGAAAACGATAACATCCCTCCGCTGGAGTTCGTTGAACTCAACGCCTGCACAGGCGGCTGCGTAGGCGGTGTTCTCACAATGCAAAATCCCTTTATCTCCAAGGCTAAGCTCAAAACACTCCGCAGATACCTTCCTGTTTCCCAGAACTTCCTTACAAAGGAGCAGGAGGAGCACATCCCCGAGGAATTCTTCTTCGAGGAGCTTCCCACCTACTACCCCATCTCAAGGCTTTCTGACAGTATGGCAGAATCCATGAAGATGATGGCTGACATCCAGAAGCTCAAAACAGAGCTTCCCGGCATTGACTGCGGCGCCTGCGGTGCTCCAACCTGTCAGGCATTTGCAGAGGATGTTATTAAGGGTCACGCTCAAAGGTCGGAATGTATTATCTCTATGAAGCATGAGCTTTCTGAATTTCTCAAGTCAAAGGATGATTTCAGTTGACAGTCTATGAACTTTTAAAGAGTGAACACTTTTCCCCCGTTGTCTGCCCCGAGGCAGACAGAGAAGTGACAGGCTGCTACATCGGCGACCTGCTGAGCTGGGTTATGGGCAAGGCCTCCTCAGGCGATTGCTGGATAACCATTATGAGCAACATCAACACTCTTGCGGTTGCAACACTTACAGATGTTGCCTGCATCGTTCTGGCTGAGGGCGTCACTCTTGAAGAGGATGTTCTCGAAGCTGCAAAGAACAAAGAGATCAATGTAGTCTCCACACCTCTGAGTGCTTATGAGGCTGCACTCAAAATCTCTGAATTCATCTGATATGAACAAGTACTATTACGATCTTCACATCCACTCCTGCCTCTCCCCCTGCGGAGATGACGATAACACCCCTGCAAACATTGCAGGAATGGCTACACTGTGTAATCTCAACGTTGTGGCACTTACAGACCACAACACCTGTAAAAACTGCCCTGCCTTCTTTAAGGCGTGCAAGAGATACGGTCTTATCCCTATTGCAGGTATGGAGCTTACCACAGCCGAGGATATTCACATCATATTCCTTTTTGAGGAACTTGATGACGCTCTTCGATTCAGCGATTATGTTGAAACAAGACGCATTCTCTTTGAGAATCGAGTGGATATCTACGGAGAGCAGATGGTTATGGATGAAAACGATGAGGTCATAGAGGTTGAGAAATATCTTCTCTCAAACGCTACCACCATCACCGTTGAGGAATGCCCGGCACTGGCAGAAGAGTTTGGCGGTATCGCCTATCCTGCCCACATTGACCGTGAGGCAAACGGCATAATAAGCACTCTGGGAACATTTCCGGATATCAAAGGCTTTAAGTGCTGTGAATTCAACGACGGCAGTAACATCGAAAAGTACAAAAAGCTTTACGACTTGGGACAAAGGCATACTGTGGTTTGCTCCGATGCTCATTATCTTCACATGATGAGAGATAAGGAAAACTACTTCCTTATTGACGACGAGCCTTACAGCAGCGCTCTTGTGAGAAAAAAGATCTTTGAATTACTGAGGTAAAAAATGAAAGAAATTTCCCTCAACATTCTTGATATAGCAAAGAATTCCGTAAAGGCAAAGGCTACTCTTGTTACCATAAGCCTTGAGGAAACCGAGGACACTCTCAAGCTCACCATCGAGGATGACGGATGCGGTATGAAGGAAGAGATACTCCGTGGAGTCTCAGACCCCTTCTACACCACCCGCACCACAAGAAAAGTGGGACTGGGAATTCCTCTTTTAAAGCTTTCCTGTGAGCAGACAGGCGGAGAGTTTCACATCGAGTCCAGAGACGAGGATACTTACCCCTCTCAGCACGGCACAAAGGTTGTGGCTCTCTACAATAAAAACCACATCGATTTCACCCCTCTGGGTGATGTGGTCTTCTCCATAGTCACTCTGATTCAGGGTGATCCCCAGATAGATTTTCTCTATACACACAAGCTCCCTCAGGGTGAGGTTTCTCTTGATACACGAGAGATAAAAGCCCAGCTTGGTGACATCTCTCTGGCAGAGTTTGAGGTCATCACATGGATAAAGGAATTCCTCACGGAGCAGTACGAGGAGATCGGGAAAGCTTAAATCCACTTGTCTATTAATAGTTTTTATTAATATATTTATTTATTATATTTTTAGAAAGGAAAAGAAATATGAAGTCATTAGCAGAACTCCAGGCAATCAAGGAAAAAATGCAGAACAAAGTTTCTCTGCGTGAAGGCTCAGGAGAAATGAGAGTAGTTGTTGGTATGGCAACTTGCGGTATCGCAGCAGGCGCACGTCCTGTACTCAGCACATTTGTTGAAGAGGTTGCAAATGCAGATCTCACATCAAAGGTAACTGTTTCTCAGACAGGCTGTATCGGCATCTGTCAGTTCGAGCCCGTTGTAGAGATCTACGAGGCAGACAAGGAAAAAGTAACCTATGTTAAGATGACCCCCGAAAAGGCAAAGAGGGTTGTCGAAGAGCATATAAAGGGCGGCAAGGTAGTTGCCGAGTACACCTTCTCAAAAGAAAACGCATAATCGGAGGTTAAATTTATGATTCGTTCACATGTTTTGATCTGTGGCGGTACAGGTTGTACTTCTTCAGGTAGCGTGAAGATCAGTGAGGCTTTTGCAGAGTCTCTTGCAAAGCACGGTATTGCTGACGAAGTAAAAATCGTAATGACCGGTTGCTTCGGTCTTTGCGCATTAGGTCCCGTTGTTATTATTCATCCCGAAGGCACCTTCTACAGCCGTGTTGAGGCTGCTGATGTAGAGGAGATCGTTTCTGTGCATCTTCTCAAGGGTAGAATCGTTGAGCGTCTTGTATATGCAGACACAGGCGAGGAGAATGTTGATGTCAAGACAGTTTCTCTGAATGATACTGCTTTCTACAAGACACAGCAGCGTGTAGTTCTCAGAAACTGCGGTGTTATCGATCCTGAGGACATCAACGAGTACATCGCTATGGACGGTTACCAGGCACTTGGTAAGGTTCTCACAGAGATGACTCCCCAGCAGGTTATTGATATCGTTACAGAGTCAGGTCTCCGTGGCCGTGGCGGCGGTGGCTTCCCCACAGGCCGTAAGTGGGCTCTCACAGCTCCCAACCAGGCTGACCAGAAGTATGTTGTTTGTAACGCTGACGAGGGTGACCCCGGTGCATTCATGGACCGTTCAGTTCTCGAAGGCGATCCCCACTGTATCATCGAGGCTATGGCTATTGCAGGTTATGCTATCGGTGCTACAAAGGGTTATGTATATGTTCGTGCTGAGTATCCCATCGCTGTTAGAAGACTCCAGATCGCTATCGATCAGGCTAAGGAAGTCGGTCTTCTCGGCAAGGTTATCTTCGGCTCAGGTTTCGACTTTGTTCTCGTGATCAGACTGGGTGCAGGCGCATTCGTTTGCGGTGAAGAGACAGCTCTTATGACCTCTATTGAGGGTAACCGTGGTGAGCCCCGTCCCCGTCCTCCCTATCCTGCAGTTAAGGGTCTCTATGGCAAGCCCACCGTTGAGAACAACGTTGAGACCTTCGCTAACATTCCCCAGATCATTCTCCGTGGACCCGAGTGGTTTGCTTCCATGGGTACAGAGAAGTCAAAGGGTACCAAGGTATTCGCTCTCGGCGGTAAGATCGAGCACACAGGTCTTGTTGAAATTCCCATGGGTACTACTGTTCGTGAGATCATCGACGACATCGGCGGCGGTATTCCGAACGGTAAGAAGTTCAAGGCTGCTCAGACAGGCGGTCCCTCCGGCGGATGTATCCCTGCAAGCCTTATCGACACTCCCGTTGACTATGACAACCTTACTGCTATCGGCTGTATGATGGGTTCAGGCGGACTTATCGTTATGGACGAGGACACATGTATGGTTGATATGGCTAAGTTCTTCCTCGAGTTTACAGTTGACGAGTCCTGCGGTAAGTGTACTCCCTGCCGTATCGGTACAAAGAGACTTCTTGAGATGCTTGATACCATCACAAAGGGCAACGGTACTCTCGAGCTTATCGACGAGATGGAGAAGCTCTGCTACTACATCAAGGAGAACTCCCTCTGCGGTCTCGGTCAGACTGCTCCCAACCCCGTTCTTTCAACTCTTAACTTCTTCCGTGACGAGTACATTGCTCACGTTGTAGATAAGAAGTGTCCTGCAGGCGTATGTAAGTCCCTCACAGCTTATGAGGTTGTTGCTGACAAGTGTAAGGGCTGTACTGCTTGTGCAAGAGTTTGTCCTGTTGGCGCAATTTCCGGCAAGGTTAAGGAGCCTCACGTAATTGATCAGTCCAAGTGTATCAAGTGCGGCGCTTGTATGGAAAAATGTAAGTTCGGCGCAATTATCAAAGGTTAAGAGAAAGGAGAACTTAAAATGGAAATGATTAACATTAAAATTAACGGTATGCCTTTCTCTGTTGAGAAGAATACAACCATCCTTGACGCTTGCCGTCAGGCAGGTATCAAAATCCCCACACTCTGCTATCTTCGTGATATGAACGAAATCGGCGCTTGCCGTATGTGTATGGTAGAGGTTAAGGGCGCAAGAAGCCTTGTTGCTTCCTGCGTATTCCCCATTGACAGAGAGGGTACCGAGATCTTTACAAATACCCCCAAAGTAATTGAAGCAAGAAAGACTACTCTGGAGCTTATCCTCTCCAACCATGACAAAAAGTGTCTTTCCTGCCCCAGAAGCAACAACTGTGAGCTTCAGACACTCTGTAAGGAATACGGCGTAGAGGACGAGAACAAGTTCGAGGGCGAGAACCCCGTTCTTCCCCTTGACACCTCCACAGCTCACCTTATCAGAAACAACAACAAGTGTATCCTCTGCCGTCGCTGCGTAGCTGCTTGTAAGGAACAGCATGTTGGCGTTATCGGTGCTAACAACAGAGGTTTCGATTCAACTATCGGCTGTGCTTTCGACCAGAACCTTGCTGATGTTGCTTGTGTATCCTGCGGTCAGTGTACTGTAGTTTGTCCCACAGGCGCTCTCGTTGTTAAGGACGAGACAACAAAGGTTCTCGAGGCTATTGCTGATCCCGAGAAGATCGTTATCGTTCAGACTGCTCCTGCAGTAAGAGCTGCTCTCGGTGAGGAGTTCGGTCTTCCCATGGGCACAAACGTTGAGGGCAAGATGGTAGCATCCCTTCGTCGTCTCGGCTTTGACAAGGTATTTGACACCAACTTCGGTGCAGACCTTACAATTCTCGAGGAGGGTACAGAGTTCATCCACCGTGTTAAGAACGGCGGTGTTCTCCCCATGATCACATCCTGCTCACCCGGCTGGGTTAAGTTCTGTGAGCATTACTATCCTGACCTTATTCCCAACCTCTCCACATGTAAGTCTCCCCAGCAGATGACAGGCGCTATCATCAAGAGCTACTATGCTGAGAAGGAAGGCATCGATCCCGAGAAGATCGTAAGCGTTTCCGTAATGCCCTGTACTGCTAAGAAGTTCGAGCATAAGCGTGATAATGAAGGCAGAAACGGTCTTCAGGATGTAGATATCGTTATCACAACAAGAGAGCTTGCTGAGCTTATCAAGAGAGCAGGTCTCCAGTTTACAGAGCTTCCCGATGAAGAGTACGATCCCGCTCTCGGTCTCTTTACAGGTGCGGCTGTTATCTTCGGTGCAACAGGCGGCGTTATGGAAGCTGCTCTTCGTTCCGTAGCTGACATTCTCTCCGGTGAGGACTTAAAGCAGGTTGACTATGAAGAGGTAAGAGGCACAGAGCCCATCAAGTATGCTACCTACGATGTAGCAGGCATGAAGGTTAAGGTTGCTGTTACTTCCGGTCTCTCCAATGCTGCAAAGCTTCTCGATGAGATCCGTGCAGGCAAGGCAGACTATCAGTTTGTTGAGATCATGTGCTGTCCCGGCGGCTGCGTAAACGGCGGCGGTCAGCCCGTAGTTCCTGCATCTGTTCGTAACTTCGTTGATATCAAGAAGGAGCGTGCAAAGGTTCTCTATGCTGAGGATGCAGGCCTTCCCATGAGAAAGTCTCACGAGAGCCCCATCGTTAAGAAGCTCTATGAGGACTACCTCGGCGAGCCCGGCAGCCACAAGGCTCACGAGCTTCTCCACACATCTTATGTAGAGCGTACAAAGAACTAATTACTTCATATTTTCCTTTAACAGAAGGCTTCCTGTAATTCCTACAGGAAGCCTTCCTTTTTATTCTGTCTGATTACGCTGAAGCCGTGCCTTTGCAAACTCCGTATTAATTGCATCTGTATTATTAGGTGTTGCGGGATTCTGTGAGGGTGTGGGCTCTATTTCGCTTTTCACCACATTCTCGATAACCCCGTGGTCGAAGTTTTTCTTATCTGCTGCAGGAATCTCCTGAGGAAAACGGGTGCTTCCGTCTTTATTTACATTATTATCCATAATATCACCTTTCATTTGTTTTTAGTATTATTTGCAAGAAATCTGAATTTAATAATTAACAATATTTAGAATCTTATCCTGATGTTAAATGTTCGTAAAAACCTCAAATTAAAATTCACATTTTCATTGTATTTTCCTTTCAAAAGGTGTAATATGTTATGTGGTATAAATTATCCTTGTATTAAAATATGCCTTGACGTAATAAAAGGAGTTTATTATGAAAATCATTGTTGTAGGCTGCGGTAAGATCGGCAGAACAGTTATCGGCAGTCTTGTAAATGAGGGTCACGAGGTGCTGGCCATTGACAATTCCTCAGAGACTGTAGAGGAAGTTACAAACCTCTACGATGTTATGAGCATCTGCGGTTCAGGTACTGACTGCGACATTCTTATGGAGGCAGGTGTAAAGAACACCGATATCTTCCTTGCTGTAACAGGCTCTGATGAATTTAATATGCTCAGCTGCTATATCGCCAGAAATCTGGGCGCTCAGAATACCATAGCACGAATCCGTGACAGAGCTTACACTCAAGACAACCTAAGCTTTCTTCAGCATCAGCTTGGTCTTTCAATGTCTATAAATCCTGACAGATACGCTGCGCATGACATATATAACGTCCTCAAGATGCCTACTGCAGCTCATATTGAGACCTTCTCCACAAGAAACTTTGAGATCATCGAGCTTGTCCTCAAGGAGGATTCTCCTCTCTCGGGAGTCCGCATGATGGATCTCAGAAAGCACTATCCTGCAAATTTCCTTGTATGTGCTGTTGAACGTAAGGGTGAGGTATTTATCCCTGACGGTAACTTTATCCTTAATGGTGGTGACAGAATTGCCATTACTGCTGCTCCAACAGAGATACTCAAGCTCATGAGAAGTCTTAAGCTTGCAAAGAAGCAGGCTAAGAATGTTATGATACTGGGTGCCAGCCGCACTGCCTACTACCTTGCAAAAATGCTTCTTGCCTCAGGCAGTAAGGTTACCATCATCGATAAGAATCCCGAGGTCTGCAGAGAAATATCCGAAGTTCTTCCCGGGGCTACCATCATCCTTGGCGACGGCGCACAGCAGGATCTTCTCCACGAGGAAGGTCTCAACACTGTGGATGCCTTTGTCTCTCTTACGGGTATGGACGAGGAAAACATACTTATTTCCTACTATGCTTCCACTCAGGAGGTTCCCAAGGTCATCACCAAGGTAAACCGTGATGAATTCATCTCACTTGCAAACAGAATGAACCTTGACACCATAATCTCTCCCAGAAAGGCAATCTCCGATGTTATGGTTAGATACGCAAGAGCTCTGCAGAATACTGTCGGCAGTAACGTAGAGAATCTTTACAAGATCATGGACGGTAATGTTGAGGCTCTGAAATTCAATGTTTCTGAGGACTTCAAATATGTTAAGCTGCCTCTCAAGGATGTCCACTTCAAGAAAAACATTCTGATTTCGGGCATTCTCAGAAACCGCAAGGCAATTATCCCCTCAGGTAACGATTACTTCCTGCCCGGTGATAAGGTAATCGTTATCTCCTCAGGACACAGACTCTGTGACCTTGAAGATATCTTTGAATAATCGGGAGTGTAGTTTATGAACAGACACATGGTACTTTACACTCTCGGCTATATTGCAATGGCAGAGGCGGCACTTCTCTCGTTGCCGCTGGTGATAGCTGTCATTTATAAAGAAGCCGCTGTAATCACAAGCTTACTCGCAACTATCATCATTGCTCTTTTGCTGGGATTGTTTCTCAGATTGGTTGCAAAACCTGCAAACAAAGTTATCTATGCAAAAGAAGGCTTTGTTATTGTAGCCTTTGCATGGACTCTGATGTCACTTATCGGAGCTATCCCCTTTACCCTTTCAGGTGAGATCCCCTCATATATTGATGCGGTCTTTGAGACTGTCAGCGGATTCACCACCACAGGTGCTTCTATCCTCACGGATATAGAGGCAATGAGCAAGGGACTTCTATTTTGGAGAAGCTTTACTCACTGGGTAGGTGGTATGGGTGTGCTCGTTTTCGTTATGGCTATTGTACCCAACATCGCTGACCGCTCCATTCACATTATGAGAGCAGAAATGCCGGGACCCGTTGTTGGTAAGCTGGTTCCAAAGGCCAGAGACACCGCAAAGATACTCTATCTCATTTATATTGCAATGACCGCTCTGCTGATAATTCTTCTCATGTGTGGCGGTATGCCTCTCTTTGAAAGCGTTGTTCATGCTTTCGGTACAGCAGGCACCGGTGGCTTCGGCGTAAAAGGTGACAGCATCGCAGGGTATTCTCCCTATCTGCAGTGGGTAATCGCTATATTTATGATCCTCTTCGGAATCAACTTTAACCTTTACTATCTGATACTTATCGGAAGGATCAAGGCGGTCCTCAAAAGCACGGAGCTTTGGTTCTACATCGGAATTATTGCCGCAAGTGTATCTCTCATCACCTACAACATTTTCAGTATATATCAGAATTTTGCAGAGGCTTTGAGACAATCTTCGTTTCAGGTTGCATCCATCATCTCCACAACGGGATATGCCACCACAGACTTTGACTTGTGGCCGGGGCTCTCAAAGGCGATCCTGCTGATACTGATGCTTGTGGGTGCCTGTGCAGGCTCCACCGCAGGCGGACTTAAGGTCTCTCGCTTTGTTATACTCCTCAAAGCAATCAAGAGAGAGTTCAAGAAGATGCTTCACCCCAGGTCTGTGAGAGCTGTGAGCATGGAAGAAAAGGTAATGGACGACACTTCCCTTTCAAGCGTAACAACTTACTTCGCAGTATATATGATGTGCGTTGTGGGAATTTTCCTGCTTCTGAGCTTTGAGCCCTTCTCAATAGAAACTAACCTCAGTGCTACATTCGCCTGCTTTAACAACATCGGTCCCGGACTGGATGCAGTAGGCCCTGCAATGAACTATTCAGAATACTCTGCTTTCTCAAAAATACTTCTTTCTTTTTCTATGCTGTTAGGCAGGCTTGAGATATATCCCATTATTCTGGGACTTAACCCCCTGCTTTGGAAAAAGAGATAAACCATAACACTTTCAAAATCACAAAAGCCCCAAGGCACACTGAATTTGTGTCCTTGGGGCTCTTCTTATTAACTTCTGATTCTATGCTGTCACAAATATCAAAACGAAGATACTTCTGAAGCATATCAGCCTACAGGCTGTATATTGAGGGCTGCCAACGCCGCAAGAATTGCACAGACAGCTACTGCCTGCTTTGCTGTGAGTTTCTCCTTAAACACCGCAACACCGGAAATTGTTACAAGCAGTATAGTAGCAACGCTGAAGGTGGGATACACAACCACAGCAGGTAAAGTATCAAGAGAAGCTAACAGAAACTTTGCTGAGAAAAAGTTTGGAATTCCGATAAAGAAGCCAAATAAAACCTCGTTTTTTATGGATCGGCTGTTTCTTTATTACTACCAAAGCACTGCATAATATGAACGCTGTCAGAAATGTATAAAGCAAAAACTGTGATGACAACTCCGAGGGTCCGATCTCCTCATAGACCTTGCTCATAGCATCTGCACTACCGCCTGCCAAAAGCAGTATAACAAGTCCGAAGCCTGAAGCATTATTCGCCTCATGGGGTTCTGCGTTAATCAGAATAATGGCTCCCACAGCAATAATAAATCCGATTATCTGGAATGCGGTAGGGATTTCACCAAACACAAGAATGGATAACACCAAGGGCACCAGCAGTCCAAGCTTCATAAAAACAGAGGAAAGTACTACTCCGTTTTTCTTAACGCTGAACTGAAACAGCACAAAGGACACAAGGTAAAGAACACCGTGTATGGCTCCCATCGAGAGGGTTTTGGGTAGAGTAGTCTCAGACGGAAAGAGAGAATCAACTCCCGTATAGGCACCTGCAATTATAAGGCAAGTCAGGTAATTTATGGCAAGCATACTGAGATTCCCTTGTACCCTTTGGGAGCTTAGTCTCATTATGACAGAAATGAGAGCACTGCTCAGAATGGCTAAAAGTAAATATATCATTATCGTTCTCCGAGTTAAGTATTTCCTATATTTTAGCACAATGAAAAGAAAAAAGAAACAGGCTCTTTTGAGCCTGTTTATAAGTCAGCATATCAGTCTGTCTCAGGTCTGAAGCAAGGCATCAGCTGAAGCTTGAAAAGATTTGCCTTGTGCTTTCGGTCGATGAGTTCTTTTGTATGAGCATCATCGATCTCTCCTGTACGGATATATCTGT
Organism: Ruminococcus sp.; assembly: GCA_045545015.1. Lineage (GTDB taxonomy): Bacteria > Bacillota > Clostridia > Oscillospirales > Acutalibacteraceae > Ruminococcoides. The sequence continues at coordinate 45,422 of JAZQAF010000005.1, forward strand.
CAAGAACATCATAGGTAAAGCCTAAGTTTTCCTCGTCGGTCTTGCCTGAAAGCCCATCAATGGGAACCTTATCCACAAGCTGAGAAGGAAGGGACAGATATCTGCCGATCTCCTTTACTTCAGTAACGGTAAGATTGCACATAGGGCTGAAATCTCCTGCTGCATCACCGTATCTGGTGGAGTAGCCTACCCAGTCCTCGCTTAAATTGCAGGTATTCACAACTCTGCCGTTCACACTCTGTGACACAGCATAGAGCGTGGACATACGTATCCTTGCAGGGAGGTTTGTAAGGCTCTGGGATGTCAGTGAAAGCTCCTTCGGGATAGCACTCTTCACTCCCTCTACAGCCGCCTCGATATTCACCTCGTAGTGCTTTATGCCAAGGTGATTTACAAGGGCATAGGCGGCGTCTATATCACTCTGCTTGCCGCAGGGCATAAGCACACCGATTACTCTGTCCTTGCCAAGTGCCTCTACACAAAGTGCGGCGGCAACGGAGCTGTCCTTGCCTCCTGAGATACCTAAAACTGCTGTGCAGTCTTTTCCGTTTTTCTCAAAAAAATCTCTTATCCACTCCACACACTGAGCGGTTACTTTCTTTACATCAAACATATCGGTCTCCTTATTTCACGTTGATCTGACACATTCTCATAACACTGAGAGCGCTCTCGTGGCTCTCGGGCGTTACACCTGCACAGCAGGCGCTGTCAACGGATATTTCCCTCTGAGGAAAGTTTGCCTTGAGGATAAGCGCATTTGACACAACGCAGATATCGGTGCAAAGCCCCACAAGCTCTATAGAAAAATCCTCGTCTCCTGCACATTCCTCTATAAGCGATGGTAGCTCCACAGAGCCAAAGGTGAGCTTTTCTACCTTTGTGTACTCTCTCTCTGAAAGTGCTTTCTCAATTTCGGGATGAAGCTCAAAGCCATCTGTGCCCTTTATGCAATGCTCCACGGGAAGCTTCTTTCCCTCGGAGGTCTCAAGGTAATCTTCAAAGTGAGTATCGTAGGTTACAAATATCTCGCCCTTATGATTTCTGATTTTTTCTGAAACATTCTGAAGAATGGAAACAGCCTCTTTTGTACCCAGAGAGCCGTCAACAAAATCTCTCTGCATATCTACAACTACCAATATATTTTTCACTCTGCTCACTCCTATTACTATTTACCTCATAATTATACTACATACACATTTGAAGAGCAAGATATAAAAATGCACCGAGCTTATTCTTCGGTGCATTCATCTTTTCTGATATATTCAATATAGTTTATGTTACTTTCCTTGCTTCTCTCTGTCATGGTCTCCCTTATTCTTTCTGACAGCTCCTCTGCCTGTTTTCGGGGACTTAAGGTCTCATCAGGGTAAAAGGGACCGTCAATATATACAACCGCTTTAGGCTTCTTTGAGAGTCTTCTCTTCTGATACGTAACCGTCATGGAGAAAGAGGGGGCTGAAAGCTTTACGGGATAGCGAAACGCTCCCTCTGTAAAGGGACGTATCTCTGTACAGTATTCCCAGACATGAGCCTCAGGATAAACAGTCACAACCTTGCCCTCTTCAATTCTTTTACTTACTGCCTCGGTAAATTTCTTCATTCCCCTGGGAGTATCAGAAAGAGGCAACGCCCCTAAGTATGGCAGTATCCTGCCGATTACGGGAAGAGAGAAGTTTGCAGGTGACGCAACTGTGTATATCCTCTTCGGAAGCGTAGCTATGGCGGGAATGAACACATCCCCCACAGGCTGGGTGTGGTTGCCGAAAAGGAAGATTCCCTGCTTCTCAAAGCCTTTGAGAACCTTCTTATTTCTGTATCTTGTGTGCAGGAAAAGCCTTATGTAAAGTCCCCCGAAAACTACGGCACAGCCATAGATAAAGGCACTCTTAACTCCGGAGAAAAAGTCTCTGCGGATATACTCATAGTCATCAGGAAGCTTCATATCCTGCTGTGGTGCTACCTCGAAATCATCGGTATATGCACCATAGTATCTTATCTTCTCTTTCATCAGGCACTTTCTTTCTCAGAGGGCTTCCAGCCTGCAATATCGGCTTTATCGAAGCTGTACTCAAGCTCCTTGCCGTATGCCCTCTCGTAGGCATTTTTCTTCTGCTCATAGTCCTTCTCATTCATCATAACGCTGTTTTCTCTGATGCTGAGGTCAGGGTCGGGATAAATGAGAGGAAGCACATGGATTCTGTAGCGCACCTTCATGAAATCGTCTCTGTCAACCTCAGTTTCATCGATCATCTCCACAAAGCAGGAGATAACGGGCATCTGAAACTTTGCGGCATAGTAGTAGGCGCCTCGCTTGGTGGGTCTGGGCTTTCTGAAATTAAACCACATTTCCTGCTCGGGGTAAATAAGAACATATTCCCCCTTGTTCACAAGGCTCTGAAGCTTCTTTGTAAAGTCTCCGGACATATAGTTCTTGTTACCTGAAACAGGGATAATATCAGCATAGTTCATCAGAAAACCAAGGAACCCGGGCATGGCGAAATTCGTCTCCTGACTGACGATATTGATCCGCTTTTTATGAAGCTTATTGTGAACAAGATATCTCACGATGGTATTATCAAGAGGGCTGAAATGGTTGCAGGTCACAATGGCACCGCCCTCAAGACCCTCAAGGTTCTCAAGTCCCACTATCTCCGTATCCTTATTGAGGACACTTGAAAGAGTTGTGGCGATTCTTCTTGCGAAAAATGACTTTATCTTAAAGCTCATCTTCCCTGAATTCTCCACGAATCTATTCACGATAGCATCGCTCTCCTCACGGGTAAGCACAGGGTCGTTTACCTCTACCTTGGACTGAAAGTCCTCCTCCCTGAGAGCAACACGGATATTCTCAATTACCTCTTCCCTTTTATCTCCGATAATCATAATCTGATCTTCTCGCCTCGCTCCATCATTTTCTTGAAGGTGATATCGTTATTTGGAATAGAGTCTCCACGGCTTACAAGAAGACCGAGACACTCCTTGTCGGATTTTTTCTTTTCATCGTCGTAGTTTGCCTTATATGCTCGGATTTCCTCTATGTATCCGCTTTCCTCTGCATAGCTCCAAAAAAGATCTGCGTAGCTTATCCCGTCGTAGCACCAGGGCTTTGAGAAGAGATTATAGTGGATAAGCTTTGCACTCTCGTCCTCGGGAGTATTCTCTTCAGGCATTGTGTCCCATGCACTGTCGAGATAGTAAATTCTGCCGTTGCACATTGCATTTAAGTAGTCCTGATCGGGTGCAATGGCATCAAAGTGATATGTAGATAGGAGATTAAGGAAATGCTCCTCAAGACCCTCGTCTCTGAGAGCCTTCATATTGAGAAGAAGCACACCTGAGTTGATATACTGCTCCTTGGGAACTCCCACAGCATTCTCCATATAGTTCACAAGCTGGGGCACCTGAGCTACGGAAAGGTCTGTGCAGGCACCGATAAGGTTATTTCCCAGCTCTGTGTTATAAAGCTCTGCAATATCGGAATTCACAACCACGTCGCTGTCGATGTAAATAGCTTTGTCATACTGAGGGAACATTCTGGGAATGAAAAGACGGAAATAGATTGTGAGGGTAAAATAGTCACATCTGAGGCGGTTGGACATTGTGTCGGTAATTGCCTCAAGGGATGCCTTCATAGGAGCAAACTCCACCTTGAAATGGTCCTTGCCGAGACTTCCCAGCCTATTGATATTCTCATCGCTCAGCTCCTGATAAACAATAATTGCTTTGTAATTCTTTTCGGGGTCTGAGTTATCTATCATAGACTTGAGTGCTACCGCAAGAAAGGGTGCATAGCCGTCATCTACTGTAAAAAATACGGGGATTAGATTCTCTTTCATATTCATTCTCCTTTTGATGAGATTTCATAGAATCTCTTGATTCTCATATACTCTTCAAGAAGATCATCGTATTCCGTTATCTTAAGCACACGATGAACTCTGTCTATCTGCCACGGCTTTGCCGTTACTGTGTGAATAAAGGGAAACACTCTGAAATGTGTTGTAAAGTGCTGTATTACCGTCTTTTTCCTGAGTTTCCTCTGCTCATTGAAGTGTCGGCTCACAAAGCCCTTTGAGACAGCCAGCTTATTTATTGCCGACTGGTCAGGCATAAACATCTCTTTCTCGGCGCAGAGCTTACGGCATTTTTCGAAAAGTCCCGTTTCCTTTATCTTTTTAAGATTCAGAAGCAAAACGCCTGAATTGAGGTAATCTCTTCTTAAAAGCTTTCTGCGGAAAAAATGTGAACCGTAGTGGTCAAGTACTCCCACCACCTCTTTATCCTCAATATTCTGAAAGTAAAGGGAGGAAATATCCTTACGGCAGATTGTGTCATTGTCAAGATACAGAAGCTTATCGGGAAGCCCCTCAATTCTATCCGCATAAAGGCGGAGCATACAGCCGGGTGTGAATCTTGTTCTGAGGTTTGAGAGAGGAAGCTCTTTTCTGAACTCTTCAGAAGCATCCAGAAGCACAAGACTGCTCTTTGGATTCTCTTCCTTCAGCAGTCGGTCAAGATAGCCTGCGTATTCGATGCTCAGTCCCTCGCAGGAATTGCCCTCATGCTGAAAGCTTAAGGTCAGCACATAAACGCTGAGGGGATTTTTTGTATTTCTCATCAGGGAAAGAAGAGATATCAGAAGTCCGTCTCCGATATTCTTATCTCCGCAATAGAGAAGATTTATTTTCTCACTGCTCATACTATCTCCTTTATAAAAGGGTCTCAGTTAATTATATAGAAAAAGATGCAAATAAACTGTAGGATACTGCCGAGGACTACAAAAATATGAAAAACCGAATGCATATAGCGTCGCTTTTTGCCGAGACCGTAGAGGACAGCACCTATGGTGTAGGAAATACCTCCCCACAGAAGCCACATAAGTCCCCAAAATGGAATGGACTCTATGGCTACCTTGGCTGCAATGACGATGCACCAGCCCATACCTATGTAGCAGGTCATGGAGAACTTTCCGTACTTTTTATGATCGATGGCAGCAAATACCGAGCCGATGACTGCACAGCCCCAGACAAGTCCGAAAATTGTCCACGCCCAACCGGGTGAGGTCTTTCTGATGGCAACAAGTAATATAGGAGTATATGTACCTGCGATAAGATAGAAAATTGTGCAGTGGTCAAGCACCTGCATAACCTTTTTGGGCAGTTCAGGCCTCAGACCGTGATAGACACTGGACATGGTGTAGAGAATTATAAGTGATGCTCCGTAAATTGCACTTCCCACTATTGCCCAAGGGTCTCTGTTTATAGAGGAGAACACCACGCAAAGCACAAGGGCTATTACACCGAAGCCTCCGCCGACGATGTGTGTAATCATATTGAATAATTCCTCTCCCCTTGTGTAGTCGGGAAGAAGTCTGTCTTTAAGTTTTGTTCTGCTCAAAATAGCCTCCTGAAACTCACCTAGCAGAATATTATCAATAATATCTAGGCGGTTTTGATTTTCAAAAACAGCATCGGGCGCTTAGCTCCTGTGTCGCCCTAAAGCGTTCCGAACCATACGTCTGTTCTTGGAATATCCAGGAATAATTATAGATCACATTTGTTGAGGTATCAACCTACTTCTCGTTTTCCTCAATAAACTATCCTTTCCTCAAGGTGTAGAGTAGCGAAATTGCCACTCTACCCACAGTAGAGTGCAGATAATTTGCGCATTTTGTGCATTGATTTACCCTTTTTCTTATGATATCATTATAGGGTATCAGGACAGCAAGTTCACTTTTCTAAGGTGAACTTTTTATGAAGAATCTTTGAACACTATGCTATTTTTTCGGGGTGAATATCTCTTGAATAATATAAAAGCTGTTATTGCCGAAAACATCACAAAGCTAAGGGTCGCCAACTCAATGACACAGCTTGAACTGGCAGAAAAACTGAATTACTCAGATAAAGCCGTCTCCAAATGGGAACGAGGTGAATCCATCCCAGACATTACCGTGTTGCTTCAGATAGCACGCATGTACGGAGTTACCCTCGATTACCTTGTGAACACCCACAAGGAGGCAGAACCCTCGCACATAAAAATGTCCAACAAGACCAAAAAGAAGAACCATGCCTTCATCACAGGTATGAGCATGCTTCTGGTGTGGCTTATTGCCACTCTCGTGTACGTGATCCTGGCTCTACTGCCGGTAGAGATGAGGGGAGAATGGCTTCCCTTCCTCTATGCAGTGCCCGCAACCATGATCGTGTGGCTGGTATTTAACTCCATCTGGTTTAACCGCCACCGCAACTTTTTTATTATCTCTCTGCTTATGTGGAGCTGCCTTGCAGCCTTTCAGCTTACCTTCCTTGTATTCTCCATACATCTCTGGCTGGTATATCTCTTGGGTATTCCCGGTCAGATAATCATTCTGATGTGGTCAAATATCAGATTCAAGGATGGAGAAAAAAGCTCCTTTCTCTTCTCAAAGAAAAGCTCTGATAAAAACTAAACAGTAAAATCAAAGGCATCTGCTCCTACGCAGATGCCTGTTTTTGTTCTAGAATGAAAAAAGCTCCCGAGGAATTCTCCGGAGCTTTTCTGTGTATTTCGTAAGATTTATTCTTCTTTTTTTTCCAAGCTGAAAATGGGTAGCTTTTTCACCACAAAATAAAAAGGTATGCCGCCGAGGACACAGACCACAAACTCACCGAGAGCAACCAGAGATGCCTGTGTAAGAAAGCCTACTGCAGTAAATGGGCCTTCGATAAAGAATATCTCAAGCTCAAGTCCGATTATCAGGGCATTGAATATAACGGGCATAAAGAGAGATAAAACAGGTACCGAGAAGAGCTTTACACCTCTTAAGCGATAAGCGCACAGCGAAGCCATGAGAGTTGCGAAACTTCCGATAATGACATCAAGTGGCATTGCACCCATCGTAAGGAGATTTGCGACAAAGCAACCTACCGTAAGCCCCGGAATAGCCGAAGGGGTCAGAGCAGCAAGCACACATAAAAGCTCTGAGATACGGAACTGCACAGCACCTGAGGCAGAGCCTCGAAGGAGCATCTCCTGGAGAAAGGTGGTCGCAATGTAGAGGGAAGCGATCATTGAAGCCTCCACCATGTAGAGGGTACCTTTCAGGTTCTTACTTCTTTTCATATTAAGTTTCCTTTCGTAGTTTTTTTCGGGTTTCCCCTGTCAGGATTTTGCGAACTGACAATCTTTATAAAAAGACAAGAACCATTTTACTATAATCAAATTAAAATTGCAAGACAAAAACGCAGTCACCTCGAAGGTAACTGCGTTCTTTTTTGTCGGAGATTGATTTATGAATCCAAAACAAACTTGAAATCTTTTTAATTAGGCACTCTCTGTGCCTACTTCGCCGTACAGATCAAATCTGAACAGCTTGCTTTCGTCCTCGATGTTGTCGCAGAGAACATATGCCTCAGCGATCTTACCGCCTTCAATCAGCTTAGTTAAGCCGATGAGCTGACAAAGCTTGCTTTTTAAGTTGAGGTTATCTCCCTCATTGGTAACAAGATATACATTGCCCTTGCAAGTGTCAAGCACGGCGAGGAACTTATCCACATCGATGTTGTGCAGGCTGATGACTGTTGTCATACTGATTCCTCCTTTTTAATTTATAAAATTTTCGTGCTGCCATTTACCATTTGGCTTTCGTATAAACTGTCGGGGATATCTTCCCGACGATCAGGTGGACTTTACCTGATGTCTATATTATAGCGACTGTTTTCGTTATTGTCAACAAGAAGTTAATTGTTGAGTTGTGCAAATTACCAACTACAAAACAACTTTTGACAAGACACGCACCGTTTTTATGTATAGTTTTACCAATGATTTTGACTCTAATTATTTTTCTTTTCTGAAACTATGGGTTATTTTGCCCTATTTTTTTGAGACCGCAACAAATTTTTGCTCACTTTCGCCGAATTTGAAAAAATCTCTTTTTGCGAACAGTTGTTTTCACTCGGATTATGTTGTATAATATGGCTATATTATCAGATTTGGAGGATTATTTATGCTTTCTGACTTCTATAAACAATTCAAAAGCGGAACCGACATCAGAGGAGTTGCGTCCGAAGGTGTAGAAGGTGAAGCTCTTAATATGACCGATGAGGCCGTAAAGAACATGGCGGCAGGCTTTGCAACGTGGCTATCAGGCAAAGTTGGAAAAAAGGCATGTGAGCTTACTGTTTCAGTAGGCAGAGACAGCCGAATCTCAGGTGAGAGAATTCTCACTGCTGTGTCCGAGACCCTTAAAGGCTTCGGTGTTCAGGTCATTAACTGTGACCTTGCCTCTACCCCCTCAATGTTTATGACCACTGTTGAGCTTTCCTGCGATGGTGCTGTGCAGATCACCGCAAGCCATCATCCCTTCAACAGAAACGGACTTAAATTCTTCACCCGTTCAGGCGGACTTGAAGGCTCCGATATTACTGCTATTCTCACAAATGCCTCTGAGGAGAATTTCCCCGAGAAGGCAGAGGGCGGTACTATAAGATCTGTAAACTATATGGAGCAGTACGCAAAGAATCTCTGCGAGCAGATCAAGCGTGAGGTTAATGCCGAGGACTACGACCTTCCTCTCAAGGGCTTTAAGATCTGTGTTGACGCTGGCAACGGTGTCGGCGGCTTCTACGCTGACAAAGTGCTTGCTGTTTTAGGTGCAGACACCAACGGCTCCAGATACCTTGATCCTGACGGAATGTTCCCCAACCACGTTCCCAACCCCGAAAGTCCCGTTGCAATGAAGGCTATTTCCGAGGCTGTCCTTGAGGCAGGTGCTGATCTGGGTGTTATCTTTGACACCGACGTGGATCGTGGCGCAGTTGTTGACTCCAAAGGTAATGAGATAAACAGAAACCGACTTGTGGCTCTTGCATCCGCTATTGCTCTTGAGGGCTGTGAGGGTGGCACCATAGTTACAGACTCCATCACCTCTGACGGACTCAAGGAGTTCATTGAAGAGACCCTCTCAGGCAAGCACTACCGCTACAGAAGAGGCTACAAGAACGTTATCGACAAGGCAATAGAGCTAAACGCTCAGGGCATCCCCTGTCCTCTTGCCATTGAGACCTCAGGCCACGCCGCTATGAAGGAAAACTATTTCCTTGATGATGGTGCTTACCTCTGCACAAAGATCATCATCAAAGCCGCACAGCTTCGCCGTGATGGTAAGGACATCTCCGACCTCATCAGCTCCCTCAAGGAGGCAAAAGAGGAAAAGGAGATCCGCATAAAGATTACAGACCCCGAGTTCCGTGCCTGTGGTGAAAAGGTTATTACTGACCTCCTTTCCTATGCTGAAACTCAGGACGGCTGGGCTATTGCCCCCGATAACCGTGAGGGTGTGAGAGTTTCCTTCTCAGAGGAAAACGGCGACGGCTGGTTCCTTTTACGCCTTTCAGTTCACGATCCCATTATGCCCCTGAATATCGAAAGCAACAAAGAGGGCGGTTGTGAGATAATTCTCTCAAAGCTCATGACCTTCCTCAAGACCACAGAGGGACTTGATATCTGAGATAAGGATCAGAGTTTATGGCAGAATCTACTAAACGCAATCGCAAAAGCATCCGACTGAAGGATTACAATTACAGTCAACCCGGTGCATATTTCATAACGATCTGTACAAAAGAGAAACGCCACATTTTATCCCAAATTGTAGGGACCGGCGTCCTCGACGGTCCACAAATCGTATTATCTCACTATGGAAAGACTGCTGAAACGATACTGCTTCAACTAAATGATCATTACAATAACATTTCATTAGAAAGCTATGTGATAATGCCAAATCATATCCATTTGCTTTTGGTGCTTAAAAATGCTGATTCATCAGATTTATCCGTTATTGGACCGTCGGGGACGCCGGTCCCTACACAAAGGAATTCCACTTTGTCACGGTTCGTATCCACTTTCAAGCGATTCTGCAACAAAGAATACGAGAAAAACATATGGCAATCACGTTTTTATGACCATATTATCAGAAATCGGAAAGATTTCGATGAACATCTCAGATATATCTATGAAAACCCCTTCAGGTGGAAAGAGGATTCTCTGTATTCAGAGGGACTTGATATCTGAGGTTCTTTAAGCTGAAATTTTCAGGAGTGATTACTATGAAAAGATTCCTATCCCTCAGCCTTGCAGTTCTCATGCTCCTCTCCTTTGCCGCCTGCGGTGAAAGCAAAATAGTCAGCAAGAAGGAAAGTGAAAGCATCGATTCTACTACTGAAGCTCAAACAATTAACCCTATGTCTGAGCCAACCACTATAACACTACCATTACATGAAACAATCACTTTCGGCAAGCTCACAGATATTTCATATGAAAATGAATATTTTGGTTTTGGTATAGAAGTACCTTCTAATTGGTCAACAAAGCCCATTTCAGAAATTGCTACATTAAATAACACTGATGCTGATACAATTCAGAACAATTTCGAATCTGTAGCAGGTAACATGCACGCGGGCTATCTGTTCTATTCCATTGACGACAATACAGGAAATAACATAAGCGTTACCATTGAAAACCTTGACTTATTCAACGATCAAAATATGACACCGGAGAAATATCTCAAAACATCAGAACCTCTTATCAAGCAGGTATATGCCAATATGGGTGCAACCAATATAGACATAGAGATATCAACAGTAAATATAGGGAATAACACTTACGATTGTTTATCTTCTGTTTTCAATATTGATGGAGAGGAAACAGATCAGCTTATTGTCGTAATACAGAAAGATCATTATTTGGCAGTAATTACATTTACGATTTTAAACTTAGATACATTCGGATATCTCGACGAGTATTTTTACAGTCTCTAACTTATTAGAACATAGTTGACTGTAAGCTTTGATACTACAAGGAGTGATTACTATGAAAAGATTCCTTTCCCTCAGCCTTGCAGTTCTCATGCTCCTCTCCTTTGCCGCTTGCGGTGAAAGCAAGATAGTCAGCAAGAAGGATAAGACTGACAACACCACCGAGGCTATGGCGACAGAGACAGAAACTGAGAACACAACAGAATCAGGCACTTATCCTCAGCCCACTACACTCCCCCCTGCAAATACTGATGATGTGAATTTAGGGGTAATCGGTGATACTTACTATGAGAACGAGTACTTCGGCTTCGGTGTGCAGGTTCCCTCTGACTGGAACACCTGCTCCACCTCTGAAACTGCAGCGCTCAACGATACTTCCCTCTCAACCTTCGAAAACTCCCCCGAATCCATCCTCAGCACCAAGGACTTTGTCTATGCTTTCCAATCTAACGATACTGTCAATAACAACACAGTTTATGTGAGCGTTGAAAGCCTCAAGGCGAAGGGTGCTTCAGGTCTCTCCGCACCCCTGTACCTTCAGAATGTGGGCAACGGATATGTTGAGACCTTAAACAATGCGGGTGTCACAGATATTGATAAGGATATCAGTATAGTTGAAATAAACGGCAGTATATTCGACTACTGCACCCTCGCATGGGAGATGAACGGTATTAATGTAATTGCCGTTTTCATTGCGATTCCCACAGAGGACTATATGGCGGCAATCTCCTTCAATGTATATGATGCCGACGATTTCGGATATCTTGAGGACTACATCTACACTCTCTGATAATCGATACTTTAAAAGGCACACCTTCGGTGTGCCTTTTTTATTTGCAAATACGATGCTGTTAACTCAGCAGAGCATTTTCTCACGAAGAGATAAAAGTATCTTCTTCTCTCTTCTGCTTACCTGCACCTGAGACATACCCAGTATCTCTGCGGTGACAGACTGTGTCTTCTCCTGAAAGTAGCGGAGCTTTATTATCTCTCTGTCGCTTTCTGGGAGCTTCTCTATAAGAGCTTCAAGGGTGAGCTTTTCAGAAAGCTTTTCCTCATCACTCTCCACGGGGATATCAAAGGTCTCCTCTTCCGTGTCTGCAAATCCACTCAGAGAGAGGGGCAGCATCGAGGAGCTGATGGCCTCGGAAAGCTCTTCCTCTGAAACCGAAAGAACCTCTGCAAGCTCAGAAAGGGCAGGCTCTCTGAGAAACCTTGCCTCAAATTCCTCCTTTGCCGCTGTAGCTCTCATATTAAGCTCTCTGAGACTTCGGCTTACCTTAATGGCACCAGAGTCACGAAAGATTCTCTTCATCTCTCCTAAAATCACGGGAACTGCATAGGTTGAGAACTGAAAGCCAAGACTTTCGTCAAAGCGGTCAGCCGCCTTAATAAGCCCTATGGTGCCGCAGGAGCAAAGCTCCTCATACTCCACGCCTCTGCCAATAAACTTCCTTGCGCAGGCATAAACGAGCCCTAAGTTCTCACAGATAAGGTCATCTCGATTTTTCATTGGCATATCTGGGTAAAATGGTTTTTTCCATGGTAACCGTGGTGCCTTTGCCCTCTTTCGAGGTGACACGCACCTTGTCCATAAAGCCCTGCATTACAGTAAAGCCAAGACCTGCACGGTCATCCTCACCCGTGGTAAAGAGCGGCTCCATTGCCTTTTTGATATCGGGGATTCCCACGCCCTTGTCCCTGACTTTTATGATGACCTTACCCTCAGGTGTTATCTTTGCATTTATGTAGATAATTCCCACTGTGTCCTTATAGCCATGAACAATACAGTTTGTGACTGCCTCTGAGACCGCAAGCTTTATATCCGACATCTCGCTCACAGTAGGGTCAAGGCACATAAGGAAGGCACACACTGCACTCCTTGAAAAGCTTTCGCTGATGCTCTTAGATAGAAAGCTGAGATTCATCTCGTTCTCTATAATCATCGTATCACCCCCAATGCTGAAAGTCCTGAAATTCTGAACATTTTGTCAAGATGAGGTGGGATATTCACTACCTCCACCCTTCCTCCCAGAAGGGTCATCTGCCGATATCTGCCCATTACAAGCCCCACTCCCGAGGAATCCATAAACTTCACCTCACTAAAATCCAGTCGGAGGATTTTAGGTCTTGTGGCTTCTGCTTTCATATCCGTATCCTCACGGATGCTCTTACAGGTGTGATGATCCAGCTCGCCTTTAAGCTTTACCGTCATCACATCTTTTTCAATACTTATCTCTGTCATCTTTTCACTTCCCAATAAAAAAATAAGCCTACACTCATTTTATAGAGTATAGGCATAATTTTTTGTTTTATTCACTTGTCGGAAAGTTTTATTTTCTGAGAGCTTCGAGGATAATTGGTCGGATCTCCCCTGCAAGATAGAGAGAGCCACAGATAAACACCGAGAGGTCCTCTTCCTGAGCCTTCTCATAAGCCTTCTGAAAAGCCTCCTCCACGCTCTCTGTGACAATTACTTCCTCATAATGACCCTTGGCTATTTCTCCCATCTCCTCTGCACTGAGGGCTCTGGGGTTACTGACAGGCACAGTATAAACTGTTGAGAACAAGCCGTCGATAAACTCGAGAGAGCCTCGGCTGTCCTTATCTCTGAGCATTCCGATAATAAGTATTCCCTTTCTGACACCCAGCCTTTTAACGGTCTTGGCAAAGGTCTCCATTCCGTCCTTATTATGTGCACCGTCAAGAATTATCAGGGGCTCCTCAGACAGCACCTCAAAGCGGGCAGGATTCCTGACTTCCTTGAATCCCTCCTTGATTTTTGAGAGATTTATTTTAAAGAAGCCTCTGTTCTTGAGCACCTCAAGGGCGGCAACAGCAGCGGCAGCATTCTGTACCTGATGCTCACCTGTGAGGTAAAGTCTTACCTCCTCGCCCTTATAGGTAAAGTCTGTGTGAGTAAGGGAAAGCTCCACCTGAGAGAATGAGGAGGTCTCTGCAACACAGAGAGGCACCCCTCTCTCCTTTGAGGTCTCTTCGATAACCGATAATGCACCTGCATCCTGCTCTGAGGACACAACATAGGAGCCCTCTTTGATAATACCGCACTTTTCCTTTGCAATAAGCTTGATGGTATCACCTAGGATGTCGGTGTGGTCAAGTCCGATTCTTGTCAGCACTGCGCAAACGGGAGCTTTAATCACGTTGGTACAGTCAAGTCTTCCGCCGAGACCTGTTTCGAATACCACCACATCTACCCTTTCTCTCTTGTAGAATTCAAGGGCAACTGCCATTACAAATTCAAACTCGGTAATGATGATATCATCTTTATTTAATATTTCCACAAAAGAAAATACATATTCCGCAACCTCTGCAAGCTTTTCTCTCTCAATGGGAGTGTTATCTATCTGAATTCTCTCGCAGAAATCGGTGATATAGGGAGAGATGAAAAGTCCCGTCCTGTAGCCTGAGACCCTCAGCACCGAGGAGATCATCTGACACACGGAGCCCTTGCCGTTGGTACCTGCCACATGGACAAATTTGAGTTCATCCTGAGGATTTCCCATCATATTCAGAAGCTTTAATATCCTCTCAAGTCCGGGACGTGAGCCGAACTTATTGAGTGAATGTATTTTCTCTAAAGCGTCGCTGTAGTTCATTTATACCAATTCCCTGTAAATATCGTTCTTCTTAAGCCCTGTGATGCGGGCGGCCTCTTTTGCGGCATCTGTGGATCTCTCACCTGATGAGATAAGCTCATTGGCTATTTTCACAGCATCCTCAAGGGTGTATTCACGGATATCCTCTCCCTGAGCTTTTCCCTCAAGAACAAGGACTATCTCGCCCTTGATTCCGTTTTCCTCCACAAGCTTCAGAGCTTCCTCTGTAGTGGTGCGGATTATCTCCTCGTGAAGCTTTGTAAGCTCCCGGGCTATGGTGAGCTTTCTCACACCGAAGGTGTCAAGGAGATCCCTGAGGGTATTGAGAAGCTTGTGGGGCGCCTCGTAGAATATCATGGTCCTGGTCTCATTTTTAAGGCTTTCCAGATGCTCTCTTCTGCTCTTTTTATTCACAGAGAGAAAGCCCTCAAAGGTAAACCTGCCCGTAGGAAGAGCTGACACGCACAAAGCGGAGATAACCGCTGAGGGTCCGGGGACGACCTCGGTGACTATGCCCTTCTCTGCACACTGGCGGATAAGCTCCTCACCGGGGTCAGAGATACAGGGCATTCCTGCATCGGTAACAATGGCACAGGTCTCCCCCTGAAGAATTCTCAAGCATATCTCCTCGCCCCGCTGGAGCTTATTATGCTCAAAGTAGCTTATCATAGGCTTCTTGATGCCAAGGTGATTGAGAAGCTTTAAGGTCACTCTGGTATCCTCTGCAGCAATGAAATCCACTTCCTCTAAAGTTTTGACTGCTCTGTATGTAAGGTCGGAAAGATTTCCTATGGGTGTACCCACCACATAGAGTTTACCTGCACTATTCATAATTCTTCCTCCCCTTGTTATCCTGATAGCATCCGTAAATGCTGTTCATTTCATCAGTAAAGCTGTTGTCATCATTCTCTATAATCAGGGTGCTGAGGATCTTGAGACCGCCGTTTCTGCCGCCTCTTTTACCCTCCAAAAGGAAAAGCTTGGGGGCTTTGTCTCTCTTGCCCTGAACAAAGCGAAGCCTCTTGGGCTCCACATCATATTTTCTCATAAGCTCCATTGCGTCGGTAAGTCGCTCAGGTCTCTGACATATACAGAGCCTGCCCGAAAACTGAAGAAGAGCTGCTCCCACAGAGATAACGTCCTCGAGGTTGCAGTTTTCCTCGTGCCTTGCCACAAGTGCCTCCTCCTCACGGCTCTTAACACCGCCGCCTGAAAGCTTATAAGGAGGGTTACAGATCACAAGGGTGTAATAGCCGAAGGGAAGCTTACCTTTAAGCTCACGCAAATCAGCAAAAAGAGGTTTTATTATTTCTTTCAGAGAATTATACTCTACAGAGCGCTCCATCATATCAGCGCCCTCAGGGAAAATTTCAACTCCCACTATCTCCTTGGGGCAGTTTTGTCGGGCAAGGAGAAGAGGTATGATTCCGCAGCCTGTGCAGAGGTCAACCACCTTGTCGCTCTTTCTGCTCTCTGAAAAATGTGAAAGAAGAATTGTATCCGTTGTGAAGTGGAACTTATCGGAAACAATTATTTCAATGCCGTTTCCCAATGGCTCCAGTCTCTCATGTTCGTAAAGCATAATCTCACCTCTTTTTATAAAAAAGTCCGTAATAGAAGAACAGCACCCCTTGCAAAAGCGTGGGGTGCAGTTACATGTTTTCTTATTGATTACTCAGCCTGGGGAGCTTCAACAGGGCAAACATCAGCACAAGCGCCGCAATCTGCACAGAGATCTGCATCGATTACGTACTTGCCATCACCCTCGGAGATAGCGCCACAAGGACACTCGTCTGCGCATGCACCGCAGGAAATGCAATCGTCATTGATAATATATGCCATGGAAAAGGCACCTCCTTAATGAATTTCGTATATATTGTAACATACTTTTCAAAAAAAGCAATATTTAATACAAATTTTCTGAAATTACCTGAAATTTTCCCCTCACATTCTGAGGAAATTCCATCACTCCAGATCCTTAAGCTCCTGAAGCTCCTTCTTGTCCACACGGATGGAGCCATCCTTAATGAGCTTTATCTCCTTGACCTTGAAAGCCTGAGGTGCAGCCTCGGGAGGAGTATTGTCCATCTTGACCTTAAGCACACCTGTGAGGAGATTCACCTCCACAACGGTACCCTTACCCTGAGGGGTCTTGACGATAGCTCCGTACTTAGGTGTATTCCTCAGCAGGTCAGTATATGCCTCCTGCTCGTATTTTAAGCAGCACATAAGTCTGCCGCAGGTGCCTGAGATCTTAACGGGAGAAAGGGAAAGCCCCTGCTCCTTTGCCATCTTGATGGAAACTGGCTGGAAATCTCCCAGAAAGCTTGAGCAGCAGAACTGCTTGCCGCAGACACCCAGTCCCCCGAGCATCTTCGCCTCGTCACGGACACCGATCTGGCGAAGCTCGATTCTTGTCTTGAATACGGAAGCGAGGTCCTTAACAAGAGCTCTGAAATCCACTCTGCCGTCAGCGGTAAAGTAGAAAAGGATCTTGCTCATATCAAATGTATATTCAACATTTACAAGCTTCATCTCAAGGCCGTGCTCTGCGATTTTCTTTGAGCAGATATCAAAAGCCTTCTTCTCAAGGAGCTTGTTGTTCTCAAGCTTCTTAAGATCAGCCTCCGTTGCCTTTCTGATGATATTCTTGAGAGGATGCACTATTTCGCTGTCGGGAACTTCTCTGTTCTCTGTGGCGACACAGCCGCACTCAACGCCTCTTGCTGTCTCTACGATTACCATATCTCCTGAGGAAAGCTTCTCCTCAAGGGGTTCAAAATAATATATCTTGCCCACTTCCTTGAAGCGGACGCCTACTACTTCTGCCATGATATCCTCCTATATTCCCCACATAGCCAGGTTGTGAGCAGGGTGGGGTTAACATTGCGGTTTACTTTATTTATAGCATCTGTGGTGATGTCTATGAGCTTTATAAGTTTATCCTTTGTGAGCTTCCTGCGAAGCTGTGATGCACACTCAGGGTCAAAGAGTGTCTCTGCACCTACGGAAAGAGAGAGCGCATCGGAAAGCACTCCTCTGACCAAAGGCAGAACACCGAGAGCCGTATTTCTTTGTGAGAGCTTTGAGGTTGCAATCATGAGAGGCATCTCACGAAGCTCCACAAGTCCTCTGAGTATCTCCCTTGCAATTTCCATTTCCTCCTCGGGCAGCGACCTTTCCGTATCTGTCTGCAAAATGGTACATCTGGAAAGGATAGTTACGGGGAGAACCTTTGTGTTCTCCGCTGTGAGAAGAAAGAGAGTATCCTGAGAAGGCTCCTCCAAAGTTTTCAGGAAAGCATTCAGGGATTCCTTACCCATTCGTTTGTCAGCATCGGTAAGGATATATACCTTTCTCTTTGCCTCAGAGGGTATAATTACCGAATCCCTGACGATATTTCGTATCTCCATGACAGGGATACCATCGGTCTTGCCTTTGCCCTTAGCATAGTAAATATCGCTGTGATGCTTGCCCTTTGCCTTGAGGCACTGACTGCACTGTGAGCAGGGGGCATCCTCGTCATGAGAGCAGACCGCCCACATGGAAAGGAGCATGGTAAGCTCTTCCCTCTTTTTAGGGTCAGGAGATGATATGATAATTGCGTGAGGCATTCTGCGACTTTTTTCCATAGCTGTGAGCTGGTTTTTAAGTCCTTCGCTTACAGAAAAGTTCTGAAAATTCACACAATTCACCTCCGTGCTTTTTCATTTTATCATAAAATAAAATCAATTTCTACAGTTATTATTTTGAAATATTTCAAATCATTTGAGTTCCGCAATATTTGTTATTATACCCTTATCAGTCACATCCACATATCCGTAGGTGGAATTGTATCCCCTGAGGCTTCCGGGGTTGAGCATATAAAGTCCGTCGTCATATATGGATAAGGGGTTGTGGGTATGTCCGAAAAGCACCACCGAAGCCCCCTGCTCCCTTGCGGCACAAGAGAGGTTATAAAGGGTACTTTTCACATTGTAGGCGTGACCGTGAGTGACGAAGAACTTCACGCCCTCTGCACTGAAGATCTCGCTTATGGGAGCGCTTGAGCAGAAATCGCAGTTACCCTTTACACTCACTACCATTTTATCGGGGAAAAATTCTCTTATACGGCTTGCTTCATCAGAGCCGT
Source organism: Ruminococcus sp. (assembly GCA_045545015.1). GTDB lineage: Bacteria > Bacillota > Clostridia > Oscillospirales > Acutalibacteraceae > Ruminococcoides. The sequence continues at coordinate 63,961 of JAZQAF010000005.1, forward strand.
CTCCGCAATGCACCACAATCTCTGCTGTGGGCTGTGCCTTGATGGCACGCATCAGGGAATATTCGTCACCGTGGCTGTCAGACACAACTAATATTCGCATAAAACATCAACCTGTCATATTATAAAAATAAACAACATATTATACTTCGAGGTGTTACTATGTCAAATAAGGATTTTAAAGGAAACATTCCTGAGGAGCTTGTAAATCAGGCTAAAAAGGGAGATGTAAACTCCCTGACAAAGCATCTTTCCGAGAGCCAGAAGCAGAAGGTAAATGAGATTCTCTCTGACCCCGAGAAGCAGAAACAGTTCCTCTCAAACCCTCAGGTGAGGGCAATTATGGAAAAGCTGGGCCTCGGTGGATAATCTGGAGAACGCTATAGGTAACATCCTCTCCGACCCTGAGGCAATGAAGAAAATATCGGAGCTTTCAAAGTCTCTGGGACTGGGAAATCAAAAGAGCAGTCAGAATGAAGCACCCTCTAATAATCAGGGAATACCTGACCTTGGTATGCTTTCAAATCTTCTGAACACTCAGAAAAGCGAAGCTTCGCCTTTAAGTACAGACCCTATCTCCTCGCTTCTTTCAAGCGATGGTGAAAGCTCTGAAATTATGGGAAAGCTTATGAGATTTCTGCCTCTTCTCAAGGGGATGAACAAGGAGGATGACTCCACGAGGCTCCTTCAGTCTCTGAGACCGTTTCTGAGCGAACATAAAAGGAAGCGTCTCGATGATGCCGCAAAAATGATAAGGGTCATAAGACTTCTGCCTATGCTGAAGAGCACAGGGCTGTTCTAAGAAAGGGGGTATTTCTTCTGGACAATATGAAAGAGGAAGCTCTGAGACGTGCAAGAGAAATGCACAGAGGAGCGCCCTATATTCCCGCCCCGAAGGGGGGCGTGCAGGAGCAACATAGGCCCTACGAAAAGGAAGCTGAAAGCCCCCCGCAGGAGAACAAGGAACAGAAGAGTAATAATTCTTTAAAAGAAATAATCTCTCCCCCTGCCCTCTTCGAGGATAAGGAGAAGCTCCTGATACTTATGCTTCTTCTCCTGCTGTCCTCTGAGGAAAATTCAGACCCTGTGGTGACCTTAGCACTTCTTTATCTGATAATTTAAAAGCAGGTTATCTTACCTGACCGTTACCTCTGATTATAAACTTCATGCTGGTGAGCTCGTTGATTCCCATGGGGCCTCTGGCATGGAGTTTTTGTGTTGATATACCTATCTCAGCACCCAGACCGAACTCGCCGCCATCGGTAAAACGAGTGGAAGCATTTACATATACTGCCGCTGAGTCTATCTCTGCTGTGAATTTATTTGCATTCTGATAATTATCTGTAATGATGCACTCGCTGTGACCTGTGGAGTGCTTGGAAATATGTGAGATAGCCTCGTCAATATCCTTTACGACCTTGACTGCAAGGATGTAGTCGTGATACTCGGTGTAGTAGTCCTCATCAGTAGCAGGAACTACAGAGGAGCCAAGGATAGCTCTTGTCTTTTCACAACCTCTGATCTCAACGTTCATCTTATCAAGCTCTGCTTTCATGGCTTTAAGAGCCTTCTCTGCTACTGCCTCGTGAACCACAACTGTCTCAATAGCATTGCAGACAGAGGGACGGGAGGTCTTGGCATTGAACACAATGCTTGCCGCCATATCGATATCGGCAAACTCATCAATATATACGTGGCAGTTACCTGCACCTGTCTCGATTACAGGCACCTTTGCATTCTCAACAGTTGCCTTGATAAGTCCTGCACCGCCACGGGGAATGAGAACATCGAGGTACTCTGTAAGTCCCATAAGCTCAATGGAGCTCTGTCTTGTGGTATCGGAAATAAGCTGAACGCAGTCGCGGGGAAGTCCTGCTTTTTCAATAGCATTTCTCATAACCTCGGCTACAGCCATATTGGAATTGATGGCTTCCTTGCCGCCACGAAGGATTACTGCGTTGCCTGATTTAAGGCAAAGAGCCGCAGCATCAGCGGTAACATTGGGACGAGCCTCGTAGATGATACCGATAACACCTAAGGGTACTCTTACCTTGGTAACCTCGAGACCATTGGGAAGCTTATTACCTGAAAGCACATCACCGATGGGATCGGGGAATGCGGCAACCTGACGAGCACCCTCTGCCATAGAGGAAATTCTCTCCTTGGTGAGAGCAAGTCTGTCAAGGAGTGCTTCGGACATGCCGTTATCTCTTCCGTTCTTGAGATCCTTCTCGTTTTCTGTGAGTATGTAGTCTGCCTCTGCCTCAAGAGCATCAGCCAGAGCGTAGAGTGCTGTGTTTTTGATTTTTCCTGCTGTTGCAAGGATTCGGGAGGCTTCCTTTGCCTTTTTTCCCATTTCTAAAACTGTCATAAATATTCTCCTTAAAGTCAGGTCTTAAATAAGCCCTGCTATTGATTTCTGAATACAGGTTGCATCCTTGACGGTGAGGACACCGTCTTTGTCAAAGTCGGAAGTTATAAATACATTTCTGTCGTAGCCTTTGAGCTCAGCCACAAATTTCTGAACGAGAGTGGCGTCCCTGACATTTACTGTATCGCTCAGGTCAGCGTCACCTAATTTGTAGTTTTTCTCTACATAGTCAACCAGACCGCAAAGCCATACTCCGTTCTTTATACGGTTGAGCCAGAACATTTTACCTTCCTCGATTTTCTCGGCGACATACTCTGTCTGCTCATCTCCGTTTGTGAAAATGACAACATCCGCAAGGTGAGTTACCTCGAAGGAGTAAATGTCGTGTCCCTGCACATCGGTTTTTACATAGGTCATCTCCTCGCCCGGCCAACCGTTGTTCTCATCATAATCGCTCATACACCAGAAAATATACACATTTTCCCAATCGTATGTATTCTCAAAATAAACTGTGTAGTAGGGTTCCTTAGCGGGAGGTGTTGGAGGCTCGGTAGGCTCAGTTGGGAATTCGGGCTTATTCTCCTCCAGAACAAGGAGACGAGAGGAAAAGAACACCTCACCCTTCTCCGGTGTAAAGCCATACTCTCCGTTTCCGTAGTAATAGTACCACTCACCTATGTATGTACGTTTTCCCCATTCACTACCATGATAAGTAGGGTCGGCTACAAAGATCATATTATCAAAATTCTCTAAACCCTCGGGGTAGATTTCACTTTCCCCCGGTTCATAGCACTCAATTGAGACAGACTTTGTCTGCTGTGCAGCCTTGTATATCCCCTGAGTAATGTCTGTGCCGCCGTCAAGGAAATTGTTCCAGATAATGGTGGTTACATCCTTAGGCACATCGTAGAAGAAAAGTCCCTCAACGGAAGCCTTTCTTGCCTCAATTCCGGGATAACGCTTCTGAGCGCCTGTACCCTCCCACCAGTAGATACCTGCGGTTTGGGTATATTCATTCTCCCATTCCTTTGGAAGATAGAAATAGTAGCGGTAGCAGTTTTCGTCAACAGGTGAGTCCTCAGGCTTTACCGCATCTTCTGATGCGGTGATGCTATCTTCAGAAGAAGTGTCTTTTGAAAAGGCAAAAGTGCCAATAATACTCACAGAGGAGAAAACAAGAATCACAAGGAAAAGAGATAAGGCCTTACGAAAATTTGTTTTCATAAAAACACAACCTTTTCTTGAAACTTTAATATTTTACTGTGCGCAGAACTTTGTGCCTACAGGCTTTTTGTCGGTTACATCGTAGATTCTTGAGGGCTTGTCTCCTGCAATAACATAGCAGTCGATGCCTGCCTCGGTCACATACTTTGCCGCCATAATTTTGGTGGTCATACCGCCTGTGCCACGATTAGAGCCTGAGCCGCCTGCCATCTTCTCGATATCAGAAGTAATCTTCTCAACAATCTCTATCTTCTCTGCGTCCTCGTTCTTTCTGGGGTCCTTTGTGTAGAGTCCGTCAATGTCGGTAAGGATAACGAGAGTGTCTGCCCCCACCAGCTTTGCTACAATGGCGGAGAGCATATCGTTATCGCCGAAGTTGTGACCCTGAAGCTCATCGATAGCTACGGTGTCGTTCTCGTTAACGATGGGAATAATGTTCATAGAGAGCAAAGTCTCGAAGGTATTGATTACATTTTCTTTTCTGTGGTCATTATCTACAGTATCTCGGGTGAGAAGCACCTGAGCCACCATATTGTTATATTCGCCGAAGAGCTTGTCGTACATAAACATCAGCTCGCACTGACCTAAAGCGGCAAGAGCCTGCTTTTCCTTGGTGCCTGTGGGCTTTTCGGGAAGTGAGAGCTTACCCATTCCGATGCCGATAGCCCCCGAGGACACAAGGATGATCTCTCTGCCCTGATTATGAAGGTCTGAGAGCACCTTTGAGAGCTCCTCAATTCTTCTCAGATTTGCTTTTCCGTTTTCATAAGTAAGTGTGGAGGTACCAACCTTCACAACGATTCTTTTCATATCCATAAGATATTCATCCCCTATTGTACATTCCGTAGTATTATACCACACTGCACCGCTTTTCTTCAAGTACTTTATCATATAAAAGGAAAAAACTCTCCTTGCATCCGCTTGCAAAGAGAGTTTAATTTTAAATATATCGTATTATCAGCAGTATTTCCTGCAAAGCTTGGGAAGGCAAAGCTCGAACTTAACACCGTACCAATGCTCATCCTTTGAGTCAAGGGTGGCTCTGATGGAATCCGCTGTGAAATCCGTGGCGATCTCCGCCGCCTCCTCAAAGGAGTAGCCTCTAACATAAGCTCCCGTAAAGGTGCTTGCCCACACATCCCCTGTGCCGTGGAACATACTGTTTATCTTGTCACTTTTGATGTAGGTGTATTTCTCTGTTTCACTATCGAAGCAGGCAACACCAAGGCTCTTTTCATCAAAGGAGATACCCGTAAGCACAACCTTCTTTGCTCCCAGCTTTGAAAGTCTTATGAGAAGCCCCTTTATGTACTCCTCGCTGTAACCCGAAGCTACATATTCCTCTGAAAGGAGAAAAGCCGCCTCGGTGAGATTCGGAGTTATTACGTCCGCCTTTTCACAGAGCTTTGCCATTTCCTTTGCGAAATCAGGGGTGAAATTTTTATAAAGACTTCCGTTATCTCCCAGAACAGGGTCAATGATAACAACTGTATCTTCCTTTTTGAAAGTGTCAATGAAGTCACTTACCAGAGATATCTGTCTGAGAGAGCCGAGATACCCCGAATAAATACAGTCAAAACCCTCGCCCCTATTTGCCCAATGATTCTTAATGGGCTCTATCTCATCTGTCAGGTCGTGAAATGTGAAACCCTCGAAGGCGGTATGGGTTGACAGCACCGCTGTAGGAAGCACCACAGTCTCCACCCCGAGAGAGGAGATTATGGGAAGTGCCACTGTCAGGGAGCATTTACCCAGACAGGAAATGTCATTGATACACACAGCCCGCTTCTGTTTCATTGATTTCACCCTTTGCTTCATAATATACTTGATTATATCACATAAGTGATAATTTTCAACTCAAAATATTTACAAATATCTGCTGATATATTATACTATTTTCAGATTATTTTCAGTAATATATTAAGTTCAGAGGTATATATGGAACTGTTTGAAACCAAAGAAAAAATCGACAGAGCTTTGCTTGTATCCGTTGACACAGGAGACTTTGATGCTGAAAGCTCTCTCTCGGAGCTTTTTGAGCTTGTGACCACTGCAGGTGCAGAGGCTGTTGCCTCCATCAGCCAGAAGCTGGAGCGTCCCGACACCGCCACCTGTGTGGGCTCGGGAAAGCTCATTGAAATTAAAGATTACTGTGAGGCTGAGGAGATAGACCTAATTGTCTTTGACTGTGAGCTTACTCCCACCCAGATCAGAAATATTGAAGCCGAGACAGATGTGAGGGTCATTGACCGCACAACTCTGATTCTCGATATTTTCTCACAGAGAGCAATATCAAAGGAGGGTAAGCTGCAGGTTGAGCTTGCACAGCTCAAGTACCTTATGCCCCGCCTTACAGGTAAGGGTATTGCACTCTCCCGACTTGGCGGCGGTATCGGCACAAGAGGCCCCGGTGAGACTAAGCTTGAGACCGACAAGCGTCACATCAGACGCAGAATGGAAACCGTTAAGGAACAGCTGAGAGATGTGGAAAACCACAGAAATGAGCTAAGGAGAAGACGAGAGAAGAACTCCGTCATCACCGTTGCAATAGTTGGCTACACCAACGCAGGAAAATCCACTCTTATGAACTATCTCACAGAGGCAGGAGTGCTTGCAGAGGATAAGCTCTTTGCTACCCTTGACCCCACCTCACGTTCCTTAAAGCTCCCCTCAGGTGTCACAGTTATGCTTATCGACACTGTAGGCTTTGTCAGAAGACTTCCTCACCACCTTGTTGAAGCCTTCAAATCTACCCTGGAGGAGGCCGCAAAGGCTGACATCATCCTCAATGTCTGCGATGTAAGCTCCGAGGAGGCTCAGCTTCACCTTTCAGTTACAAGAGATCTCCTTCGAGAGCTTGGCTGCGGAGATACTCCCATCGTGAACGTTCTCAACAAGTGCGACCTTATTGAGCAGAGTGTTGAGGAGCTTCAGTTTGATTCATCTGTTAAAATAAGCGCCAGAACAGGCGAAGGCATCGATAAACTCCTTGAAGCTATCGAGGAGAATCTTCCTGTCAGGGTCAAGAAGGTAAAGCTCCTTGTTCCCTTCAAGGACGCCTCCCTTGTGGCAGAAATCCGCAAGGGTGCTACCCTGCTCTCTGAGGAATACACCGCAGAGGGAATTGAGGCTGAGGCCATCATTGACGAGAAATTCTGGCACAGAGTAAAGGACTTTGTAATTGACTGATTTTAAAGTCTTTTCATTGCTCATACTATATGATATAATATTTTAATACACCAAAATGCAAAAGGAGATGAAACCGTGGATATCAAGGTCGGCGACAGACTTCTTATGAAAAAGCCCCATCCCTGCGGATGCAACACCTTCACAGTAAACAGGATAGGTATGGACTTCAAGATTCTCTGCGACAAATGCAATCACGAGGTTTTCATCCCCAGAAGCAAGGTGGAGAAAAACATCAAGAAAATTATTACCGAGGACTAAAAGATGCTCACAAAACTTCAGGTATTTGAAAAAAGATATGAGGAGCTCAGTCAGATGCTCTATGACCCTGTGGTGGCTTCCGATAACGAGAGATTCTCTAAAGTTATGAAGGAGCTTAAGAGCATTGAGCCCATCTATAACGCATACAAGGAATACACAAATGCTCTCAACACCACCGAGGAGGCACTCCTCATTCTCTCCGATTCTGAGTCTGATGAAGAGATGAAGACCCTTGCTCAGGAGGAGCTTGAGCTTTCAAAGAGTGAGGCTCAGCGTCTTGAGGGAGAGCTCAAGATCCTGCTTCTTCCCAAGGATGAAAACGACGATAAAAACGTTATTGTGGAGATCCGTGCAGGAGCAGGCGGCGAGGAAGCCGCCCTCTTTGCATACGAGCTTTTCAGAATGTACTCCATGTACGCCGAAAAGGAAGGCTTCAAGGCAGAGACCTTAAACGCCTGCGAAACAGAGCTTGGGGGTATGAAGGAGATATCCTTCTCCATAGACGGTCAGGGTGCTTACTCAAAGCTTAAATTCGAAAGCGGAGTTCACAGAGTTCAGCGTGTTCCCGAAACGGAATCAGGCGGCAGGATCCACACCTCCACAGTAACTGTGGCTGTTCTTCCCGAGGCTGAGGAAGTGGATATTGAGATAAACCCCAAGGACCTTAAAATCGACACCTTCCGTTCATCGGGTGCAGGCGGTCAGCACATCAACAAGACCTCCTCTGCCATCCGCATTACCCACCTGCCCACAGGCACAGTAGTGGAATGTCAGGACGAGAGAAGCCAGTATAAAAACAAAGACAAAGCTATGAAGGTGCTTCGCTCCAGACTTCTCTCTGAAAAGCAGAGAGAGCAGCAGGATGCTGTAGCTGGAGAGAGAAAATCTCAGGTAGGCACAGGCGACAGATCAGAGAAGATCCGCACCTACAACTTCCACGAAAGCCGTGTCACAGACCACAGAATCAAGCTCACACTTTACCGACTTACGGAGATTCTTTCGGGATCACTCAATGAAATTATAGATCCCCTTATCGCCGCAGACAGAGCGGCAAAACTTCAGGAAAGCATTGATACTTAAGCTATGGAAACACTTCTTCTTACCACAACAGATAAAGATATAGAAACCGCCGCAGAAATTCTGAGACGTGGCGGTCTTGTAGGAATGCCTACAGAGACAGTCTATGGACTGGCGGCAAATGCCCTTTCCGAGGAGGCTGTTAAGAGCATCTTTATCGCCAAGGGCAGACCCTCTGACAACCCTTTGATAGTTCACATAAGTGATATAGAGGATATAGAAAAATTCCACCTTGTCAGGGAGTTCCCTGAAAGTGCCGGAAAACTCTCAGAGCATTTCTGGCCCGGACCTCTCACCATCATTATGAAAAAGAGCGAAAAAGTCCCCCTTGTGACTACAGGCGGACTTGACTCTGTAGCAATAAGACTTCCCTCCCACGAGGTAGCAAGAAAGCTCATAAAAAAAGCAGGACTTCCCCTTGCCGCACCCTCGGCAAACCTTTCGGGAAGCCCAAGCCCCACCACAGCACAGCATGTAATGGATGATCTCTCGGGCAGGATAGGTGCCGTAATTGACGGCGGTGCCTCAGATGTGGGACTTGAAAGCACGGTGCTTACTCTCTGCACAGATCCCCCTACCCTCCTTCGTCCCGGCAAGGTTACCTTAGAGGAGCTCAGAGAAGTACTGGGAGAGGTTTCTTTAAGCCCTGCAGTCCTTGAAAAGCTTGAGGAAAATGCAGAAGCTCCCTCCCCTGGTATGAAGTACCGTCACTATGCACCAAGAGCAAAGGTTTATCTTGTAAAGGCAAGCGACAAAGCCTTCTATGACTTTGTAAACGGAAAGGAAGGCTCTGTGTCTGCACTTTGCTACAAGGGCGACGAGGAGCATATAAAATGTCCCTTCATCTCTCTGGGTGAAAAGGGCAACTACGATGAGGAGGCACAGCTTCTCTTCTCGGCTCTTCGTGAAATTGACAAAGATAACATATCCGAAACCGTCTATGTCCGCTGTCCCGATACCGAGGGCGTGGGACTGGCTGTTTATAACCGCCTCATTCGTGCGGCAGGCTTCGAGGTGATCGACCTTGAAAGATAAAAGCTACTTACTTATCGGTCTTACAGGCCCCACGGGTGCCGGCAAGACCTCTGTTACTAAAATTTTTGAGGAGCAGGGCTTCGGTGTGGTTGAGGCTGATAAAATCGCCCACAAGGCTCTCACCCTTCCCTCCTGCATAAAAAGTCTCACCGAGGCTTTCGGAGATTCCATCCTAAACTCTGACGGCAGTATAAACCGCAGAGAGACCGCAAGGGTCGCCTTCTCCTCAAAGGAGAATACAGAAAAGCTCAACTCCATCACTCACCCCCTTATAAAGGAGCTTTCTCTGAAGGCTTTCTCCGAATATTCCGAGAAGGGCTACAGCATAATAATATTTGACGCTCCCACCCTCTTTGAATCAGGTCTTGACGCAATATGCCATAAGATCGTGGCTGTTGTGGCAGATAAAGAAATAAGGCTTTCACGCATTATGAATCGTGACAGCATCACAGAGGAAGAGGCAAGACGCCGTATGAGCGCTCAGAAGGATTCCTCCTACTACTCTAAGAGATCAGACTTCGTTATTGAGAATTCCTCAGATGAGGACACCCTCAGAGAAGCCACCATGAGAGTGGTAAAGGAGCTTCTCAGATGAGCAAAGAGCGCAGGAGATCATCCTGCCTCACAAAGCTCATAGTAGTCCCCCTTATCCTCATTGTAACGGTGATGATACTCCTCGCCACAGGAGTTTTTGATAAGCTTCAAAAGAAGGCGGAGGAAGTTATCTACCCTCTGAGGTACAGAGAGGAGATACTCAAGGCATCAGAGGATTATGACCTCCCGCCTGAGTTTATTTCCGCTGTGATCTACACAGAGAGCAAATTCAATGAAAAAGCTCAGTCCTCTGCCGGTGCAAAGGGTCTTATGCAGCTCCTTCCCGAAACCTTCTCATGGCTTCAGACCTTAAGAGGAGAAACGGATGAAAGCCTCGATATCTTCGACCCTGCCGTAAACATCGACTACGGCTGCTATTATATAGCCTACCTTCGGGACAGATACTCCGACCCCTACACCGCCATAGCGGCTTACAATGCAGGTCACTCACGGGTAGATAAATGGCTTGAGGAGGAGCAATATTCCGATGACGGAAAAACCCTCAGAAGCATCCCCTTTGAGGAGACCTCAGACTATGTCAAAAGAATCAGGAATGCAGAAGCAAAGTACAAAAAGCTTTATTTCAGCTGAGAACTCTGCACCCTATTTCATAAAAAATCAACTTAATATACAGGAGGTAACAAAATGAACAACGAAGAAAAAAGCTTCGCAAAGGAGCTTAAGGAAAATCTCTTTATGAACCCCAAATCAGGACTTCAGCGCATCTCTGAGGATGAGTTAAAGAAGGCTGACGAGTTCTGCGAGGGCTACAAGAAATTCCTCGACTATTCCAGAACCGAGCGTGATGCTGTAAAGTACTCCATCGAGCTCCTCAAGAAAGAGGGCTTTACCGAGTATGACCCCGAGAAGACTTACAGCGCAGGCGACAAGGTCTATGTAAACAACAGAAACAAGGCTCTTATGGCCGCTGTAATCGGTAAGCAGGGCGTTAAAGAGGGTGCATCCCTTGCTATTGCTCACATCGATTCCCCCAGAATCGACTTAAAGCCCAGCCCCCTCTACGAGGCAAATAATCTGGCACTTTTCAAGACCCACTACTATGGCGGTATCAGAAAGTATCAGTGGCTGGCAATGCCTCTGGCACTTCATGGCGTTGTTTGCAAGACAGACGGCACTGTTGTGGATGTCCGCTTCGGTGACGACGAATCAGAGCCCTGCCTTTGCATCACAGACCTTCTCCCCCACCTTGCTCAAGAGCAGGCTGAGAAGCCCCTGAGAAAAGCCTTTAGTGGCGAGGACCTCAACGTTATCGTCGGCTCAAGACCTGTAAGCTGTGACGACGAGGGCGAGCTTGTAAAGCTCAACGCAATGTATCTTCTCAACAAGAAGTACGGCATCACAGAGGACGATTTCCTCTCTGCAGAGCTGTGCCTTGTTCCCACCTACAAGACCCGTGATGTAGGCTTTGACGGCGGCCTCATGGGCGGCTACGGCCACGATGACAGATGCTGTGCATATCCTGCACTTATGGCAGCAATCGAGGCAGGTGTTCCCGACAAGACCGCTATCACCGTTCTCTGCGACAAGGAGGAGACAGGCTCCGACGGCAACACAGGTATGCAGAGCGACTACCTCAGATACTTTATCTACGACCTTGCAAAGGCTGACGGTGTTGAGGGTTATCACGCACTTTCCAAGTCCAAGTGTCTCTCCGCTGATGTAAACGCTGCTTACGATCCCACCTATGCTTCCTGCTTCGAGGCAAAGAACTCAAGCTATGTAAACGAGGGTGTTGTAATCAGCAAATACACAGGCCACGGCGGCAAGGGCGGTACCTCTGATGCTTCCGCTGAGTATATGGGCGAGATCCGCACAATGCTTGAGAAAAACGAGATCCTCTGGCAGGTAGGCGAGCTTGGCAGAGTTGACCTTGGCGGCGGCGGAACCATTGCAAAGTACGTTGCAAATATGAATGTTGATGTAGTGGATTTAGGTGTCCCCGTGCTCTCTATGCACGCTCCCTTCGAGCTTATCTCCAAGGTTGACATCTACATGGCAAAGAAGGCATTTGCAGCCCTTTTCGCAAGATAAAATTGTTCTTATAATCATAACCACCCGTCAAACGGGTGGTTTGCACAGGGGCTATAAGCCCTGTTACTTGCCCGCGTCTCAAGGCGCGGGCTTTCACTTTGTTCAAGCCTTATTGCATTTGCCTCTTTGGCATACCCCTAAAGGGGTTTATTTAGTAAATGGATCCTCGTATTCTTTTACGCTCAGCTTGTCCAATGCTATATCTGCTTTTTCTTGGTCTTGTATGTATTTTCTAATCGTTGACTCATTGAGGCCAACTGTCGATACATAATAACCTTCTGCCCAAAAGTGCCGATTGCCAAACTTGTACTTTAAATTAGCGTGTCTGTCAAACATCATAAGAGCACTTTTTCCCTTAAGGTACCCCATGAAACTTGACACATTAACTCTGGGTGGTATACTTAAAAGTAGATGTACATGGTCGGGCATCATATGTCCCTCTAATATTTCTACACCTTTATATTTGCACAAAGTTCTTATGATTTCTTGTAGGTCTTTTCTGTACTGATGGTATATGATTTTTCTTCTATACTTGGGTACTATTACTATGTGATATTTGCATAACCACTTTGTGTGTGATAAACTATTATATTGATTCGCCATAAAAATTCTCCTTTCTTCTACAATAAGGCCTGAACACCCTAATTGTACCAAGATTGGGGAATTTTTTGTATAACATTTGATGCGCACCCGCATAGCGGGTGGTTGTTTGTTCTGCACTATCGTGCAGAACTGCCTGGAAGGCAATAATATAAAGAAAAAGGGACACCTCTTACGAGATGTCCCTTATTTCTATGGTCCGAGTGACTCTGAGTCGAACCTGCTGTCTCTTGAAGTATAAAAGTGCAAAAGAAAAGAGCGGGACACACTACATGTCTCGCTCTAATGTTAACAAATAATTACAGATTCACTTCATAAATAACTTTCAATCCATTGTCAGGATGATAATTCCAAGTTACAGTATAATCTCCACAATCTTGAGTTTGGACACCGTCAAGTGCTCTTGTGCTTGTCATTTTTTCAATAATAGATGATGGCAGTTCTAAGAATACGTTTATAGCAACTATTGCAGTTACTGCATCATCTTCATATCTATAATAAGTATCATTTGGCTTTGTATCGATCGTTAATGACATTTTATCATATCCGAGTGATGCGTATTTAATATCAACCCCATCACAACAAGTCTCATACGCTTTAGCTAACTTTTCTTTTGCATTCTCAACTGGGTCAAAAGCTTCGGTAGTCACTTCCGTAGTCGCTTCCGTTACACGATCATTTCCACAAGCAACTAGCGAAACACACATTATAATTGATAAAAACAAACATAAAATCTTTTTCATCTCTATTATCCTTTCTGCATTAAATTTTCCACAGCTATTCGTATAGCTTGCGGTACACCCTGCATTTTTACATATTTTGTCAAAAATAAAATATGCTCTGCAAGATAATTATATCTGTATTACAGATATATGTCAATATCTTAATTAAAGATATCGCATAATGTTACTGAGGTGATTATTATGCGTTTTGAAAATTTGAAAGCAATCAGAGAGGACAGAGATATAAAGCAAAAGGACATTGCAAAATTCTTGAACGTTTCCCAAAACACATACAGCCAATATGAGACGGGGGTCATCTCTCTCACAGCAGAAGTGCTCATAAAACTATCAGACTTCTACAATGTAAGCATAGACTATCTTCTTGACAGAACTGATAACCCAACCATACTAAAATAAAATGCACCGCAGGTTATAATATCACCTAACCTGCGGTTTATAGTATGTGTATCGAGAACTACCCTACCTCGCATGATGGAACGAGACGGAATTTTTAATGCCAATAATCGCTCTCCCTAAAAATGTCCCACCGGGACATTTTCTTAACGGTCGCCTCAAGAGTCCGCACACTTGGCTACCGCCAACCGAATATAAAAAAAGAGATGCAACCTTTCGGTTACATCTCATTTTTTATGGTCCGAGTGACAGGAGTCCCTCTCGGGATGTCTTCTTTGACTTTCCACTTTCTTTTGCCTTAAACCAACACCTACATATCATTCATTTTTATATACCGCAATTCCTTTCCGTTTGTGTTCACTTACATTATGTAACCTTTCAATAATTGTTTTTTTATCTTCAGGGATTCTACCACCGGAAAGATATGTGTCAAGCTCGGCGTAGGTTACACCCATTTCCGTTTCATCGGTCTGTCCGTCAAAAAGTGCTGCGGATGGAGCTTTTTCTATAATGCACTTCGGAGCATCGAGATAGCGCAAAAATTCATATATCTCTGTAACGGTGAGATCTGCAATGGGATTAAAATCGTGAGCACCGTCGCCCCACTTGGTAAAGTAACCTACATAAGATTCACTTCTATTGCCCGTACCGGCAACCAGTCGGTTTTCCGCTGCAGCAACCGCATACAAAGTGAGCATACGAAGTCTCGGTGCTATATTGGAAAGTGCTGCCGCATTTAAGGTAGCAACACCGTCAAGGGCTTTTAGTTCGGCTTCTTTTACAGGTGTCAAATCAACGGTACGGATTTCGATCTTATATCTTGCAGAAACCTCTTTGGCATCGGCTGTATCTTCATCGTAGTTTCTCCTTGAGGTACACGGCAGAATAATACCCACTGTGTTATTGCAAGCCGCTTTGCAGAGAATCCCGACCAAAGCGGAATCCTTGCCCCCACTGTTGCCGTAAACAATGCCTTTTGCTCCGCTCTCAGCAAGAACGGACTTTATAAATTCGACTCTCTTTTCAAATTCAACCTTATAATCACGCATAAAAAGCACCTCTTTCAATACAATTCCGGTCGTCTGTCGCGGAACACAGGTATGCTGCCGCGAATATCAGAAAGAATCTGCATATCACAGGCTGCGTTTATGATTTCTTCATTTTTCCCGGCAAGTGCAAGTGTTTTTCCAAAAGGCTCGATAACGGAGGAATTGCCGCCATATACGGTTTTTCCGGCTGTACCGCAGGAATTGCAGCATACAACAAATATTTGATTTTCAATTGCTCTGGCAGTGGTAAGCGTGCGCAGATGAAAGATGCGTTCCTTCGGGTTTTCCGAACGTGGAGAAACGGAAATAGCCTTTTCCGCACTCACCAAAGCCATCACTGGGAAGACCTACGACCTGAATTTCACGAAGCAGATAATCGAAGAACTCCCAACCGCTCATACCGTCGGGGCATTTCATCCAGATATAGGGTGAGTTCTTGCCGCCTGTGTACCAAATACCTGAAACACTCAGCGCTTCCATAAAATAGGAGGCGTTTTCTTTATATACACGAAGATTATCGCAGATCTGCTGCTGTCCCTCTGGCGAAAATACCGCCAGGGCACCTTTTTGAAAAATGTAGGAAACACCGTTTGTTCGAGTTTCATGGTTACGCGACCACATTTCATTCAGGTTCATACCTCCGCATACAAGATTACGAGGAATAACGGTATAGCCGAGGCGTGTCCCGGTAAAGCCTGCTGTTTTGGAAAGTGAGCAGATTTCGATAGCGCACTTATCGCCAACACCCATTCTTAAAACCTGTTTGTCGGGGTTTGCCTCCAGATATTCATTCATCTTTTGATAAATCGTATTTAATAAATAGGTGTCTTTCAGTTCCTTTTATCTTGTATTTGGTTTTAACATATCTCTGTTTCTCCTTCATATACGGTCTCTGCCGGACCAGTCATTTGCACGGTGTTATCGGGTGCAATTTGAATTTTGAGCATTCCTCCGTCAAGCAAGACAGAAACCGTCTCATCATAATGGAAAAGCTTTGCGGCAATCGCAGCCATTACTGATGCACAGGCACCGGTTCCACACGCCATCGTAACACCGCTGCCGCGTTCCCATACCCGCATACGCAGTTTATCTGCTCCCAGCACTTCCACAAACTCCACATTCACACCGTCAGGAAAGGCTTCGTGATGCTCGATTATCGGTCCAAGTTTGGTAAGCGGCGCTTTTTCAATATCATCTACAAAAATAACTGCATGGGGATTGCCAACAGACACGGGAATAAGCGATACCGTTTCACCATCGACCGTGAGGTTAATCGGCTTTTCTGCTTTTGCTTGTCCCATATCTACTGCAACAGTTTTAACTTTGCCGCCTGCAACCTGCAGTGT
>JAZQAF010000006.1:0-123277 GCA_045545015.1 Ruminococcus sp.
AGCATAGTGATATGTTCAGCTTGGCAGTACTAATAGGTCGAGGGCTTGACCACAATGGATGAATCTCAGGATTTATCACTCTTTGGTCTAATCCCTTCTCTCTTATCTTCTTCACTCTTTATTCAGTTTTCAGGGTGCATAATGTACCTCTTAAACGCACCATTAGCTCAGTTGGTAGAGCACCTGACTCTTAATCAGGGTGTCCCGGGTTCGAGTCCCTGATGGTGCACCATTTGTGGCTCGTTGGTCAAGCGGTTAAGACACCGGCCTCTCACGCCGGTAACGGGGGTTCGATTCCCCCACGAGTCACCATTTCGGTAATCTCTGCATAATATAGTGCAGATTACATATAATTTAGTTGGTGTTGATGACGTAGGGGGTCCACCCGTTCCCATTCCGAACACGGAAGTTAAGCCCTATAGTGCCGAAAATACTTGGCTGGTGACGGCCTGGGAAGATAGGAAGATGCCAACACTTATATTCCTCCATAGCTCAGTCGGTAGAGCACTCGGCTGTTAACCGAGTTGTCGTTGGTTCGAGTCCAACTGGGGGAGCCAAAGAGAACACATCCATTAGGATGTGTTCTTTTTTTTTGCTCTTATATGTAAATATTTTTTACTTTGACAATTGTTTGAATTTATGTTATGATTTTTTTGAGGTGATTGTATGAATTTTATTGATGTTATTGAACAAATTCCTAATATTACGATTGCAAAAAGAATTGCGGCTGCATATGTTGCTGATTATAGAAGATTGGAGTTTGATGAGATTAAAGAGTTTTTACTTAAGACAGCGAAGCAATACACAACATACGAGAATATTGAAGCTCGTCTTGAGGAATTGAAACTTGATTCTAATCGTGCAGTAAGAATTATCGCTCCAATATTTTTACGGGATTATTTGTTGAATCAGGATGATTTTATTTCTACATTTAAAGATAGTGAAACGGCTATTCTTAGTTATGAGAAGAACATTATTGATGAGGCTAATAATTTTGATATTAATAAACTTTCTAAAGATTTAGCTCTATTCAAACATATGTTGGATACAGCTTGGGCATATAATAATGACATTTCTGTCGATGAAAAGAACTTGTTAGAGTCATTACGTAAATATTTATCTATTTCTATTAGAGAACAACATATTCTTGAAGCAAAATCAGCTCGCTTCCCTAATCCAGAGAATGCTTTGCATACTTTATCAGATATAGAATCTGTTCGCAAATCACTTCAATCTTGTGGCTTGATTCTTACTCTCAAGAATTCTGATGGAGTATTATGTGATGTGATTCCTGATGATATTGCATCTGAGCTTAGAAAATACTATCACCTTGAAATTCGTTCTTTTGGATATGAAAAACTTGTTGATTATGTAGCAAAAAAGACTAAGAAACAATATTTGATTGATATTGTTACTAAGGCTAGCAAGCATTATGACACAGCAAATATTGATATTTCAAATAATCCTACTGTTAATGAACTTAAGAGTGTTATTTTAAAATCTATTAAACCTTCTCACCTCTTGGGCGGATTTACTGTTTATGATGGACTTAATGTTGAAGACCTTTATAACTGGTGCGCAGAATTAGGTCTAAGTGTTTCTGGAAATAAAAGAGCCTTAATTGAAAGAATTTTGGAATACTATGATAATATTAGAAGAATTGAATTAAAAACAGAAGATAGTAGAGAAAAATTCGTTTCTGTTTTTGAACAATTAGCCTCAAGAGATTTGAAATTCTTAAGAGCAAATAATATTATTGATAAAGACCTCCAGTGTGAACGATATTTTGAAGATGCTACAAACTATATCTTTGAAAAAATGTTGTTAAATAAACCGCTCACTTTGACAGGAAATGACCACCCTGATGGAAAACTTACTTTTAAAGACAAGTACATTATGTGGGATAATAAGTCGAAAGAGACAGATGTTAATCTGAGAGATCATATTCTTCAGTTTGACAGATATATTAAGACTTCTGACAAAGACGTTGTTGTATTTATGGTTATTGCACCAAGTTTTACAGAGCAAAGTGTGCAGGAGTGTGTGGATTACTCATTGAATAATGATACTCAAATACTTCTAATTACCGCAAATGAGTTGAAAACTGTTGCAGAACTTTGGAACCAAAAGCATAAGGGAGAAATGTTTAACTTAGGTTATTTTAAACAAAACGGAAGATTTGATATTAAACTGCTTAAACTATAAAGATAAACCCCGAGGTTTTCTCGGGGTTTTCTGGTTCGGACATCTTTTAAGTTTGTTTCTTTTTGTTGCCTTTTGGGTTTGGTGTGCCATAATGGTAAAAAAGGCGGTGATAGCAGGATCGACATCAGTTTTAGGATGGTCATCTCTGATTTTTACGCCAAATATATTTGAAGTCTTGATTTTTGATTTAAGAAAGAGGTATGTATGAAAGTAATTATTGGTGCAGGAAATACTTCCTTCGATGGTTGGATCAGTACTCAGGAGACTGAGCTTAATCTTCTGTGCAGAGCTGACTTTGAGAATATGTTTGCTGAAAACAAGGTTGATGTGTTTCTCGCAGAGCATGTGTGGGAGCATATGACCTACGAGGAAGGCTGTATGGCGGCTAAGAACTGCTATGATTATCTCAAGGATGGCGGATATTTACGAGTTGCTGTGCCTGATAAGAATTTTCAAAACGAGTTGTATCAAAATTTGGTAAAGGTCGGGGGCAATGGCGATCCTTCGCATCCTGCATTTACTCATAAAACTTTATATGATTACCGGATGCTAATTGATGTTTTTGAGAGTGTCGGTTTTGAGGTGGAGCTTCTTGAGTGGTGTGATGAGCAGGGTGATTTTCATTTTAAGTATTGGAACGAAGCAGATGGTAAAATTGGTCGTTCGCTGAGATTTGATACCAGAAATATGGACGGAAAACTGGTTATGGTATCAATTATTATTGATGCAAAGAAAATCGGTACAGTTCACCATAACCTATCTTAATGAATATTTTTCGGTAAAGTCAGTAGTGAAGTCTATATTAATTCTCTATTGACTTTTTAAATTATTGGGTGTAGAATAGCAGACAATAAATAAATCGGAGGTGTGACAATGCTTAGTATATCTTTCAGCACTAATAAATCTATGGTGAAGCCTGAGTGCCCTATGTATGTGGTGGGAGTCAGGTCTGCATTGTCGTACCCTTTTTTCTTTATATAAATGATATACTGAAGAAAAGGACTCTATGGTGCAGGCTGTCGGACAGGATAGCTTGCACTTTTTTATACTTTTCGGTGTAAAATGAATTTATCTCTCCCTCAGTTTCGATATCCCTCAACAGCTCCCTCATTAGACGCGCCGAGGAGAAGAGTTATGTAAATTTAGAAAGGAATGATTTTTATGATTCAACACAAAGGAACAAAAACTCTGAAAACAGAGAGACTTATACTGCGCAGATTTACACCCTCGGATGCTGAGGAGATGTTTTCTTGCTGGGCAAATGACGAGAGAGTTACAAAGTTTCTCACATGGGCACCTCACGGCTCCCTCGATGTAACAAAGTTCGTTCTCAGTGACTGGTGCAGTTCATACGAAAAGCCTGACTACTACCAGTGGGCTATTGAGTTTGAGGGTAAGCTTATCGGAAGTCTCGCTGTTGTTGAAAGAGATGACAATTCTGAGAGATGCGAGATAGGCTACTGCATAGGTTATGACTTTTGGGGTAAGGGAATTATGACCGAGGCTGTAAAGGCGGTTATTGATTTTCTGCTTTTGGAGGTGGGATATAATCGTGTGGAAATTTGCCATGCCACAAAGAATCCTGCATCGGGAAATGTTGCTAAAAAATGCGGTCTGAAGCTTGAGGGTATAAAGCGTGAGTTTTTTAAGGCTCAAAGTGGTGAGCTTCTGGATATTGCAATTTATTCCGTAATTAAGAGTGATCTTCAGTAAGTGAGGTAGTTTTATGAATATTGAATATAAGGATATACATGATTTTGAGACTTCTGAGCTTGAGAGACTTTTTCTGAGTGTTCAGTGGTCATCAGGGCATTATCCTGAGAAGCTTAAGGTTGCAATGGAAAATTTTTCTACGGTTTATTCCGCATGGCACGGGGAGAAACTTGTGGGAATGATTTGTGCTATGGACGACTCAGTGATGAATGCCTATGTTCATTATTTGCTGGTAGATCCTGAGTATCACGATATTGGCATTGGCAGAAGGCTCGTGGTGCTTGTGAAGGAGAAATATAAGGATTTTATGCGGATCGTTGTGGTGGCATATAACGACGAGCTTCGGTTTTATGAGAATTGTGGTTTTGTGAAAAGCGAAGATGCCTCGCCTATGTTTATTACATCTCTATGGACATAAGGATGTATAGTCGGATATGGTGGGAGTTCTTGGAGTGAGATTACACCACCTCGTCCGCCTTGTGCCGATGGTACAAGTCACCTTTCCCGGGGGCGGAAGGCTTTTATTAAGTCTCAATGTTCATATTGAGAAAAGGTTATACAATCCTCCCGTTAGCCTACGGCTGACACCCTCCTTTACACAAGGAGGGCTTGTGGGGATTTCGTAAATATCCCCTGCTTTTTTTCATTCCGTCCGTAGGGACAATTCACGAATTGCCCGAAAGGCTTCTCCTTGAGGAGAAGCTGTCACCGAAGGTGACTGATGAGGTGTAGGACACCTTGGTGTCCGTAAAATTCTTTGATTATTATTCTCTTTACACCTCATCCGCCTTGTGCCGATGGTATAAGCACCTTTCCCGGGGGCGGAAGGCTTTCGGGCGGTTCATGAACCGCCCCTACAAATAACAAAGGATTCATCCTGTATTCAAGAGCTCTCCTCCCCGAAAAACATAAGGAGGAAGCGTTACGGGTTGTCGTGGGCGCCAACCCCTACGATTTAAATAATGGTTTTATGGAGAGAGGGGAGTACGAAAGCCTCTCTCTTTTGCATTGTTGATTTTTTGAGAAATTAGTGATATACTAATTCTGCGACACAGTTTAATATCGCTCAAAGCAGGCATACTTTTGGTAAAAACGTATGTCTTGATTTTCATTTCCTGCTTTGGAGTGAACTGTGTCGCAACAGAAGTCAGGCATCGTTTTTCGGTGCGCGGCTTCGGTTGCGCACTTTTTTACTTTATAGGCTTATTAACCTTCGAAAAGTTATTATCCGAGGTTGCTTTTCAAAAACAATAATGTTATACTAAACTTGCGACACAAGTTAATAAATAATCAATCTATGGGAATGTTATTTTTACTTAGGTAAAAATGCACTCTCTGTTTTCGCATTCCCTTGGATTGGTCGGAAAACTTGTGTCGCAACAAGCGGAGATGCGTTTTTCGGTGCGCGGCTTCGGTTGCGCACTTTTTTATTTACAGAGATGATTTATTATGGGGCGTTCAATCAGAGACTATCTCAGGAGTATGGAGACAGGCTCGTT
Organism: Ruminococcus sp.; assembly: GCA_045545015.1. GTDB lineage: Bacteria > Bacillota > Clostridia > Oscillospirales > Acutalibacteraceae > Ruminococcoides. The sequence goes on from JAZQAF010000006.1 coordinate 5,418, forward strand.
ACAGTTGATTCTCGAATACTGCAAAAGAGAAGAGAACCTTGAGGAATATGAGCTGTCACGTAAAATTGTAGAGGAGATTCTTGCAGAGAGAGAAAACGGTCAGTAATTTTCAGAGGTGCTATGAAATCAAAATTGATCCCGAGGGCTTCCTTGGGATTTTCTTTTTCTGTTTTATTGACTATGACCTTGAGTTTTGATAAAATCATCATATATTCTATTTTCAGGTGATTATATGGAACGTGAAAAATTAGGCAGCCGACTTGGATTTATCCTGCTCAGCGCAGGCTGTGCCATCGGCGTCGGTAACGTATGGAAGTTCCCCTGGATGGCGGGAGAATATGGCGGCGGTGCCTTTGTGCTGGTTTATCTCTTCTTCCTCATAATTCTCGGACTTCCCATTATGACTATGGAGTTCGCTCTGGGCAGAGCCAGTCAGGCAAGCCCTGTGAGACTTTATCAAAAGCTTGAGAAAAAGGGTCAGAAGTGGCATCTCCACGGCTGGGGCGCCCTTGGGGCAAATGTTCTTCTTGTAATGTTCTACACAACCGTTGCAGGCTGGATGCTTCATTATTTTATAAGCTTCCTTTCAGGCAGTATGACGGGAATTACAAACGAGGCTTCGGGAAAGCTTTTCTCATCTATGCTCGAGAGCCCCTATATTAACGTTGGATTTATGGCTTTGGTGGTCATACTCGGTTTCCTGATCCTTTCCTTCGGACTTCAGAAGGGCGTAGAGCGTGTCACCAAATACATGATGATAATACTTCTTTTCCTGATGGTGGTGCTGGCAATTAACAGCTTCACTCTCTCCGGTGCAAAAGAGGGTCTCAAGTTCTACCTGATGCCCGACATCACAAAAATCAACGGCAAGGTTATTGTCGGCGCTATGAATCAGGCGTTCTTTACTCTGAGCCTTGGTATCGGTTCTATGGCAATATTCGGAAGCTACATCAGCCGTGAGAGATCCCTCATGGGCGAATCCGTAAACATTCTGATTCTTGACACCTTTGTGGCGCTTACTGCAGGTCTGATTATTTTCCCTGCCTGCTATACCTTTGATATCAAGCCCTCAAGCGGTCCCGGACTTCTCTTTGAGGCAATGGCTAAGGTATTTAACAATATGTCAGGCGGCAGATGGTGGGGAACGCTCTTCTTCCTCTTTATGTTCTTTGCGGCAATGACCACGGTTATTGCGGTTTTTGAGAATATACTTGCCTGTGTCCGTGAGCTTACAAGCTGGAAGAGAATCAAGGCGTGTATTATCTGCGGTGTGGCTATACTTGTGCTTTCAATTCCCTGTGCGCTGGGCTTTAACCTCTGGTCAGGCTTTATGCCCTTTAAGACAGGCTCCAACATTATGGATCTTGAGGACTTTATAGTTTCAAACTGCTGTCTGCCCCTGGGCGCACTTTGTTATGTGCTTTTCTGCGTGAGTAAAAAGGGCTGGGGTTTTGATAACTATCTCAGCGAGGTAAATGCAGGTGTGGGTCTTAAGATGCCCGTATTTGTGAAGCCTTATCTCAGATTTGTGCTTCCTGTAATCATTATAGTTATATTCTTTATCGGAATTATAACCTTTGAGTTTGCGGATGGTTTTACTATTGGTAATTGGGTTAGCGGATTATTTTCCTGATTTCTATTGATTTGTAAAAGCTCCCTTGCTATAATCAAAACAGAATAATTCAGTAATAAACAGAGAGAAACGCATAGCGCCTGTGGGGAGCCCAGCACGGATCTTTATGAGACTTTGCAGGCAGTCTGACCGTGTACGGCTTTGTAATTGCATAAATGCAATGTTAAAGCAATTTCTCTCTGTTTTTTTATGGTGATAATTATGGATATGCTGAATCGTCTTGCCCTGCTCTCTGAGTGGGAGAGCTACTACAAATATAAGATTGAGAAGGGCAGTCTCTCGGGAAAGGAAGCAGAGGACCTTCGGAGCTTCATTGATAAGGAAGAGTACCTTCCTGTGGTAAAGAGGCTTTTAAGAGGTGAAGAGCTGACGCCCCCTGAGAAAACTCTAATAAATAAGCACAAGGCAGGAAAGAAGAGGATCGTTTATACATTCCCGAGAGAGGAAAATTATGTTCTGAAGCTTCTGACCTTTCTTCTTCGGGAATATGATGATGTGTTTTCCCCGAATCTTTACTCCTTCAGAAAGGAGAGAGGGGTAAAGCTTGCCACGAGGAATATTCTCAGAATCAGGAATCTTCCGAAGTGTTATGTGTATAAAGTTGATATCAGCGACTATTTCAACTCTGTGGATGTGGAGTTGCTTATACCTAAGATTTCTATGATCCTTCAGGATGATAAGGGGCTTCTTGACTTCTTCTGCAGGGTTCTGAGAAGTCCTTATGTACGGTTTCAGGGAGAGATAATTGAGGAGAAAAAGGGTATAATGGCAGGAGTGCCCATCTCCACCTTTTTTGCAAATGTTTATCTCAGAGAATTGGATTTTTATTTCTGTGAAAGAAATATTCCCTATATGCGATACTCCGATGATATAATTGTTTTCGGTGAAAGCGAGGAGCGTGTTCTCGAGTATTCGAAGTACATAAAAGGCTTTTTAAGAGAGCATGGTCTTAAGGTTAATCCTGACAAGGAGATATTCACAAAGCCCTCGGAGGAATGGACTTTTCTGGGTTTTTCCTATCACGACGGTGTTATTGATATCTCCAAGGTTTCCAAAGATAAACTGAAAGCAAAAATCAGGCGAAAGGCCAGAGCCTTGGAGAGATGGGCAAGGAGAAAGGGGCTGTCCTCTGAGCTTGCCGCAAGGGCGCTTGTAAAGAGATTTAATGCAAAACTCTATGAGAATCCAATTCATAACGAGCTTACCTGGAGCAGATGGTTTTTCCCTGTAATCAATACGGATAAGAGCCTGAGGGAAATTGACAGATATATGGAGGATACCATACGTTTTCTGGCAACGGGAAAGAGAACAAAGAGCAGGTTCAATTTAAGATATGAGGATATGAAGGCTCTGGGTTTTCGCAGTCTTGTGAATGAATATCATAAGCATAAGAAAGAAACATAAAAAAATCCCCCGAAGAAGAAAAGCTCTTTTTCGGGGGATTGTTATGTAGTTTATGCTGTGTGAGCAGGAAGAGTGGTTTCGGGTGTGAACTTTCTGAGCTTTCCCTTGTAAACTGTTCTTGCTCCGGGAAGCTCTGTGAAGTCTTCGGGCTGTACTACCGTGCCTAAAACCTCTGCGGCTGTGATGTTTCCTTTTTTCAGAAGCATTGAGATGAACTCGCTGCAGTAAAAGCAGTTCTTACGGTTGATCTTTTTGCCGAAAGCGGCATAGAAAACACCTATCATATTGTATTTGTATCGCTTATCGGAATTAAGCATCTCTTCGATAATATCGGAGATATTGTTGTATTCTTCCTCGGAAACAGGAAGGGAAAGCACCTGAACCTCGGTGTTCTTGAAACGCTTGAAGGTGCCGAAATCTGCTCCTTCTGTGACGAAGCCGCCTCTCAACGGGTTGTAGGGTCGTGTTCTGCCGAAGGAGTACATAAGCTTTAAGTCTCTGCGGAGACTTATGGAGGAGTGGCTGTAGGGGTAGTGGGTGTATCTTCTGATAAGTCTTGACAAAACGGAGCCGGTCTGGCTAAGAACGATATACAGTTCTTTTTCGGTGTATTCTGTCATACAGCTTCCTCCTTTCTTTTAACCTAAGTATTATAACACAGGATGTCGGAATAATCAACAATCTGTTAATATTTGCATTAGTGGAAGTTTTGAGGTATAATACTTGGGTGCAAAAAAAGAAAGGAGGAGACCTATGAGCCGAAGATTTTCACGGAATGCGGTGCTGATTTCAGTAATATCCCTTGCGTGGCCCACTATGCTTGAGCAGCTGATGCAAACTGCTGTTCAGTACATTGATACTGCCATGGTGGGGACTCTGGGAAGAGATGCCATTGCCGCTGTTGGCTCTACCACTACAGTAAACTGGTTGGTTCTCAGCTCAGTTTCTGCATTGGGAATAGGTTTCCTTTCCTATATATCAAGGGCATTGGGAGCAAAGAATCAGGACAGTGCAAAGAGGGCCTCTGCACAGTCTGTACTGGTAGTTTTGATGGTCGGTGTGTTATTTACTATACTGACCCTTTCCCTGAGTGCCTATGTTCCTGTGTGGATGAAGGTGGATGAAGGCATAAGAAATCTTGCTTCAAGATATTTCTTTATTCTTTATGCCTCAATGCTTCCGAGAGTGGCTATTACAATCTTCGGCACGGTTCTTCGCTCTGCAGGAGACAGCAAAACTCCTATGATAACGGGAATTGTGGTAAATCTTATCAATGTGATTCTTAATTTCCTCTTTATATATCCCGAGAGAACTCTGAAAGTATTATCCTTTGAGGTAAGGATGTGGGGTGCAGGTCTGGGAGTAGAGGGCGCCGCCCTTGCAAGCTCTGTTGCATTCTTCGTGGGTGCGTTGCTGATAACAGTGGTGCTTTACCGCCACAAGACAATATCACCAAAGGGACAGACCCTCCTTCCTGATAAGGAGATACTCGCACCTTGTCTGAGGGTTGCACTTCCCAATATGGCACAGCGCTTTGCGACTTCTCTGGGATATGTTGCCTTTGCATCGATGATAAATTCTTTGGGAGAAATATCCACAGCGGCTCACACAGTTGCTAATACCGTTGAATCAGCCTTCTACATCCCCGGCTACGGAATGCAGGCGGCAGCTGCCACCCTTGCAGGTAATGCGCTTGGGGCAGAGGACAGGGAGGGGCTTAAGACCCTTTGCAGGATAATTACTGCCGTTGAGGTGGTGCTGATGGTGATCTCGGGGGGACTTCTCCTGATATTTGCTCCGTGGATGGTAAGCCTTTTTACAAATGATATGGCAGTGGCGGCAATGACTGTAACTGTATTGAGGTTAGTGGCACTTTCTGAGCCCTTCTACGGTGTATCTATAGTGCTGGAGGGCATGCTTCAGGGTATGGGAAAAACTCTTTTCCCCTTTATTGTAAATGTTATCGGTATGTGGATAGTGAGGATCGGCGGCACATACATCTGTATAAATATGCTTTTAAAGGGACTTGTTGCTGCTTGGGGATGTATGATAGCCCATAACCTTCTTCTGTTTTTGATGTTCTGCATATACTGGCTGAGAATCCTTAAAAAACAAAGTTCTTCGGAAAATCTGAGACTTAATAAGGAAAAAGGGCTCTGATACATATTGACATTTTGTTACAATAACTCTATAATAATCAGAATAATCGGGAGGTATTTATATGAGTAATGTATGGCATGATATAAGAGAAGACAGAATAAAGCCTGATGATTTTATCTGTGTTGTTGAGATTTCAAAGGGCAGTAAGACCAAGTATGAGCTGGATAAGGAGACAGGATACATTATCCTTGACAGAGTGCTTTATACCTCTACTCACTATCCTGCAAACTATGGTTTCATTCCTCGCACCTATGGTGACGACGGTGACCCCCTTGATGTTCTCCTCATGTGTTCAGAATCTCTGGCACCCCTGACACTTGTAAGGGCATATCCCATCGGCTATATCTCGATGATAGACAACGGCAGAAACGATGAAAAGATCATCGCAATTCCTTTTAGTGACCCCAACTATAATCTCTTCAAAGATGTGAAAGACCTTCCTCCTCACCGTTTTGATGAGATGAAGCACTTCTTTCAGGTTTATAAGAATCTTGAGCATAAGGATACCGCAGTAAATGAGGTAAGCGGTAGGGAAGAAGCGCTTAAGGTTATTGAAGATGCTATAGAGAACTACAAAAGAAATTTCGCAAAGTGATTCCTAAAGAAAAAGCACTCCTTGTTTTTCAAGGAGTGCTGATTATTTATGCTTATTTGAAGAAGTCCAGTTCTTTTGCCTCGACCTCGATTACATCCTCTGTTTTAACCTCCTGAGAGAGAAGTAAAACGGAAACCAGATCCCACACGCCGTTTATCATAAAGGAGATTCCGATGAAGAGCATGAGCCATTTCATTGTGCTGAAGGGATTGAAGAAGACAAGGGCACCGAGACCGATGGTGACAAGAGCACCTGCAAAGGGTACCCACCAGAGGTCGCCCTTAAGTCTCAGAAAATCTACGGCATACTGAAGTTTGAGAACTCCGCTTATGAGAAGAACTACTCCCAGTGCTAAGGTGAGTACCTCCACAAGAGCCAGAGGCTTTACGATAAAGAATATTCCGAATCCTGTAAGCGCTGTACCCTGAACCAAAGCAAAGGAACTGAAAGCGGCGGCGCTGCTCGAGGCAAAGTAGGTAATAAGCTTGAGGATTCCCCAGGCGGTCAGGAAAATTCCTATAGCTCTGAAGATTATCTTTCCGGAGTCAGCCGGAAAAACTGTCATGAGAAGTCCCAGAACGATAATTGCCACATCGGCAAAAACTATTTCTCTTTTGATGTTTTTGTCGTTGGGCTTGATCTTTTCATTGAACTTGCTTTTGGTGTTATTTTTCATATAAAACACTTCCTTTTCTGATTTAAAAGAAAGACTTTTTATCATTATAGCATCAGAAAAAAGAAAAATCTATATATAACGTACGTTTTTGAAAATTTTTTGTATATATTCGGAGAAATCTGTGATATAATAAAATGAATATTTTTGTTTTATTGACTCTCACGAAATGGGGTTTAAGATAATATGAAGATTTTAGCTATAGAATCCTCCTGCGATGAAACCGCAGCAGCTGTTGTGGAGGATGGAAGAAAAGTGCTTTCATCGGTGGTAGCTTCTCAGGTTGAGGAGCATAGACTTTACGGAGGAGTAGTGCCTGAGATCGCATCAAGGAGACACGCTGAGGCTATATCCTCGGTTGTAAGAGAGGCACTAAAAGAGGCAGAACTTACCCTTGAGGATATAGATGCCATAGGCGTTACCTTTGCACCCGGACTTATCGGTGCGCTTCTTGTGGGTGTAAACTTCGCAAAGGGTCTGGCTCTGGCTACAGGCAAGCCTCTTATCCCCGTGCATCATCTGCGTTCTCACATTGCTGCAAACTATATTTCCCATCAGGAGCTTAAGCCTCCCTTTTTGTGCCTTGTTGTGTCAGGCGGACACAGTCATATCGTTGAGGTGCAGGACTATACAAAGATGAGAGTAATCGGTGAGACCCGTGACGACGCCGCAGGCGAAGCCTTTGATAAAGCGGCACGTACAATGGGGATGCCTTATCCCGGTGGAATTGAGCTTGATAAGGTGGCGGAGCGTGGCGATGACAGCGCATACATACTGCCTCATCCTACCGTTGCAGGCTCACCCTATGATTTCAGCTTCTCAGGGCTTAAGACAGCGGTAATAAATCTCATTCACAATTCACAGCAGAAGGGCGAAGAGATAAACAAAGAAAACCTCTGTGCCTCCTTCAGAAAGGCTGTGGTAGGCTGTCTTACCGATAATTTCTTCAGAGCCGCTGATGACCTGAAGCTAAGTAGAATGGTTGCCGCAGGCGGTGTATCTGCAAACTCTCTTCTCAGACGAGAGCTTAAGAGAATCTGTGAGGAGAAGGATTTTTCACTTTATGTACCTGAGCTTTCTCTTTGCGGTGACAATGCCGCTATGGTGGGTTCTCAGGCTTACTATGAGTATCTTAGCGGAAATGTTGCAGCCTCTGACCTCAATGCGGTGGCAACCCTCCCCATAGATTACCGTTAATAATTTATTGATAGTATAATTGATATGTAAGGGTTAATATGATAGAATTAGCCCTGTATCTTATTTATGTTTCCAAGGAGCAACAAGAATGAAGCAAAAAGTTGCTGTACTGCTGATTATGTCAGTACTTATCAGCACTCTTTTCGGCTGTGAATATGCAGCGGGAAAGCTGGGTTCGGGCTTTTCTCAGGGAGGAGTCACTTCTGAGGATGTATCTTATGATGGCTTTTCAGAAGTGGATAAGAGGCTTTTTGACATAACTTCGGAGTATTATGAAGCAAAGTCTCTCACTCTGGGGTTTGAAAGTCTCCCCAAAGAAGAAATGAAAGAGTGCTACAATAAAATAGACGAGAGCATCTACTTTGTGTCCTCGGAAAAGAAGGACGGACTTTACAAGACCCGCAAGGCAACTCTTGATGGTGTGACTTTATCAGAGGCGGAGCTTCGTGTGGTTATTGCGTCCTATCTTGCCGATCACCCTGAGGTTTTCTGGCTGGATAATAACTTTGAGTATGCAAGTGATGAAAGCGGTACCGTGCTTCAGTTTTCATCCTTTATGTCAGCGGATGAGATAGAGAATGAGGCACTTGCTGTTATAGATAAAGCAAAGTCTATACTCAGCGGACTCATCAAAGGTCTTTCAGAGTATGACAGAGAGCTTTATATCCACGATGCTCTCATTGACAGCTGTGAATATGATGATGGAGTGCTTACCATTGATGACAACTTCAGAGCCTTTACCCTCCTCGGAGCTCTTCAGGATGAATCTGCGGTTTGTGAGGGATATTCCAGAGCTTTTCAGTATCTTCTGAGTATCTGCGGAATTGAGAGCTACTGTGTCCTCGGAACAGGTGAGGATGAGCTTCATATGTGGAATGTTGTAAGCATTTATGATAACTGGTATTATGTGGATACTACATGGGACGAGGATGAGGACAGCGGAATCTGCTATGACTATTTCAATTTATCAGAGGATCAGCTTTCTTATTCTCACAGCATAAACTATGATTTTACTGCACTCTCTGATGAAGAGATATGCGGTGATGAGAACACTCCTCCCAAAAGCTTCAATATAGCAACCTTTACCTGCACAGACGGGGATATGACATACTATATGAACAAGGGTGTGTCTATTGACGGCATCGGCCCCATGAACAAGGAAAAGCTTACCTCTGAAATCGAGAGAGCTGCTGAAAGTTCTGAGGATGATGAGTTTTCAATTTTCCTTTATATTGATACAGACTATATTCACTATGATTATGCGGTGAACAATCTTTTCTACAGCGGCGAGTATCTGATCTTTCAGGCTATAGACGAAGCGAATTACAGAATGGATAAAACGGTTGACAGAAACTCTGTGTCTATAAAGAAGATACGTGAACTCTCAGCGGTCAATGTTTATCTTACTTTTGAGTGAGGATAATGTTATGGTTATAATGGCAGTTGATTTAGGCAAGGCCCGTACAGGCATTGCCGCCTGCGATAAAACAGAATATCTGGCATATCCCGTGGATGTGATAACCGAGCATAAGCGTGAAGTTCTCCTTGAAAAGGTGGCTCTTAAAGCAAAGGAGCTGGGGGCTGAGCTTGCGGTTGTGGGGCTTCCGAAGAATATGGACGGAACAGAGGGCGAGAGCGCTCTTTCTGCAAGGGAATTCGGTGAGAGGTTTACGGAAACTACAGGCATAGAGGTTGTAATGTGGGATGAAAGATGTACCACCATTACCGCCCACGGATATATGAACGACACCAACACCCGAGGCAAAAAGCGCAAGGCTGTAATTGACAAGGTGGCGGCTGTGGTTATCCTTCAGAGCTTTTTGGACAGCAGGAGATAATTATGTATCCCTACATAGATTTAGGTTTTGTTGATTATCCTACCTACGGACTTCTCTCTCTTTTCGGAATAATTGTTTCCGTCCTGATTATGCTTTTTCTTCTCAGAAAAAGAGGCGGGGATATATGGGGCTTCTTGTCTGTATGCCTTTGGGGCTTTGTGGGAACACTTGTTGGCGCAAGGCTTTTGTATGCACTTACCCGTTTTGAGGACCTGACACATCTTTTTGCTACAAGGGAACTTTATTCTCTTAAAGAATTTATTTTTACCCTCAATGATATTACCACGGGAATGGTATTCTATGGCGGACTTTACGGTGGTATCCTTTTCGGATACATTTGGGCAAAACGAAAGAAGGCGGATATTTCTCTGCTTTCTGATGTATTCTCCATAGGTATCCCCGTATTTCATATTTTCGGCAGAGTGGGCTGCTTTTTTGCTGGCTGCTGCTATGGTGTGAAATCGGAATTCGGCTTTTCGGGAAGAGTTCTCTTTGAGGATATCAGAGAGAGTGCAAAGCGTTTTCCGGTACAGCTTCTTGAGGCGTTTATCCTATTTTTGATCTCATCTGTTCTGGTGGTTTTCTTTATGAAGAAGATTCTCAGCGGCAGGCTTATGGTGTTGTATCTTCTCAGCTATGCAGTGGTGAGATTCATCCTTGAGTATCTGCGAGGAGATGAGATAAGAGGGCGTTATCTCTGCTTTTCTACCTCACAATGGATAAGCCTGATGACCATCGTTTTTGTTTCTGCCTACATTATTTTTGGCCACATAAAGAGAAATAAAAAAGCTAAAGCAAACTGAGCATTACAGAGTTTCCGAATATATGGGAACTCTGTTTTTTTATGTTGATTTATTCCTCTTGAGGTAATATAATTAGGATAGGTTAATATGTGTTCTGATCCCGAAACAAAAGGGTTAAAAAGGAGTGCTTTTATGGAAATACTTAAACGCACCTGGGCGGAGGTAAACCTTGACGCCGCCGCCAATAATATAAGAGAAATAAAAAAACATATCGGGGACAAAAAGCTCTGCTGTGTTGTTAAGGCTGACGGCTATGGTCACGGCTCAGGCAGGCTCTCCCAGCTTTACTCAAAGCTCGGCTGTGATTTTTTTGCTGTTTCAAATATTGATGAAGCGGTGGAGATCCGGGAGTGCGGAATAAAGGAGCCTATCCTTATTTTAGGCTTTACCCCTGTGAGCGAGGTCCAGCGCCTAAGTAAGTATAATATTACTCAGGCTGTATTCAGCTCGGACTATGCAAAGGCTCTCTCAAAAAGATGTGAGGAAGAGGCTGTGAGCCTTGACATTCATATCAAGATAGACACGGGTATGAGCAGACTGGGCTTTATGTGTCAGAGCTTCCCTGAGGATGAGAGATCTATTGATGAAATAGAAGAGGTCTGCAGACTTCCCCGACTTTCTGCAAAGGGGATTATGGCTCATTTTGCAGTTGCTGATGAGGGGGAGCAGGGCAGAGAATACACAGAGAGACAGCTCAGTGCTTTTAAATATACTCTTTCGGCTCTTAAAGACAGAGGCGTGGAGTTTGAATACATACACCATGCCAACAGCGGCGGTACTGAGTTTTATGAGGATTCCCATTTCAATATGGTCAGAGCAGGCATAATTCTCTATGGTCTTGAGCCTAACCCTGCTTTAAGTTCTTCTTTGAAGCTTCAGCCTGTGATGACTCTTAAGTCCTCTATAGCGTCGGTTAAAGATATCAGAAAAGGTACGGATATAAGCTACGGCAGAACCTTTACCGCAGAGCGTGATATGCGTGTGGCAGTAGTAACCCTTGGTTATGCTGACGGATATTTCCGCAGTATTTCCTCAGAGGGCTATATGAGTGTCCACGGAGAAAGAGCCAAGATTTTAGGAAGAATCTGTATGGATCAGACCATAATAGATGTAACGGATATTGAGGGTGTGAGCATAGGCGACGAGGTTACCGTGTTCTCAGGAAATGAGAAAAATGCACCCTCTGCAGATGATCTGGCAAAGATGGCAGGCACTATCAATTATGAGATAGTTTGTGCCGTATCAAAGAGAGTTCCCCGTGAGTATGTGGAAAACGGAAAAATTGTGGATGTGATGTATAAGATATGAAGATACTTGCAGTTGACGGAAACAGCATAATGAACAGAGCCTTCTATGGTATCCGTCCTCTTACCACTAAGGACGGACAGTTTACCCATGCTATATATGGCTTTCTCACTATGCTCCTGAAGATAAAAGCGGACACAGAGCCGGATGCAGTTGCCATTGCCTTTGATCTGAAGGCACCCACCTTCAGACACAAGAAATACTCAGGCTACAAGGCGACAAGAAAGGGAATGCCTATAGAGCTTGCACAGCAGGTGGAGCCTCTCAAAAAGCTCCTCGCCCTTCTGGGTTATAAGGTGGTTTCCTGTGAGGGCTATGAGGCGGATGATATTCTGGGTACCTTTGCAAAAAGTGCAGAGGAATCAGGCAATGAATGCGTCATTGCCACGGGAGACAGAGATTCACTTCAGCTCGTAGGAGAGAGGGTCTCTGTGCGTCTTGCCGCCACAAAGGCAGGCGCTCCTGTAGCTACTGTTTATGACATAGACAAGATAAAGGAGGAGTACGGAGTTACCCCTCGTCAGCTCATAGATATAAAGGCTATTCAGGGAGATACCTCCGATAACATCCCGGGTGTTGCAGGCATAGGTCCCAAGGGTGCCACAGCTCTGATTCAGGAGTTTAAGAGCCTTCAGGGAGTTTATGACAATATAGATTCCCCCACCATAAAGGACGGCACAAGAAACAAGCTTATAAACGATAAGGAAAATGCGTTTCTCAGCCTTATGCTGGGCGAGATCTTCTGTGAGGTTCCCATTGATACCGATATAAACCATTATCTTGTTAATATGGAGGACCCTCATGAGGCGGCAAGATATATGGCAAATCTTGAGCTTTTCAAGCTTATTGAAAAGCTAGGTCTTTCAAATGCCGAAGTTGTGAATGTTCCTCAGAAGGAGGAGAAGGCAAAGAAAACTGTAAGTGTGAAGAAGGCAGAGACACTTGCAGATATCCCCGATTTGGCGGTGGCTTATACCGTGTTTGAGGGGGACAGTTTCAAAGCTCTCTATCTCTACAGCGAGGATGCTATCCTTGAGACAGAGGATGAAGAGCTTTTCAGAGCTTTTATAAACGATAATGACCGCAGTCATATTTACTATGATTCAAAGCCTCTCTATGCCTACGGCGAGAGAGTGGGGCTTGATCTTCAGGTTGCGGATTTTGACCTTACCCTGGCGGCGTATCTTCTGAGCCCATCCTCCTCTGACTACGAGGTTGAGAGACTTTCTTCTCAGTACGGAAGAGATGACATTGAGGTGGAAAATCCAAAGGATGGTATTTACTACTCAGCGGAATATGCTTCACTTTTCGAGGTGTATAAAAATCTTCTGAAAGAGATTAAGGAGAAGAATCAGGAAAAGCTCCTTAAAGATATAGAGCTTCCACTCTCGAAGGTACTGGCAAGAATGGAGCATATAGGCTTTTTAGTTGATAAAAAGGGTATAGAGGATTACTCACAGCAGATGGCTGTGATGCTCAAGGCTCTGGAGGGAGAGATATACTCCTCTGTAGGCTATGAGTTTAACATCAATTCCCCGAAACAGCTTTCAGAGGCGCTTTTTGTTAAGCTGGGACTTCCTGCAAAGAAAAAGACCAAGAGTGGTTTTTCCACCAATGCAGAGGTGCTTGAGGAGCTTCGCTCCTATCATCCTGCGGTGGGACTGATACTTCAGTACAGAACATATCAGAAGCTTCACTCTACCTACTGCGAGGGACTTCTCAAGGTTATCTCTGAGGACGGCAGAATCCACACAAGCTTTAATCAGAAGGAAACAAGAACGGGCAGAATCAGCTCCACAGAGCCTAATCTTCAGAATATCCCCGTAAGGACGGAGCTTGGCAGAGAGCTGAGAAAGTTCTTTATGGCAGCAGAGGGAGAGGTTCTTGTTGATGCTGACTACTCCCAGATCGAGCTGAGAGTTCTTGCAGATATTGCAGGGGATAAGAATATGCAGAGGGCGTTCCTTGATAATACGGACATCCATACCGTCACAGCCTCTCAGGTCTTTTCTATGCCTGAGGATATGGTAACTCCCATTATGAGAAGCAGGGCAAAGGCGGTTAACTTCGGAATCGTCTATGGTATCGGTGCCTACTCCCTTGCTAAGGATATAGGAGTTACAAACAAGGAAGCCGCTGACTATATCAGAAATTATCTTACACACTATAGCGGTGTTGATGAATATATGAAGAGGGTAATAGAAACCGCCACAGAGACAGGCTATGCTGAAACTGTGTTCGGCAGGAGAAGATACCTTCCCGAGCTTACTGCCTCCAACAGAATGACCAGAGCATTCGGTGAGAGAGTTGCAAGGAATATGCCCATTCAAGGTACAGCGGCAGACATCATCAAAATCGCTATGATAAGAGTTGATGAGAGACTTAAAAAAGAGGGTATGAGTGCAAGACTTATACTTCAGGTTCACGATGAACTTATTGTTGAGGCTCCTCAGTTTGAGGCGATGAGGGCGGCTATGATACTTCAGGAGGAAATGGAAAACGCAGTAAAGCTCTCTGTTCCTCTTGTTGCTGAGGCATCAATGGGTCGTACCTGGTATGATGCAAAATCATAAGAGGCGCAGAAGATGAAAAAGATACTGTTTGTATGTACGGGAAACACCTGCCGAAGCCCTATGGCAGAGAAGATCTTCAATAAGACAGCAAAAGAAAAGAACCTGCCCTTTGAGGCTTCATCTGCAGGACTTTTCACAAGAACGGGGCTTTCTATGTCAGAGAATTCACAGGAGGCTCTCACCCTGATGGGTATAGAGGCTTCGGACTTTCGCTCCACATCCATAACCGACCTTGATACAGAGGATTTTGATTTGATTGTTACCATGACCCCTGAACACAGAGATGTGCTCGAGGGTGTTTTCGGGGTATCACCTCAGAAGGTAATGGTGCTGTGCGAAGGTACTGGCGGTGTGGCTGACCCTTACGGGGGAAGCCCTGCAGGGTATCTCCAGTGCAGAGACGAAATCAGAGAGGGTATAGATAACCTCCTTGAAAGGCTTGTGGAAAATGAAAATTGAATTTCTGAAAGAAAAGGATGTATCAGCACTTTCAGCTCTTGAGAAGGCTTCCTTTTCAAAGCCTTGGAGTGAGGAGTCCCTCAGAGAGCTTCTGGGAAGTGACAGAGCCGCAGTGCTTGGTGTTTTTGAAGAGGGAGAGCTTCTGGGCTACTCGGTGCTTGAATGGGTGCTTGACGAGGGCAGTCTTACCAATATAGCGGTAGCACCTCAGATGCGTCGCAGAGGCTATGCCTCAAAGCTTATGGAGGAAACTGTTTCCCTTGCAAAAGAAAAGAATATGAGCTTTATTTTCCTTGAGGTGAGAGTTTCCAACGAGAGTGCCGTAAGCCTCTATAAAAAGTACGGCTTCGAAGAGGTGGGAGTGAGGAAGAATTATTATTCTGCCCCCACAGAGGACGCCCTGCTTATGACACTTACTCTTAAATAAATTAAGACCTGCAGAGAATATCTGCAGGTCTTTTTTTAGGTGATTAATAATAGAGAGGATCTTTTGTGAATACCTGAGTGAGGCCGTCCTCAGTGGTGAGAGTAAGCTTGTCGCCCTCTACTTTGTAGTCAAAAACCGTGGTGTTGATATCCTCGGATTCCTCATAGAAAACAGCGATTATTACCTGTGTTTCGTCAAGCTCATAAGCCATTTTCATCTCTCTGCCCAGAGAGGTGAAGTAGCCTCTGCCATTGCCTCCAAAGAAAAAGTTCATTGATGCACTTTCGGTATTTACGGTCCAGGAGCCTGCAAGGATATCTGCATCCTCGGGGAAGGTGTATGGTATCAGCTCATCAGGGTCTTTTGTGGGCGCAACAGTTGTGTTTTCAGAATTTTCTGTGCTTTCAGTGCCTTCTTTATTGCATGCAGTAAGAAATGATAAGGCTAAAATGAGAGAAAGAATAACGGGGATGATTCTATACTTCATAGTTTGATCCTCTTTTTTTAAAAGCTTGATAACTGTTGATATTATAGCATCTGAATTTTATGAGGTCAAGAAAAAGAAAATCCCCTGCACAAGGCAGGGGATAAAGAACAAGAATTATTTCTTTGTGAACACGATGGGCTCAATACCATCTGTAAGGGTAAGCTCGTTGCCGTTAATGGAGTACTCGAGCTCCTGAGTCTCACTTTCGCCCATGAAGGACATTGTGAGCTCTACTGTGTTTCCGGAGATAGTGTAAGTGGTATCCATTGATACACCCATAGTATCAACGGAGCCTGTGCCGTCACCGTTGAAGGTGAAGGTCACCTCAACACCATCCTGCTCAGCAGACCAGGAACCCTTGAGGGGATCTGAAGATGAAACAGAGCCACCGATTGAACCGGAGTTTGTGGAGGGCTTGGAAGCGGTGCCCTTCTTTGTGAATACCTGAGTTTCACCATCAGTTGTGAGAGAGAGCTCGTTGCCGCTTACGGAGTACTCAAACTCTGTGGTTTCGGATTCTCCCATAAAGCTCATTGTAAGGCTTATTGTGTTGCCGGATACAGTGTAAGTTGTGTCCATTGTCACACCCATGGTATCAACAGAGCCTGTGCCGTCACCGTTGAAGGTGAAAGTCATTTCGATGCCGTCTTCTTCAGCGTACCAAGAGCCCTGGAGAGGATCTGCGGGAGCTGCCTCAGTAGTAACTACATCTTTTTCCTCTTTGTCTTTTTTGCTTGATCTCTTTTCATCACCGCAAGCAGCAAAGAGAGTTGCTACCATGAGGAGGGCAAGAATGAGGGAAAGAATTCTTTTTGTCATTTTGATTACCTCTTTTTTATAAAGTTACCTTTCGGTTACACAGATTATATCACACATACCTTATAAGGTCAAGAAAAACCCCTGCAGTGTTTGCAGGGGTAGGATTACTGGATTTTTGTATAGCTGATGCTCTCTGTATTATTACTGATGGTCAGGACATCATCAGCAATGCTATAGGTGCTTACAGAGGTTGTATCGTCAATGGTGATTCGCAGGGTGCTTCCTTCTGTACTCCATGTGAAAGCCAGTGCTTCTGTTTCTGATGCCACCAAGCCCTCGCCGTTGCTGTCAAAGATATAGATAAGCTGCATATCGTTATCATCGTTTTTCCATGCTCCTATGAGAGAATCTTTCTTTTTGCAGGCAGCAAAGAGAGTTGCCGTCATAAGAAGAGCAAGGATAAGTGTAAAAATTCGTTTTGTCATAATTAACCTACCTCTTTTCGGTATTATCTGAAGTGCTATTTTGATTTTACATTATGAGGTAAAAAAGGTCAAGAACTGCTTTAGTAAAGGACTATTTCTTTGTAAGGGTAAGGACGTTGGTTTCGTGCTTTAAGGTGAGGGTGTTTTCGTTTATCTCGTAGCTTAGCTCCTGAGTATGTGTTGAATCTCCTTCGAGGAATGTAAGGCTTAGAGTATTGTTGCTTGTTTTCCAGGTAAAGGAGAAGGTTTCTCTATCGTCGTTATAGGATACAGTAGTGGTGCCTTTTGACTCAAAATCAAAGGTATAGCTATAGGTCAGGCTATGGTCTGTTCCTTCCCAAGTGCCGACAAGTTCGGGATCAGAGAGACTTGCGTTTTCTTTCGTTTTGTCTTCGCTACAGGCAAAAAGTAAAAGAGCGGACATGAGCACCATAAGGACTGATGCAAGGATTCTTTTTGACATAGGGTATGCCTCATTTCGTGATTTGGTATCATTAATACTGATTTTATATTACAAAAAACAAAAGGTCAAGAAAAAAGAAAGTCCCCTGCAGGAAACTGCAGGGGGTTCTTTTGGGTAAACTTAAATTACTTCTTAACTTTCTTGAGCTCGATCTCGTCGTCACCGTCGATGATTGTGAGAGTATCGCCCTTGATCTTGAACTCGGACTCTTCAGACTCTTCGCCTGCGATTTCCATGGTGAGCTTGTCGCCCTTAACTTCCCACTCGAAATCTACGCTAACGCCGCCGAGGTCAACTTCGCCCTTGCCACCCTTTTCAAAGGTGTAGGTCATTGTCACACCGGATTCTTCCATTTCCCAGGAGCCGATGAGCTTGGACTTTGCGCTGCAGCCTACGAGGAGAACTGCGATGAGGAGAATGGAAACAACCATTGTAAGTGTTCTTTTCATAACATTTACCTCTTTTTTAAAAGATTTGAACCGGTAGGTTCAATTTGATATTATCAAATTATTAATAAACTGTCAACAACTTTTGATGTTACCTTTGATTACAATGTTGTTATAATCAAGAAAACCTCCGATTAAATCGGAGGTTTTGAGGATTAATTAATCTGTTGCGTAGTTGTCGAAGTAGCCTTCGATAAGGATAACGGGTGTGCCTCTGTCGCCGGAGCCACTGGTGAGGTCACAGAGAGAACCGAGAAGATCAGTAAGCTGTCTGGGGGTTGTACCCTGAGACTGCATATTACCTACCAGGTCGTTATCCTTTGACTTGATAAGCTTCTTCATAGCCTCTTTAAGCTCATCGCCTGAGAGATCCTTGAGGTCATTATCAGCAAAGTATTTCATCTTGAGCTCGTTGGGTTTGCCTATAAGGCCGGGGGTAAATGCAGGGGATACAACAGGGTCTGCCAGCTCCCAGATGCCGCCAACGGGATCCTTGAAGCCACCGTCACCATATACCATACACTCAACGTGCTTTCCTGTAGCTTCCTTCATCTTAGCCTGAAGAGCATCAACGAATGCCTGACAATCTCTGGGGAAGAGCTTAACCTTATCCTCTGTAGCCTTGTTGGAGCCGAGGAGACCGTACTTCTCGTTGTAGCCTGAACCGTCAACGCTTTCTGTGAGGATCTCGTCCATACGGTAAACCTTCTCAGCACCTGCAGCCTTGAGAAGTCTCTGGGTGCGGAAACGGGTGTGAATGTCGCAGTTGAGGACGTTCTTTGTGTAATTGAGGATGTATCTGGGATCGTTGGAGAAAACGATCTCGATGTTGTCGCCAAGGCTCTTGTAGTAGTCGATATAGTCAACGCCTGTGAAGGTGTGCTTGGTTTCGTAGCCGAAAACAGCTCTGAACTCTTCCTCGTTGAAGCTGTCTGAGTAGGGGTTTACGCCCTTCTCGTCAATAGCATCATAGGTGATGAAGGAGTTGCCTACCTCGTCTGAAGGATAGGAGAGCTGAATATAGAGTTTCCTGCAACCCATTGCAATGGAACGCAGAAGTATTGCGAAGCGGTTACGGCTGAGAATGGGGAATACAATACCCAGATCCTCGCCACCAAACTTAGCTCTGATGTCTTTTGCGATCTGGTCGCAGGTAGCGTAGTTGCCCTGAGTACGAGCTACAACAGCCTCGGTAACGCCGATGATGCTGTTATCCTTGATCTCAAAGCCTTCGCCCTTTGCGGCATCGGTAACGCTATTTACGATTGCGGTAACAAGGTCATCGCCTTCCTTGAAGATAGGGCAGATGATTCCTCTTGAGGTTACTCCTGTAAAATGCATAATAAAACGACCTTTCGTCTATAGAATAAACATTGAATAACATAAATAACTTAACTTCAGCGAACAATTTATTTTACAACACATAGATTAATCTGTCAATAAAATTGAAACAGATTTTTATATATGATAATTTTTGGACAAAACAGTGAAAAATAAACCTCCGCCACATACTCGGACGGAGGTTTATGAGACTTATCAGAAATTGATAGTGCGAAGCCTCTCTTCTGAGTTTGCACGAAGTGAGGTTGCCTCGCTTATGGCTATGAAAATTATGAAGAGAGGAGTGTTTACAGGGTTTGCAATGTTGATGATATCCTGTGCAGCATAGGTAATAATTACACAGAGAGCGACCATTGCAAGAGGATTTGTGCGGGCTCTTCTGATGGAAAGCACGATGGAAGAGAAGATAAGTCCAAGATAGGAGATAAGACCAAGCACACCGTGAGTAATAAGGTAGTTGATATATACGTTGTGGGCGGCGTTGGTACTGCCTTCTTTGTTTCCTGTGAACTTTGCAAGCTCCTTGAAGTAGGGCTTGAATGCCTGATAGTAGGAGTCAGGACCTGTGCCGAATATCTTTTCGGTAAGGTTAAAGTTTTCGTTGAAAATATCTCTGCTGCGAATCCAGAAGTAGCCTCGGTGGGTACCCCAGTACTCATCAAATCTCAGGTGCTTCTTAATACCTGTAAGGGTGCTTTCTGTATCGATGTAGGTGTAGTTAATAAAGAGAGCGGTTATTGCAAGTGCCGCAACGCCTATGACACCGAGAACGATATAGAATACAAATTTGGGAAGAAGCTCGCCCTGAGTCTTTATTCCGACATAGTGAAGGGCTACTGTAGCTGCTGCACAGAGTGCAAGGAGCAGATAGGTAGTGCTACTGAACATAAAGAACGAAGAAAAGCTGGAATAGCCCTTGGACTTGCCCTTCATAATGAGATCAAAGATATAAAGAAGTCTGGAGGAGAAGAGCATAATGGTAAGGGTAAAGAAAAATCTCTTGAGCTTTTCAGGGCTTCTTGAAAGTATTATGAGAAGAGTAACTACCAGTGCAATAAGACCAAGGAAACCACCATCGGAGGTAGCAACAATAAGTCCCATAAACTGAATGCCTGTGCTTACATAGGCTATAATTCGCATTATGTAATCGTTTGACATAACAGCCATGCCCACAGATAAGGGGAGAGACACACAGATAAATGCAGACAGATAGTTTTTGTTGCCGATGGTTGATGTGAAAGAACGCAGGGTGCTTTCGTAAGATCTGGTATTCTTGTAGTAATCAAAATAATCCAGAGGATCAATGTAGTAGTAGTTTACAACTGCAAGAAGTGCAACAAATGCCATTGCGGCAAAAGCACCGTAGATTATCCATTTGTTGTAGAAGAAGAATCTTGAAATAAACAGATAAGCGGAAAAAAGCATCAGTATGGTAAGAAGTCCCATATTTCTGCCGTCTGATACACCTGTGGTAAGTCCCATAAAGCTGTGCTTTATATCGTAGCTTAAGAAGGTGGAGATTACGGAAATAACCACAAACAGAGAAAAGAATACATCTGTTAAGGTAACCTTGAAGGGGTCGTGATGGGTATGCAGTCTTTGGGAATAGGGGCTGTTTCTGGTGAAGAAATCAACTATTGTGAGGATGCCTACAGAGACACCGATGATGGCGGTGAGTATTACAAGGAACCAGAATTTATCACGGCGGGCAGCATTGAATCGGTTGCTGAGAAACAGGGGAAAGAGGGTGAACATAACCAGAACATAAATATTTGTCAGCGCGTGGCGCACAGTAATGCGCAGTTTAGGTTCTTTTTTACTTATTGGTTTCTTTTTTGCTTTAGTTGCCATAGTAAGACCTCGCTTAAGTTTTAGTCTTTATTGAAAATGCTCTTGTACTCTTCTGTTCTGTCGGTGAAGTCGATATAAACCAGCTTGTTGCCCTGTGTATCGGTGTGGTTTCCTACCTTGCACTCGTAGTACTTATGACCTGATTTATATACAAATGTAACATCATCCTCTTCACCGTCGGGGAGAAGCTCTTCTCCTGTGTAAGAGTAGATAGGTTCAAAGGAGGTAACCTTGGCAATACCGTCTTCACCTAAGGTGTAAACGGGTAAAGCTACTTTATCGTTTACAGCGTTTATGGTATTGAACACCATGGTTGCGGTATCCCTGAGCAGAGTATCTCCTCCCTTAAGGTAGAGAAGGTCTCTTTCAGGCTTATCGGTTACTTCAGCTCCATCAGGGATGGTTAAGCTGGAGGCGCTGTACTGGCTAAGAACCTCAATGGAGAACCAGCCCTCTTCGTCATTGTCGGTAGGTTCTACAAGTACCTCTTTGAGATTTGCCGGCTTCTTGGTCCTGCCATCCGAGGTAGAGGTAGCTTTTTTGTTGCAGGCGGTAAAGCTTGCTGCTGTAAGAAGAACGATGAGTAAAATCAGTGCTTTCATAGCTTTGGGAAATCTTTTCATTTTGACTCTCCTTTATTTTATAAAACTCAAAAGGCTACAAATCACCATTATAAAATTTATAATACCACATAAATTCCCTCAAGTCCAGTCAATTATTATCGGTATTCGGGGGAAATTTGACACAATTTGTGATTATGCTTTGCTCTCAAAAGGAAAGACACCCGAAATAATCGGGTGCCTCTATATGAAGTCAGTCGTTTTTATTTATTATCAGTATGGGAACAGCAACAGCCTTCCTTGGCATTTTTTGAGCAGGAACTGCTGTAGGGACAGCCCACACATTTCTTGCCTGCCTTCTTGGACTTGTATATGTAAAAGGCGGCAAGACCGACGATTACAGCAACTATCACAATTATAATGAGATTTTCCATAAGAATACCTCCTGTAACGGGATTATTTTGCTGAAGCGGATTTCTTTGCTCGGCCTATAATCACCATAATAACAGCGATAAATAAAAGAACTGCAAGGAGTCCGCAAAGAGCAGGAACTATCTGAAGGCTTTCTGCATCTGTGATGAGAGTACCTATTGTGTAAACCAGATATGATACTGTAAAGCCTACTGCGAACTGGAGAGAGATTCCGCCCCAGAGCCATTTTGCAGACTTCATCTCTGCACGCATTGCGCCGATAGCAGCGAAGCAGGGAGGAGTGAAGAGGTTGAACATAAGGTAAGCAAGAGCAGCAACCTTGGTGATAGCGAAAACGGAAGCGACCTCAGTGCCTGCACCTTCCATAAGAGCAAGCTCTTCGGTATCGATGAAGTTCTCAAGCCCTACAAAGCAAACAGCTAAAGTACCAACTACGTTTTCCTTTGCGATAAAGCCAGTTACAGCTGCTGCTGCAAGTTGCCATGAAACAACACCTACAATAGGAACAAGGACATAAGCGAAGGGTCCGGCTATGGATGCAAGGATAGAGGAATCTGCGCTCTCTGCTACTGTGAAGCTCCAGGTGAAGGTCTGCATGATCTGAACTGCAGTGTTGCAGAGGAGAATAATTGTTGCAGCCTTTACAACATAGGACCAGCCTCTGCTGCACATAGATTTGACTGCACCCCAGAGGGAGGGAACTTTATATTCGGGAAGCTCAATGATAAAGAAGGATCTCTTTGCATTGTAGCCTGTGATCTTATTAATAAGCAGGGCGCCGAAGAAAATGATAACGATGCCTGCAAAATACATAAGAGGACCTACCCATGAAGCATCGGAGAAGAAAGCGCCTGCAAAAAGTGCGATTACGGGGAGTTTTGCTCCACAGGGCATAAAGGGTGCAAGCATTGCAGTTGCTCTTCTCTCTCTCTCGCTTTTGATGGTACGGCAAGCCATAACACCGGGGATGGCACAGCCTGTACCGATTACAAAGGGGATAACGGACTTACCTGAGAGACCCACCTTTTTGAAAATGGGGTCGAGTACTACGGAAACTCGTGCCATATATCCGCAATCCTCAAGAAGAGCAATGAGGAAGTACATTATCATAACAAGGGGCAAGAAGCCGATAACTGCAATTACACCGCCGATAACACCATCGATAAGCAGGGCGTAAAGCAAGGGGTTTGCATTTTCCATAAGACCGCCCACAAGGCTCTGAAGGGTTTCGAGCCGTGCGGTGAGCCAGTCAGCGATCCACACACCGGGACCTGCCTGAGAGATCCAGAATACAAGGAACATTACTACTGCAAAAATGGGAATTCCAAGCCATTTGTTGGTGAGAACTGCATCGATCTTATCCTGGGAGTTTCTGTCTTTTGTGAAGGTTTTACGCTTCTCAACCTGAGCTACAACACTGTTTACGAAAGCGAAACGTTTTTTGTCAGCTTCTTCGGAAGAGGCTCTGTCGGTGATGTCATATTTACTCTGCTTGTAGGGTGCAGTCTGAGACTTGCCCTTGAGGCTCAGAGCAACCTCCATAAGCTTTTGAAGTCCCTCTGCTGAAGTTGCTGTGGTATCAACAACGGGGCAATTAAACTTCTCGGAGAGTGCCTCGGAGTTGATCTTATTCTTCTTCTTTTTGTTCAGGTCTGCTTTATTAAGTGCAACCACCACGGGAATACCAAGCTCAAGAAGCTGTGTGGTAAAGAAAAGACTGCGGCTTAGATTTGTAGCATCCACAATGTTAATGATAACATCGGGCTTTTCCTGCTGAATATACTCGCTCGTAACGCTTTCTTCTGATGTGAAGGGGGACATTGAATATGCGCCGGGAAGGTCAACTGCCACATAGTCGTTGCCTTTTGTATATGCTTTTTTTATAGGGTGTTCCTTTTTCTCTACGGTAACGCCTGCCCAGTTGCCTACTTTTTCGTTAGCGCCTGTGAGGGCGTTATACATAGTGGTTTTACCTGAGTTGGGGTTACCTGCAAGAGCAATTCTCATTTATATTTCCTCCTGAAGATGATGTATATGAAGCTTTGGCTTATATCCTGTGTTTTGCTTCGGTTAGCAACCGCTAACCGCTTATTGAAAAGAATCAGCGGAAAAGACCGCTGTTGCTTTGAGAATATATCAGACGATGATGGCATCGGCAAGCTGATTGTCGATGTTGTAGCGGCTGTCCTTGATAGACACGATAAGCCCTCCTCTGAGCTTTCTGATAACAGTGATGGGCTCACCGCCGTAGCAACCTAAGGAGAAGAGAAAAGCATTCATCTCTTCGTCATCTGTCTCTATGCGCTTGATGATATATTCAGTTCCGATCTGTGCGTTTCTGAGGTTCATAGTGTTCACCTGACTTTATATATAAAAAAGGGTTGGTTACCTGATGCTAACTGAGTAGCCTGAAATATGGTTAGCCTCTGCTAACCTACAAGTATTTTACTACGGATTTGGTGCGTTGTCAACATTTGGAAGGAGTTTTTTCAGATAACAGACTAATTTCGTCAATTTGTGTAAAAAGTTTTGTTTTACGGGAGAATCATGGTGTGCAGTTTGATAATACAGGTATATGTTTTTGCTTCTTTTGAGATGACTATCTCTTGCAAAAATTTTAAGATGTGTTATACTGAATGTAAAAGTATTTACTGAAAGAGAGGGAATAATATGCATCTTCAGGAATCGGGCGAGATGTACCTTGAGACCATTCTGGTGCTCAGCAAAAAACTGAATGCTGTACGTTCCCTGGATGTGGCGGAGTACAGAAATTTCTCAAAGCCCAGTGTGAGCCGTGCAGTAAAGCTTCTGCGTGACGGGGGATATCTGAGCGTTGACGAAAACGGCTATCTTCTGCTTACTGATGTGGGCAGAGAGGTTGCCGAGAAAATATATATGAGACACACCGCACTCAAAAAGCTCCTTATAAGCCTTGGGGTTGATGAGGAGACGGCTTCTCAGGATGCCTGCAAAATGGAGCACGATATCTCGGACACCACCCTTGAGGCAATTAAGAAATATCTGGAAAGAAAAGAATAAGCTTTATCTCCCTCGGTTCTCGGGGGAGTTTTTTTATTATAATAACGTATCGAAAGAAAAAACCGCTGTGAATATTCACAGCGCTTTTCTGATTACATTTTGTTTGAAAGGGCACGCTCAAGCCAGATGTCAGCAATATCCATAGCTACGAAAAGACCTGTCTTCTCGGAAGCCTTGATGAGCTGTTTTCTGGGGCTTAAGTCAGGATCGGTGCAAAGGAGCTGAATTGCTACCTTATCTGCAACCTGCAGACCGCCCACTTCCTTTTTGGTCTTGATCTGCATACGGATAACGAAGCGCTCGGACATACTTCCGTAGTAGAGCTCGTCGCCGCAGCGGACAAGGGGCTTGCCTTTGTAGGTGAAAAATTCTTTATTAGCCAAGGGAATACCTCCGTCAGTTTTTGAGATAGGATTTGACGAGAGCCTCTAAAAGGTCATCTCTGTCAATCTTGGAAATGATATTTCTTGCGTTATCATAGGTGGTGATGTAGGTGGGATCCTCTGAAAGAATGTAACCTACTATCTGATTTATGGGATTGTAGCCTTTTTTGCGCAGAGCATTATAAACGATAAGAAGGGCACGCTTGATCTCGTCATCCCTGTCTCCGCCTAAAGAAAAGACCATTGTTTTATCCAGCATAAAGAACACCTCCGATGGTAATAGTACAGAAAACTCCTTCGTTGTCTGCTACTGCATATAATATACAAATTCATTATACATCAAACTTCTCTGGATTTCAATACCCAAATTTAAATGCTGAGAGAAAGGGCTTGAGAAGAGGTGAAAGCCTTTGTTTTGCTTAAAAACAAAACCTGCCCGAAGGATTCGGACAGGTTTGGGGCTAAAGAATATGAAGTTTTTATCAGAGGATGCCTGCGATGAATTTCTGGATTGCGGTGGCATCCTTAACATTTACCTTGCCGTCCTCGTTGTAGTCAGCAACGGAAAGCCCGTCAGAGCCAAGGGTTTCGATGCCTGCAATGTGCTTCTGAATAGCGGTGGCGTCCTTGACGTTAAGCTTGCTGTCACAGTTTGCATCGCCTAATTCGAATTTCTCTTCATCTTCCAGAGGATAGAAGATTAAATAATTCTCGTCTGCGTATGTTTCTGCATAGGTGCCTCTGTAACCCTTTATACCCTCCATAAAATTAAATGAATATTCTCCTATTTTTTCAACTGATTTCGGAATAATAATGGTGTCGAAATCACAACCATTGAAGGCATGGTCTCCAATAATTTTAACGCTATCAGGGAGTATGGCTTCGTCACTTAGGGCACACATGTCGAACATATAGGCAGGAATTTCGGTCAGAGTGTCGGGAAGAGTTGCGCTCTTGAGGTCATAGCAAGCGTAGAAAACACCTTCTCCAAGCTTTGTGATACTTTTGGGAAGTGTAACAGAAGTTAAGTTAGTAGATTTAAACGCATAGTTATCAATTTGTGTGATTCCTTCGGGCAGGTTGACCTCTGAAATATTGGAGCCGTAAAAAGCTTCTTTACCGATTACCTCCATGCTGTCGGGGAGAGAAACGGAAGAATACTGAGAGAACATAAAGGCACCGTCTGCAATGAGACGCGTTCCGTCTTTAATTACGAGCTCACCGTCGTGTCCGTCGTGAAACCATACGACAACACAGTTGTCGATATATACGATACCGTCCTCGGACTCTTTTTCCAGAGTGTCGTATATTTTAGTGATTAAGAAAGCATCTTCTCCGATATGCGTAACGGTTGAAGGAATATTGATGCTTTCGAGATCATATGCACCGCTGAATGCGTAGGTTCCGATGTACTCAAGACCCTCGGGAAGAGTGACTGACTTGAGATATGTAACACCGCTGAAAGCATAGTCAGCAATAGTCTTGAGTGTTTTGGGAGCTACGTAGTTTACGGGTTCGTTGTTCCACCATCTCCAGGGATAGTAGATGATTTCTGTGAAATCTTTATCGTAAAGGGCGCCGTCTAAGGACGCAAAGTGCTTATTGTCGGGGTGAACGATGATTGTGTCAACGCTAACTCCGCCCCGACTAAATACATAGGAAGAGAGCTTTTCAACGCTTGCAGGAAGTGTAAGCTCGCTGAAGTTAGCACCGGTGTAAAGGAATGCATCGTCGGTCACTTCTTTTACCGTATCGGGGAGAGCTGCAACTATTGCTTCTGTTTCTCCGATAACGCAGTACTTGTAAAGTACGGTTTTGTCTTTGCTGTAAAGAGAGCCGTCTACGCTTGCGTAGTTTTTATTATCGGCAGAAACAGTAATACCGTTTTCGATAGAGCAGTTTATAGCGCCGTCTCCGATATATTCCACGCTTGCAGGAATGGTTAAGGTTTTTAAGAGCTTACCATCGAAGGCATAGTCTGCGATAAGTCTTGTGCCGTCTTTGATAACGATATCTTCGTCAATGTTGTCAGATGTGGCAATCAGATATTTGCCTACGTATAGTATACCGTTTTCCCAATTGCTCTCATCGTTAATAAAAGAACTGTTGTAAAGGGCGTTTTCATCAATGTTCTGAAGTGTGTCGGGCAGAGAGATCGAAGTTGCCACAGAGTTGCTGAAAGCATAAGAATTTATGCTTGTTACAGTGTATCCGTTAAGGGTTTCGGGGATAGTAATTTCTGTTGCTTCCTTGTCAACACCCCTGATTTCTGCGGTTCCGTCTTCAAGTAACTGATAGTAGAAACCATCAACAGTATCTGCGAAAGCAGTGCTTGCAAATGAAACAGAGGAAATGATCATCAGTAATGCCAGAATACAGACGAATAATGATTTTGACCTTTTCATTTTAAGTAACCTCCTATTGTGTTATGTGGTACTAAAATGCACCGTGTTCCTGCTAAGTATAGCACTTCTATCAGGCAAAAGCAAGAAGTTGGATTCTTAAACGAAGAAAAACGGCCTTCTCCGATAGAGAAAGCCGTTTGAAAACAAATGAATATTAACCTCTGAGGGTGACTCCGATGGAGTTCAGGTTTGAGATAACCTTATCCATAATTTCCTGAATTTCCGCACCTGAGAGAGTTCTCTCTGAGGAGGAGAACTCAAAGCGGATGGTGATGGAGTGGATCTCCTCGGTGTCGTAGGTATCAACTATACGTGAAGACTTGAGAAGTCCCTTGCCCTCTTCCTTCCAGCAGGCTTCAAGATTCTTGAAGAGTGTACCCTCGGGAATCTCTACGCTGATGTCGTAGCTTACACCGGGGAACTTGGAAGGCTCATCGTAAACGATAGCGGAAGTCTCAGCATCGGTGAAAGCGTTCATATCAACCTCGGCAAATACGATGTTTGCTTTCTTGTCGATCTTCTTGCCTACAGCAGGATGAACGATAGCCATTCTGCCGATCTCCTCCTCGTCAATGAGGAGGGTGTAGAGGTTTACGGGATGCTCATAAGAGTGGATGGGCTCTGCCTTTTCGAAGGAAAGCTCCTTGTGCTTGATGTTCTCTGTGAGTGTCTGGAGAATATCACGAAGCTCAAGGTAGAGGGTTTTGATATCCTTTGTCTTGCTGAAGAGAGTGAGTGCAAGATTCTTCTTCTCAACACAGAGATTATTTTCATCCAGACCCTTGATAACTCTGCCGATTTCGAAGATGCCGAAGTCGCTTGAGAAGCCTAAGTTTGACTTCACCTGACATAGCTCGGTGGGGATGATGGAGTTTCTTAAGGTCTCAATGTTGGGGTTTGTAGCGTTTGCAAGCTTTACATTCTCCTCGATTTCGAGACCGATAGCCTTCATCTCCTCGGTATATGCCCATACATAGGAGTGAAGCTCGTGGAGATTAAACTTGTTTACAAGGATATCCTTGATTCTGTCCTCGTTGGTCTTGACCTCGTCAGCTCTTACGGGCTTCAGGGGTGAGCGGGTGGTGTTGATGTCGAAGTTGTCGTAGCCGTAAATTCTGGTGATCTCCTCGATGATGTCAGCCTTGATGGTAACATCCTTTGTGGCTCTCCAGGAGGGAACTGCTACTGTAAACTCCTCGCCCTCCAAGGTTACCTTGAAGCCAAGGTCTGTGAGGGTCTTGAGGATGGTGTCATTGCTGATTTCGATACCTGTGTAGCGGTCAACGAAGTTCTTATCGAAGGTAAGGGTAACTGTGTCGTACTTAACGGCATACTCGTCGGTGAGTGCGGACACAACCTTTGCTTCGGGATTATATTTCTTTAAGAGATTTATAAATCTTGCGATAGCGAGGGTGGTCATCTCGGGATCGAGGCACTTCTCATAACGCATGGAAGCATCTGTTCTGTGTGCAAGACGTACTGTGCTCTTTCTGACGGAAACTGCGTCGAAGGTAGCACTCTCGAGGGTGAGGGTGGTGGTGTCCTCAACGATTTCGGAATCGAGACCGCCCATGATACCTGCAATGGCAACGGGAGTGTTATCGTTGCAGATCATAAGAGTGTTTTCGTCGATGTTTCTCTCAACACCGTCAAGAGTTGTGAATGTAAAGGGAGTATCAAAACGCTTGATGCGGATCTTTTCAACCTTTCTTGAGTCGAAGGCGTGCATGGGCTGACCAACTTCAAGCATGAGATAGTTTGTAAGGTCTGCAAGGAAGTTGATGCCTCTCATTCCGCAGTAAGCAAGGCGGATTCTCATATTGACGGGGCTCACACTTCTTGTGATATTCTCAACCTGCATACAGCTGTATCTCTGGCAGAGCTTATCTTCTATTTTCATATCAACCTTGGGAAGGGTGTTATACTGAGTAAGCTCCTCAACCTCCAAGGGCTTGAGAGGTCTGCCTGAAATAGCCGCAAACTCTCTTGCAAAGCCGTAGTGGCTCCAGAGGTCGGGGCGGTTTGTCAGGGATTTATTGTCAACCTCGAAGATAATATCATCAATAGCGTAGATTTCCTTAACGTCTGTGCCGCAGGGAACATCCTCTGTGATATCCATAATGCCTGAGTGGTCATCGCTTATGCCGAGTTCTGCCTCGGAGCAGCACATACCGTAGGACATAAAGCCTGCAAGGGGACGGGGTGCGATTTCAATCTCACCCAGCTTAGCACCCACCTTTGCGAAAGCGGTCTTCATACCAACCCTTACATTGGGGGCACCGCAGACAACGTCGATAAGCTCGCTTTCACCTGCATCAACCTTGAGAAGGTGGAGCTTCTTTGATTCGGGGTGGTCTTCTACTGATTTGATTTCTGCAACAACAACGCCGGAAAGGTCGCTGCCCTTGAAGAAAATATCGTTTTCAACTTCAGCGGTGGAGAGGGAGATCTTCTGAATAAGCTCCAGCTTATCAAGACCTGAAAGGTCAACGAAATCCTCGATCCAATTCATAGATAAAAGCATTTAATTTCCCTCCTTATTCGTCATCGGTAAACTGTGAGAGAGCCTTGAGGCTGCCTGAGTTTAAGTTTCTGATATCTTTAACGCCGTACTTCATCATAGCAAGACGGGTAAGTCCGAGACCGAAAGCAAAGCCTGTATATTCTTCAGGGTCGATGCCGCCTTCTCTGAGCACATTGGGGTGGATCATACCGCAGGGGCAAAGCTCAAGCCAGCCGCTGTGCTTGCAGGAGGGACAGCCGTCACCGCCGCAGATAAGGCAGCTTATGTCAAGCTCAAAGCCGGGCTCAACGAAGGGGAAGAAGCCGGGGCGAAGTCTTACCTTGATGTCCTTTCTGAACACCTCGGAAAGCATGGTCTTCATAAAGTAGATAAGGTTGGAGATTGAGATGTCTTTATCAACCATAACACCTTCCATCTGGAAGAAGGTATTTTCGTGGCAGGCGTCTGTGGCTTCGTTTCTGAAGCATCTGCCGGGGAAGATTGCCTTGATGGGCTTGCCGTTTTCAATAAGCTCCTTGCCGTACTTTTTGAGAATAGCATTCTGTGCAGCAGAGGTGTGGGACTTGAGAAGCTGACCGTTCTCAAGATAGTAGGTATCCTGCATATCACGGGCGGGATGATGCTTGGGGATATTGAGAGCCTCGAAGCACTCGTAGTCTGTAACTACCTCAGAGTAGTCCTCAATATTGAAGCCCATGGTTCTGAAAATTGCCTCGCACTGTCTCTGTACAAGGGTAATGGGATGATAGGAACCCTTCTCTGTGCTTGCAGGAGCAGTTACATCGATAAGGGGCATACTATTGAGTTCTGCCTCGATCTCCTTCTGCTTAAGCTCCTCGTTCTTTTCATCGATCTTCTGGGAGGCAAACTCCTTGAGAGCATTTACCTCTGCACCAAAGGTCTTTTTCTCCTCGGGGGAGAGATCCTTCATACCTTTCAGAAGAGCTGTGATGCTGCCTTTCTTTCCGAGGTAGGCAACTCTTACAGCGTCAAGTTCGGTAAGCTCATTTACTGAGGAGAGCTTATCCAGAAATTCATTTTGTAAGCTTAAAATCTGTTCGTTCATGAAAAACCTCCGTAAAAATAAAAAATCGCCCATGCGTAAAATACGCAGGGACGAATGTAAATCCGCGGTACCACCCTGATTCTTGCATCATCAAGAAGCAAACACTCCTTTGACCGTTAACGGTGTCAGCCGTTGAGACCTACTGAAAAATTTCAGCCTCACCACTCGGAAGTGAACTTCACACACTCTCACAAGGTCATCCCTTTCAGCCTCTGGGGATACTCTCTTTACAATGTGAATTGAGCTGCTACTCTCTTCGTCACAGTGTTTCACCCGACCATTTTATCACTAATTTGTTAATTTGGCAAGTGTTTTATTGAAAAAACTCAGAGGGTGTGATATAATACCTTCAATAACTATTTTTAAGACAGGTGAATCAAATGGAAGGTTTTTGCGAACAGGTTGTAAAATGCGAACCTAAGCTGAAAAACAGAATTGCTACATTTTCTCTTATAGCATTTTTTGTGGTGCTTGAGATCTTGTGCATTTTTATTTATGTGGCTCTTGCCGATGTGTTCTTTCTCATACTTACGCTTATGATAGGTATTACAGCAGTTGCAATTATTTCATTTGCTATGCCCAGACTCAATAAGTTTGAGTTTGACTACTCTGTTGTGGGCAATACCCTCATAATAGACAAGGTTATCAACAAGGCAAAGAGAAAGAAGTTTGCCAGAATCAATATAAATATGATCGAGGATATGGGAAAGGTCACTGAGGGAGACGCTCCCAAGAGATCCTACTCAAAGATTCGTGACTGCTCGGGAAATGACGATGATGCAAGATACTACTGTGTCTTTAAGGAAAGCAGCAAGGGCTACTGTCTTATGTACTTCTCTCCCAACGAGAGAATCCTCGAGGGAATGAAGCCTTCTGTTACAAGAGAGCTTTACAAGAAGTTTTATCTCAAAAAGCCTTAAGGTGAAGCTATGAGAGTTGCTGATTCGGACTTCGTAAAAAGAATAATGCCGAAACGCTCTGCCGACGCTAATAAATACAGCGTCGGTTCTCTTCTTTGCGTCTGCGGAAGTGTGGGCTTTGCAGGTGCGGCGGCACTGTCTCTTCAGGGTGCCTTGAGAATCGGTGCAGGCTTTGTGAGATGTATGCTTCCAAAGAGTATTTATCCTATTGTGTCGGCTTTGGTGCCTGAGGCGGTCTTTACGCTTCTTCCGGAAAATGAAGAGGGGAGGATATCCTCAGAGGCTTTGGGTGAGATACTGAGAGCCTCAAGGAAAGCAGATGCGGTGCTTATAGGCCCGGGTCTTGGAAATGACAAAGATATCGAGGCTCTGGTGCTTGCTCTCCTTTCAGAGCTTAAAATTCCCGTAGTGCTTGACGCTGACGGAATAAACGTTATTTCAAAGCATATAGATATTATAGAAAATGCAAAGTGTCCCTTGGTGCTTACCCCCCACGAGGGAGAGTTCTCAAGGCTTTCGGGACTTACATCCTCTTACATCCACGAAAATCGTGAAAAGGTTCTCAGAGACTTCACAGAGAAAAATAATGCCGTGGTGATGCTCAAGGGTAAGGACACCCTCATTGCAAAGGGCGGTGAGGAGATGTACATAAATCCCACGGGAAATGCAGGGATGGCAACTGCAGGTTCGGGGGATGTGCTTGCAGGAATGATAGCCTCCCTTATAGCTCAGGGGGCTGATCCTTTTGAGAGTGCTGTTCTGGGTGCGTATCTCCACGGACTTTCGGGGGACATTGCAAAGGAAAAATTTACGGAGTATTCCATGCTCCCCTCTGATATAGCAAACTGCATCTCAGAGGCGATAAAAATAAGTCTTAAGTAAAGAAAAATAAAGCAAAGGATCTTTCAACTATCACTTAAAAGGGTGCTGTTATGAGAAAAATCCTTTGCTTTTTTATTTGCGCTTTAATGCTTATCTTCTGTTCCTGCAAAAGGGCGGAGCCCTCGGATATAAGAGGAGCCTTTGAGGCAGATGCGGTTGTGAAATTTTCTCGGCCTTTTGGGAATATCGATACTGTGGGGATGGAGGTCTCGGGGGATTTTCTGAGAGGACAGGGGGAATTTACCATTACATCTCCCGATGAACTTTCCACACTTTCCTATAAATGGGGCAGAGGCTTTGAGATATCCTTTAATAGCCTTGAGTGCAGAACAGAAGTGTCTTATCTTCCGAAGGAATCATTTATTCAGGCACTTTACAAGGTCCTTTGCCATGTGACCGTTAACGGTGAATTCAAAGGAAAGTCGGGGGAGTTTTGGGAGTTTGAGGGATGCACAGAGGGTATGAGCTACAGAGTGCTTACTGATAAAGAGGGTTATATCAGAAATATTTTTGTAGAAGAATTAAACTTTACCGCTGAGTTTTCATACAGTGAGTAGAGTTACCCTCGCACACAGAAAAAGGCTGATGACTTTTTGGGGTCATCAGCCTTTTGGTGTTTATGAGGTTATTTGTGATTCTGCGCCTCTAAGAATTTCTCCTGCATATAGATGTAAACATCGGAGGAGGGGTTGAGGTACATATAGCACTTGTCGAGATATCCGGGATATGCAGTTTCGGGGTAGATGAGGGGATTATTCTGTGTTTCCTCATCAAGGAGTGCATAGGCTGCATCGTTGGGTGTGGCATAGCAGATGTATTCGGCATTTGATGCACCGATCTCAGGATCAAGCATAAAGTTGATGAACATCTCTGCATACTCGGGATTCTCTGCGTTTTTGGGAATGCACATTGCATCAACGAAGAAGTTTGTGCCTTCCTCAGGGAGACAGTAGTTAAGAGCATCGTTATTGTCCATCATCAGGGCAATATCGCCTGCATAGTAGGGAGCAATAGCGGACTGGTCATTCTCCATAGCATCATAGATCTGGTCCATAACGTACTGCTGAACAAGAGGCTTCTGAGCCTTGAGCTTTTCGGTAGCGATGTCGATAGCCTCTTTTGTGGGCTTTGAGATTATCTCGTTTTCAATGCCCTCAATCTGCATTGCTATTGCCATGGCATCACGGCTGTTGCCGAACATAAGGATCTCGCCGCCGTTATCCTCGTTCCAGAGAGCATCGAAGCCTGTGACCTCGCCTGATACCATATCTTCATTGTAGCAGAGAGCCACAACGCCCCATGTGTAGGGAACGGAGTATTTATTCTCAGGGTCATAGGGAAGATTCTTGTACTCTTCGCCGATGTTCTTGTAGTTGGGGATATTGTCAAAATCAAGCTCCATGAGCATATCCTCTTCGATAAGCTTATCTATCATATAGTCCGAGGGGATAATGACATCGTAGCTTTCGTTCTGGATCTTCTGATACATCTGCTCGTTGGATTCGTACTCGTTGTAGTTTACCTTGATGTTATATCTCTTCTCAAATTCGGCAATAACATCCATTGTGCCGTCCTCACCATTTGCGATGTTTTCGCCCCAGTTGAAGACATTGATCTCACCGATGTAGTTTTGACTGCATCTGGTGTAGATAATGGTGCTGCCGATGAGAATAAGTGTTGCCAGAGCAAGGCAGAGAGCCTTCTTACCTGTGAAGAAAGGCTTTTTCTCCCTTTCACCTGCGCTTTCGTCACGCTTTGCATCACGGAGATTTGTGATAATAAGAACTGTGAACACCACAAGGAAAAGAATTGTGGAAAGAGCATTTATCTTGGGAGAAACTCTCTTTCTGAGCATTGTGTAGATCTCAATGGGCAGAGTCTGGAATTTGGTGCCCGAGGTGAAGAATGAGATAATAAAGTCATCCAGAGAGTAAGTAAAGCTTATAAGAAAGCCTGAAAGAATTCCGGGGAGAAGCTCGTGGAAAACCACTCTGAAGAATGCCTGAAGCTGGTTACAGCCAAGGTCAAGAGCCGCCTCGTAGAGATGGTTGTCCATCTGGCGAAGCTTCGGTGTTACCGAAAGGATAACATAGGGGGTACAGAATACAATATGTGAAATAAGCAGGGTCAGAAAGCCTTTTTCGAAATTGAAGATACTTCCCACAGCAACGAAGAGGAGCATCAGGGAGATACCTGTTACTATCTCGGGGTTGATGATGGGAATATTTGAAATTGTCTGAAAGAACTTTCTGGGGGCACCCTTGAAGTTGTACATACCTATTGAAGCAATAGTACCGAGAATGGTGGCGAAGGTAGCCGCAAGGACTGCCACCAGCAGGGTGTTTCCGAGAGCCGTCATAATGGCATCGTCACGGAAAAGCTTTATATACCACTCAAAGGTAAATCCTGACCATACCGAGGATTTGCTTCTGTTGAAGGAATAAGCAATGAGTATGGCAATAGGTGCATAGAGGAAGAGGAAGATAAGTCCGATATAGAACTTTCTGCCGAGAGTCTTTTTCTTCATATTCCAACCGCCTCCTCATCACCGAAGCGGTTCATAATTATCATAAAGACGAGGATAACTACCATAAGGCACAGAGCAATGGCTGAGGCATTGTGGGAGTCTCCGCTGTTGTAGAGCTTTTCGATAATGTCACCGATCATCATATTGTTGGGGCCTCCCAGATACTGAGAGACAAGGAAGGTGCTGGCTGTTGGCACGAACACCATGGTGATACCCGAGATGATACCGGGTATTGAAAGGGGAAATACTACCTTTCTGATCACGTTGAACTTGCTGCATCCGAGGTCCTGAGCTGCTTCAATGAGGCTCTTGTCGATCTTGCCCATTACGGTGTAAAGGGGAAGGATCATAAAGGGCAGGAATTCATATACCATACCCAGGATAACAGCACCGCTGTTGTACATAAGAGGAACATCAATTCCTATCATATTGAGGAAGGAATCAATGGGGCCTTTGTTCTGGAGAAGCAGTACCCATGCACGGATACGAAGGAGAAAGTTCATCCACATAGGTACCATAATGAGCATGGAGTAGGTGCGCTGGGCTCTCTTGGAGGAGCGTGCCATAAAGTAGCTCAGAGGATATGCAAGTACCAGGCATATTGCCGTAGAGATGAATGCTACCCACAGAGAATAAAAGAACTCCTGCTTATAGTCGAGAGCATTCTTTAGGAATTCAAGGGTGAATGCTCCGTTTTCATCACGGCAGGCAGTGCTGATTACAAGAATCAGAGGAATAACGGTAAAAAACAGTATCCAGAGAAGGTAGGGGAGAATAAGCTTTTTAGACTTCATTTTCGCCCTCCTCTGCAGAGAGTGCCGTAATGGTTGCCTTTGAGAAGTCAAAGCAGATGGGAGCGTAGGTTGCAACCTGCTCATCCTGAGCACTGTGCATTATCCACTTTCTCTCATCGGATTCAAGGATGATCTCGTTGTGGATTCCCTTCCAGATTACGGATTCGATATATACATCTTTGAGCTGTCCTATACCATCGCCATCTACATGAAGTCCGTCGGGAGGCAGGACGATATGGAGCTTTGTTCCTTTTTCATAGAAGGTATCGGGAATTTCAACCTCGTTACCCTCTATTTCTACAGTAACGGTCTTTGCTTCCTCGTCAGCATAGGTGACTTCTGCCTCAAATTCATTGTAGTTTGTGGGGAAGAGCTTATTCATAATATGGATATTGTAGGGGTCAACCTTCATTCCGATGTGACTGCCTACGGGGCTTGATACTGTGGAGTGGATAAGGAGGGTGTATTTGCCTACCTTGACCTCCATTTCATAGTGAACGCCCTTGAACACAACACCTGTAACATCGCCCTCTACTGTGCCGTCCTCGGGAGTGGTGATCTCAATATCCTCGGGACGGATAACGATATCTACGGGTGTATTTTCGCCGAAGCCCTTATCAACGCATCTGAAGTCAGAACCGAGAACTCTCACTCGATAGTCCTTGAGCATAAGACCGTCCAGGATGTTTGCTTCGCCGATGAAGTCTGCAACGAAAGCGTTTGCAGGCTCGTTATATATATCGATAGGAGAGCCTATCTGCTCGATTTTACCATTGTTCATTACAACCACACGGTCGCTCATTGTAAGGGCTTCCTCCTGGTCGTGTGTAACATATACAAAGGTTTTCTTTGTCATCTTCTGGATGTTTTTAAGCTCGATCTGCATATCCTTGCGAAGTTTCAGGTCAAGAGCGCCCAGAGGCTCGTCGAGAAGAATGATATCAGGGTCGCACACAAGTGCTCGTGCAATGGCTACTCTCTGCTGCTGACCGCCTGAAAGCTTGGTGACTGCTCGCTTTTCGTAGCCCTTGAGGTCAACTATTGCCAGCATCTTTTTGACTTTAGCCTTTATTTCATTAGCGGGGAGCTTCTTGAGCTTGAGGCCGAAGGCAACGTTTTCAAAAACATTCAGGTGAGGAAAGAGAGCATACTTCTGGAAAACGGTATTAACATTTCTCTTGTTGGGAGGAGTACCGTTGATTCTCTTGCCTTCATAGTAAACATCACCGCTGTCGGGTTCAAGGAATCCGCCGATGATTCTCAGGGTGGTGGTCTTACCACAGCCTGAAGGGCCGAGGAGTGTTATGAATTCTTTATCCATAATCTCCAGATCTATGTTGTTGAGGATAACTTCCCCATCAAAACTTACGTTGATATTCTTGAGTGAAACAATTGATTTCTGTTCCAAAAAACAACACCCCCATAATTGATTAAAATTTAGTGAATTAAAATAGTAAATTAAAAAAACGTCCAATTTAAAATTATATATGCAGGGTGTCAATTTGTCAATGAATTTTGACGCAATATGACGAAGCACGTGTTTTTCTGGTGCTTTGCAGGTTTCAGTATGCTCAGAAAATGGCTTTTTCGAGGTGCGATAAACGGTCGTTTGAGGGTCAAAAAATATGTTATCAGCAATTTAGATAAAAAATAGCCATATTTTCGTATATTTATCCCCTTGTAAACACGTAATTACTTATTTATAATGGTATATGCTGGAATTTGAAAATTTCAATGAAAGGAATGTTTTTTATGAAACACACAAAGAAGCTTCTGTGTCTCGTTCTTGCACTTATGACTCTTGTGTCAATGTGCGCATTCGGAATGACTGCTCAGGCAGCAGATGCAGAAATCGAAGAAGTAGCTGCAACACTCTCAGGTGCAGATGATTTCTCCTGGGATAACGCAACAGTTTACTTCCTCCTCACAGACCGTTTCTTTAACGGTAATACTTCAAACGATAACAGCTATAACCGTAACAAGGATCGCAACGGCAATGTTGTCACTAATATGAACAATGTTGCAGCTTTCCAGGGCGGTGACTTCAAGGGTATCACCCAGAAGATCAACGAGGGCTATTTTGATGACCTCGGTATCAACGCCATCTGGGTATCCGGTTGGTTTGAGCAGACCCACGGCTATGTAGTAGGCGGTGACGGTAAGAAGAGCTTCCCTCACTACTCATACCATGGCTACTACGGTCTTGATTTTACCGAGCTTGATAAGAACTACGGTACAGAGGCTGAGTTCAAAGAGATGATCGATACAGCTCATAAACACGGTATCCGTGTTGTTCTCGACGTAGTTATGAACCACCCCGGCTACAACTCAATCTACGATATGAACGAGTACGGCTTCGGTACACTTACCGGTAATGCAATGGATGTTTACTACAACTTTGATAAGATCAACCAGTCCACCTACCACGGCTGCATCAAATATAACGACGGTCAGGCTTCCGACTGGGCAAAGTGGTGGGGCAGAGACTGGATCCGTGCAGGTATGGCAGGATATGACAACAACGGTGCAGGTAACGCTCTTACAGAGGCAGTTACATACCTTCCTGACTTCAAGACCGAGTCCGGTGCTACAGTAAACCTTCCCGAGATCCTCAAGACAAAGTGGACAAGAGAGGGTACATACAACGCTAAGGTAAATGAGATCAACCAGACATTCAGCACTTACAACCTCGGCAACAAGACAGTTACAAACTACCTGGTTGCATGGTATGCAAAGTGGGTTGAAGAGTACGGTATCGACGGTTTCCGTTGCGATACAGCAAAGCACGTTGGCATGGATTCCTGGAATAAGCTCAGTGTAGCTTGTACTCAGGCTCTCAAGAACTGGAGACAGGCAAACCCCAACGCTGTAGGTGCAGACTGGGACGAAGACTTCTGGATGACAGGTGAAAACTTCGGTCAGGGTCTCTCCAACAATGACTACTACAGAAACGGTTTCGATTCAATGATCAACTTCTCCTTCTCCGGTGACAGTCAGGGTAACGGCTGTAACGGTCTCAAGAAGACAGGTAACCTGAATCAGACCTATGCTGATTATGCAAATCAGATCAACAACAACGCAAACTTCAACGTTTTAACTTACATTTCCTCTCACGATACAGGTCTCTGCCGTGACGATCTCTACTATCAGGGTTCAGCTCTCCTGCTCCTCCCCGGTGGCGTTCAGATCTTCTACGGTGACGAAACAAACAGACAGTACGTTGAATGTTCCATTCATGACCACGAGTCCAGAAGTATGATGAACTGGAATAGCCTTGATAAGGGTGTTCTCGCACACTGGCAGAAGGTTGGACAGTTCAGAAATAACCACGTTGCAGTTGGTGCAGGTTCACACACAAACCTCACAGCTTCTTCAGGTACAGCATTTGCACGTAACTACAACAAGAACGGCGTTCAGGATGCTGTTGCTTGCGTAATCGGTGCAAGCAAGAACTCTCAGGTAACTATTACACTTAATAACACATTTGCAAACGGCACAACAGTTAAGAACGCTTACACAGGCGATACAGCAACTGTTCAGGGCGGCAAGGTAACCTTCAATTCAGGTGCTCAGGGTACAATTCTTGTAGAGCAGGTTGAGAACACAACTCCTACAACCCCCACAACTCCCACAACACCTACCACTCCCACAAAGCCCACAATTCCCACAACTCCCACAACACCTACAACTCCTGTAGGTCCTGCAGAGTACGTTGTTCTTGGTGACACAGACCTTTCCGGCAATGTTAACGTTAAGGACGCAACTCTCGTTCAGAAGTTTGCAGCAGGTCTTGAGGATCTTGCAGATAAGAACTGGTTCGCAGGAAACGTTGACAAGAGTGACACAGTAAACGTTAAGGATGCAACAGCTATCCAGAAGTTCTGTGCATCTCTTGAGAGCGGTTACGCTGTAGGCGATAAGGTAGTTTATAAGGAGGGCACAGAGACTCCCGTAGTTCCCACAGTACCCACTACCCCCACAACTCCCCCTGAGATCCCCACAACACCTACTACTCCTGCAGGTGACACTATTGACCTGACACAGATCGATGGTCAGATCATCATCCTCACAAACAGCTCCTACGGCACACCTTACCAGCACTGCTGGACAGACGGCGGTAACCCCCACAACACATGGCCCGGCGAGGTTCTTCAGCAGGTAGGTAACTACTATTTTGCAATTATCCCCGATGAGGCAAACAGAATCATCTTCAACGATGGCGGCAACGGCGGTCAGACAGATGACCTTATTATCCCCGGTGAGTTCGCTATCTACGATATGGCTTCCGGCTCATGGGCAGGCTTCCTTTCTGACTTTGTAGATGTTACAAAGTTCCCCATGGATCCTTCCCTCCTTCCCGGCGGCGGTAATACTCCCACTGTTCCCACAACTCCCGTTGGTCCCTCTGACGGCAACTACATCTACTTCAGAGATGCAGCAGGCTGGGGTACAGCATACTGCCACTACTGGTCAGGCTCAAGCGGCTCAGTATGGCCCGGAGATCAGATGGAATCTTTAGGCGATGGCCTCTACAGAATTGCTATCGGCAACGATTCCACAGGAGCACAGTATCAGAATGTTGTATTCAACAACGGCGGTAACGGCGCTCAGACCGCTGACCTTACAGTACAGCTCGGCAAGACTTTTAACAACCAGTCAAACTCTTGGGAATAATCCTGATCCGATTGATCTGTAAATAGTTTAATTTAATGAAATCATCCCCCTTGGCAGTTCTCCTGCCGAGGGGGATTTTTTGTTTTCTGATATGATATAAATGAATTGACAAAATCGCAAAAAGTTATATAATGGAAGAGGCTATACTGTGGAGTAGTATGTGCCAAAGCTAAATACAAATCTCCCCAAGGAGGAGTTTTATATTGTTTACGATTTTTAAGGAACACCGCAATTTCGGAAAGCAGATTATGCTGCTGGCTGTAAATGATCTGAAGAAGACCTATAAAGGCTCTGCCATCGGTCCTCTCTGGGCGGTGATCAAGCCTGCATTCACACTATTTGTATATTGGTTTGCGTTTACTATCGGTCTCAGATCAGGTAAAGGCGTTACTTTTGAAGGTCATGAGTACACCAAGTTCATTTTTCTGCTCGTGGGATTTGTTCCTTGGTTCTTCATTACAGACAGCATTACTCAGGGCGCAAAGTCCATCAGGATGAACAAGCAGTTTGTTACTAAGGTTTCTTTCCCTGTTTCGACTATTATGACATTTACCGCTGTTGCAAGGCTTTTTGTTCACATATTCCTGACAGCGATCATGTATGTTATTCTGCTTTGTGCAGGATCTGACCAGATACTGACACCCTCTGTATATAACCTGCA
The DNA here is from genome assembly GCA_045545015.1 of Ruminococcus sp. Classification (GTDB taxonomy): domain Bacteria; phylum Bacillota; class Clostridia; order Oscillospirales; family Acutalibacteraceae; genus Ruminococcoides. The sequence goes on from JAZQAF010000006.1 coordinate 47,184, forward strand.
GTTCTTTATTTACTGTCCGCTTATGTTCATATTCTTCGTAGCCCTCACATGGTCAACGGCTCCCATGTCCGCTTTTTCAAAGGATTTTGAGAATATGATTATGTCCATAATGTCAGGTATCTTCTGGCTTTCAGGTATTATCTACAACAGCTATGAGCTGGGAAATCCCACGCTTCAGAAAATAATGCTCTTTAATCCCATCAACTTTTTTGCTAACGGATATCGTAACACCTTCCTTTCGGGAAGATGGTTCTTTGAGTATAAGCTGGAGCTTGTGATTTTCCTATGCGAGCTGGTTGCAGTAATATTTCTGGGACTTTTCAATTATAATCGTCTCAGAAAGACTCTGCCTGACGTACTGTAAGGAGGTAAACGATGAGTAATACGATTATTTCCTTTCGCAATGTAAGCAAAGAGTACATTCTCTACAAAAGTGATCAGGAGAGATTCAAGGCTCTTTTCTTCAAAAGCAAGAAAGCCAAGATAAACAAGGCACTGAAGAATGTTACCTTTGATATCGAGGCAGGCGAGGCTGTTGGTATAATAGGCGACAACGGCGCAGGTAAATCTACCATCCTCAAGCATATCACAGGCGTTGCTTATCCCACAGAGGGCGAGGTTGTGGTTAAGGGTAAGGTTGCCGCACTTCTGGAGCTTACTGCAGGCTTCTCCATGGAGATGACAGGCAGGGAGAATATCTATCTCAAGGGCTATATTTTAGGCCTTACGGATAAAGATATAAAGAGAATAGAAGAGAAGGTTATTGAGTTTGCAGAGCTTGGTGACTATATAGACCAGCCTGTAAGAACATACTCAAGCGGTATGAAGCTTCGTCTGGGCTTTGCCATAAACATCAACATAGAGCCTGACGTGCTTGTTGTTGATGAGGCTCTTTCCGTAGGTGACGCTTCCTTCAAGAAAAAATGCAAGAAGAAGATAGCCGAGATAATTGCAAGCGGTGTGACGGTTCTCTATGTAAGCCACAATGCTGAGTCGGTGAGAGAGCTTTGCACAAGAGCTATTTATATGAAAAAAGGTCAGCTTATTTTCGATGGTGATGTAAACGAAGCACTGGAAGTTTATCAGAAAGACAAGATTAAGAAATAAGGAGTAAGTATTATGGTACACGCTTTGATTTTTGCAGGTGGAGTAGGCTCCAGAATGAAGTCTCTGGACATTCCCAAGCAGTTTATTGATGTTGACGGCAAGCCTATTATCATCCGCACACTTGAGCATTTTGCCAAGCACGAGGATGTAGAGGATATTGTCATTTCCTGTATTGCAGATAAGATCGACTACCTCAGAGGTCTTATTGAGATGCACAATGTTCCCAAGGTGGTCTCCATTGTTCCCGGTGGAGCTAACGGCCATCAGAGCATTCACAACGGTCTTGTGGAAATTGAGAGGCGTTCAACTCCCGATGATATCGTGCTTATCTGTGACGGTGTCCGTCCCATGCTTTCAAAGAAGCTTATCAGCGATTGTATCGAGACTGCAAGACAGTTCGAAACAGCAGTACCCGTTACTCCCAGCATTGATTCCGTGCTCGAATCTCCCGACGGAGAGACCTGCTGCAAGTCCCTTCCCAGAAAGCAGATGTTCATCACCCAGGCTCCTCAGGGCTACACTATGAGAAAGATCATGTGGGCTCATGATGAGGCAGAGAAGAGAGGAATCACAAATCCCATTTCTTCCTCCGAGCTTTTAATTGAGCTTGGTGAGACTGTGAGAATCTTCCAGGGTATCCGTGAGAATATCAAGGTTACAACTCCTGAGGATCTGCAGACTCTGCGCTCCTACTTCTACTATGAGAGCTTCAAGAATTTCGCTAAGGAAGAGCTTAAGTACGACCTGTGATCTGAATAAATAAATCGGCGGACAGACTCACCAAAGGCAGAGTTTGTCCGCTTTTTGATTTAAGGTAACTGTGAGAATTTTTCGGGATATAGGTTGACAACTGAGACTGACTTTGATATAATAACTACCGTTGACGCTGTGGTGTCGATGGTTAATGTGGATCAAGCGGTATGCTCCACCTCGGTAACTCTCAGCCGTGCAAAATTTATGAGAGATTAATATGCAGGTATGGCGGAATTGGCAGACGCGCATGGTTCAGTCTGCGTCCCCTCGGTGAACTTGCAAAACAAGGTCACTGTCCTGCAGAATTATGTGGATTAAGCAAAATGCTCCACCTCGGACACTCCGGCCGTGTAAAATGTACGGAGCAACAGAATGTTGCATCGTTTTCGAGCAGATAGCGCGAATGGTAATTGTGCTTCTATGCCTAACGGAAAAGTTGCAGTATTCAAAACCTAATATTTGCGGATATGGCGGAATTGGCAGACGCGCATGGTTCAGGTCCATGTGAAAGCAATTTCATGCAGGTTCAAGTCCTGTTATCCGCACCACAAAAAGCCCGATTTCATCGGGCTTTTTGTTATTTATCAGCTGTTTTTACTGTTGTCAGACGCATAACCCTGCATGAAATTGTATTGTAATTTATGCACAATTTGGTATTTCTATTGTTGTACCAAATTGCCAAACCATACTTCACGCAACTGACAATGTGATAGTTGATTTTTTACAAAACTACACATGTGAAATAATAGAAGTACTATCGGAACAATGGGATTTTATTTGCGAAACAATTCAGAAAAGTTTTTTGTTGTCAAATGTACTCGAATTTTGTATAATAATATTATGGCATAAAAGGAGGTTCAATAATATGAATGTTTATTTACAAAACGCATACTATTTAATGATTAAATCAAATTTTTATCATGATAACTTAGATGCTGCTTTATTAAATTTATTAGTCATTGTTTTAAAGAAGAAAAACTATGAAACAATCACCGATTTAGGTATTGTTGCTAAAGATTTCTCTAAAATCATTGGTTTTGAGATTGATGTTTTTATGCTTAAGACCATAATGCAAAACGCATCTAAAAAGGGGTTAGTTGCGATTAACGATAGAACCTATATGCCATGCTATGATTTGATAAATAAAGAAAGTATGGATTCTGAAATAAACAAACGAGAGAAAGAAATAAAGAATTTGATATCTTCTTTCTTTAGTTTTCTGTCAACAGAGTTTCCGGAACAAGAGTACACCTTAGAATATGCCGAAAAACTGATTGATGAGTTTGTGGAAACTCAAGGTGTGATTTTCTATAAAGATACGGCTACTTATTTATCTAATCCGCAGACAGATTTTGTTTTTGCATCTTTCTTAAAAGACCGCCACAACGAGCACTTTTGTCCTCTTGTTTGCGAATTAGTATCAGGTAGAGTATTGACCGAACTTGTAACACATAAAGATGTCGATGTTTATAACGGCTTTTCAAATACAGTTGTATATTTGGATGCAGGAATCTTGTTTTCTCTTTTAGATGTTGATGAATTACATAGGGGCGAGTATTATAAAAAACTGTTAGAGGATATGCGTTCAATTGGTATATCAATTAAAGCGTTTAGGCATACTGTAACAGAAGTTGAAACCATCATTGGCAACAGCATCCAATGGATAAACAACCCTGACTATGATAGAAATTTAGCAACTAAAGCTACTGTATTCTTTAATGATAACAATTACAGTAAAGATAAAGTAGAAGATCTGTTATACTCTATGTCTGCCAAGCTTTCAACGCTTTCTATAGATATTGAAGACATTGAATATCCACAACTGCTACCAGATAAAGCTTATACACAAGCCGATTATTATGAAGCGATAAAAAATTACTATCTTGAGAAAAATTATTTTTTAGACGAGTATGAACTGTCAAACACTATAGATAAAGATGCACAATCATTTCTTTATGTTGCCGCCAAAAACAACTTCACATCGTCTGCATCAGTCACTGAAACCAAACACTTTTTACTTAGTGATAATGGTTCACTAGCCATTGTAGCAAAGATGATGTGTCGAGGCTCACGCGAGCTACCTCTTTGTGTAAGTGATACATTTTTTGGTGCAATGATTTGGAAAAACAATTCTGCAAAATTAACCGAACAATCTCAGCAAAAGCTATCTAATTTCTTATATCAGGCATTTCTCCCTACTGAGTCCCTGAGCAAAAAACTGCAAGAAGTTGCTGAGGCAAGTGTGGAATCGGGTGATTTACCTGTAGAAGAATATATCATTTTGAAACAAAACAAAATAGCTGCTGAAATGCTCGTAAAAATTACTGCTGCTGATATCGATAAAGTAACAGATAAAACCCCCTTCGAAATAATGGCACGTATAAAAAAAGAGCAAAGAGAAATAGGCATTAGAGAAACTGAAGAAAAGTATCAGCCCATCTTACACGAAAAAGATAATCTTATTAATGCAGCTAATCAAAAACTACACGATACAGAAACATCTTATCTTGGTGAACAAATACGACATCGTGAAACTAACATAAACCATACCAAAGAAAAGATACAAGACATTACTGCAAAGCGTACTAAAATAGATTATCGTGTTAATTGTGTATTTATGTGGATTGGCATTATCCTTGCAGCGTTTTTAGTTTCAGGCATTGTTCTGTTCTTGATTGCTTCATTTCGTTATCAATTCAGCAATAAAGTATTAAACTTTATATCCGTTTTGGGACTAGTTCTTGCGATTGTTCCTTGTATATCAGGTTTTATTATTAATTGCATTACCAATAAAACATTTAATTTAGCTGCTATGCCTTCTCAATTGAGAACGCACTATAAACAAAAAGCCTACAAAAAAGATTGTTGTGATGACGCAAAGCTCGATGCGTTAAAAAGTACCCTGCAAAATCTTGAAAGTGAGCATAACACGCTAAAAAAAGATCAAGAGCGACACTGTTTTGCTTGTGTAGATTGATTCGAAAAACTTTTTATAGCGAATTATCAAAGTTAGCACAAATAGAGCACCAACAAACCGCTAAGTGGTTTGTTGGTACTTTATTTATTCTGCTGAGATTTTCTTGGGATTGTGGTAACATTCCAGTACCTGAGCGAAGGTAAGTTCTTTGAACTTAGGGTGCTTGGTAGAGCTCCCTATGGTATCGATTATATTACCGTCACTGTCATACAGGTCAAAGTGGGTATTGAAATCTCCGTTAAGTACAATTTTAATTCTCAGTGTTCCGTCCTCGTCGTAGATTATAATTTCATCTATAAGCATTCTCAGTTGGGTGTTACTTATAGCACCTTCTTCTATTATACTGTCCATCAGGTTAAGGCTTGACTGCAAATCATTCTTGCGTTTCTTTACTGTTTTTGCAATATCCTGAAATGCTATGATTTTTTGCGATAAGCTTTCTATATCTTTTTCGCAATCCTTAAGCATTTTTGAATATACATCTGCGTGAGCCTTGTCCCTGATTCGCTCAAGCAAGATTTCCTCTTGGTCAGATTTTCTTTGCTCAAGCTGCTCTTTCAGATATATAATTTGCTTCTCTGTGGTAGGTTTGCTTTTCTGCCATTTCTGAAGCTGCTTGTCGGCTTTCTGATAATTTTCGTAAGCCAACCGCCTCATGCTGAGTAGCTCATTGTATATAAGTTCGTCCAAGACTTGCTCTCCGATTCGGTGAGATGTGCAGTGTTCTTTGCCGTATCGATGATAGCCGTTGCAAGTGTATTCGTATCTTGGCGGTTGATCTTTCCATTTACGTGTTCGGCATACGAAACTCGAACCGCAATCACCGCACTTTATAAGCCCTGCATATCTGTGACATGGGTTCTTGTTTGAGGCTCTCACGTTCTTTTTTGGCTTAGTGCTGAGTAAGAATTGAGCCTGCTCCCATATCTCTCTTGACACAATGGCAGGCACAGCGTTTTCGTGGCGAAACTGTTCCTCCTCGGGAATATCTTTTCGCACGTGACTTACTTTACTTGTATAGGTTTTGTGACACACAAGAGTGCCTGCGTAAAATTCATTCTGCAATATCCTTTTGACACCTGTGTTGTCCCACAGATACTTGTGGCCGATTTCAGGTTTGTTGTAGCCTAATCGTTTGCCGTAGAGTTTCTTCTGATAGTAGCCGGCGGATTTTATACCTTCTTCATTAAACATTTTTGCAATGGATTTTACGCCATAGCCTTCGAGATACAGTTCAAATATTCGCCTGACTATCTGAGCGTGTTCTTCAACGATTACAACTTCGCCTGTGTTTTTATCTTTGAAGTAACCCATAGGCGGAGTGATTACAAGCCCTTCCTTTTGCTTCTGAAGCATACCAGCAGAGACTTTCCTTGCAATGTCACGGACATACATATCGTTGAAGATACCTTTAACCGATATGACCAGACGGTTGTTTTCGTCCAGAGTATCTATGCCTTCTGTAGCAGAGAAGATATGTATTTCTTTCTTACGGGTGTACTCAATGTAGGCAGCAGTTTCTGTTTCGTGACGGCCAAGTCGAGACAAGTCCTTGACTATAATGGCGTCTATGAGATTTGCTTCAATTGCATCTGTGATTTCGAAGATACCTTTTCGTGATAAACTCATACCGCTGACATTGTCATCAAAGGATTCACCGACGATTTCAAAGTCGTGTTTCTCAGCGTACTCTCTTATAATTTTCTGCTGATTTATAAGGGAGTTCTGTTCTTCGTCATCATCTCGTGAGAGTCTTGAGTATAACCAAACTCGCAATTTTTATCATTCCTTTCTGTTGATTTGTTTTTAAGGAGCGTGATGTGCCACCTCTGTGGCAGAGACAACATATCACAACGCCTTTTGTAAGTCCAGATAATTTATGCAGACTTTTCGGTAGTCATCTGAACTTCATCAGGGGAGAGCTTGTCCTCGCTTATGTATTCTCTCAGCACATTTTCTAAGAATTTATCAAACTGTTCTTCTTTGCCGTTGTAATGAACTTCAACGGTTTTTATTTTATATTTGTTAATCATAAAATTCCTTTCTTCGCACTTGGTGATCATATTTTGTTGACACACGCATCAGCTGTGCCTTGTGCATCTTTGCGGCACACACAACATATCACAACACTTTTTATAAGTCCAGACAATTATTGAGTGCTTTACATACCACCCATAACGGGGCCGTGGTGTCTGTCTTTTTCTTTTCGTTCAACGATTACAGGCTGAGTTGTGCAGTCCTTGGTTTCATCATCTTCGTGGATGATTTCACTTAAGGCACCAATAAGAAATGCCGTATCAGTTCCCAAACTATGAGAAGCACGGTGGGTATCAGAGCTATGAGCATAAGTTTCACTGTATGCTTTCTGAGCCTCTGCTTCTCGTATGAGAGACTCTGTGAAAACTGCTCGCTCATTCTCCCAACCTGTTTCTCCGTATCCGTGAGAATTTTCTGAACTGAATCGTTCAACTGATTCAATGGATTCTGAAGGTTGGTGTCGAACTGAGCTATGGAAAGTTTCATACTTTCTGCTTGATCGGTCAGCGATTGTAAGTAAGTCTGTATGTTCTGATTCAGCTCCTGCCGGGTTGTCAGATTTGAAAGATTCTGTTCCATATGTTCTAGAACTTGTATCTGTGCGTTGAGCTCCGCTATCAAAGCTTTCCAGTTCTGTTCCGTTATGGATACGCAAGGTACATAAGTCTCTGCGAGTTTCAGATCCTGTTGTGCCTGTTTCAGTAAATCTTGATGTGATTTTCGTCCTGATTGTAAATTCATATTCCATCTTCTCCTTTAAAAATTTGTTGTCAAATAATTTGATATCCCTGCACTTGTTACCGTCAGGGGTGGTGTAGGTTATGTATTTTCTGGAGTCCGACCAACTTATTTTGTAGCCTTCGAACTCCATAAGCATTATGAAATGCTCCTTTGATTTTGCAATTTGCATTGCATTTGCAATGGTAGCTTCGAGCCTCAGTTTCCAGCTTTCTCGTTTTACTGCAGAGCGATATTCTCTGTCTGACATATTTTTAGATTTAGTTTTCTCTGTTGTTTTCGGCACAACTGATAAGCCATACTCCACACAAAGCTTGTCCGACTGATTCATAAGTTCTTCAATTTCATTCTCACTGATATGAAACTTTTTACCGCTTTCAGCATTTACACTGTTCATAACAAAGTGAGAATGTATGTGATCTCTGTCGCAGTGAGTTGAAACTACAATTTCAAAACCGCTGAACTTTTCAGACTCACTTGCAAACCTCAAGGCGATTTCGTGAGCAAGTTGAGGAGAAACTTTTTCATCGATTCCGAAAGATTGAACGAAATGATAGTACTGTCTGCCATCACTTTTTCCATAAAGACTCTTGGTGTTACAGAACTCTGTGTAGGCAGAGTCGGCAGTACAGTTAATACCCGTCACAAGTTTTACACCATTCTCATCAATGGTCTTGCTGTCCTGGGTAGTGTATCTGAGAACATAGCCCATACCTTTTGCGGTTTGTTTTGATTTTGAATTGATAAAATGTACTATTGCCATACTATCTGCCTCCCGATATTTTTGATAGTTCATCGTGGATTTTTGCAAGTTCAGTTTGTGTTTCATCAAGATACACGGTCTGAATCTTACCTTGTCTTGCTAAAACCAACAGCTGATTAAGGTTGTTACCGAGTTTCTTGACCTGAGTTGTCAGCTCTTTAAGTCCGTCATAGTTTACAATCTTTTTCGAGGTTGCACACTTAATAACATAGTCAGTTATGGTCATATTGGCTTTCTTAGCCTTGTTTCTTATGAGGGTATCTGTTTCGTCAGATACCCTTAAATTGATTCTCTTGGATTTCATGTTTACCTCCGTATTAGTTTAATATAAAGTGGGTGCAGGGCTTCTGCCCGCTTAAAGTGCATCGGCAAAACCGCCCCTTTTTAGGGGGTGGTGTACAGCCGAATGCGATGCTGGCTCTCTCCTAAAAGGAGAGAAAATATACAGGGCAAGCCCTGATATAAATTGATCGGCAAGAAAAAACAGAAAAAGCCGATTTTTGCCCTTAATTCGGGCTTTTTACAGCAAACGATTTGTTACCCCAACCTTCGCATAAAACGCCTTTGTAGGCGAATTACGGGCAGAGGAGAGGGGATAAAAGAAGAATGCAACAATGCAAGTGACTCCCCTTGCAATCTTAATCAACAATGCAGTCCGTACACTCTGCAATGTTGCAATCTTGACTTTCCAGACACCAGTTCCAGTGTTTTCCGACTCTGTGAGATTTAATGTCGGGAATCTTTTTCTTAGCTTCGTTTACTGTTCTTCTTGAGATTCCTTTGGCTTCTGCTATTTTGAAAATTTCTTCCGAAGGTACATCGCCTTTTTCGGTAAGTATAGAAACTATAAGTCCTTCTGCTTTTGCAGTTTTAGTTTCATCGCTATAACCTGACAGAAGTTCCTCGGCAGTAACTTCCTCGTATCCTTCAAGCCATTTGAAGCCTTCTTCGTTGCCAAGGTTAAAAGCCATTGTTTTCCCCTCAGCTGCAAGAGAAGATTTGTCGTGAATGATCACTCTCACGTTAGGTTCTTTCTTGAGTCTGCCTATTAGCAGAACACTTCTTGCCGCAGCCCTGAAGTCAATAGAACCTAAACCACGATACGCACTGCTTGAGCCTTGAGATTTATTAAGATGACCGATAAGCACAACTGCACAGCCAGTCCTCTCTGCAACTGACGCAATCTTTTTCAGCACCGTTCTGACTTCGTTTGCACGGTTGATGTCAGTTTTTTCTCCTATGTAACCTTGGATAGGGTCAAGGATTATAAGCTTTGCTTCGGTAAGGTTTATTGCTTCTTCGATTCTTTCATCAAGAAGCGTCAAGGGACAATCATCTTCGTTTATGTTTATAACCTTCAGCTGATTTGCACCTGCGTCTTTGAGCCTTGGCTTTATGGTATCGGCCAGTCCATCCTCGGCAGTCTGATAGATTACATTGAAGGGTTCAGAATAATCCATACCCGGTAGGGGAGTGCCTGTTGTGCAAGCAGAGGCAAGACGTAAAGCAAAGGTGGTTTTACCTTCTCCCGGGTCACCGTGGATAATGGTGATTTTTCCGAATGGTATGTACGGATACCACAACCATTTCACCTCCTGTTCTTCAATTTCTGCCATTCGTGTTAGCTTTAATGTTTTCTTTGACATTGATTTCATCCTTTCGATTTTTATTGTCTTTATCCAAAAACATTTTGACTTATGTAAGTGAAAAAAGCGGTGTTTTAGCTTATTTTGCCTTACAATTTCAAGTTTTGTTTCGGGCATATGAACGGATGAATTTAAAAATATTTTTTTAAAATAAAAAATGACATCTGAAAAGCCAGATGTCATCAGCGATTTATTTGAAATATATTTTTTTGAAAACTTTTGTCGAATAATTGAAAAGAGTGCATTTTTATTATATAATCAACTTATGATATGATAAATGGATGGTGATGATATGAGTGCCAGCTCAGCATATCTTCGTATGTTACGATATTGTATTAAAAAAGCCAAATCACAGTTACATAGCAGTGACCCGGATTTCTACAGTTTATCTTACTCAGGTTGGGTTGGTATAGGAAAAACGACGGCAGTTTTAGAATATTGCAAAACCCATAGTGGTTGCTTCTATTTTTCTTTTGAGAATATGGATGAGATGTTTGCCCTTAAAATGTTTGTTAAAAAATATCCTAAAGTTTTTACCGATTGTAATAACTGGGAAGACTTTGCAACTCAATTGTTCAAGTGGTGCGAAAAGAAAAATTGTGTTATTTTTGTTGATTCTTTTGACATGAAAAAGCACAAAAGTTTTAATACAGAAATCCACAAGATGTTTGGTGATATGAACCACAGAACAGTTGTTGTATATATCGAAGATAAAGTATACCAATATCAATTTACTCCATTACATTTTGGCGAAATCAAAAAACTGTTCCCTGATATTACTGATGAAGAAGTTGTAATGATAAAAGCGGTAACAGGCGGTATAGCAAGCTTGGTTGATTTATATAACCCTGAGATTTCTTTCGAGGAAAATTTGAAAGCATTTTTGAAACCAAATTCATATTACAGTATGTTAGCACCAAGGATTGTAAAGGAATATTTCCGTACTCCTGAAAGTTACAACACATTGCTGTACGGAATTGCCACGGGCAAAAAGAGAATTTCTGAATTAGCAGAGCTCTCAGGTTATGCCAATAATAAGTGTGATAAATATATTAAGTCTTTGATATCGGCAGGTATTGTAAAACGCATAGAATTCAAAAGCAATAAAGGAACAACTCAGGCAAGGTATGAAATGTCCAATGAATATTTTTGCTTTTGGTACAGATATATATTTACCCATGCAAATTATGAGAACGAATCTGTTTTTGAAGCTATAATGAAATATGTAAAAAATGTATCAGTAAAAAGAGTGTTCAGAAAAGAGTGCGAATACTGGCTTGAGAAAAATTATTACGCATATTGGTACACCAATGCTGAATTTTACTTTCATGACGAAAGATGTCTGAGGAATGTAAAACTTAATGGTACGACTTTCGATGCGGTGTTTCAAAATTATGGTGATTATATCTTCGTAAAATATTTTGATACAATCGGAGAACATTGCACGAAGCCCGATTGGGATGAAATAGAAGAAGCAACAACCAAATTTAACCGATTGGAAAACAATACATATATTCTTTTTTCAATTCATCGATTCAGTGAGTATTGTTGGAAAATATCAAGTAAGTATGATAACCTGAGACTGGTTCAGATGACATCCTTCTTGCCTACTTACGATAATTTTCATATTTTGCCACATAGAGTTGGAGATGATTATTAAAAATAGGTTGGTTTTATCCTATAATTGTTTATGATGATATTGATGCGTTTTAGGAACTGGCAAAATTTATTTTGTGATAGCAAAAATCACAAGGGTGTAAGCATATCGCTTGCACCCTTGTTTTTTATAATGAGTTCAGATTTATATTTCCGGTATTTCCATTGTTTTCATAACCTCAACCATAAGTTTTACTGCTATGGTGAAGCCTTGAGTAAACGCTTCGGTTTCAAGATAGTCTGTAATTTCCGATTGACAGTCCTTGAACTTTTCAAAGCTTTCTTTTTGCTTATCTGTAAGACCATTCATCAGGTCATCTTCATTCTGACAGAGGAGATTCATAAGGTTATCAAGCTTACTGCCCCTGACTATTGCTCTCTCTGTCGGTCTTACATTTCCATACCATAAATCTTCAAGTATCGTCACAGTTTACACCGCCTTTCTCAGCACAAACACATATCATAACAACCTTCACAAGTCCAGAGAAACTTTTACGCAAAATAAAATGGCAGAAGTAACACTCTGCCATTAAAAATATATTGCATGTATTTAAGCTTGTACTACAAAAAGTTATGATCTATAACCTTAGAGATATCTGCATCTATCGGCAAGAAAGTGAGGTCCTTTGAAAACCGCATTTCATCAAATTTGCTTTTTCCGAATATTTTCACTAAGTTTGAAATGTGTTTTGATTCATCTGTGTTGTTATAGTTTAGGACATATATTTTATTTGAAATCGAAAACATTTTTTCTATGATATCTCTGTCTGTAACATCAAGTGAATGACCAATAACGTAAAGTACTACATAACTGGATAATTTTTCTTGAATGGATTTTATAAAGCTAATGTACTCCACATCAGTTTTATACTTGACTCGTTGGAAGTATTTTTTAAATGATATTAACGATATATCTGCTGTTTCAACATTATCACAACTATCAGGATTTACTCCTAAAATTATGTTGCTGTTTACATTGCCATGCAAATGTATTGTATAAGTATTATTGTATAATTTTTCAAAGGTGTTAGTGTAATTAAATGTTATAGTTTTCTTTACTTTTTGAAAAATATTTTTCCAATTCTCATTTGTAGTATCATTAATGATCTCAAGGGGATTATCTACAAATAATTTTAGATATATTCGTAACCCTTCAGCTAAGGCTAACAGTTGGTTATAAAGATGTTTAACTATATTTTCTTTGTTTAAGATTTTATGTCCAGAACCTAAAGGATATTCAAGCGAATATTCAGACTGTATCCTTTTATATCCTATTTCCGCTATACCTTTTCGTGGGTTATGGTCTATGAAAAAATCGAATTGCTTTATTATATAGTTGTAAGTATCATTCTTGGAGTGTAAGATGATATCTGTTTTGGAAGTGAGAAGTTCTTGAAATGCTTGCAATACAGTTGAAATTTCGGCTTCAAAGTCTATCCATCCGATATCTTTATTGAAAGATTTAGATAAATAAGAAAACCAGAGGTTGTTTATTGGTAAATCGAACAATTTCTGTATATCGGATAAATTGAGGGGAGTGTTATGGTAGGCTTCTCTATGTGTTTCATAGCTTTTTTTGATATCTTTGTCTATATCGTGTAGTTTAGAATTAGAAAAGATATCTCCTACCGTATTTATATCATACAAATAGTTACTTGATAAATAATTTACAGTATTTAAGAAGTTTATATATTTGGTTGGAAGATGATGATATAAATCGAAACCATTTCCTAATAATAAAACATTCATAATTAAACCTCTTTTTATTTTGTTAATTCTTGATACATTTTCATAAGCTCGGCGACGATGGCGGACTCGGAAAGGTCTTTTTTGAAGCCGTAGGCTTTCATAACTGCTCTGTCGTTTGCCTGGTGAGCTTTGCGAAGCTCAGGCGGCATAGTAAGCTCGTCGTAAAGGTCGGCTAAAGAACAGTCAGGATACAGCTCTCTTGCATCAAGAATAGCCTGAGCGGTCTTCTCGATTTCTGCCTTTTGTTCCTCGGTAGGCTCAGGCCAGGGGAAGTTGTTGTAAACAATATCCTTTGAATAACGATAGCGCATTTCTAATCTTCCACATACTGCACGCATCCAAGACATATGAGTATTAGAGGTAATAATACCAAATTCATATAGACTTGCATTCGGAACTATTTGTATAGCATCATTTACTATTATATCAGCGCTCATAAAACCGATAGGCACATATTTTCTTCTTTCTGAAGATACTCGGGGTACGATGATATATTGACTATCTGGTTGCCTGACTTCTTGGAATAACATGGGGGTATCGGCACTTTTGCGTGTAGCTGCTTTGGTACTACTTAGTCTAAATTCTTTAACCTTTTCAATACGACCCATTATAAATTTGGAGCTTCTTATTTCGGCAGGGGATACACCAACTAACCATATACAATATCTTGGTTTATTATTGATATATTCTGCAGCACCATATATTTGACGGATAAATTTCATAGCGGATGGTTCAACTTTTTTCAATTCTTCATATTCTTTTGATGATAGAAACAAGAAACCTCCATCGGTAGGCTTATTTCCATATACCATTTGAGAAACTTCACAAATCGAACGGGTTCTGCTTTCTATGAACAAATTGGGTGCTTCAATAAGGTAAAAGTTTATATTTTTAACAAGCTGTACTCTATCAGAGGAGTATAACTGTCTGTCCTTTAAATTATCGAATGTGCTAAATCCAATAATAACACAATGTACATGTGCTTTAGAGTTGGACTCGCTATCCCAGCGGAAGGTGCGGTGAGCAAAGTCAACATGAACATTAAAACGCTCATATAAAGGTTTCCATACACTTGCTACCTGTTCACCTTGAGTAATTGAGTTGGTGGATACAAAAGCAGCTCTGATAGGTGTGTTGTAAATCAACTGAGAAGCCTTGAAATACCAACCCGATACATAGTCAATCTTACCTGCTGTTTTATATGGTTTGCCTTTTTCGTCAACATATATTGAGAGTATATCTGCTTTTTGTTCAGGAGATTGTAAAGAATATCCCATATAAGGCGGATTACCCATAATATAGTTAAGTTTTTCTTTGGGTACTACTGTTTCCCAATCAATACGCAGGGCATTGGCTTCTATGATATTAGCATAGGATTTGAGGGGCAAGAAGTTGAGGCTCTTATGTACTATGCTCTCTGTTTCTTTCATCATCTGAGATTCCGCAATCCACAAGGCGGTCTTGGCAACTGTTACGGCAAAGTCGTTAATCTCAATACCGTAGAACTGACCGATAGATACACGGATAACATCGCCCATATCAAGGATGATCTGGTCGCCAAGAATTACTTTGAGTGCTTCGTTCTCAAGCCTTCTGAGAGAAATATAAGTTTCTGTCAAAAAGTTACCCGAACCACAAGCAGGGTCTAAGAATGTGAGAGACGAGAGCTTATCACGATACTCGTTAATCTTTTTCTCCCTTGTCTTTGTACTTTTAATTTCTTTGATTTCTTGGAGTTCGTCCCTCAGTTCATCCAAAAACAGAGGGTCGATAACCTTGTGAATATTCTCGATAGAGGTATAGTGCATACCGCCTGAGCGTCTTGTTTCGGGGTTCAGGGTAGACTCAAACACAGCACCGAAAATTGTAGGACTGATGTCAGACCAATCAAATTCTGCACTGGCATTCCTGAGAAGAATCTCTCGGATATTATCATTGAACTGTGGAATTTCAATATCACTATCTTTAAAAAGACCGCCGTTTACATAAGGAAACTGTGTGAGGAGTTCGTCCTCGTAAGGATCACGATCTTCATCCTTGGTGTCAAGGATTCTGAACAGATCAATTAAAGCTCTGCGCATATCACGGGCAGAGAAGGAATTTATGTAATTATGAAATTTATTGTGACCGCCGAAAACTCCAGCATCCTCGGCATAAAGGCAAAATACAAGGCGAACACAGAGCATATTAAGGCTTTGTAGAGTTTTAGGGTCCTCGGGGTTATGATACTGCTTTAAGATTTCGTCATAAAGCACGCCTACAAGTTTACCGGCCTTGACGGAAACTTCCATTTCTCTGTGAATGTTCTCGTCACCAGTATCAACCAAAAACTGCAGGCGGTAGTATTCCTTGGGAAGATTTTTTAGCAGAATCAGCTCAGGCTCGGAGTTAGGCTTCTCCATATCATACACAAGAATTTGCTCGAAGTTACAAGCAACTATCCAACGAGGGCGCTGGCTGTAAGGCAGAGCTGCACTGTAACGGCGAGCCTGCTCAAAGGGAGTAAGGAAGGTGCCGTCGGACTGCTTTATTGGTTTTTGTAAATCCTTACCCTTACCTTTTTGTTCAATAAGCACATGGGTAGCAGGGATGTATGCATCAATAAAGCTTGTGTGGTCAAGCTTCACCTGTTCTTCAAAGGTAATGAACTGCTCAGGGTGGGTAACACCGAGAACATCCTGAAGAAGTGAGAGCCAAAACTTCTGACTTTCACCTTTTTCGTACCCCTTGTCCTTCCAATATTCTGCAAACTCTTTAGCCGCTATACGGCGCTCTGTGTCTTTCATAATATTGCTCCTAATGCCATTTATTTCAACAATTACGTTAATCAGCAAGATATAATATTACAGTATATTATATCATAATTCTGCTTTAAAAGACAATACTTTAGTGCGATTTGCTAAATTATATAAAAGACGACAGAATAAACTGCCATTTTAGATGCATCACTTTAATATTTTGAGTTTAATTTGCGTAGCTAATTCTTTAAGATATTTATAAAGAAATTCTTTATAAAGATTGCTTTAATAGATTTCTGTTTTTGTTAATTGAAAATACTGAGTGTTCCTACCTTGAATTGGGGTTATAAGCATTCCGTACATTGTTTCAAGCTAAGATAATCTGGATTTTATCATGTTACTGACGTATTGGAGGCTCTCATCTTCTGTTAGTTGTTTGGTTTATGGGAGTACGATGTTTATAAATGTGTATGGCTATTATTTGTGATATGTTACTAAACTATATTTTGTTTTTTTGTGGATTAAAGTAATTGCTATGCAATACAGGAATATTATATAATGTATAAAAACCACTAATTTTATCTGAGCAATAAACAATAATCGAAAAATAAATTTTGTGTTACTTGAAAGGAAAAAACATGGATCCTTTAATTATAGTTCCAGCATATAATGTTGAAAAAAGTCTGAGCGAGTTATTAAGAAAGTTAAAATATTATAAGGAAAACGTTTTGTTTGTGGATGATGGTAGTAGTGATAGTACTGGAAAGATTATAAAACAAAATAAATTTAATATCATCACCAATAGTAGGAATATTGGTGTTTCTAATTCGATTATGAAAGGATTAGTATATGCAAAAGAGCACGGCTATTCAGCTGTAATATTGATGGATGCAGATGGTCAACATGATCCTAAATTTCTTCCCCAATTTATTGGTGACCTTAATAGTTCGGATTTTGTATTTGGATGTAGGTTCTCTTATAATAGTGCTGTTCCAACATTAAAGCTTAATTCGAATCTTCTTGCTGCGATGATTGTCAATAAAATATGGGGATGCAATTTCTTAGATATTTCGTGTGGATTTAAAGGATTTAGATTGGATGATTCAATACTTGAATTATTTAAAAAATCTTCTGGATATGAAATTGTTTTTGATATGTTCTTTTATGCTCTATCTAAATGTGCGAATATTAGTGTTGTAAAAGTTGATCCCATCTACGATAATAGTGTTTTTCTATCAACAAGACAAGAAGAATTAATTGCTTTTCTGTCTTCGTTAAAAAGACATAGTTTTAAGGATTATACTAATCTAAATCTTGATATGGTTTTTAAATCAATAATCGCTTCCAAAGATTTTACTTATTCAATAAATAATACGATGTTTTATGGGTTTTATATTTCTTGTAAAAATACGTATATCATACAGAGTGATCTTGAAAAGGTATACTCATACATAAGAAGCATGAGGAGTGATAATGATGTCCAATGAATATGAAACCATCCGAAAAGAAATGGATGATAATTTAAAAAGACAGGATAGCATAAATAATCTTATTTTCACTATTTTAGGTTTATCATTTGCTTTTTCGACTTGGTATGAAAATATAGCGTTTATTATAATGATTCTATTTGTTTCTGATATACTTTTAGCAAGAATAATACAGTGTCGTAATACAGTTTATTATTTATCCACATACTTATTGACGATTGAGAAAATTAATTCAGAAAACGATGTTAATTGGGAAAAAAATTTAAAGGAATTTAGAAAACAAAAATACGGATTACCTTTTAAGTGTAATATTGTAAATATTATTATTTGTCTTGCCTTTTCATTTTCTCGGATAATTAAGAATTTTGGAAATTTAGTTCTTGCTTCATTTATGTTTATTCAATTAATAAGCATTATACGATCCACCACGTTATCTAATATTTATTTAATTATTATTTACTCTGTTGCAGGATTATGTTTCTTGTTAAACATTGTTTTCACAATAACAATCTGTATAGACCAAAAGATAAGGGTAGAATATGAAAATCGATGGTGTAAAATATTAAAATCGAATATGACATCCGACCAAAAGAAATAAGGACACTATTTGGCAAACTGATATGAAAATTATTGAACCACTAAGCACAAAGAGGTAGTTTATCTTTTTTATGCTACTTTTTGTCTTTATAAAAACATAGTTTGTAATCTAAAGATAAAAACATGGATATGTTTAAAGTGACAAAATGATCCACAATCGAGAGGTAGGGAGGATTACTTCCTGCCTTTTTTGCTATATCATTGCTTTCGTTTTTCGCTTTGTATGTTTCGAGTATAATACTTATATTATACAAAATCAACGGAAAGACGACAGCGGAAATACATAGTAATAGAAAGAGATTATATCTTATATCAGGATTTGATTTTATAATTTGAAATGTCATAAAAATAGGCTTATAATTATATTGAAATGTCATAAAATATATGGTAAAATATCATTGAAAAGTCATACGGAGGTGTGCTTATGCTATATCGTAAGATAGAATCTGTTATCGAAAATCACTTGAAATCTGATTCCCAAAAGATTCTTTTAGTTGATGGAGCTCGTCAGGTGGGTAAAACATACATTATCAGACATGTAGGTAAAAAGGTTTTTGAAAATTTTATTGAAATCAATATGGTTGAGGATTCTCTGGGTGACAAGATGTTTGAGAATACCAGGACTGTTGAGGATTTTTATCTACAGGTAAGTGTTCTTGCCGGCAGTAAGATGAAGAATAAGGAAAACACCCTAATTTTCATTGATGAAATTCAGCAGTATCCTCATCTGTTGACTTTGCTTAAGTTTTTGTCTCAGGACAATAAGTTTACCTATATTGCCAGTGGTTCGCTTTTAGGTGTTACTCTTTCTCAAACCACATCTATTCCTATGGGCAGTATCAGAAAAATCAGAATGTTTCCTCTTGATTTTGAAGAGTTCCTGTATGCAAACGGAATGAACGAAATTGTTGTTTCTTCATTGAGAGCAAAGTTTGAAAGATTAGAGTCTCTTGATGAAGCTATGCATAATAAGATGATGGATTTGTTCAGAAAGTATCTGCTTGTAGGCGGCTTACCTGATGCGGTTAACTCTTTTATTGCAGACACAAACATTCAGAGTGTCCGAGAAATCCAGAGTGAAATCCACGACTATTACGCTGCTGATGCCTCTAAGTATGACGCTGAAAAGAAACTGAATATCAGAAGGGTTTATGACCTTATTCCTTCCAATATGGAGAATAAGAAAAAGCGTGTTGTTGCACAGAGTATCGAGAACAAACGTGGCAAGACTTTCAACGATTATGCTGATGAGTTTGAGTACCTTATCAGTGCAGGTATTGCGTTAAATGTTCAAGCTATTTCAAACCCTGTTTTTCCTCTGATTGAGTCCAGCGGTAAAAATCTTCTGAAGCTTTATCTTAACGATGTAGGTATTCTTACAGGCATTCTTTATGGCAGCAATATCCGTGCTGTCCTGAATGATGAGAAGAGCATTAATCTTGGTTCTGTTTATGAGACAGTAGTTGCCAGTGAGTTGCTTGCTCACGGACATAAGCTTTTCTATTACGATAACCGCAGTAAGGGCGAAGTGGATTATCTGATTGATGATTACGACAGTTTGTCTGCAGTGCCTATTGAGGTTAAATCGGGTAAGGATTATACAGTTCACAGTGCTCTTAATACCTTTGTCAGCAACGAGGATTATCACATCAAAAAAGCCTATGTTGTTTCTAACGAAAGGGTAGTATCGCAGAACGGAAAAATCACATATATCCCGATTTATTATATTATGTTCTTTTAATAGCACTTGCAATTTCTTTTGTTTATGGTACAATTCAAGTACAGCAAATAATGCTGATAAACAGGGACTTTTCCAGACTGGAGATATGCCTTTCACCAAGGGGTCGTGTACATCAGGTCCATGTGAAAGCAATTTCATGCAGGT
This sequence comes from Ruminococcus sp., assembly GCA_045545015.1. Taxonomy (GTDB): domain Bacteria; phylum Bacillota; class Clostridia; order Oscillospirales; family Acutalibacteraceae; genus Ruminococcoides. The sequence continues at coordinate 67,317 of JAZQAF010000006.1, forward strand.
TCAAGTCCTGTTACCTGCACCATAAGAATAAGGGATATCCCACAGGGGATATCCCTTATCTTATTTTTTAGTGCAGGGAGCAGGACTTGAACAGGCTGTGCCAAGATTTAAGCGTTAGCGCAAATTGCAGGTAAAAACACTCCGGCGGAGTGTTTTTAAGCCGCTGTGTTGATGATACTTGTGACATAAAACACGCCACAACAAGCGAGGCAGGCGGCTTGAATTACACTAACCTACTGTTACCTGCACCATAAGAATAAGGGATATCCCACAGGGATATCCCTTATCTTATTTTTTAGTGCAGGGAGCAGGACTTGAAGGCGACCGTGCCGAGGAGAAGGTGGAACACCGGCGCCGAAGGTAAAAATGCTTCGGTGGAGCATTTTTAGGGAGAGCGATGATGAATCTTTGAATTACACACGCCACAACAAGCGAGGCAGATGGCTTGAATTACACTAACCTCCTGTTACCTGCACCAAGTACACTTACTGAAAATAAGTACTGCAGGATGTATTGAATTATTATTTCTGTTGTGGTAGAATGTTCTTGCGACGCAACTTGATATTTGGACAAACTATGGGAGAAGTGTTTTTATTTTGGTAAAAACACATTCTCTTTTTTGGCGTTCTCTCGTAGTTTGTCAGAAGTTGTGTCGCAGCAATCGGAGTTATGTGTTTTTCGGTGCGTAGCTTCGGCTGCGCACTTTTTATTTTAGGAGGAAAAGAGAATGAAAAGTCCGAAATGTAGCAGTAATAATTACAAAATAATGAGTAATGTTACGAAAAGAGTAGTTACTTTATTTTTAGCTGTGGTTATGTGTTTTGCTTTTGCCGCTTGCGGTGAAAGTGACAAAAGAATAAAAACTGCTCAAAACGCAATTAACGAGTTGCATAAAATAAGAAGTGTTAGTGATTTCTATGACACGTTGTATGTAACCGAAAATGCAGAAATTCATCACAACGAATGGTCTTCTGCGTATGCAACTGCGATAGAGGCTTATAATGCACTTTCTGATAAAGAAAAACTTGATGTAAAAAACCCCGAATGGTTGACGGAAAACTTGAGTTATATCGTTGAATATGAGAATGTGTTGATTGAACAGGAAATCGCTTTATACTGCAAGGACAAAGCAGTTGAAGAATTAAAAGATACGCTTGTTAATAAGAGTTCATACGAAGAATACGGATGGACCTTAGAGAAGGTAAATTATTCAAAAGATAATCAAAAGTTTTGGGTTGATCTAAAAATTGAATACTCTGCTACAAATAAGCTAGGCGGAAGACTTGATGATGTTGACTATTTTGATTATACGGGAACATATAAAGACGGAAAAATAACAATTACCGGATAACATAAAAGGGATACCTTTGGGTATTCCTTTTTTATATCTTCGTTTCTATTAACAGAGTAAAAGTGAACGTTGTTGATATCTATGATGGTATTATGAAGTCAAAAGTTTTAAGACGTGGTATTGCGATAATGCTTAGTTTGATAACTGTTATCAGCATTATGTCGGTTCCGCTGACAGCGAGTGCAAGATACACGGATGAAGATATAGAAAATAAGATTTCATATAATTCTCTTAATTGTCGTGAAGACGATTGCGACTGTTTGGAGCCTGAGAATAATAAATTTGCTGTTGTTTCACCTGTTGGCGGAAACAATACATACGACGACTATTACCGCTCAGTTTACAGCAGTTCTCAATAAGTACTCTGTTGTGTTCCTCGATTGGGACGGCACAGAGCTCAAGTCTCAGATGGTTGAGTACGGAAAGAGCGCTACTGCTCCCGCTGCTCCCACAAGACCCGCTGATGAGAACTACACATATACCTTCAAGGGTTGGGATACTGATTTCTCAAGCATCACAGGGGATACAGTTGTAACTGCTGAATATACCACCACCGAGCTTATTACCATCTTCTTCACCAACACAAGAGGTTGGTCAAAAGTATATTGTGCTTCCTGGTACGACGGCGCCACAGCTCCCAATCCTGGCACAGCAATGACATATTACAGCACAAACTCTTACGGCAGTGATGTTTACTGCATCAAGGTTCCTGCAGATATAGACAATATTAAGTTCAGCGGCGGTGCAGGCAAGGACGAGACTGTAGTTATTACCACCGGTATTACAGATAATATAGGCTTCTATCCCTCACAGAGAAATGCTGATAAGACTCTGTCTGTAGAGTCTTACTTAAACGGAGAGGCAGAGATTCCTCCCTATGTAGAGTTTGACTTTGAGATGGATGTAACAGTTCCCAACCTCGTAGAGATCGGTTCTGATGCTGTAATTAACGCTACTACCAACTCAACAGAAAGTGTTACATATGAACTCTATACAAGTGACGGTAAAAAGGTTAGTACCAATACAACAGGTGTATTTAGTGTTTCAACTGCTGGTTCTGAGATTGGTACAAAATACACCTATTATGTAGTAGCAACTACTGTTGTTGACGCTGAAACTCACACTCTTACCTCTGAAGAGGTCACATATACAGTAACTTCTCAGGGTGATACATGGACAGCTACGATATACTTCAAGAGCTCAAGCTCCTTGGGTTATCTGCCTCTTATGACAACAGAGGGAGCTGTTGCTGACCTTGCAGACTATGATATGCAGAAGGCACTGCTCCTCGGTACAAACGAGGCACAGAACGGCTTCTACTATTGGTACAGGGCTAATGTTGTGGTTGATAAGGATTCTCCCACTATCAATGTACGAATTCTCTCCAGAAGATACGCTATGGAGGGCAATATCACACTTACCATTGACGATATGAACACAGAGTTCTGGCTGGGTGTTGATAACCTTAATTCAGGCACAAATATGGTTGACCTGACAGACTGCTCTGCACAGGAGCGCAACTGGTTCTCAAGTGCAGTCAATATGGTTTATGATGCTGCAGTTGACGGCAAGCTCGATATTACAGATGTTTCCGCAAATGTGGTACTCAGAAGTGTCGGCGATTCCAACAATGACGGTATTGTAAATATCAAGGACGCAACGCTTGTGCAGAAGCACCTTGCAGGAATTATTACAATGACCAAACTGGATGAAAATGTATCTGATACAGATAACGACTACAGACTCACTGTAAGAGATGCAACAACTATCCAGAAAAAGATCGCAGGTCTGATCTAAAAAAATCCCCTGCTTCGGCTACAATAGGCCGAAGCAGGGGTGTTTTTTATTTTTACCAAAGGGAAAACTGGGGATACCGAAAATAGGTATCTATATGAGTTATACGATGTATGCTGATAAATTATATCATGCCGTCAAGGAAGTCAAATATCTCCCTTCTTTGGTATTCTTCCGAGGATGTGGTATTCAGATAAACATAAAAGTTTACCATTCTGGATGTGATGCACTTTACACTACTGCTTTTTGATCTCATAAACGTGGTGAGACAATTACATACGTCCTTGGTATCAATAATCTTCCAGAAGCTTCTCAGATAGGATTTGGATGCCTTTTCCTCAAAACTTATATTTACTATGTCTTTGACAGTTTTAAGAAAGATTCTGTAAACCTTGTTTTCCGAAAATCCCTCAAAGTCTTCTTCGACAAAGTCTGTTATCTTTCTAAAGAAGGTTTCGGTGAGGTTTTCATAGTCGGGAAAGGCTTTCAGAAGTTCGGCTTTTTTATTGTCTATATATTGAGAAAAGCATTTGTGACAATCCATAATAGGTTTCCTCGCTTCCTGCTTTGATTTGTGTCTCAGTATTTTCTGTTAAGAATATGGAAAACTATCCAGTAAAGAAGAACGATAAAACAAACACAGCCTGAGAAAACAGTGCTCATCAGCTCTTGACCCACGATGGCCAGAATAATACTTCCCAGGGCAAAGGCAATAACAAGAATGTAGCCGGTGTAAGCCCATGCCTGTGCTCTTATGAAGCGGTTACGCTCATCGTTTATTTCGGTATCGACAGCGGTTTTGTAGTCAGGGTAGCGGTTATACCGAATGAATCTGATTAGCTGAAGAACGCCTACGAAAATAAGTCCTCCGCCCATTCCTCCCCAGTAGCTGTCAAGTCCTGCAAGCTTTGATGCGACAATAAGTCCTGCCCCCAGAACTATCCATAAAATGCTTAGTATCGTTTTTACATTAGATTTCATTATTCTTCCTCCTCAAAAATAAAAACATCTTCAATAGCCATATTGAAATATACTGCAATTTTGTGAGCAAGAAAGATTGATGGGTTGTATCTGCCACGCTCAAGAGAGCTGATGGTCTGACGTGATACACCCATTTTCTTTGCAAGCTCTTCCTGCAGAATGCCTTTTTCCTTTCGGATCTCTTCTATTCGGTTTTTCATAGGGCGCCTCCTTGTGTAAAGTTCACTTTACACTTGTATAATATCAGGTTGTTTACGGAATGTCAAGTGTGCTTTACATATTTTGTAATTTTAGTTTAAAAAAGTGTAGAATTGTTTTTACTTTTATGGTATAATCAAATAAGAAAGAATTCTTCAAAATAAGCATAGGAGGTAAGGCTCATGGCAGTTCGTCTTAATGAAAATAAAGAAATCGTAGATAATATCAAAGCGGGGCTTAAGGCAAAAGGTGGCTACTGTCCCTGCAGACTTCCCAGAACCCCTGAATATAAGTGCATGTGTCAGGAGTTCAGAGATCAGATCGCAGACCCTGATTTTGAGGGCTATTGCCACTGTATGCTCTACTATAAATCAAAAGACTAAAGTTTAAGGAGGATAAAATATGTCAGTTATTAAGCTTAGTGAAAACAACTTCAGCTCTGAAATCTTAAACGCAAAGGGTGTTGCCCTTGTGGATTTCTATGCCGACTGGTGCGGCCCCTGCAAGATGGTTTCTCCCATTGTTGACGAGATAGCAGAGGAGAATCCCGATATCGTTGTGGGTAAGGTTAATGTTGACGAGGCTTCAGCTCTTGCAATGCAGTACGGTGTTGTGAGCATTCCAACCCTTATTGCTTTCAAGGGTGGTAAAGAAGCAGAGAGAATTATAGGCTACAGACCCAAGGAAGATATCCTTGATATTCTTGGCTGATAAGTTTAAAACACATCAAAAAACGCCCTGACAGGTATCTGTCGGGGCGTTTGCTGTATGTTCACTTTTTTATTTTCAGCAGTTTATGCCAGTTGGTTATAGGATATAGCACATAGTCGAAAATCCTCAGAGAGAGAACAAGAGTCAAGAGACAGGAGACTGCAAATAAAATGATGAGAATGAGGTTAGGGTTTAGTGTGCCGAGGGTAAGCCCGGGCAAGGTGTACTGCAAAATGAAAAGAGGCTGTCTGTGCAGGGCATAAATTGAGAGAGTTTTCTTTCCCGTGTGGGTGAGAAGGGGAATTCTCTTTGAGGGTATAAGGGCAAGTATTGATCCTCCCACAAAGAGAGATACACCATAACAGAATAGCCTGAGGGCTGCACCGAGGGGGTACCAGTCAGCACCGAATTCGCTGTAAGGATTGTTACCTGTAAAAACGTATCTCAGGCTAAATAATCTGTCAGTCATAAAAATAAGCACCAATATAAACAGTGAGAGAATGACCACAGCAAAAACCTTTACCCATATCTTATCAAGAAAGCTCCGAAGCCTCTCTATCTCCAGCATATATCCCAGCCAGAAGAAGGGAAAGAAGGTAAAGATACGTGAGAGCATCAGCACATTGCCGATGAAGCCGAGATAACCCACCAAGAGAGAAAGAACAATGGATATTATAAGAGTTGGGAGTTTCGGGAGATCTCTCATAACTCGGGCTATGAGAATGAAAACTGCGAACACAAATATGTACCAGGGTGTGCCGTTTTCCGAAAGCAGGGGAAAGGAAGGGTTCTTTCCGAGCAGTATGAGAACAAGGTAATTTGTCATTCTCATTGCAATAAAGAGGAGGAAGAAGGAGACGACCCTTTCATAGCGGAAGGGCTTTGAATTCACTGTGCTTTTTGAGAAAAGACCGCTTAAAAACATAAAAAGCGGCATATGAAAGCTATAGAGAAACAGGGTGACTGTGTGCATATAGCCGCCCTTTTCGGTGTAGGGGGTAAGAGCGTGACCAAAGACTACAAGAAGCATAAGAAAAGCTTTTGCGTTGTCCCATTTGGCTACTCTTGAATTATTTAAACTGTCGCTCATAACGGCCTCCTTTGTGTGTAATATTTAAGCAAAAGCCGCTGTGATATAGTCACAACGGCTGTTTTTTACTTTGTGATGCTTCTCAGTTGCTCCTGATTTATATCATAGAGAGTATCGCATATAGCGATTTTACGGATGATGTTCTTCATAGCACTTTCAAGCTCGCCACCCTCACGATAGTCAGAGGGGAAGATGAAGTTTACTCTGTCTTTTATGAGCAGCTCCTCTACCTTGTGTCTGTCACCCTCGGGATAAACGGCAATAGACTGACCGCCATAGGACTGCATCATCTTCATGCAGGGAACATCGGAGAGACCGTCTCCGATATAGATCATATTGGTGAAGGGGATTCTCTTGGAATCATCGGGCATTGAGCGGTTTAAGTCAATGTCGTTTGAAACATCAAGGACACCCTTGTTTATTCTATATACAAACTGAGTTTTGTTTGTGTAGTTTACAGCTGTCTTGGGCCAAGCGGCATTTCCGTCCTCATCATAATAGAACTCGCAGGCAAAGATTTCCTTGAACTCCTTTGCGATGTCTGTACCTTCGATTATTTCCTTCATACCCGAGGAGATAATGTAGTGTTCGATAATGACACCTTGCTCTTTGCCATAATTATTGATACGCTCAAACCAGCTCTCAACTCCGGGAAAGAACTCAACGGACTTTCCGTGAGCCACCAGAGCCTCTCTCTTAAGAGGAATATTATGCTCTCTGGATTTTTTGACAGAGGTGTACATATAGGCAAGGATACCGTCCATTTTCTCATTTCTGCCGAAGTCGTTGGCACATTTCCAGAAGTCGGCACTCTCCATTCCAAGGCTTGGAATAAAGGCGAAATCCTGCATATCTCTGGTGCTGAGAGTTTTATCAAAGTCATACATTATGGCAATGATGGGCTTATTCATAATGCTCACTCCCAAAAGGTAACTTAATTACTGTGCAGAGTAGGTTGTGATCTCAACGGACTCAAGGATCACGTCTTCAGCAGGCTTGTCGTTGCTGTCAACCTCAACGCCTGCGATGGCATCTATAACATCCATACCGTCGATAACCTGAGCGAATACTGTGTGACCGCCATTTGCTCTGAGAGCTCCGTCAAGGTGCATATTACCGCCGTTAGCGTCATAGAGAGCCTGAATCTCCTCGGTAACTGCATAGCTTAAGGGGTAGATGGGATAAGTGCCCAAATACTCGCTGTAAGCCTTGATATAATCCTCAACTGTGGGATATGCGGTCTTCACTGAAGAGTCCTGAGCTACAGCCTGATTATATCCGTCAACAATGTACTGATATTGCTCGTCAAAGTCGGGAACGGAAGGAGCCTTACTTGACTGGTTAATGAAGAACTGGCTGCCGTTGGTGTTCTTGCCGGAGTTTGCCATTGCAACTGAGCCACGGATATTGAAGAGGCTGTTTGCGAACTCGTCCTCAAACTTGCCGCCCCATGCGCTCTTGCCGCCTGTGCCGTCGCCCTTTTCATAGTCGCCACCCTGAATCATAAAATCATTGATTACACGGTGGAAAATGGTGTTGTCATATTTGCCATCCTTTGCAAGGGTGATGAAGTTTTCAACAGCCTTGGGAGCATTCTCGGGGAAGAATCTCCATGTAATGTCGCCCATATTGGTGTGGAGGATAGCGATGGTGTCGCCCTCCTTGGGCATCTCAAGCTGATAACCGACTTTGTTCTCGGTGTCGTTCTTAACCTCTGCGTTGACAGAGGGGCGAACAACTGAGATTTCTCCTGTAGTTGCGGTCTGGGTTTCGATCTGAGATGTGGGCTCAGATTCAGTGGTCTTTGTGTCCTCAACCTTGTCGCCACATCCACCGAGAGAAAGCAGGCAGCCTGCGGTCATTACGGTAGCGAGTGTCATTAAAAAAAGTCTTTTGAGTTTCATAGGTTTATTTCCTTTCAAGAATTTATTTGATTACTGTGCAAGAGTTTCTTCACAGGTAATAGCGTCTGACATTTTGAAGCTGTCAACGTAGTAATCTCCGCCTTTTTCGGACATTATCTCAATAGCGGTGGAAATTGCGGTACCTCCGTTTCTGAGAACTTCAAACTCAGCGGTGATAAGTGCGCCTCTCTGAGTGAAGTCAAAGCCTGAGATGTTTACGGCGTTGAATTTGATAGCATCCTTGATGGCGGTATTAAATATAACGCTTGAGCCCATAACAGGGAAGAGGTCTTCGTCTTCTGTAGTTCTGAGTTTGAGCATTCTGCTGTCGTAGGTGAGCGCCGCCTGAACATCCTCTACCTTCTTTGGTGTGGTGAGATAGAAGGAGTAGGTCACAGTGTCGCCTACATTGGTAACATAGCCTTTGCTTCCTACGGTAATTGTGCAGTGCTTAGCTGTGTCTGAGGGACCTGCATCTGCAACTGAGCCGCCTGAGGTGTTGGTGTTTGGCTTGTGGTTTCCACTTGAATTGGAGTTTACAATAGAACCTGATGAAGCGAGGTTTGAATTATCTGAGAGTTCTCCTGAGAAATCTTCCGTTGCTGTTTCGGAAGAGGCGATGGGGTCTGCTGTGGAGGATATAACGGTATTTGCGGATTCTTCTGTCTTTGTTTCAGATGAGGCTTCATCGGAGGTTGCAACAGGGGCTTCGCCTTTATTGCCACATCCTGAGAGTATAAGCAAAGCGCAGAGAAGTGCGGTTAAAAATATAGTAATAGCTTTTGTTTTTTTCATGTTATCACATACCTTAAGAATAATTACTTACATTCTACATCAAAAGCACATTCTTTGCAATATCCAAAGAGAAATAAGCTTAACTTAAATGTGAATATTACCTGAGCTTTTTTCATAGAATTGCTTATAAAATGAAAATTTGCGGAGGCTTTAATATGGCGGACTTTTTACCTGAAGGTTGTCTTATGGAAAAAGAAGAGAACAGGGAGCTTATGCAGAGTATAACAACACTCAGCGAAGCATACAGAGACCAAAAAATATTGGAGGCAAGGGCGACTGTCTGTGACTCTCTACATAACCTGACAGTTGACCTTGGGTGCATTAAGGGGGTTATACCCAGACGGGAAGGAGCTCTAGGAATTAAAGAGGGAAGGGTCAGGGATATTGCCGTAATAAGCAGAGTGAACCGACCAGTGAGCTTTGTCATTACCGGCTTTGACAGAGATGAAAGCGGAGCGACGGTTGCACTTCTCTCCCGAGAGATGGCGCAAAGAAGATGTATGGATGATTTTATAAGTACTCTGAGAGTAGGGGATGTGGTGGATGCACGCATTACACACCTTGAGACCTTTGGCGCTTTTGCTGATATCGGTTGCGGAATCGTGGCGCTTATGCCTATTGATACTATTTCTGTCTCGAGAATCGAGCATCCCAGAGAAAGATTTACTGTGGGAATGAGCATCAGGGCTGTGATAAAGTCTATGGAAAACGGAAGAATCACCTTAAGTCACAAGGAGCTTCTGGGCACATGGCAGGAGAATGCGGATATGTTCTCAGCGGGGGAGACGGTGGCAGGAGTAATCAGGTCTGTGGAGAGCTACGGTGCCTTTGTGGAGCTTTCTCCTAACCTTGCAGGACTTGCTGAATGCAAGGACGGAATCAAGGTGGGGCAGCAGGCTTCGGTTTACATTAAGAGCATAATCCCCAGTAAGATGAAGGTGAAGCTGATTATAGTTGATACCTTTGATTATAAGTATAGCCCTGCGCCGCCCAAGTATTTCTACGAGGGAGCGCACATAGACGAATTTGTGTATTCCCCTGAAGAATCAGAGAGATATATTGTGACGAGGTTTGAGTAAGTTTATCCTGTTGATAGGGCATTTTAGTTGACACAAAAATCCTCGGGTGATATGATAATCATATATTGAGGAGGTATTCAGATGGAAATACTTATTGTGTCATTACTTGCCGCTATTCTTCTTGTGGCGGTGGTTATACTTATTAAGAGCTTTGGCTCAAAATCGGGAGACGGTGAGGCGATACGTCAGCTTCGTGAGGATGTGCGAACCGATAATGCAATGCTTCGTCAGGAGGTTGCAGGAAACGTTCAGCAGACTGTGAAGAACCTTGGAGATATGATCTCTGTTAACCAGACCAATGCTTCTCAGAGCCAGAGTGAGAAAATGGCTCAGCTTGAGGAGCGATTCAAGACCTTTTCCCTTGAGAATGAGCAGAAGCTTGATATCATCCGCAGTACGGTTGAGAAGCGTCTTTCCTATATGCAGGAGGACAACAACCGAAAGCTTGACGAGATGCGTAAGACCGTTGACGAGAAGCTCCAGAAGACCCTTGAGGAGAAGATGAATCAGTCATTCTCACTTGTTAATGAGAGACTTGAGCAGGTGTATAAGGGACTGGGCGAAATGCAGGTCCTTGCCACAGGTGTAGGTGACCTTAAGAAGGTATTCTCAGGCGTTAAGGCAAGAGGTATTCTGGGCGAGATTCAGCTGGGCTCCATCCTCAAAGAGATACTTTCTCCCGAGCAGTACGAGGAGAACGTGGTAACAAAGAAGAAAAGCACTGAGCGTGTTGAGTTTGCCGTAAAGCTTCCTGCCGAGGATGACGGATTCATCTATTTGCCCATTGACTCAAAGTTCCCCGGAGATACATATATTGCACTTCAGGATGCCATTGACTCAGGAGTTAAGGAGAGCATTGATACAGCGGCAAAGATTCTTCTTACTACCCTTAAGAAGGAAGCCAAGGATATTCGTGACAAATATATTGATCCTCCCAACACCACGGAGTTCGGCATTATGTTTCTGCCTACTGAGGGGCTTTATGCTGAGGCGGTAAGCCGTGGTATGGTAGAGGTGCTTCAGAGAGAATACAAGATAAATATCGCAGGTCCCAGCACCATGGCGGCGCTACTCAATTCCTTGCAGATGGGCTTCAAGACTCTGGCTGTGCAGAAGCGTTCAGCCGAGGTCTGGAAGATACTGGGCTCTGTCAAGACGGAGTTTGACAAGTTCAATGATGTACTTGTAATGACTCAGCAGAGACTTGACCAGGCAAATCAGGAGCTTGATAAGCTGGTGGGCGTGAGAACACGACAGATAAGAAGAAAGCTCTCATCAGTTGAGGCGAATACTCTTTCTCTGGATTCTCCCGAGCTGGGGCTTCCTTCTCTTGAGGATGGCGAATAAACCGAATAAGGCATAAGAAAACGGCGGTACCGATTTGGTACCGCCGTAATTTGTTTTAGCTTACGTGTTCGTATTCTACTTTGGTGATGTAGTTGTTATCACCGGAGAAATTAAATCTGATAAAGGAATTAGGATCACTTTTTTGAGTATATTCAAGCATAAGTTCTGAATATTCGTATGCCCCTGAATCATCAGTGCGAACTTTGTGTGTGATTTTTGAAGGTGCACCGAGACGATCTATAACATCCTTGACTGTAGAGCTTTCGGTTATGCTTTCGCATACGGTGAATCTTGTTGCCTTGCTGTTTACTGAACCATCAGAAAGATAGGGAGCGAACTCAACCTTGCATACAGCACCGTTTTTAAACATATCTTTGACGGAGGTGGGATTGTAAGCCACAACGGAAATCTCTTTTCCTGAATTGTTTCTTATAACACCTGATGTAGCATAGCCGGGTGCAAGTTCATTGTCTCCGGAGCCCTTGGGAATTGTCCAGCCGGCATTTGCAAGATCGGAGAACATCACAGGGAGAGTAAACTCGGCACCATCTGAGAGTTTAACCCTGTAGTCAAGAGCGTAATCTTTCTTGTCGGTGAGTGTGTATATGTAGAGAGTGCCGTTTGTAACGCTGCTTTCATCAAGGGTATAAGCGGCATCTGGGAGAAGGGTGTCAAGTTCTTTATTGAAGCTGTCCTTAGTGGTAATATAGTTACCGCCTGTGGGTGCGGGATTTATAGGTGTGTCAGTAATAACAGGTGTGTTAGTTTCTTGTTGTACGGGAAGAGTTGTTGCTTCCTCTGCTTTTGTGGCAGTTTCAGTTACCTTGCTGTTTTCTGTTTTGGCTTCTTCACCGCAAGCGCAGAGTGATGCGAGTAAGGTGATAACAGCGAGAAGCAGAGCCAGTTTTCTTAAGTGTTTCATATTGTACCCCTTTCAGTTGTATTCCTCAGGAATCCCTTTTGCGTCAGCAATAGGACACGTTAGAATATGGTTTCCATCAGAATAATGTAAAAATGTATATTTTGTCCTATCACAGGACAAAATATCCTTACGGATATGGTAGCATCAAAATTGTCCTATGTCAAGACAAAATTTGATGATCGGTGGGATTCTGATGGCAAGAATTATTGACGGAGAAAATATGAATATGATAGGGGACAATGTGCGTCGGCTCAGAAAGAAGCATAAAATGAGTCAGCAGGCACTCTCAAATAAGCTTGAACTTATGGGGGTTTATGTGTGCCGTGGGTCTGTTTCAAGAATCGAGGACAGGTCAAGAACGGTAACTGATATTGAGCTTTTTTCTATTGCAAAGGTGTTCGGTGTCAGCGTTGATGAGCTGTTTTCTGAAAAATGAGTAATGTGATATATAAAAAATGAGGCTGTCCCAGTTTGGGACAGCCTCTGCTTTTTGCTTATTACTCGAAATCGAACTGATCCTTCCACTTGTCCTTGAACATAGTGAAGATAGTGTCGAGGAGCTCTTCGTCCTCGATACCCTCAAAGGATTCTGTCTCGTCGTCGAGAGAAACGATCTTGAGAATGAGAACCTCATCGGCCTCTTCTTCGTTTGCGGGGAGAAGGAGAATGAACTCCTCGCCCTCGTACTCGATTACGTCGAGATACTCAAACTCTACCTCATTGCCGAGGTCATCCTCTAATACGATGATATTGCTGTCTTCCTCTTCGGGAATATTGTTCTTGATTTCTTCTGCCATTAGTATTGCCTCCTTAAGGTTTATTTGTGATTATGTGCCTCCCTTTGCACAAGGGAGGTGTCAGTCGTCAGACTGACGGAGGGATTGCTGAACAATATAGTCTATATGTTCACAAACTCCTCTGAAGTTATTATGAATATCGAGATTTGATATTCGGATAACTTTTATTTTGTAGGTTTCAAGAAATTCAGTTCTGATTTTGTCTTTTTGGAACCCTTTTTCACTAAAATGCTGGGAGCCATCAAGCTCGACTGCTATTGTTGCTTTTGAACAATAGAAATCTAAAATGTAGTTTTTGATTATTTTTTGTCTTTGAAACTTAACGGGGTAAGTTCTCAGAAAATCATACCACAAATGAGCTTCTTCTTTTGTCATGTTTTTTCGGAGAGCTTTTGCGAAAGGGACTAATTCTTTGTTGTGCTTGTATTCCACAGAAGACTCTCCTTTTGATGACAATCCCTCAGTCGCTTTGCGACAGCTCCCTTTACACAAGGGAGCCTTTGCTCGGCGCTTCTTTGTCACGCCTCGTATGCACTCCGCAATTCTTTAAAAATCCACTGTCTCCTTTAATTCACCTATTCGGATTTTTGAAGAATCAAATCCGAATTATTCGGTGAATTCAAGCTCGACCTCGATTTTTAAAGGCTGCGTGCCTCGGCGCTTCTATTAATACTGTTTACCCCAGTAAACCATATGCTTTGCAGGTTTGCCGCAACATACGCACACGTCTGAAAGCTGTTCCTCTTCAAAGGGAATGCAACGGCTCTTTACGCCGCCTGTCTCTTCCTTGATCTTCTCTTCGCAAGCAACATCACCGCACCACATAGCCTTGATAAAGCCGGGTGTTTCCTTTGCTGTGGTGAGGAATTCCTCGTAGCTTCTTGCCTCAAAGGTCTTCTCCTTCATATTCTCGAGAGCACGGTTATACATGCTGTCGTGAATAAGATCGAGAGTCTTTGCAATCTCTTCCTCAAGATTATCAAGAGAAACAAAGATCTTCTCTCTTGTGTCACGGCGAACAAGTACACACTGATTCTTCTCAATGTCCTTGGGGCCGATCTCAAGACGGAGGGGAACACCCTGCATCTCGTACTGAGAGAACTTCCAGCCGGGGGAGTTGTCGGAAGCATCAAGCTTAACTCTGAAGCTCTTCTTGAGACTTGAACTGAGCTCGTAAGCCTTATCAAGAACACCCTCCTTGTGCTGTGCAATAGGAATAATTGCAAGCTGTACGGGTGCAACTCTGGGGGGGAGAATGAGACCGTCATCGTCACCGTGTACCATAATGATGGCACCGATCATACGGGTGGATACACCCCATGATGTCTGGTGGGGATAGTGGAGCTTATTGTCTCTGCCTTGGAATTTAATATCAAAGCTCTCAGAGAAGCCTGTGCCGAAATAGTGAGTGGTACCGCCCTGAAGAGCAACACCGTTGTGCATCATGGGCTCAATAGTGTAGGTAGCCTCTGCACCTGCAAACTTCTCCTTCTCGGTCTTTCTGCCTACAACAGCAGGAATAGCCAGAGTTTCTTTGTAGAAGTCCTCATAGACCTTGAGCATCTGAAGTGTCTCTGCCTCTGCCTCTTCCTGTGTTTCGTGCATTGTGTGACCTTCCTGCCAGAGGAACTCGGAGGTTCTCAGGAAAGGACGGGTGGTCTTTTCCCAACGAACAACGGAACACCACTGGTTGTAGAGCTTGGGGAGATCACGATATGTGTTGATGATCTTTGCATAATGCTCACAGAAAAGAGTTTCGGATGTGGGACGGACACAAAGCTTTTCTGTCAGCTTGTCGCTGCCACCGATAGTAACCCATGCACACTCGGGAGCAAAGCCCTCAACATGATCTTTCTCTTTCTGGAGAAGGCTCTCGGGGATAAACATAGGCATATATACGTTCTCATGCCCTGTTTCCTTGAATCTTCTGTCAAGGTCTTTCTGGATGTTTTCCCAGATAGCGTAGCCGTAGGGTCTTATAACCATACAGCCCTTAACGCCGGAATAGTCAACAAGCTCTGCTTTCTTGACTATGTCGGTGTACCATTTTGCGAAATCTTCGTCTCGGCTGGTGATAGCCTCGACCATCTTTTTGTTTTCTGCCATATTAACACCCCTTCAGGATAATAAACATACAAAACTATTATACATAAAAACTTCTGTTATTTCAAGTCTTTTGTAGTGCCTCGGGCTACGATAGCAAAAAAAGTACCGGAACCTGAAAAAACAGGTTCCGGTAAGAAATTGTAAGTGTAACTTATGCGTTTGCTTCGATGTAAGAAACAAGCTCGCCTACAGTTCTGATGTTCTCGATCTCCTCGTCGGGAATCTCGATCTCGAACTCATCTTCGATTGACATAAGAAGGTCAACTACATCGAGAGAATCTGCGCCGAGATCATCCTGAAGGTCTGTCTCAACTGCGATTTCTGACTCATCTACGTCAAACTGATCTGCTAAAATTACCTTTACTTTTTCAAGTATCATTTGATTTGCCTCCTGTGATATGTGCCCGCCGTGGTATTAATTGCACGGACACTTTTTTAACAACAGTAAGTTGTTATGTGACTAAAGAAATTAAGCTTCTTCTTTCTTGTTTAAGAGCTTAGCAACAACTGCTGCAAGAGCTGCACCGATGAAGGGAGCAATAAGGAATACCCAAACCTGCTCGATTGCCCAGTCGCCAGCGAAGATAGCGGGACCAAAGCTTCTTGCGGGGTTTACGGATGTGCCTGTAAAGCCGATACCTACAAGGTGAACAAGAGTAAGAGCTGCGCCGATGAAGAGACCTGCATACTTCTTGGTAGCCTCGAGCTTTGTAACACGCATGATTACGAATACAAAGAGGAATGTGAGAATGATCTCAACGAGGAAAGAACCGAAGATGTACTCTTCATCAAGGCCGATGTAGTGGTTGGAGCAACCGAGCAGTGCATCAGCCTCACCAACTGTGAGTGCAAGAGCGCCTGCGCCGAGGATTGCACCAAGGAACTGAGAAACTGCATAGCCGATGAAATCAAAAAGTGAAAGCTGACCGTCGATAAACATTGCAAGAGAAACAGCAGGGTTGATGTGACAGCCTGAGATGTTTCCGATAGTGAAAGCCATTGCTACGATAACGAGACCGAAAGCAAGTGCAACACCTGAAGCATTCATACCTGACATAGCAGCGCCACATGCAACGAATACCAGTACAAATGTACCGAAGAGCTCAGCTACATACTTTTTGAGGTTTAAAAGAATGTTTCCTAAAATGTTTTCCATAAAAAACCAACCTTTCTTAAAATTAATATTCTATTAAAATCATATTATTTGTATTTACATATAATGTCAATATTTCTAACAAAGTTGTAATAAAAAGCCGCCCTGAAAAACAAGGCGGCAATGTGTTTTGCGTGAAAATTAAGCCTCGGGGAAGAATTTGTCGTGAAGAATACGAACAGCCTTGTCAGCATACTCCTTGCGGATAAGAACGGAGATCTTGATCTCACTTGTGCTGATCATGTGGATGTTGATGTTTGCGTCAAAGAGTGCCTCAAACATATCTGTAGCAACACCTGCGTGGCTCTCCATACCTGAACCAACGATGGAAACCTTTGCAACGTTGTCGTTCATGGAGATGTTGACACCCTCGTAGCGAGAGAGGAACTTCTCTGTGAGAAGATCTACAGCAGTCTGACCGTTATCCTTGTTTACGGTGAAGGAAATGTCCTTTGTCTTGTCTCTGCCGATAGACTGGAGAATAATGTCAACGTTGATGTTCTTTGCAGAGAGGATAGAGAAGAGTTTGAAAGCGAGACCGGGCTCGTCGGGGATATTTGTAACAGAAATACGAACGATGTCGTCATCCTTTGCAACGCCTGAAATAAGTAATTTTTCCATTTTAGTATGCTCCTTTACGATGGTTCCGGGTTTATTTGTAAGGCTTGAGAGAACCTCAAGTTCAATGCCGTATTTTTTGGCAAGTTCAACTGATCTGTTGTTGAGTACCTGAGCACCCAAAGATGCAAGCTCAAGCATCTCGTCATAAGAAATCTCATTAAGCTTCATAGCACCGGGGACTTTTCTGGGGTCTGCGGTGAAAACACCTTCTACGTCGGTGTAGATCTGACAGAGGTCAGCGTGCATAGCTGCAGCAATAGCAACTGCACTTGTGTCAGAGCCGCCACGGCCGAGGGTTGTGAGGTCATCGTGCTTATCAATGCCCTGGAAGCCTGCAACGATAACGATGTTCTTCTTTGAAATCTCATTTCTGATTCTTGTGGGATCTACTTTTCTGATACGAGCAGTAGTGTGGGAAGAGGAGGTCTTAAATCCTGCCTGCCAGCCGAGAAGGGAAATTGCGGGACAACCCAGCTTCTGAATTGCCATTGCAAGGAGAGAGATGGATATCTGCTCACCTGCAGCAAGGAGCATATCACGCTCACGCTCAGAGGGGTTCTGATCAATTTCCTTGTACTTTGCAATGAGGTCGTCAGTGGTGTCACCCTGAGCGGATACAACTACAACAACATCATTTCCTTTTTTGTAGGTGTCGGTTACGATTTTTGCTACGTTAAAAACATGCTCTGTGTCTTTAACGGAGGAACCGCCGAATTTCTGTACGATTAAACTCATGAATTAGTACCCTTTCTATATTAAAGAATTACAGATTGCCGATTCTGATGGTGGAAAGCACCTCAATGCCCAGCTTCTTCAGGGAATTGAGACCCTCAAGAATTTCGCCGTAGGGAAGCTCGCACTCGGTAACGAATGCGAATTCACCCTCAGGTGCGTTTGCACGCTCAAGTCTTGATACAGCGCCGAAGATGTCCTTTACCATAGTATATGCAGAAGAAACATCATCTGTATTGGCACGGACAAAAACCTTGACAGGTGACTTCTTGTAATCTGCGATCATATTGGTGTCTGTATCTACCCAGAAAAGACGCTTTCTGGTCTTTAAGTGCTTGCAGCAGTCAACTGCATCGGCTACAACAGCGGAAGCTGTGGGGAGCTTACCTGCGCCCTTGCCGTAGAATACAACATCGCCTGTGCAGTCGCCACGGACCATAATTCCGTTGAATACGTCGTTGATGTTTGCAAGCTGACTTGAGCAGGGAACAAACATGGGAGCAACCACGATGTCCATAGTGCCGTCAGAGAGAGGCTTGCAGCTGCCGATAAGCTTTATCACACCGCCCCAGGATGCGGCATATTCCACGTCCTCAAGGGTAATCTTTGTGATGCCCTCGGTATGTACGTTGTCGGGGTAGATGTGCTTGCCAAAAGCAAGAGATGCAAGGATGCAGATCTTGCGGCACGCATCGTGTCCCTCAACATCAGCCTCGGGATTACGCTCTGCATAGCCCAGATCCTGAGCAAGCTTCAGAGCATCCTCAAAAGCCATATTGTCGTTTATCATCTTGGTGAGGATGAAGTTGGTGGTACCGTTTAGGATACCTGCTATTTCGTGAACATTGTTTGCAACAAGGCACTGGTTTATGGGACGGAGAATGGGAATGCCGCCGCCTACACTTGCCTCGAAGAGATAGTTTGCATTGTTGTCCTTTGCAATCTGGAGAAGCTCTGCACCATGGCGTGCAACCAACTCCTTATTGGAGGTAACAACGCTTTTGCCTGCCTTGAGGCAGCGCTTTGTGAACTCATAAGCGGGACTCAGTCCGCCCATGGTCTCGATAACGATACGAACGTCTATATCGTTGATGATATCCTCGAAGTCCTTTGTGAATCTGTCACACAGAGGACTATCAGGGAAATCTCTCAAATCAAGAATGTATTTGAGATCTGTGTCCTCACCGATGGATGAGAACAGTTTCTGTTTGTGGGTGGTGAGTATCTCGGCTACACCCGAGCCTACAACACCATGACCCATCAGTGCTAATGAAATCATATTATAACCCCTTTTACTAATGGAGAATTTTAGCTTTTGTACTAATGAAACTGAATGATAATCAGTTGGATTCCTGCGGGAAGGTCTCGCCCTCAACAGTGGTGGAATCGCCTTCGGGAACAGTAACATCCTCAACAGTAATTGTGAAAGAGGGAATTGTTACTTCCTCGGTGGATTCGGTTGGTGCGGTGGTTTCTTCCTCTCCCTTTTTGATGTTGGGACCTGAGTGAGAACTGCAGGAGGGAGGGAGATTATATACAGAGTAGTAGCCTGTATCGGTATCCTTGCAGGTGGATGATGCAAGCTTACCCGTGTGTGTACAGTACTCTCTTTCAACCACATTGGGGGAGATATCGAAATCCTTATATTCCTTATCCTCAAGATATCTTGACATCACACTTGAGAATGCACTGGCTGAAACGCCTGTGTTGTATATCCTCTGGGGATCGTCAAAGCCTGTCCATACAGCCAGAGTGGCGTAGGGGGAAGCTCCGCAGAACCAGCTGTCACGGTCGCTGTTGGTGGTACCGGTCTTGCCGGCGATCTCCCAACCTGAAACACGGGCTCTCCACGCAGATGTGTTTGCACAATACTTTACATTGTAGTAAAGAAGTCTGTTCATAAGAGAGGCGGTCTCTGTGGAATAAGCCTGAATATAGGAGTTGTTTCTGTTATCGATAATGACATTGTCATTTCTGTCAGTAACATAGTAGTAGGTGTAAGGCTCGTAGTACTTGCCGCCGTTTCCGATGTAGGCGTAGGCAGCAGCCATTTCACGAACGGTAACGCCGCCGTTCATACCGCCAAGGGAGAAGCTGGCGTAAGCAGAGCGGTCTCCTGATTCGGTGAGATGCTCAAAGCCCAGTCTGGTGGTAGCAATATCGTAAGCCATGGTGGGACCGCCGATAGCTTCAAGTGCATTTGCGGCACAGCCGTTTGAGGACTTTTCAATAGCATCGACAAGGAAAAGACCGTACTTGTAGTAGCCGTTGTACCAGTTTACGGGACCGTGGGTGCCGTCTGAATATACCCATTTCTCCAGAGTCTGATCGGGAACCGCTGAGGACCAGTGGTAAATATCCCGCTCAACTGCGGTGGGATAGGCAACGACGGGCTTTATTGAGGAGCCGGGCTGAAGAGTAGCCATGGTGGCTCTGCTGAAAAGCAGGTTGCTGTCCTTTTTATTTGATGAGCCGACTGTAGCAATTACCCTGCCGTCAAGGCCCATAAGGGTCATACCTATCTCAAGGTCAGGGTCGCTGGACTTGTCAATGGACAGTGCCTCTTCCTCGATGATCTTCTGTGCCTCTAAATCCATAGCACAGTAGATCTTGAGACCTTCGCTGTAGATTTTGTCCATAGCGGCCTTTTCGCTGATGTTATACACAACTGCAAGATCCTCTGCAAGGTCAAAGATGATCTCATCCATGTACCAGTTCTGGATCTCGATGCTTTCATCCTGCTTTTCTTCATCGTCAGCGCTGTAATCTCTGAAGACCATATTTTCAGATTCTTCGAGGGCTGCTTCGTACTCTTCTCTGGTGATCTTCTCCTGATTGCACATTTCCTTTAGGACAAGCTCACGTCGCTCTTTGTTATTTTCGGGATATACAAGGGGATCCCACAGAGAGGGATTCTGAGTGATGCCGGCAATGGCAGCACACTCGGCAATGGAGCAGTCGGCAATAGCCTTGCCGAAATATCTCTGAGAAGCCGCCTCTACACCCTGACAGTTTCCACCGAAGTTTACAACGTTAAGGTAAGCTTCGAGGATCTCTTCCTTGGTGTATTCCTTCTCAACATTGAGAGCTTTGAGAATTTCACGGATCTTACGGTTTATGCTTACCTCGTCATCGTCGGTAAGGTTTTTGATAAGCTGCTGTGTGAGAGTGGAGCCGCCGTAGGAATCGTCGCCCTTGGCAAGGTTTAATACGGCACTTCCCGTTCTCAGCCAGTCAACACCGTTGTGACAATAGAAACGTTTGTCTTCAATAGCGACGATAGCATCCTTCATAGCATCGGGCATTTCATTGAAGGGAATCCATACTCGGTTCTCAGTGCCGTAGAGACTCTGATACTCCACAAATTCTCCTGTCTCGGGATCCTGAACATAAACGAAGCTTGAAAGGTTCAGGCTTCGTGCGTCAAGGTCAATGCCTGAGGGCTCCTTTGAGAGATCTACAAGATAGAAAAGAAGATTAAAGCATACCAGCACTCCTGCTACGAAAAATATAAGCAGAACGGTGAGCAGAGATTTCAAAAGGAAGGAGAGGACACCTTTTGTATAAAACCATACCTCTTCCCAGTTGAAAGCCTTTTTCTCTTTATAGTTAGTTATGTCAGTTTTTCTCATTGATACAACCTCCTTCGCCTAATAACAAAGTGGATGAATCCTGCTCTTTATTATTTTACATAATAATAGACCTTAATATTATACCACTACGAAATCAAAAATTAAAGTTTTTTTCTGATAATTGATTATTTTTTTATAATGTGTCAGTATGCTCAGTGAATATTATAGGATTTTTGTGGAAAAATTACTTAAAAAGGAGGGCTCGTTATGAAAGACAGGCTTTTCAGACGTCTATTTTATGTAACATCGGTGGTGCTTTTGGCAAGTGTCATAGCCTCTGTGACCATTGAGAAAGTGACGGCGTCCATTTCAGAAGGGTATTTTAAGAATTCACAGGTAAGTGCGGATTCGCCTGCGGTTATGTTTGTGCTTTCCTGCAAGGGTGACAGAGTTGCGGGTTTTGTAAAGGGAGAGGATGAACCTTTTGTTGAGACGGACACAGCGGTGAGTTCTCTTCCTCGGGATATGCAGGAGAAATTAAGAGAGGGGATAGAATTCAGAAGCGAAAAGGAACTGAGAAAAGCAATTCTCGAGTATTGCAGCTGAAAAGAAATTTTCAAAAAATTCCATAAATAGTTTTGATATAATTACTCAAACTATACTTGCAACGGCAAAGAAATCCCGTTGTGTGAGTGCAGAAAAACTACCTCTGTAAAGTACCTTGAAAGATTTACGGTACGGTATCTGATTGCTTTTTTTAAGATATGATAAGTTAAGTGATCTCAGATGGTTTTTTAAGGTCTGAGAGTATGAGAAAAGGTAGCAAAAAGGCACTCAAAGAAGGCTCTCTGCAAAATTCTGCAGGGAGCCTTTTTCTGTGATTCAGTACCAGTAATTGTCATAGTTTGAAGATTTTTCTACTGATATATCATAAGTATCGTCACATAATAATTTTGCGGCTGAAAGACCGGTCGCAGAAAACAGAACTGTTATATATAACAGCTCTTAAACTTAAAGAAAAGGAGAAGAACAATGTCTAAGAATAACATCGTAGTTCCTGAGGCAAAGGACGCACTTGATCGTTTCAAGATGGAAGCTGCTGCAGAAGTAGGCGTAAACCTCAAGCAGGGCTACAACGGTGACCTCACATCACGTCAGGCAGGCTCCGTTGGCGGTCAGATGGTTAAGAAAATGATCGAGTCCTATGAAAAAGGCTTAAAGTAATTTCTATAAGATTTTTGAACTCTAAATGCAGACAAACAGAAGCGTAATTAAAATTTGATTCTTTTTCTGTTTGCACTAAAAAACCGCCGTCTTTAAAGAAAAGACGGCGGTTTGCATTTGTTATCAGTAGCCTGTGGCGGCTGAGAGGGATTCGTCGTTTTCGATCCACTCTTCAACATAAAGAGCGGTGAATCTCTCCTTGGTATTACGGATGACTACCCTGGAAATACCTGCGTTTATAATCATTCTCTTGCAGAGAGAGCAGGCACTGGCATTCTCTACATAAGCTCCTGTTACAGCATCCTTACCTACCAGATAGAGGGTAGCACCTATCATACGCTCACGGGAGGCGTGGATGATAGCGTTCTGCTCTGCGTGAACACTTCTGCAGAGCTCATAGCGTTCACCTCTGGGGATGTTGTTGGTCTCTCTGACACAGTGACCCAGGTCGATGCAGTTTTTTCTGCCTCTGGGAGCACCTACGTAGCCGGTGGATACGATCTGATCGTTGTTTACGATAATTGCACCGAAGTTACGTCTGAGGCAGGTACCTCTTTCCAAAACGGTCTCAGCAATATCGAGATAATAGTTTTCTTTATCAATTCTCTGCATGATTTAACCTCCTTGAAGTGTGAATACGCTGTCATATTTACACCTCTATAATGATATATTTGGAGTGGAATGTCAAGTGAAAAATCCAAGGAAAAAGGTTAATTCTTTTCATTAAGGTTATTCAGACAGGTTCTGCAGATGAACCTTCCCTCAAATTCCGTAAGGTCGGATGTGCTCTGACAGAACACACAGCTTTCTTGGTGCTTTTTGATGATAATACAGTTGTCGTCGGAGGAAAGTTCAAGCACCGATCCATCGTGGAGTCCGAGATGCTTTCTGAATTGTTTTGGAATAACGATTCTGCCGAGTGAGTCAATTTTGCATAAACGCCCTGTGGTCTTCATGGTTGCACCGCCTTTTCTTAATATTCTGATTTTATACTATCATACCCAGTTTAAAAGTCAACAAAAATGTTTAATTTGTCAACAAAATTCGATAAATTTCGCATTTTTTGTAAAAGGGGTGTTTCTTTTTTATGCTTAACTATATATGGGCAGGAATGATTCTCCTGAGTTTTCTGTTTGCTCTCTTTACAGGAAATGCGGCAGCTCTTTCGGAGGCGATGATATCAGGAGCGAATCAGGCAGTGGAGCTTATACTCTCCATCCTTGGTGTGATGTGCTTCTGGTCGGGGATGATGGAGATATCTAACAGAAGCGGTATGAGTCAAAAACTTTCAAGGCTTTTATCACCGATGCTGAGACGGCTTTTTAAGGATGTGCCGAAGGATAGCGATGCTATGAAGTACATAAGTTTAAATATAAGTGCCAATCTGCTGGGGCTTGGAAATGCTGCCACACCTTTCGGATTAAAGGCGATGAAAGAGCTTGATAAGCTCAATAATGAAAAGGAGACAGCGTCAGACAGTATGGTACTTTTTGTTGTGCTTAATACTGCCTCGCTTCAGGTTATACCCACCACTCTGGGAGCCTACAGAGCAAGCTTTGGAAGTGCATCTCCTTTTGATATACTGCCATCGGTGTGGATAACTTCATTGGTGGCACTTGCCCTGGGTGTGAGCTTTGCAAGTGCGGTTTCTTCTCTCAGAAATGAAAACAGAAGAGAACATGATCTTAAAAGAAGAGGCTTTGTATGGAGCTTGTAGTACCACTTCTTGCGGTTTTGTTTTTATCAGCAGGCCTTTTAAAAAAGGTAAATGTTTTTGATGCTTTTGCAGACGGGGCAAAGGAGGGACTCAAGGTAGCACTCACCATTGCTCCCACTATGATAGGGCTTATCTGTGCAGTTTCCATGCTCAGAGAAAGCGGTGTGCTTGCAGCACTAGAAAAACTCATATCTCCTGTAGCGGATAGGCTTGGTTTTCCCTCTGAAATAGTACCCGTGGCACTGCTTCGCCCTGTGTCGGGAAGTGGTGCATCGGCAATTATGATAGATATATTCAAGGAGCATGGACCCGACAGCTTTGTGGGCAGGATAGTATCCGTTATGGCGGGTGCTACGGACACCACCTTCTATGCAGTGGCGGTGTATTTCGGAAGTGTGGGAGTAAGAAAAATCCGCCATACCCTTTTGTCGGGGCTGTTGGCGGATTTTACTGCAGTGGTATTTTCTGTGTTGACTGTGAAGCTCTTTTATTGATTCAGACTTTATCTGATTCTGAGTACCTTGTGGAGAAATGCCTTTCCGTTGAAGGGGATGAGAGGATAAAGATAGCTTTTGCCGGAAATTGTTTTATTTGTGAGCAGGAGAATTACTATGAGTGAAAGTCCGGCGATAAATCCCCAGAGGTTGAATATTGCAGTTAGGATAAGCAGAATCACTCTCATAAACTTGATGCAGTAGCCAAGCTCATAGCTGGGCTGGGAGAAGGTGGCGATGGTGACAAATGCCATATAGAGAATCGCCTCTGTTGAGAACCATCCTACCTCTATGGTAAATTCCGAAAGTGCGATGGCACCGATGATTCCAAGAGTTCCCGAGAGGCTTGTGGGGGTGTTGAGAGCTGCAAGCCTCAGACCGTCTATGCTTATTTCAAGAATAAGAAGCTGCCACAGAATGGGGATGTTGTGGTGCCCCGTGGATATAACAAATCTAAGTGCCTCAGGTACGAAATCGGGGTTTTGCTGGGCTAAAAGCCACAGAGGGGTAATGAGCAGGGAGGCTATGACAATGAAGAGGCGGGCAAGGCGGAGATATGACCCTGTGATGGGAGGGAAATAGTAGTCGTCAGCCTCCTCGGTAATGTCAAATATGGAGGTGGGAAGGATCAGCGCTGAGGGGGAGTTATCCACAAGGATGATAATGTTCCCCTTGATGACATTTGCGGCGGCGGAATCGGGTCGCTCCGTGTATTTGATTTTAGGGAAAGGATTGAACCACTTTTTAGGATAAATGGCCTCAATAAGGCTCTGCTGATTCATGGCGAGAGAATCAACCTTTACATTTTCGATCTTTTTAATTATGGAGTTGAGGAGCTTATGGTCAACCTTGTTCTCCATATAGCACACTATTACATCCGACTTTGAGGTGCGGCTGACAGAAAAGGGTTTTACAGTGAAGTTCACATCCCTGATTCGCCTTCTCATAAGAGCGATATTGCTGATGACTGTTTCCACGAAACCGTCCTTACTGCCTCTGAGCACCTTGTCGTCATCAGGCTCTGAGGTCTGACGCTGGGGATAGGTACGGGTGTCCATCATGATGGCTTCATCCATGCCCTCTATGAAAAGGGCAGAGATACCGCTTAAAATGTTCCACACCACTGTGTCAGGCTTATTCTCTGTGTTTACCTCTATATAGGGAACACAGTTTTTTGAGAATGTTGAGGCATCACTTAAGAAAGAATCGTCCTTTATGGAATAGAAAAAGATAAGAATCTTTCCCATAACCGTGTCCTTCACAAGACCGTCAACGGAGTATATACGGGCGTGTTTTCCGTTTATCATAATGTCACGACGGATGATATCAAAGCTTTCATCCGCACGCAGGAGCTTATCCATAAGCTTTATGTTGCTTTCAAAATCTTTGCTGAATTTACTGTTTGTCATTATTTATCACCTGAGGTTATTGTATCCTCGGGTGATTTTTTTATTTATATGTAATGGTTAAAAAGAGAAATTTTGAGAAAAAATAAAAAACTTTTTTAAAAATTGCATAAAAGTATGCAATTTTTTCTCCTTTTGGGGGAATAGGTGAGAGCACCTTTGAGGATGCTCAGGCTTCATTTGCTTTTATTTATTTGGAGGAATGTATATGAAAGATAAGAAACTAAGTCCCAGAGAAAGGGAGTTCTGCCGCAGGTTTGTTTCCTGCGGAAACTTTGAGGAGGCGGCAAGGCTTTCGGGCTTTACCGCTGACCCCAAGAGTAAGTCACAGGAGCTGCTTTCAAGAGAAGACGTGGTCTCGGAGATCAGAAGACTGAGTTCGCTTCGTCGTCAGACCATGAGTGAGCTTGCACAGGCAGGCTATCAGCGTTTAGCCTTCGGGAGCATTTCGGATGCGGTGTCGCTGCTGTATATGGAAAATCCCACGCAGAGCGATCTGCAGAGTATGGATCTTTTTTCTGTGGCAGAAATAAAGAGACCCAAGGACGGCTCTATGGAAATAAAGTTCTTTGACCGACTCAAAGCTCTTGAGAAACTCTGTGAGGATCATAAAGAGGAGAGTGGGGCCACTCCCGTCTATGATGCAATTCTCAGAGGAGCTCTGGCAATAAGGGACACTTCCGAGGAGAATGAAAGCAATGAGGCTTGAGCCTTTTTCAAAAAAGCAGATGCTTGCTCTTACCTGGTGGTCAGAGGGGTCGAAATATAAGAGTAGGGATGCAGTTATATGCGACGGTGCCGTGAGATCGGGAAAGACCTTCACAATGTCACTTTCTTTTGTGATGTGGGCTTTTTACAGATTCCACTCGGCTTCATTTGCCATATGCTCAAAAACTATACGTT
Source organism: Ruminococcus sp. (assembly GCA_045545015.1). GTDB lineage: Bacteria > Bacillota > Clostridia > Oscillospirales > Acutalibacteraceae > Ruminococcoides. The sequence goes on from JAZQAF010000006.1 coordinate 94,214, forward strand.
CAGTCAGACGAAATGTGACACACCCCTTAATACCGGTACTTAAAAGTCTGGGCTTCGAGGTAAAGGAAAATATCTCGTCAAATTACCTGCAAATTACCTATCGGGGAATAGAGAACAGATTCTATCTCTTCGGTGGTAAAGACGAGTCCTCTGCCTCACTCATTCAGGGAATGACTTTGTCGGGAGTCTTACTTGATGAGGTAGCGTTGATGCCCCGTTCTTTTGTAGAGCAAGCCCTTGCAAGGTGCTCAAAAGAAGGTTCAAAGTTCTGGTTTAACTGTAACCCCGAACATCCTGCACACTGGTTCTATCTGGAGTGGATAAAGAAAAAGAAAGAGAAAAATGCTCTCTATATCCACTTTCTGATGGACGATAATCCATCCCTTTCTGAAGAGGTGAAAAGCCGCTATGAAAATCTTTATTCAGGGTCTTTTTACCGCAGATTCATAAAGGGTGAGTGGACGGCTGTAACAGGTGCGGTCTATCCCTTTATGGACAGGGAGGAGGCTTTTTGCGATGTGCCGAAGGTGGAGTTTGAGGATTATGCCATTTCCTGCGACTACGGAACGGTGAATCCTGCTTCCTTCGGGCTTTGGGGTAAGAAATCAGAGGTGTGGTACAGAATTGACGAGTACTACTATGACTCTAAAAAGGAAGGCTTGCAGCGTACCGACGAAGAACACTACAGCGCTTTGTGCCGTCTTGCGGGAAGTCGGCAGATATCAAAGGTGACTGTGGATCCTTCAGCGGCAAGCTTCATTCAGGTGATAGAGCGACACGGAAGGTTTGAGGTCTTGCCTGCCAAGAATTCGGTGACTGACGGAATCCGTCAGGTTTCAACGGCACTCAAAGAGGGTAGGATAAAGATCTGCAGAAACTGCTGTGACTCGGTAAGGGAGTTTTCGCTTTATCGCTGGGATGAGAAAGAGGGCGTAGAATCACCCGTCAAGGAAAACGACCACGCAATGGACGACATCAGATATTTTGTAACAACTATTTCAGAAGGCGGCGAGGACAGCTTCTTTGCCTTTGCCGCAAACAGGAGGAAAAGCTGTGAAGCTATTTTCTAAGAAAAACAAAACGGAGAATTCCGCCTCTTCGGCGGGAACACCAAGAAAACCCGTGACCTATCCTCTCTCGGCTGTGAATGCTTTCTCCTCTTCATCATCGGCTGCTGAGATAGAGCTTTACTCCTCTCTGAGAGAGGCAGTGCCTATCATTGATGCGGCAATAGGAAAGCTTGTGAGGCTTCTGGGTGAGTTTTATGTTGAGTGTGAGGACAGAACACTTCAGAGGGAGCTTGAGAGATTTGTTTCCGAGGTGAGAGGTGTGGGCGGAAGTGTAGGACTTTCTTCCTTTATATGTAACTACTTCGATCAGTTGCTTACATACGGCACAGCGGTGGGTGAGATAATTCCCACGCAGGATATGAGAGGCGTCTGGGGCCTTTATAACGCCTCTTTAAAGGATGTGTCGGTGAATGCGGGGGAGAATCCCATGGAGCTTCAGGTCAGCCGCAGGGACTTTAATCTTACCCCTGTGGAGAATCCCGAGCTTATACTTGTAAGCCTTTTAAGCCCTCGTGAGGGAAGTGCAGAGGGCACCTCTATTCTTAAAGGTCTTTCCTTTGTAAGCGAGATACTGCTGAAAATATATTCATCTGTAGGTCAAAACTGGGACAGAGCAGGTAACATCAGATATGCGGTTACCTATAATCCTCCCGCCAATGCACAGGTGAATGCAGGAAAAAGAGCAAAGGAAATAGCAGAGGAATGGGGCAGAGCAATGAGAGACGAAAGCTCTGTGTGCGACTTTGTTTCCGTAGGGGATGTCTCTATTCGGGTCATCGGTGCGGATAATCAGATACTTGACTGCGATGTGCCTATTAAGCACATGCTTGAGCAGATAGTCTCAAAGCTCTCCATTCCCCCTTTTCTGCTGGGCCTTTCCTGGTCCAGTACGGAGAGAATGAGTGCTGTGCAGGCGGATATTCTAACCAGTGAGATCGAGTACTGGAGAAGCCTGCTCACACCCGTTATCAGGAAGATCTGCCACACTCACCTAAGGCTTATGGGCTATGAAAACCTTGTTACTGTGAGCTGGAGCAACATCTCTCTTCAGGATGAGACACAGCTCTCACAGGCAAGACTTAATAACGCTAAGGCTATGCAGATCGAAAGAAGTCTGGAGGTGACAACTTGAGAACAGGTGAAATTATAAAAAGTATGAGAGAGCCTCTCTCAGAGGAGGATTTAAGCCTCATCAACAGATATACCCGAAGAGCATTTGAGGAAGATGAGATATATACATTTTCCGTTGTGCTCTGTGATAACGAGATAGACAGGGATTTTGAGAGATTCACCGTGGAGGCACTTTTTGAGCTTGAAAAGCTCTTTGTGGGCAAAACGGGAATCCTTGACCACAACCCCAAGGCGGAGAACCAGACGGCGAGAATTTATCGCTGTGAGGTGGAGGCTGTAGAGGGCAGAAAGACCTCAACGGGAGATCAGTATTTCAGGCTCAGAGCCTCAGCTTATATGCCCCGCAGTAAGGGAAACGAGGAGCTTATTATGCAGATCGAAAGCGGTATCTGCAAGGAGGTAAGCGTAGGCTGTGCGGCAGAAAAAGCCACCTGCTCCATCTGCTCATCTGTCAGAGGATTAAGCCCCTGTTCACACAGAAGAGGGGAAACCTACGCAGGCAAGCTGTGCTACTTTGAGCTTTCAGATATCACAGATGCCTATGAGTGGAGCTTTGTTGCGGTTCCTGCACAGCGTGAAGCGGGAGTTATAAAAAGCTTTGAGAAAGGAAAGGAAAAGGAGTTTAAGGGTATGAACAATATTATCAAGTCACTGAGCGTCGGCGATGCAGTTACACTCTGCGCAGAAGACGCAAAGAGACTTTTCGATTATATCGAAGAGACGGAAAAGAAAGCCGCCTATGGTGAAGAGTACAGAAAGAGCCTTACTGATGAGGTTTTGAGACTTTCGGTGCTTACTCAGCCTCAGATTTCCAGAAAAACCATGGAAAATGCAGTTAAGGGGCTTTCGCTTTCAGAGATCAGGGAGTTTATAGAGGCTTTGGGAGAGAAAAGCGAAAAGAAGTTTTCTCCTAAGTGTCAGCTTGCTCCCTCAAAAGACAATGCCCTCAAAGAGGGTAATAAAGAATTCAGAATTTAACGGAGGTAAATATGAATATCAGTTACAACGGTTTCAATGAAAATACCATGACCTTTGAGGCAGAGGAAAGCCTCAAGTCAGCAGGTGTGCCTGTGAAGATCACAGAAAACGGAAAAGTCGCTCCCTGCGGGGAGGGCGATAAGATCTGCGGTGTTGCGGTGAATGTCCGTGAGGGCTACGCATCCGTACAGCTTTGCGGCTTTGTGGAGCTTCCCTGCGAGGGCGAAATTCCTACGGGCTTTCAGACTGTTTCTGCAGGCAAGGACGGTTCTGTGAAGGTAAGTGCAGACGGCAGAGAGGTGCTTGTGCTTTCAGGCACTTCTGAGACAGCAGGGTTTATTCTTTAATTAAGGAGAGATATATATGGCAATGTATGAAAAGATTTCCCTTGAAAAGGGTATGTATGCAAACAGCTCCAAGTCTATGACAGACATTCTTGAGGAGCTGGACCCCTCTGTAAATTACAGAGGTACAGAGCTTGAGAATCTTGACGCTTTTTCAAGACAGCTCAAGAGATTTGATATCAAGGTAAGCGGTGCAAAGTCTGACACTGTGGAGAAGTTCTTCCAGACAGCAGACAGCTCTGCACTTTTCCCCGAGTATGTAAGCCGTGCCGTAAGACAGGGCATGGAGCAGGCAGATGTGCTTTCTGATATCATCGCCGCAAAGACAAATATCACCGGTATGGACTACAGAAGCATCACGTCCACTCCCTCTGACGAGGACAAGTCCCTCATGGTAGTGGCAGAGGGTGCTTATATTCCTCAGACAAAGATCACTACATCTGAGAACCTTGTGAAGCTTCACAAGAGAGGCAGAATGCTTGTGTCCTCCTATGAGGCTCTGAGATTCCAGAGACTTGACCTTTTCACCGTGACACTTCGTCAGATCGGTGCATATATCGCAAGAGCACAGCTTAAGGACGCCATTGATGTGCTTCTTTCAGGTGATGGCAATTCAAATCCCTGTGCGGTTATTGAGGCAGGTACCTCAGGTACTGTATCCTACGATGACATCGTAAACCTCTGGGCAAAGCTTTCTCCCTATGAGCTCACAACCATCCTTGCTCCCACAGACGCAGTGTGCAAGCTTCTGTCTGTTTCTGAGTTCAAGGACAGCAATGCGAAGCAGGACTTCCACGGCAGCGGCAGAATGATTACACCTCTCGGTGCAAATCTCATTCACACCCCTGCTCTTGAGACAGGCGCTCTCATTGCTCTTGATAAGAACTGCGCTCTCGAGATGGTAGAGGCAGGTCAGATCATCACTGACTATGACAAGCTCATTGACAGACAGCTTGAGCGTGCAACCATCAGCTGCATTGCAGGCTTTGCAAAGATCTTCGATAAAGCGGCAGTAAAGCTCAGCTACTGATAAGGAGGTGGGCGGCTTGAGACTTAATTATGTTCTGGACAGGTTCGCTCTCATTTCTTCTCTTGAGGGTGAGGAACTCTCAAAATGGGCGCCCCTTTGCAAGGATGCCATGGAGGAGCTGATGCCTTATGCGGAGAACTCCTCTCTTTCGGATGAAACAAAGGTGAGAAGACTTTCTAACCTTGCAGGAGTGCTTGCTTATTATAAGTACTGCCTCTACACAGCAGGGAATGTAAAGTCTCTTACCATAGGTGCTCTGAGTATAAGCGAGGGAGATACACAGATAGAACACGCTAAAAACCTTTTTGAAACAGAGAAGGCGGCGGTGTCTGATCTCCTTAAAAATACGGAGGAGTTCTCCTTTCAGAGGGTGGTAATATGAGCCTTGCTTCAAGAGTTTCAAAGCTCATCGGAAAATACGGCACAAGGGTCACACTCTCTGAGGGAGATATAAAAACCGAAACCAGAGCAGTTATCCAACCTCTGATGTATAAAAACAAGATGTACATAGGCTCGGATATCGTGCCTTTGGGATTTCTTGATAAGGGGCATTATCTCATGGTGGCGCCCAGCGATATCCCCGTAAAGAATTACAGAAAGCTTGTGATCTTTGATGGGGACAAGGGCTACACAGTAAAACGCAGCGAAGCAGTAAAGGTAGGCGATGAGGTCATCTATATCTGGGCTGTGCTGACTGTCTATGCAGATGAAATGGAGGATGAATATGAAGATGATTAAAGCCTTAAGGATTTTTCACGATCTCATAAAAACTCTTAAAGCATCAGAAGAGCTTCAGGATATCCGTTTCGTCAGAAGATACAGCTGTGTACCTGCAGAGAATCCTGTAGGAGGCTATCTTGCCGCCTGCTCTGTAAGTGAGATGAAGTCTGCACCCGCATTTCTGGGTGCAGACAGCCCTGCTGATATGTGCAGCATTACTGGCGTGATAGATCTCTATAGCCCCTTTGATGCAAAGCCTCAGGAATTTGAGGAGAAAACGGCTTATCTTACAGAAGGAATTCTGATGGCAGATAAAGATTCTTTGGTGAGGACTCTGGAGGTTTCGGATATTGACTTTAATTCGGATATGCAGACCCTGACGAGAAAAATCAAGGTAAAAATGGAAGTATGGGTATCAGGGGAGGAAGAACTGTGAGTGAGATTATAATTCTCAAAGAGAAACATATCAAGGCTTATATAAACGGTACAAAAATTAATCATCTGGTGTCCTTTGAGAAGGATTCAGAGAATTATTACTACCCCATAAAGGAGCTTCTCTCGGGGGAGACGGATAGTGTCAAAAACGCTGAGACCCATATTCTGAAGCTTACACTTCCGCTTATGGAGGAGATCCCCGATAACTGCGTTATAAGAATCTCCACACCTTTCTGTGAGGAAATATACTCAGATTGCAGGATAATCAGAGTTCAGGAAAAAGCTGTGGCCGGCGGTGAGTTTTCAAGGGAATACACTATGAGAGCCACAGGCTTACAGAGTAGAAAGATTTCGGGGTGAGCAGAATGAATGAAAATGAAATTTATGAGCTTCGAGGCGATGCTGCGGAGGCTCTCAGCCTGATGTTTGAGAGGGACAGCAGGCGTCTGAGCTCGTATATTGATGCTGAAAAGGAGGCACGGCTGTGATACTTTCGTTAATGCGTTTCAAAGGATTTATGTGGGAGCATAATCCTCTGGAGGTAACCGTTTCTCAGGAGAATAAAAACGGCATAGTTACTCTCGGAATGTATGGTGAGCGACAGCTTGAGGGTGTAAGAAAATGCACTGTAATAAAGGGAAAGGGCGAGCTTGTAGGTGAGAATTGCGTTAAGACCTATGAGAAGTTATCTGCCCTTTTCAAGGAGAAAAAGAGCGGAATTCTTACAGTTCCGGGGCTTGCACCCATAAGAGCTCAGTTTTGTGAGCTTTCTGCTCAGGCAACAACTGTGCCTGATGTTATTACCTACAGCTTCACCTTTAAAGAGTGTGAAAGCTTTGATAACCATATTGCGAAAAAGGAAAAATACATCGCAAAAAAGGGTGAGAATCTTTTTGATATTTCTTATTCAGAGGGAGTTTCGCTTGATACTCTTGTAGAACTGAATCCTCATATAAGATACATAGATGATCTCAAAGAGGGGGAGGAGGTAATGCTTTGCTGAGAATAGTGGCAAAAACAATTAGTGGCACAGAGATTCCTTTGGAGAGTGTGATATCCCTTGTGCTTTCCATGGACGAGGGTGTCCCCTGTGACAGTCTGAACCTTGTGGTGCAGGGAAGCTTCAGGGAGGAATTCTGCGAGATATCTGCTTATGATGGAGCGGTACTTGTCTATAGAGGCATTGTGGATGAACAGATTCTTCAATTTTCTGAAGAAGAAAAAACACAGATAGTCTCCCGTAGTATTGCGGCATTATCTGTTGACAATGAAGCCTACCCCGAAACCTTCAATTTCCCTGATACGGAGCTTATTTTCAGCAGATATCTGAAGCCTCTGGGATTTGTGCGGTATGTGGGTAAAAACAAGGCTTTTGGCGGTAAGTTCAGAGTGACAAAGGGTATGTCTTCGTATCAGGTGGCAGAGAAGTTTGCAAAGGCTGTCTATGGAGCCTCTCCTGTTATATCTGAGGATTCTGTGATTTTTGAAAGGGAAGAGACAGAGCTTTTGAAATTTACTCAGAATCCATACGAGCAGGGTGTTTTCTTTAACCGTATGGAAAGTGCTTTGAGGCGATATTATCCCATATCTCATGTGTGGGTAAAGACTCATAGTTTCGGGGGCTACGATACTCTTATCTGTGACGAAGAGGCTGTGAAGAGAGGAATAAGAAGAGAGAGGTACCTTAATGCGTCCGTTCCTTCTGAGGTTTCTCTTTCAAAAGCTGATGAAATAATCTCCTCTGCCAAACAGAAGCTTTCCGCTGTTACCCTTTGGTGTCCCACAGGGATCTATGACATTTTGGGAAGGAAAGCAGAGGTAAACTGCGAGACACTTGGGGAAATCAGAGGTTATCGTGTCAGCTCTCTGCGATATTTTCAGAAGAACGGCAAAGAGGAAACAAGGGTTATTTTAAGGAGGGAAAGCTGATGTGGCTCACATCATTTATGGCTGAAAATTCAAAGGAAAGAAAAGGCGTTTTGCGAGGCTGTGTTACATCCTCGGGAAAGAGCGGAGTTGGAGTTATGGCAAGTGACAGCCATGTAAGTATTCCTGCGGTAACTCCCTCGGGAATCTCCTCTGTTCCGAAAAAAGGTGAGGAGGCTGTGGTGGCTCTCCTTGATCTGGGTGAGGTTTATCTGGGCACACTTTCCAAGGAGGCTTCCGACCTTCTGCCCGGTGAGATAAAACTTTTCAGTGATGGTGCCTCCCTTACCCTTAAAAACGACGGAAGAATCCTTATTGAGGGAAAGGTTTATCTGAATGGAAAGGAGCTTGAGGTGACCTGATGGATGTAATGATAAAGGACGGCGATATGGTGCTGGACTTGACAGGCAGACCCGTCTGTATAAGCGGTATAGATGAGGTGCTGCAAAGGGTGAAGCTCACACTTTCAACAAAGAAGGGTGAGTTTATTTATAACAAAAGCTTCGGTTGTGAGACGCCTTACATCACCCACGACAAGAGAACCCTCAGAAATGTGGAGGCACAGCTTCGGGAGGCTATTGTTAATATCCCCTGTGCACAGATAGAAATTCTCAGTGCAGAAATGCTGGAGGAGGGACTGAGGGTTACCTTTGATCTCACCTACGGCAAAGAAAATGTAAGATCAGAGTTGGTGGTAAAATGAAAAGCTACGAAGAAATATATAATTCCATGAAAGAAAAATATACGGAACTGACGGGAATTACGCCCTGCGAGGAATCTGATATCAGCTTGCGTATGCGTATTTTAAGCGGTGAGCTTTACAGCGCACTTGCCAATGCAGAGTGGCTGAAACGACAGATGTTTCCCGATACTGCAGAGGGTGAGTATCTCGAGAAGCATGCGAATGACAGGGGACTTCAGAGAAGGGCGGCAAGTGCCGCCACAGGTGAGGTTACCTTCTCTCTCAAGGAGGCACTTGAGTTTCCCGTAACTGTTGATAAAGGAACAGTAGTGGGCACTCAGGGTGAAAACCCTCAGCGCTTTGAAACCCTTGAAAGCTGTGCCATAGAAGCCGGAGAAACCTCCGTAAGTGTTCGGGTGAAAGCACTCAGAGAGGGCAGAGAGGGCAATGTGCTGAGAGAGACTGTAAATGTGCTTATAACTCCTCCTGCATACATCGACAGTGTTATCAACGATCTTCACTTTACAGGCGGTGCAGATGAGGAATCTGACCAGAGCCTGAGAGAGAGAATCATAGAGAGCTTTGTGAATGTTTCTAACGGAACAAACTGTGCCTACTACAGAAATGTGGCAATGCAGGTAGAGGGAGTTGCCTCTGCATCCGTTGTACCCAGAGCCAGAGGAGCAGGTACGGTGGATATATACATAGCATCACAGAATACCGAGGCTTCCCAGGAGCAGGTCGAGAAGGCTCAGAAGCTTCTCTCAGAGCTTCGGGAGGTCAATGTTGATGTAAAGGTAATGAAAGCAGAGGCTCGTAATGTTATTCTCGTACCTGACATTGTGGTAAGAGAAGGCTTTGAGTTTGAGGATGTAAGAAGAGAATGCGAGGAGATACTTCATGATTATGTCAGCACCAGAGGCGTAGGAGGAAAAGTCCTCCTCACAGAGGTCGGCGAGCTTCTGTATCACGTAGAGGGAGTAAAGCAGTATTCCTTCAGAGCGGCGGCAAATTCCAATGTGCTCTGCAAGCCCAATCAGTACCCCGTGCCCTATACTGTGACAGTTGTGGAGGGTGAAGAGCTGTGAGCAGACTGGACTCTATGGTAAAAAGCCTTTCTTCGGTGGGGCTTTATTCTCTCAAGGAGGGAAGCTTCGTAAAAAGCGAGCTTGCGTCCTATGCTGCAGGCCTTGATATTCTCAGAGAAGAACTGGAGACTATGCTTAGGGAGTGCTTCTTCTCCACTGCAGAGTCTTATGGACTCAGCCGAAGAGAAAGGCTCTGGGGCAAGGTGAGAGAGGAGCTTTCCACCCAAAAACGAAGAGAGATGCTTACACTTCGTAACAGCTTCGGCTTTGAGGATTTCACTCCCCTGGGCATTGGTAAGGTACTGGGCTTTCTGGGTGTGACGGGCACATTTCAGGAATACCCCTCTCTCTCAAGAATCGTAATTGATCTGAGTGATAAGGATTATTCCCAAGGCGAGAGAAACTTTCTTTTAAGTCAGATAAGGGCGGTGCTTCCTGCTCATCTCGAGACTGACATTGTTTTTGAAGGGCTTGACTGGAGCATTATCGAAGAAAAAGCCCGGAGCTTTTCTCAAGTTGAGGAGAAGGGCTTTACCTGGGCACAGATAGATTTGATGAAGATATAAGGAGGATTTATGGCATCCACAAATAAAACAGAAAGCTTTGGTCTGAATATCTGGTCAGAGACAGACAGACCTCAGAGAAACGACTTTAACAGTGACAATATTATTCTGGACAAGGCTCTGGGAGAGCATGTTACAGATACCTCCCTTCACCTGACAGAAACGGAGAAGGAAAGGGTACAGAGTCCTCTTGCGGTTTATTCTTACGCAGGAGATGGTGCAGAGTACAAGGATATCACACTTCCTTTTGACGCAAGGTATGTAATGGCTTACAGACCCTCAATGCCTCTTTACTCTTATGACAGTGCTTCTGAAAAGACACTTATAAACGGCGGATTTGCATTTTACGGCGGAGAGGGTACAGGAGGTGTTAAGCTTATGTCACCTGTGCTCGTAAGGGTCTATAGCGGTGAGGCTTCAAATACAAACCTCAGAACCTGTCTTAATGATTCAGGTGTGCAGTATAAGCTTGTTGCGTTCAGATGATATTCTCGGACATATAATTCATAGATAGATTCAGGATCCCTCTTCGTTCTGTGACGGAGAGGGATCTCTATTTATGGTATATTATATTCAATATATAGAATTGTGTAAGAAGCAGGAATATGGTCAAAAATAACGATTTGAGAGAAAATGCAAATTTTGCATATCAAATTTCACAAATAATATGGGTGTTTTTTGTTAGGTTTTAATTCCAGCTTTATGTTGTAAAAGTTTCAAAGTGTGCTATAATTAAGGGGATACTGGAAGTGTCTAAAAAATTAAGCGTTTGTTAAAAAAACTGTTTAATATGACGACAATCCGGTTAGAATGTCGGGCCCTTTGAGGCAACTTAACCGATGCACAGACGTCTTTCCCGTTTTGCATCGGTGGTGTCTGTACATTGTTTAAGTTGCCTGACTTTCGGTGGTCAGACGGAAGAAAGGTTTTCTTTCGGCATTCACAAAACATACTTTTATCAAATCTTTAAGGAGGAAATTTATTTATGAATTCATCAAAGCGCATTACTGCTAGAATTCTTTCTACAGTTCTTGCAATTATGATGCTGTTCTCACTGGTTACAGTTGGCTTTAGTGCTTCTGCAGCTCAGGTAGAGATCGTAGAGACCGGCGCTACAATCACCGGCGGTCAGACTTTCTACCTCAATGCACAGAGCTGGGGCTACTCCGATGCACGTTACGCTATGTATCTTTGCAACGGTACCAGTGCAGCAACATGGGTTGACATGACACTTGTTGACGGAACAACTTATATGTTCCAGGCAACAACTCCCGCAGGTCAGTCCCACGCAAACATCATCTTTGTTCGTATGAACGGAGCTAAGCCCGCTAACGATTGGGCAAACAAGTGGAACCAGACAGGTGACCTTACTTGGAACGGTACATCTAACTGCTTCAAGCCCAGCGGCTGGGATGGCTCTACAACAACATGGAGCACATACACTCCCCCCGTGGTTTCCGTTCAGCCCGGCGATGCATCTACATGCAATCTGATGGGTGACACACTTCCCGGCGGCAACTGGACAACAGGTCTCAACATGGTATATGCTGAGGATACAAAGGTTGTAACCTATTCCTTTAAGGACCTCGCAGCCGGTTCCTACAGCTTCAAGGTTAAGAACGGCGACGCATGGAAGGCTCCCACAACCACAGTATCTCCCGCAGAGGGCGGTACAATTGGCACTGACGCAGACGGCAACATTCAGCTTACTGCTATCGGCGGCGATTACACATTCAACTATACAATCGCTTCCAACACAATGACTATTGTTTACACACCTCCCGTAGTTGAGGCTCCCGCAGCTCCCGCTGCTGCTACAGTTGCTGTAAACGGCAACCTCGGCGGTACAGGTACTGAAGAGGATCCTTATCTCGTAGCACCCGAAGCAGCTATCACAATGACTATTTCCGGTGTTAAGGGTGAGGCAACAGGTCTTGCTTACAACGTTGACAATACTGAGTCTCAGGTTAAGTTCTCTGATGGCGCAGCTTCTGTTATTTACACAGGTGCAACTGCTCCCGCAGTAGATACTGCCAAGGCTATCAATGTTTATCTCTGGGCTTACAACGCAATCGGCTCTGCAACTACATACTCCGAGACTTATGCTACAACAACAGTATATGTTAAGGGTTATGAGGCTGCAGTTGATCCCGAGGCTCCCGTTGTAGATAACGCTTTAGAGCTTCCTTATGAGAAGGCTGACGGTCTCTACGCATACGCAGGTACTGAGGTTCTCGGTACAAACGCATGGCAGAGATGGCACGAGTACGACAGTGTTCGTCACTTCTTCCTTCCCGCAACAGCTTCTGCTTCAGAGGTTGTTATTCTCAACACTTACTCCACTGACGTAACACTCAACGGTATCACAATTCCCGCTGGTGAGTACGCAACAGTTCCTTATGTTGACGGTGTTATGGCAACTTGCTCCGGCGCAACAACTCAGTCCGTTGTTATCGCTAAGTCCGATGCAGAGGGTACACTCTTCGTAAACTCCAAGGACGGCATGGTTACAGTTAACGATGACGCTGCAAAGACAGAGACAGAAGTTGACGCTACATATGACCTCTACGCATTCCTTACAGGTAACACAAAGAACCGTGCAGCAGAGGGCACAGCAGGTGCTGTAGCTTCTGAGGAAAACGGCGTTCTCGAGGACACAACAGTTAAGAAGATCAAGGGCCGTGGTAACACCACATGGTCAGAGACCAAGAAGCCCTTCAACATTACTTACAAGGACAACATCGAAATCGACGGCATGAAGGGTAAGAAGTGGTCTCTCCTTGCAAACGCAAAGGACGGCTCTCTCCTCCACAACCGTCTCGTTTACGATATGGCAAACGAGATCGGCATGGTTTATGCATGTGATTCCAGATTTGTTGACTTCTTTGTAAACGGCTACTACAAGGGTTCCTACCAGCTCACTCAGAAGATCGAGATGGGTAAGAACACAGTAATGTCCGACCTCGAAGAGCCTGAGGTTGAGGATGTAACAGAGGACGACGGTACCGTTACACCTTATCCCACAGAGAACTTCGACTTTATCCTTGAGCTCGACACCAGGGAAAATGCAGCTACTGCAAACGATAAGGGTTACGAAACACCCGAAGGCCAGTGGATGACATACAAGACTCCCGACTCTCCCGCAACAGAGCAGGAAGCTTTCATCCAGGCTAAGTACAATGAGCTCGAAGACGCTCTCTACGGCGACGATATGGCAGCTCTCGAGGAGATCCTCGATCTCGGCGATTTCGCAAGAGCATACCTCATCAACGAAGTTTCCAAGAACATCGACGCAGGTGTTACAAGCTGCTACTTCGTTTATGATTCCGCTAATGATATCTTCCGTGCATCTCCTGTTTGGGACTACGACAACGCAGTTGGTAACCTCCCCGACAATGGTGCAAGAACTGATATGAACGGTAACACACTTGACCTCGACGGCCCCACAGGCTGGTACGCAAGAGACCTCAAGCACTATGCAAGAAATGCTCGCAACGTATTTGGTCAGGCATGGTACAACACTTCTAAGACTTCCGACGGCAAGTCCTTCGAGGATATCGTTAAGGAAGTATGGACTGCAGAGTTTGCAGACATCGTTGACATTCTCAATGGCGACGCAACTGCTAACGGCAGACTTAAGAGCTATGAAGCTTACATGGCTAACCTCACAAAGACCGGTACCTTCAACCTTAAGGCTGACGGTGCTTATGTAACTGCTGACTGGAAGGCAAACAAGACTTCTCTTGTTATGTACAACTACGATGCAGATACAAACACATTAACAACAACAAACAAGACATATCCCGCTACATTTGTTGGCGAGACAGAGTACTCCACAGACTGGACAATTTCCAGAATCAACTGGCTTGCAGCTCAGTTCTCTGATGCTGAGACAGTAGTTCCCGATGGTTACATTACAGTTTACTTCGAGAACAACTGGAAGTGGGCTGATCCCACAGCTTACTACTGGGGCAGCACAATCGGTTCCAACCCCGCTTGGCCCGGCGTTACACTCACAAATGTTGTAGATCAGAATTCTGATGGCTATGATATTTATGAGGTTGTAATTCCCGCTGACATTACAGGTCTTATCTTTGCAGGTGGCGGCGAGCAGTCCGTTGACATCACAAGCGGATGGGCAGAAGGCCTTTGCTACTACATGCAATGGGACGATGCTACACAGTCAAAGCAGGCTCTTACTTACGAGTACAAGGTTCCCACAGAGCCTGACGAGCCCGTTATCACACCTGACGAGCCCGTTGATACACCTGACGAGCCCGTTATCACACCCGATGAGCCCGTAGATCCCGAGTACACAACAATCTATGTTGAGAACAACTGGAATTGGGCAGACGGTTCTATCTACTTCTGGGGCAGCGAGACAGCTGAGAATCCTCAGTGGCCCGGTATCGCTTACACAACACTCGAGTCCGCAGGTCAGAACACTGACGGCGTAGATATCTACAAGGTAGAGCTTCCTGCTGACGCAACAGGCTTCCTCCTTGTTGGTACAGGTAGCTTCGGCGAGGACAAGTCCGCTGACGTAACAGAGTGGGCAGAGGGCGATTGCTTCTACATGATCTATGATGATGCAACAGCTACAAAGCTTGCTCAGTCACATCCCTACTCTGATCACACAGAGACTCCCGTTGAAACTCCCGACGAGCCCGTTATCACACCTGACGAGCCCGTTATCACTCCCGATGAGCCCGTAGTTCCCGAGTACACAACAATCTATGTTGAGAACAACTGGAATTGGGCAGACGGTTCTATCTACTTCTGGGGCAGCGAGACAGCTGAGAATCCTGAGTGGCCCGGTATTGCTTACACAACACTCGAGTCCGCAGGAGAGAATAGCGACGGCGTAGCTATCTACAAGGTAGAGCTTCCTGCTGACGCAACAGGCTTCCTCCTTGTTGGTACAGGTAGCTTCGGCGAGGACAAGTCCGCTGACGTAACAGAGTGGGCAGAGGGCGATTGCTTCTACATGATCTATGATGAGGCAACAGCTACAAAGCTTGCTCAGTCACATCCCTACTCTGATCATACAGAGACTCCCGTTGAAACTCCCGATGAGCCCGTTATCACACCTGATGAGCCCGTTGATACACCCGATGAGCCCATCATGCCCACAGTTGTAACAGTATATGCTATCAACTCTGCTAACTGGACAGAAGTATTCGCATACTGCTGGGACGGCAACGGTGCAGATAACACATGGCCCGGCGTAGCAATGGAGAAGACAGAAGAGACAGTTAACGGCTTTGACGTTTACACACTCTCCTTCGATTCTTCTTTCGTAAATGTTATCTTTAACCAGAACGGCGATTCCGCTAAGACAGCTGACCTTACTGTAATGGACGGTCAGTACTATGACATCAAGGGTGGCGTATGGTACGAGTCCCTTGACGATGTTCCCGGTGTAGATCCTCTTGCAACTGATGACTACATTGCCGGCTCCTTCACAAACTGGGGCACAGGTAAGGTTGAGTTCAAGTATGCAGCAGCAGGTGACACAACAGCTACACTCGAGTTCGAACTCGAAGCAGCTACAGATTATGAGTTCAAGATCATCCGTGATGGCAGCATTTGGACTTCCTGCAAGACAACTCTTGCAATTACAGAGTCCGTTTCCGGTCTCGTATTCAGCTCCTCTATCTCCGATAACACCAAGCTTACTACAACAGTAGCAGGCACATACAAGTTCATCTGGGATGAGGCTAACTCCAAGCTCGCAGTTGTATATCCCGGCGATGAGATTCCCGATGAGCCCACACCCGACGAGCCTATCGTTGACACAACAGTTAAGCTTATGGGTACTCTCACAGACTGGTCTGACGGTCTTGAGATGACACTCGTTGAGGGCTCCACAACTGTTTACACAGCTGAGGTTAAGCTCGCAGCTAACACTTACGAGCTCAAGATCAAGGAGTTCGGCACATGGCTTGGTAACACAGGCACAATCAACGACACAGCAGAAGGCTGGACTTTCAAGAATAAGGATGCAGAGGGTAATGATGTTGGTAACTGTACTCTTAAAGCTACAGGCGGTACTTACACATTCATCTTTGATTCCGAGACTGACAAGCTCACAGTAACAGCAGTTCTTGACGAGATTCCTGTTGAGACTCCTGATGAGCCCACAGTTGAGACATTCACAGTTATCTTCCTTAACGGCGACGGCACATACCTCGGCTTTGCTAAGGTAGAGGCAGGTCAGCCCGCAAACATTCCTCCCGCAATTCCTGAGATGGAAGGCGACGCTCAGTACACCTACACCTTCGCAGGTTGGGATAAGGACTTCTCCGCAGTTACTGAGGATATGATCGTTACAGCTCTCTATGACAAGACTGTAAACGAGTACACAGTTAAGTTCGTTGACTACAACGGCACTGAAATTGATTCTCAGACAGTAGCATACGGTGCAGCAGCAGTTGCTCCTGCAAATCCCTCCAGAGATGGTTACACCTTCAAGGGTTGGGATACTAAGTTTGACGTTGTAACAGGTGACATCACCGTTACAGCTCAGTACACAAAGATCGTTGAAGCAGCTACAACCGGTACCCTCAGAATTGAGGTTGCAGGCGGCGCAGGCTTCTCTATCGCACTGAATGGCGGCAACGCAAGACCTCAGGGTACATCTTACATGAACACTAAGGCTCCCATCAATGCTTCCGTTACAGTTACAGCTAAGGCTGCTGACAACTTCCTCGGTTGGATGAACAGCGCAGGCCTTATCCTTACAACAGACCTTTCTTACACATTCGTTACAACCGGTGATGACTATCTCAAGGCTATGTATCAGACTGACATCGAAGAGGCAGCTCTTGTTATCTTCAAGAATGACAAGGCTAACCAGATCATCGACATGCAGTACTATGTAGCAGGCGATGAGATCGTATTCCCCGCACTTCCCGGTAATGCTACTTACGAGGCTACTGGCTGGGCAATGTCCGCTGAGGAGATCGCAGCTAAGGTAGCAGCAGGTGAGAGCGTAACAGTTGCTCCCACATGGGTGAGAAAGATCGTTTACGTAAACATTACTGTTGTTGGTGGTACTTCCACAGGCATCACAAATGGTCAGGCTATCAGACTTAATGCTGTTACTGTAACAGCAGATGCAGCTCCTGCAGGTCAGAAGTTCGCATACTGGGCAGACCAGAATGGCAAGGCTCTCTCCTACAATGCAGAGTACAAGTTCTATCCCGCAAACGATATGACAGTTACAGCTGTATATGTAGCTGAGGATGCTACTATTGATTACGATATCATTCTCGGTATCAATATGGATACATCCAATGAGTCTCCTGATACAAACACAGTAATCCTTTCTTGGGAAGTTCCTGCCGGCGCAGATGTTACTTTCGTACAGGCTGGTTCACTCCTTGTTGATGCGGCTAAGTACAACGAGGCTACATTTATTAAGGGTACATCTGACACTAACGTAACAAAGTGGACTCCCGCTGCATCTAACCAGAAGACTTCTAACGTTGTTACAGTTAACAAGAAGGGCGTTGCAAACGGCTCTACATGGGTACTCAGAGCATGGCTCACATACACAGATGCAACAGGTACTCATACAATCTACTCTGACCTTGTTTACGTTGACAAGCTCTGATTGATTATTTAGTTTGACAGATTAATAAACTTAAGTTAAACTAAGCAAAAAGCCCCCGACAGGCTCTGTCGGGGGCTGATTATATTTATGGATAAATAAAAAAGGGACCGGTGATCTTTAATGATAAACAGTCCCCAAAATAATGCTATGAATTAAAATAAAAAAGAGGCGGTATCCGCCTCTTTTTTATGTAGATGTTAATCTAAGAGATTAGATATCGCCCTCATCTGCGGGTACATCGGGCTCGGGCTCTACAACGTTGGAAGCAACGATGATCTCCTCAGCCTCGAACATAACGATCTTCATCTCGGGTGCTACGTATTTCATTCTCTTTTCACCTCCTACAATAAACTATAATCAGTTTATCAAATCTTATAACAGATGTCAAGATAAATTTATCAAAAAAACAAAAAAATTTAGTGATTTGTTCCTAATCTTCCAACTCTTCCTAAAAGTGTTGAAAATCAAATTCATTTGTAGTATCATATCTAATAGAAAGGAAGAGGGTAATTATGAAAACTTTAAGAAGTGTTTTAGCTATAATTATATGCGTTCTCTTTGTGTTCAGCTTTGCTGCATGCGGAAAAAAGAACGATAACAAGAATGATGAAAACGAGAGTAAGGCCTCTGTTACTTCTACTCAGGAAAGTTCTGCAGGTAAGACTGAAACAGTTGATAAGACTGAGACAAACAGCGAAACGTCTGAAAATACAGAGAGCGGAGATGTAAACACTGAGATTTCCGGTGCTGTAGGCGAGAGTGAGAGAGTTGACAGTTCTTACTTTGATGATGCCGCATTTATCGGAGACTCAGTAAGCCTCAAGCTCAGCTATTATGCTGCTGCTACCGGTGACCTTGGTAATGCTCAGTTCTTTGCATCCGGCTCTTTAGGCTCTGCAAACTCCCTCTGGGATATCTCCGACGAGTCTGTGCATCCTACATATCAGGGTGAGAAGATGCTTGTTGAGGATTGTATCTCAAATTCAGGCGCACAGAAGGTTTATGTAATGCTTGGTATGAATGACCTTGGTCTCTACGGTCTCGAGGATACTCTTGTGAATTTCGAGACACTTATGGATAAGATTCTTCAGAAGTGTCCCGATGTTAAGATCATCGTTCAGTCTATGACTCCTATGACAGAGACCTCTTATATCATCGGTGACAGCCTCAATAACGATGGTATTAAGGAATATAACCGCCGACTTTGTGAGCTTTGCGAGGAGCGTGGATGGTACTTTATTGATGTGGCTTCCGTTATGTATGACGCAAGCGGCAGCGAGCTTAATCGTGACTACTGCAGTGACCCCGATGATATGGGCGTTCATTTTACAGAGTCAGGCTGTGATGCATGGATCGAGTACCTCAAGACTCACGCTGTTTCTTGATAGTAAATTATAAGGAGAAGAATTATGAAAAGATTTGTTTCCATATTGCTTTTATGTCTGATGGCGGTGTCCTTTGCTGCTTGTAAAAAAGAGGACGAAGCCA
The DNA here is from genome assembly GCA_045545015.1 of Ruminococcus sp. Taxonomy (GTDB): domain Bacteria; phylum Bacillota; class Clostridia; order Oscillospirales; family Acutalibacteraceae; genus Ruminococcoides. Next base: position 113,287 of record JAZQAF010000006.1, read on the forward strand.
AAGTACTTGACATTCAGGCTGTTAAGAGTGAAATTATTGAGAAGGTTGGCATCGAAAGTCCCATGGATCTGGGAGCAGAGAGACTTCTTGCACTTTACGGAATTGAGGAAGAGGACGTTAAAGATTCCGCTTGCTTTATGTCTATGGGCGGTACCTTTGCAGACGAGGTTATTCTTGTAACAGCTAAAGATAAGGATGCCGCCGACAGAGTAGAGGAGTGTCTTGATTCTAAGCTTGAGCAGGTGCTCAACCAGTCCAAGAATTACTCCCCCGAGGACTATGCTATTTATCAGGAGATAAAGGTCCTCAGAGAGGGAGAGACCCTTGCGCTCTTTATCCACAGAGACCACAAAGAGATGCAGGAGATTTTCGAAAGCTCTTCAAAATAAATATGTGCATAGTAAAAGGTTCCTTCCATTTGTGTGGAAGGAACCTTTTATTAATAGTGTCAAGGGTGTGTAGTTTTGATAGTGTTTAATAGGCTTTGGAAGGTAATGGAGGATAAGGGTGTTTCCACCTATCAGCTTCGTGAAAAGTGTGGTATTGACAGCAAGACCATAAGACGTCTTAAAGCTAACGAGAATGTAGAGACCAAAACACTCTCGAAGCTTTGTGAGGTGCTGGACTGTGGTCTTGAGGATATAGCAGAATGTAAGAGATTAACTCCTTGCGGATTTTCGCATGGAGTTTTTGTTATCTTATATGGTGTATGTTTTCAAATCAAAAAAAAGAAAAGCTTCCCTGATAATAGGGAAACCTTTCTTTTTGGTTGGTTTTATCTTATCTCATCTGTATCTCGTTGCCAAAGTATCCCTTAACAAGATCCTGGGGTGTGCGCTTATATTTAAGCTCTACACCGTTTGAAAGTGTACCTCTGGTTGTGGCACCGCCGAAGTCTGCATTGTATGCATCTCTTACTTCCTGTTCAAACTGAACAAGCATTGCGCCTGAGGTAACGTAGGGAATTCTAACTGCGCTCTTCTCACACTCGGTTGTAACAAACTCGTGTGTAAAGGTCTTAACGTCACCGCATTCCTGACATCTGCAGGTGATCTCAAAAACAGTTCTTTCCTTACCTTTGGCTGTGATCGTAGCCTGATAGGGAACGCCGTCCTTGTCATTTATGGTCTTGCTGTCCTTTGTTATTGTGAATTTCTTGGAGATTTCCTTGATCTGAACCTCATCTGTGTATTTGATCATAGCCTTACAGTTGTTACATTCGATATCTGCAAACTTTTCAGCAGCTTTTTTAAGTATCATAAACATAAAGCCACAGGCAAGTGCTCCAACAGCGCCGATCACATACAGTATCATAAATATGGTCTGAAGGGGGGGAATAACCACATATAGAACAAGGAAAAGAATGAATATCATTATGAAGAGATAAAGCAAGGGATAGATTTCTTTTTTACGCTGTACCACTTCATCACTGTTCTTTACAGGATCTTTCCAGCAATGAATAAGGTTTTTTGGGAATCCCATGATAGCCTTGGGAATACCCTTAAAAGGTTCAACGAAGTCGAATTTTTTTTCTGCCATAATAAAAACTCCTTTAAATATATTGTTATCGGCACCCCTTGTGTCGATAAAATCCAGTAGTGAAAAATATTGGTGCCGGGTGTCAGCATCCGATAAAGTATTTGAAGAGAATGAAAAGACCTACAGCACCGCCAATAATCTTGAGCACCTTGTTTCTGCGGTTTCTTTTCTCATCATCTATAGCCTTCTGCCTTGCGGCAATGTCTCTTGCTACTTTAAGCTGTTCCTCACAAATATGTAGATTCTTTCGGGAATCCTTGTAGTTTCCAAGACGTTCAAAGAGATATACTGCTCGCTCCAGCTTCTTGACCTCGAGACTGTTTATAAGCTCCATAGCCTGTGAGTATTCTCTGACACATCTGTGCTTTTCGGCTTCATTCATACAATGCTCACAAAGCTGAGAGGCACCCTCTATCTCAGGCACCATGGATAGAAGCTGAGCAGCTTTTCTGAAGTCACCCTCGGTTTTTGCCGTTTCCATAATATAGCAACCGTCAACGTAGTAACTGAGGGAACTAAGCGGAACAATACTATCGTCAAAGATACAGGTGAGGTTGTCTCCGTAAATCAGGGAGTCCAGACTCTGCCTTGCTCCGCAGAACTCACAACAGATTATCCTGTTGCGAAAATCAATGGAAAGCTTTCCTGAGCATTTGGTGCAGATAAGACTTTCCGGAGTACATTTGTTCAGCAAGTTACCACCACAATTCGTTTGTATTGAAAATATATATTTGGTGAATAAATAAAACCCTCATTGTGTTGAACACTATTCACCAAAACTATAGCTATTTTAGCATAGAATTTAATAAAAGTAAATAGTATTCAACAAAAAGTGAGGGGTTTTATGTTCAAAATTAAAGCCGCCGACGGCACTAATAATCTGACGGGTAAGGAAATTGCCCGAATACGAAAAAGTAAAAAGCTTTCTCAGCGGAAACTGGCAGAAAAAATGCAGCTTCTCGGCTTTGATGTTGACCATTATTTCATACGTCGTGTAGAAAACGGTGAGAGGTTTGTTACCGACATTGATTTAGTGATCTTTTCTCGTGCTCTTGAGGTTACATTAGCCGACTTATTATCCGTAGCGGATGATAATCTATAAAGTTATTCGATTTTCAATTCCCTCACCCTTATTGTGATTATAGCTTTTTCTGCACATAAAGTCTTATGCTGACAGCATAGTTGTTTTTCTTTTGACTTTGTGGTATGCTTAGTATCAGATAAGGGGTGGGACTATGAGTAAGGATACAGGAAAAATTATCGAGGAGCTTGGTCTCTCTGCGGACTTTCGCAGTTTCTACAGTGAGAACAAGGATTATATGATAAATGAATCTCTTTCCTCTATGCTTGAGGAAATGCTTTCTGAAAAGAGTTTAAAAAAGGCTCAGGTCATACGTGACTCTGAGCTTTCTGAGGTTTACGCATATCAGATCTTTTCAGGACTGAGAGTGCCTGAGAGAAAGAAGCTTCTGTGCCTTTGTGTGGGGATGAAGCTGAATCTTGAGGAAACACAGATACTTCTCAAATGTGCAGGCTACTCTCAGCTTTATGTGAAGCTTCCTTTTGACAGTATTGTAATCTACGGTATTTGCAAGGGGCTTTCTGTGCCTCAGATCAACGAGCTTCTGTACGAATACGAATTAGAAACTCTTGGGTAGGTGAGAGTATGAAAAAATGTCCTTTTTGCAAAGCTGAAATTGAGGATAATGCGGTCTTTTGTTTTTACTGTATGACTTCGCTTGAGGATAAAGAGATCGCATCAAGTACTATCAAAGAAAGACGTAAGCATCCGATTTTGTTGGTATTTTTAGTGCTCCTGATACTTGGAGCAGGTATTCTGTTTTGGGTGTCTTCCTGCGATAAAAATACAGACGGGGGACAGGAGTCAACTGCAGACGAGGTGTTTGTAACAGACGAAGACCATAGTTTTCCGCCTACAGAAAACTCAGAGGAGAGTACAGCAGAATCACAGAGTAAGACAGATAAAAGTTCTGAACCTATAAAGAATAATAATGAGGGAGTGGGGAGTGCAAACTCTTCCCTAAGCGGTGGAACCTCAGGTAGCGGACAAAAGCCCGGTGGTTCCCAAGGGAACAGCATAACACCTTCTTATACCGAAGAGTTCTATCCCAGCGAACAGCCTTATGAAGAGCCTGATATTACTACCACCCCGGTGAGGGAACCTGATTATTATTGGCCTGTAGATACTACATTTCCGTTGGTATCTAATGTCACATATTATTATCGACAGGCTCAGCGTGGAGATGATTTCAGCATAAACTATCCCTTTACAGAGAATGATATCGTTATCACGGGTGTAGGTGGCGTATCGGGTTCAGGACTGTATATTATTCCGCCAAAGATAGATGGAAAAAGAGTGATAGGAATATCAGGACTCAGCTTTTCCGAGGAGGATATCTGTAAAACTGTTTTGGGTGTGGTGGTACCTGATTCGGTACTCACAATCTCCAGTAATGCTTTCTATGGCTGTGAGAATATGACAGATATATATTTCTGCGGAAAAAGTGTATTTACTGACACAAACGCCTTCTCAACGGTACGAAACGGTACACTGACCATTCATTGTGCCTATGATTGCAGTGACAGGAATTTCAGATATTACAGAAACTCTGCATCATATTTCGGAGCACTTTATGAAGAATGGTACTATATGGGATGATAAGTTTGGATAGAATCAATATGATATGCGAGGAATACATAAGCAGGATATTTGAAGTTTACTCACTGGTAAGCGTTCTCTCAGATAAGAATGGCTGCAAGGTGCTGAGACTCAGACACAAAAGCCTGAATCGTGATATCGTGCTTCGGAAACTCTCAAAGGAGTCAGAGGTTTATTCGCTCCTTTCAAAATATAAATGTGAGAATCTGCCTGAGATTTTAGAGGTGTTATCCCTTGAAGACGGACAGATAGTCCTGGAAGAGTTCATAGAGGGACTTACTCTGGCACAGGTTATGGAAAGCGGACGATACCGAAAAAGTGGGGTCAGAAAGGTGCTTCTGGGAATATGCAATGCTCTTGATTTCCTCCATGGAAAGGGAATTGTTCACAGAGATATAAAGCCTGAAAACATTATGGTGACAAAGAACGGCAGAGTAGTGCTTCTTGATTTCAATGTTTCAAGGGTAATTACACCCCACAGAAACGATACGGAGATTATGGGGACGGCAGGCTATGCTTCTCCCGAGCTTTTGGGAAGAGCCCACTCTGATGCCCGCACAGATATTTATTCATTGGGAGTTCTAATTTGTGTGATGCTCACAGGGGCACATCCGAGCGAAAAGCTTCCCCGAGGGAAGATGGGCAGAGTAGTCAGAAGATGTACTGCGATTTCTCCTGATGAACGATACCAGACAGTTAAAGTTTTAGCGGAAGCATTATAAAAACAGCGAAGAAGATTTCTCTTCTTCGCTGTTTTTTTTTTTTTTAGCCTAATTTTGTGTTGAGCTTTCTGCTTACAAGCTTTATTGAGACATAGACAGAAATCCATATTGCCAGATATACGAGAGCAAAGATTGCGGTGAAGATGAGGAGGAAGCTCATATCAAAGGGGATCCAGTCATTTATGAGGTAGCAGCCCACATAGGCGATATAGATAAGTGAAAAGTGACAGAGAGAGGATTTGGGGATGCTCCAGCTTTCGATCTGATTAAATACGGAAGCTCCTGCCTGAATGAAAGCGAGAAGATATGTTGATACAATAGCCACGAAAACCTGTACACCTGTAAGTGTGAAGTTTGTTATTGCCTTGTCGAGACACATATAAACGATACCTGCGATAATGGGGCCGAAGCCTGCGTACATCATACCTCTGTGTAAAAATTCTTTAAGTGTCTTATTCATAGTTTAAATACCTACCTTTTCTTTTAGTGTTTTGAGCTGACGTCTTGATACGAAATCTACGTGTCCGTTTTTGAAGTAAACCTTGAGAGTACCCGAGACAGAGGCGTCGAATCTGTCTATCAGTCTGAGATTTGCAATGGTTGACTGATTTATTTTGATGAAGTTTTCGGGAAGCATCTCTTCAAGGGTGTAAAGCCTTTGTCTGAGGCTGTATTTTTTCTTTTTGCAGAGGGCGAAAACCTTATTGTTTTCTACAGTAAAGCAGTAGATTTCCGAGGGGTTAAGCTTTACGATCTCTCTGTCAATATAGCCTGAAATCTCCATGCTGTTTTCCTCTGTAAGGCTTATTATTTCTCTTACAAGAGGTGTTTCTTCTTTGGTGTAGATCAGGACTTTTTCCTCACCTTTTTCTGTGATTATTACTTCGCATTTCATGGTGTTTTCTCCTTTCGAGATTATCTTAGCTGATACGGGAAACGATTTCAATCAAACTCAAGTATTCGGTCAGATATTTAAACTAAGCGGTAACTTTCCAAACAAAAGCCCCTCGTAAGCCGAGGGGCCATTTTGGAAAAATGTTTATTGTGTTTGTTTCTTTGCTTTTCTCTTTGCTGAGACTTTTGCGATTATTGCACCTATAGCAATCAGAAAACCGACTGTGCAGAGGATTCCGCCTTCAAACATGGGCTTCCCGGGGTTGTCGGGATTAACTACAACCTTGAGCTTTTCGCCTATATAGTGGGAGTCGCTGTAGTTTTTGCCCAGCTTTACGTGAGTGTATTCCTTTCCGTCAATGGTATAGTCACCGTAGAGGGTGTAGGAGGTGTCATCAGGTCCTGCTTCGGCGGCGGTCTGAGCTCTCTCCACAATATCTGTGACGGTAGCCTCAACCTCGTAGCCTTCCTCTATGGCTTTCTCGTAGCGGTAGGGGAAGATACAGCCTACAAGGAATATGAGAATTCCGATAATCAGTATTAAATTGGTACCTTGAAAAAACTTTTTCATAAAGAATTAACCTTTCGTTTTGAAAATCGGTATTTTGTTTTTTATGCCTCAGTCAGCTTTTATTCTTTCGATAAGGGTATTTCGTCCTGTGCTCTCATCTTTATGAAGATAGAATTCACCTGTGCAGATGAGCCATATCATCTTATCGAGCTTATAGACGGTAGTGTCTATTCCGCTTTTCCTGAGCTTTTGCACCCAGTTAAAATAGTACTCAATTACATCAAAGTCTTTGATCTTTTCATAATCTACAGTAGTGTTTGTTTCTGTTTCAAGCATAGCCTGATAGACCCTTTTGATATGTACATCAGGTTTGCAGAGCCAAGTGCAGCCGCATTCTTTAAGCCAGTCGCATATAAGTGCGGGACCCAGACCTTTGATTTCTTTTATTTTATTAAACATTGATTTAATGGTATCCATGGGAAGTGTGTCAGTGCCATTGTAAGATATCATTGTTTCAATAAGCTCGTTGCCGTTTTCTTCGCCGAGAAACTGAGCGCCATGGTACAGACCCTCCGCATACTTTTCCCAGTTTGTAGGTCTTTTATTGATCTTCTCTTTCTTCTCCTCTGTTTTTGCTTTTGAGGCTCTCTTTTCACGTGCTTCCTTGCCGCCGTCTGTGATGTTCTCACAAAGAGCGTTATATAGATCCTTATCTGATTTATATTCTTTCAGAACCGCCTTGTAGTCGCATCCGTGGAGAACACGAAGGATCTCCTCACGGTTTTCACCGTTGAATTTTATTGACCTGTCCATTCCGCTGGATGTTCCGTTTTGCAGGGAAGAGGCAAGTCGGAGATAGAAGCTCTGATTTATTCCCTCCGGGTTGTAGTATTTTGATAAATCGTGAATATTTGCTTTTAAAGCTTTCTTTGAAAGCAGGTTTTCAATATCTTTGTATATTTTTATGTAATCCATTTCATTTCCTCCGCCTTTATTGGTGCTATTAAAAAGGTGAGAACTTTGTGCCATATAGATTGCAACGCAAAGAAGCTTTTGAATTATTAATTTTGTGTGATTTCCACTTGCTAAAGCTTTAATATATTTTCACCTTGGCAATGTGGGGGCGATGGTCAGATGATACTATTTCGGGAATGTCTGCCGAGATGGTTTTAATATCCTTGCTTGTGAAGATATAGTCTATTTTCATTTTTGGTTTATCGGAGGGACAGCTCAGCTTCGGGGAAGAGAACTTTTCAGCGGTATCAAATAGTTTTTTCTGCAGGGGTCTGAGAATTCTGTTCTCAGGCTCCATATTGAAGTCACCCATTACGATACATCTTTCTTTTGATATGTTTTTGGTGATGGTTTTCACAGCCTTTTTATGCTCATCAGGGTTAAGTCCGAAGTGGCTGACTATTACATCGAGACCGCCTGCAAAATCTATTTTTGCCTTGAGGACACAGCGGGGCTCGTAATACCCTTTGTACCTCTTGAAGATGGGGTCGGGGATTTTAATGGTCTCTGCGGAAATAATGGGGTATCGGGAGATCAGGGCGTTGCCATAGGGGTGCTTTCCGCCAAAGCGGATAGCCTCGGCAAAGTAATAGTGATGAAACCCCAGCTTTTCTGCAACTATTTTAGTCTGCGCTTCATAGTCCTTGGAGTCACTCTCATCCCGCATCTCCTGAAGACCGATGATGTCGGCACCGCACTTTCTGATGGTATCCGCTACCATATCATAATCTATCTCTCGTGTTATGTAGTTCAGGCAGTGCTGAGTGTTGTAGCTCATAAGGCTTATGCTGTGAAGGGGGTTGTCTGAAAGGGTAGTATTGCTCTTCTCAGAAGTGGAATTGTTCTTTTTGAGAAAACTAAAGATTCCCATAATATCACCTCATATACATATTATATCCGAACCCTAAAGCCTTTGCAACATATGAAAATCCCCACCCGAAGAGAAGGGTGGGGAAAGTTGAATTTTTCGGACAGTCGGGGACGCCTGTCCCTACAAATACGGATTAGTCCTTGTAAGTTTATGTGTCGAAAACACAAAGGGTGGATGTTATTAATCTGTTTAGTCGGTTTTTATTTATAAAGCCTGATCAGAGCGTTGCTTTTTGGAGATGTACGCAGCATTAATAAATGCACCAACAAGAATCGGGATTAAGCCGGCTATAACGGCAATTAATATTTCACCTTTTGCACGAGTAAAGTAATATTCAGAAAAAGAGGAGAAAGCTTTCCACTTTAACTCATTCACCCACATAGAGTTTGTGTGGTAAAGCGAATATGCAATAAGTGAAAGGAAGATAATAAGTCCTGCTACATATAAAATGTTTCTTGCTAATTTAATCTTTTTCATATTGTGTGTTTCCTCCTTATCTATTGTAAGTGTATCCATGTTGTGCGTAGTTGTTTACATTAAATCTAATTATATTTTAGCACTTGTATTTGCAAGAATCAACTGCATTGATCCAAAAATCCCCACCCGATTTCTCGAGTGGGGATGATTTATTAAGCTATACTATTGTATATTGCTTACCTTTCGGATCAGCCCTTGATAGCTGCCTGCTGTGCTATCAGCAAAAGAGGGAAATTACATATCAAAAAGCAGCAGTTTCATTTCTTTTTCAAAGTTGGTTGCTTCGATTGTTCTCCAACTATTAGGATTCTTCCAAAGTTCTTCTGCCTTACAAACATCTAATGCTCCCAAAGCATATGCCTTAACAAACAATAGTTTTTCAATACTAAACGAATCTCCAACATCATATCCCCCTGATGTTTTTGTATAGCCTTTGAACCCGTATTTTTTTAGTGCTTCCGTGCACCCCTTTGCAACTGCATAGCACAAATCACGCCCATCAACGATGCATTCCTTCGAGGGTTGTCTGGTGCTCTCTATTTTAATTTGTATAGGGTCTGGTGTATGCGGGTCAAGAGCAGGACCCTCGTTGTCACTGATTCTTGTAAATTCTATTGTATAAAACGGACCCTCACCATCCCAGGTTACGCTTGTATTAAAACAATGTTTCTTATCCTCACGATTGTGCGGATGCTCGTGCGAAATATTGTCATAATACTTGCAGTGCAGATAGTGTGAATGGTCTTCTTCCTCGTAAAGGCCATATACTGCCGATAAAAACGCAGAAAACTGACTTCCCATTACACCACTGGCAATAAAATAATAGTTTTCACTATCAATCCGCCAATGAATTCGAAGCATATCGCAATCGAAGGGAGTCAGTCTAATTCGCATATCGCAGTTTCTTTTATTCAGTTTCAAAAAAACACCTGTGCCATAACGGGCACGCATCATAAAGATATGACGCATTATAGATTTGGTTCATTTAAACCAATAATAGTATACCATAAAAATAAAACTATTGCAATACAAAAATCCGCCTGAGTTTCCTCGGACGGATAGTTTTGTTTTATAAAGCCAACAATTACTTGTTGTCCTTGATAGCTGCCTGGGCTGCTATCAGCAAAAGAGGGAAATTACTTATTTATAAACTTAACGGCTGTTCCATATACAATTACTTCTGCGGCACCCTGCATAACCGCAGAAGATGCATAGCGGATGTTAATGACTGCGTCTGCACCTAATTCTTCTGCTTCCGCAACCATTCTTTTTGTTGCAAGAGC